>CABUAT010000020.1 GCA_902489665.1 uncultured Collinsella sp. | reverse complement strand
GCTTCAATGCCCCCCAACAGCAACAAGCCCCTCCCATCCAAATTCAGATATATACGTTGGGTTGCTTGTTCCAACGCGACTACAATCCCGCAGCTGTCCGCATGGGGTAACTTCCCAGCGCATTCCGCAGGACGCAAAAAGGCTCGCCGCACGAAGTGCGCAGCGAGCCTTTTTGCATGTCCGAGGACGCGCTGGGAAGTTACCCCATGCGGACGGCGGACAACTATGTAGTCTTGGACTAGAACATGCCCAAGAAACCGTGCACAAACAGTGCGGCCAGAGCGGCACCGACAAACGGAGCAATGCCAGGAACGAGCAGGCCGTACTTCCAGTTGTTGTCAGCCTTGTTCTTGATCGGCAGCACCTGATAGGCCATGCGAGGACCAAGGTCACGAGCCTGGTTCATGGCGAAGCCGGTGATGCCGCCCATGCCCATGCCAACAGCCCAAACGATCAGACCGACGCAGATAGCGAGCATCAGGACGTTCTCGCCAGCACGGCTAGCGGCAGCAAGGATGGCGCTGATGAACACAAAGGTGCAGATAGCCTCGCAGAAGAAATTACGGGCATAGTTCGTACCCTCGGTGGTGGGGTTGGTCGAGAAGATGTTGCGCTGAGCAATGGGATCGATGACACCATCGGAAGCCTTGAACTCATCGGCATACATCAACCATGCGATCACGGCACCCGCAAAGCCGCCGAGCATATCGGCAATCATGAAGGGGATGCAGCTGCTCCACGGCACCAGACCGACGATGCACTGGGCAAGCACCATAGCCGGGTTCATGCACACGGCGCCGCCAAAGACAAACAGGCAGACCGAGATGCCAAAAGACCAAGTGGTGATGGCAAACATATGGCCGGAGCCCTGATACTTGGTGCCCTTGAGCACGGTATCGCAGTGCACGCCCACGCCAAAGATGATCATGAGGGCCGTTGCGCCGAATTCGCAGAGGAGTTTGGTAAGCATAAAACCTTATCTTTCTTGTCGGTTATAAACGATTCGTTTAGGCCGCGTACTAGTGCTGTGCGACGACAACGCCCAGGCCATCGGGAATGACGGCCACCTTGGCATCGGCACCCTTCATCTCAAAGGCGAGCTTGAGCGCCTCATCGAGGGTGTTGACCGGCGTCATGTGCATATCCTTGATCATCTGGTGATCGCACAGGTCGGTGACCATGATCACAGGGTGATGCGCCAGGATGCGGGCAAAGATCTGGCTCGTCCACTGATCGGGCAGGGTCTCGTCCTTGGGACGATCGATGCAGGCGCGCTCAAACTCTGCCGGATCGTTGTCGGCGATGTTGTGATAGAAGCCCTCGCCGCCGTGACCGTCGGCACAACCGGCGACGTCGATGATCACACCGCCCTCGGGAAGTGTGGCCTCGGCAGCGCACATGCCCTTCACGGCCTGGTAGATGTTCTGGTCGAGGGGGTAGCCACCGTTGGTGGTGATGGCAATCTCGCACTCGACGGGCTCAACGCCGGCGAGGCTCTTCACGAACTCGCAGCCGGCCTCGTGCGCCTTGTGAATGTCGCCGGCAAAGGAGCCGATGACCTCGTGCTTGCCGTTGAGCACCACGTTAAGCACAAAGGCAAGGTGAGCCATCTCGGCAGCGGCGAACATGTCCTCGCTCACGTGGTTGTGGCACAGATTGCCGGCACGCGAGTGGGAATCGTTCACAAACTGGCCGTTGTGGTTGTACATGATGGTCTTGTAGCTGGCGATACCGGGAAGGACGGACTTACGGCTGCCAGAGAAACCGGCAAAGAAGTGCGGCTCAATGAAGCCCTCGGCAAGCAGCAGATCGCAATCGGCGGCAATCTTGTTGATGATGCACTCGCCACCAGAAGGCAGGGTGCCGACCTTTTTCATCATGCTGTCGTCAGTCGCGACGTGCATAACGATTTCCTCGTTGGCAACGATCTCCTCGCCATACTTGTTGACGAGCTCCTCGTGCGTCGACGGACGGTGCATACCCGTAGCAACCAAAATACGCACGCGAGCCTCGGGCGCAGCAGAATGAATGTGATGCAGCAGAATAGGCATCGTCACACGCGAGGGAACGGGACGCGTATGGTCGGAGCTAATGATAACAATATCCTTCTTGCCAGCACAAAGCTCCTCGAGCGAAGGCGAGCCATAAGGGTTGGCAAGCGACTCCTCTACCAGCTCTTCCTGCGATTTTGTAGTCTTAAACTCGTTTTGATGACCTTCCATCACACCCGCGAAGTTCTTATCCTCGAGCTCCAGATGCAACGTCTTGTGGTCAAACGGCAGTTCACATTCAAACAATGACGAGCGCCCTCTTCCTTTCATCTAACACACTAGTTAAACCGCAGAGAGGATACGCCGCCCATCGACAAGAACCAACCACCCACCGACCCGTTAACACAACGTTCACATTTAACGCTACAAAAAGACGGCCGCCACCCCAAAGGGAACTGGAGTCGCTCATAAAGCCGAGTGCGCGCACGCGCGCACGTTCGAGGCCAGGGGGCGGGCGACGCTAGGGATATTCGAGTACATCGAATGCTTCTACAGCAGGGTCCGCATGGCTCGCCGGGCCGTAATCCTCCGCCATCCTCCTGCGGGTTTCGGTTAGGCCGCTCGCCTGCTCTTTCGTGAGGAAGCAGGCGAGGACGGTACTTGCTCAGATCAGGAAATCTTCTTTGTTTTCAATCAGAGAGTTCACAGATTGCAAAGGGGATGCCGTGTGCAGGCATCCCCTTCTCCTAGCAAAGCGATATTCGTATACCGAATCGCATATACCGGTAATTGTCATATTAGCTCCCCGCTCTGATTGCCTCGATTCACTTGTGAGCGCAATCGTTTCGTCGGAGCAGATCCATCTCAGCCAAATTTCACGCTGACATGCAGGATTTGATTTGACCGCAGGGAGTATTCCAGAGAGTAGGAGTGCATCTCATTTTCCTCAGGCGCGTTTTTCTTGAGTGCAGAAACGGAAATGATACGCCCCGCGGATCTCGAGTCCTCTTTCGCATCCCCCAAGGGAACATAGTCTCCTTCCGAGGTCTTCTCCCCTACAGAATAACTATAGTCATTTGCATCAAAAGAAATGCCATACTCTTCGGAAATGATTTGGTTAGCCGTCGCAACCGTCTGTTTCTCCCTTTCCGAAGGAATCGATTTTGCGATAGCGCAACCAACCAAAAGGCAAGAACCTGCTAAAGCGAATGCAGCCAATGTAAACATGAGCGTCCTGAATTTCATCGTTTATTCCAATCTGCCGGTTCCTTATCAACTGATCGATTTGGATGGAAGGAACAGCCAGAAACCGGCAGGCGTCCCTTCTTCAGAAAGCTACCAAAGACGGTCTAACGCGCCTTCGCTCCGAATGCGGCATTCGCAACGGACGACGCGTAGGAGGTCGTCGCGAGAGCGCAGCAGACGAAGCCCGCGACCAGCGCGACCAAAGTAAATCCGATACCGGGACCGATGATCTCGACATCGGCGGAGAGGGCGACCGCCGCGATGCCCACCCAGAGGTACGCGAGCGCGACCGCGAGGGGCACGGCGAGAATCCGAAGCGATGCCGACCGGCACACCTTCTCCAGTCCCCTCCTCGATAGCCCGAGCTTCACGACGGGTCTCATGCGCACGCCCTCCTCGAACGCCCTCGCGTTCAGGCGCGAGTAGGCGAGGCTGGCGGACGCGAGCAGGAACGACACGCTCAGCATGCTCCCCAGGTACAGCATGAGGCTGAACTGCACGCGGTCCGCCTCGTAGTAGCCCCTCGCGAGAACCAGAGAAACCGCGCCTTCCCTGGCGTAGTCCACGATGTCAGCGATTGCCGCAGTCAACTCGGAATCGGACTCCCATCCCTCGTAGGTGTATGCATGCACCTGCGTCTCATCACCGCCGAATCCCGCCGCTTCGTAGTCAGCGTCGTCGAGTACGGTGACCGAAGACGCGTACCCGTCGAGCAGGACGAGCCCCTCCCCGCGCATCACGTCAAGGTCCCCCAGGGCGTTCTCGACCGACGCCGGAACCCCGCTCGGATCGAAGCTCTTCGAACCAGGAAGGAGAAGCGCCTCGCCGGAATCCAAGGAGATTTGATTGCGACCCGCGACGGCGGCGGACTCGTTGTAGGATCTCTCGCTCATGACTGCGTTTCTCGCGTCGTCCGCCCAGGAGAATCCGAAGACGGACCCCACGAGTCCCGGCTTTTTCGCAAGGGCGGACTCGAGCATCTCCACATGGTCAGAGACGGGCACGTCGTCGCCCCTCGCGATATAGCTGACGGGATACGGGACTATCTCCTTCGTCTTCTCGAGCGCCCCGTCGGACAGGGTGAAAAGCCCGACGAGCGCGAAGAACGAGAGGGAGCAGAGCACGGCGGTGACGGTCATCGACTGAAGGTTCCCTTTCAGGGACTCCTGAAACGCGGCGGCCTTCAGCATGGACAGCCCCTCGTAATGCGCTCCTGTCGATCTGCGCCTCGAGAGCCCCACCGCGAAACAAAGATAGAACGCGAGGAACGTTCCCGACGCAAGAAGGCCCACGCCGCCCAGAACGAGGGCGAAGCTCCATACGATGCTCGCATCGTCTTGGCCCATGGCCAGCCCCGCAACAAGAAGCATCGCGCATGCGACAGCCGTAAGAACGGCCGCCTTCACAGAGGGCTTCCCCTCCGCAATGCGATCGGCGTCGAGCAACTCCCCCACGCTCTTCCTGGACAGTCCCCTCGCCCCAAGGAGGCCGGAGAGGAAGAATACAGCGAGAAACGCCGCAACGGTCGCAATAGCGGGCGCTACAGGCAGATAGAAACCAAACGCGACGACGCCCATGGCCCTGCCCGCGGCCATCAGGAACAGCTTGAGGAACGCGGTTCCCAGGACGATGCCCGCGACAATCGCGGACAGCCCGATGATCACGTTCTCCGCGAGCACGATCCTCCTCAACTGCTTCTTCGAGGCGCCCGACATCGCCATCAAGCCGAACTGCCTGCTCCTAGCCCGCAGGAAGCACGACTCCGAATACGCAATAAAGGCGAGCGAGAACGCCGCGACGAGTGCACCCGACGACGCAGAGATGATCCCGATCGTGCTCTCTGCGTCCGCCCTGCCCATCTCGGGATGCAGGGCGAGGCACACGAACAGGAAGAAAGCCGTGACCGCGAAAACGGAATTGGCGAAATGAAGCGCGTAGTCCCTCCAAGACCTCAGAACATTGTTCCTGGCGATGTCAAGCAATGTCATGCTCAACACCTCCGAGCTGGTTCATCGCGTCGATGATCCGCTGATGGAACTCCTTCTGCGAAGCGCCGCGGTTGATCTCGAGGTAGATGCGGCCGTCCTGAAGCACCAGGACCCTGCTGCAGTAGCTCGCGACCAGCGGCTCGTGCGTGACCATGAGCAACGTCGCCCCTGCCCTGTTCATGTCCGACAGAAGGTGCATGACCTGCCCCGTCGACGCGGAGTCGAGACTTCCCGTTGGCTCGTCGGCAAGCAAAAGCGATGGGTTTGCCGCCACCGCGCGGGCGATCGCGACGCGCTGCGCCTGGCCACCCGATATCTCGTGGGTCCTCTTGCCGAGAATGGATGCGATGCCTAGGTCGCGCGCGAGCTCCTGTGCGCGAGCGCGCGATTTTTCCGCCGGCCACCCGTCGAGCGCGAGGGGGAGGATGATGTTCTCCTCGACCGTGAGCGTATGGACCAGGTTGAAATCCTGGAACACGAAACCCATCTTCCGGCGTCTGAATTCCGCGAGTTTCTCATCTCCCAATCCGTGAGGATCGACCCCGTCGACCCGCACCGTGCCGCGCGACGGCTGGTCAACGGTCGAAACCACGTTGAGCAGCGTGCTTTTTCCGCTGCCCGAAGGGCCCATTATCCCCACGAACTCGCCTTTGGCGACATTGAGGCTTACATCCTCCAGCGCGGTGTAAGGCGAAGCGCCCTCGTACGTCTTCCAAAGGGAGGAAACCTCCAGCACGTTCACCTGCGACTCCTTTCATTCAAAGAACTACGAACCGCATGCTACCCCGAGGCGAAAGGGCTTTGAATCGATGAACGTGTCGCGAACATGTCAGTTCTGTCACCTTTGTGGCGCATTCGCCGCAGGAAGCAGCAATCGAGCCGCAGTGCCGCCCCCATCGCGCTGGGAAAGCGAGAGCTCCGCCCCCATGGCGTCAGCCGCCTTCTTAGCCAGAAACAAACCGATTCCCGTCGAGGCTTCCCCTCTTCTGCCATTCGCCCCCGTGAAGAACGGCCGGAACACCCGTCCCACGTCCTCCGGGGATATGCCGCATCCTTCATCCTCGATGGACACTTCGATGCTTTCTCCGTCACAGGAACTCGCGATGGAGACGAACACGTGGGACGAACGCGGGCTGTATTTCGCCGCATTGGTAAGAAATTGGTCGAGGATGATTGAGATGAGCTTCTCGTCCCCATAGGCGAGAGCATCTCCATCGACGCTCAGCGAGGGAAATACCTCCCGTTCGATGAAAAGATCGCGAACACCGTTGACGGCGTTCCGGGCGAGGCGCGCGACGTCGACCTTCCCTATCCTCAGATCGGTCTCGGGGGAATCGACGCGTACCACCTGAATCAAGGAGTCGAGGCTGCGGTCGAGCTCCCTCGCCGCGCTGCCGAGGCGCTCCATATCGGCATCGGCGCCCCTGGATTCCGAAATAAGGCGAATCACGGCGATCGGTGTCTTGGCGTGGTGCACCCACGATAAGACGAGCGCATCGCGCTCGGATCGCTCATCCGCAAGGCGATGAGCCTCCCTTGAGCACGCTTCCTCCGTTCTCGAGGCCGCCATCCTGGCCCATCGCTCCACAGGGATCGAGCCTCCGAGCCTCCTCCATTCGATCGGGTTGGACTCCCTGATGGCCCTTTCGGCTTCGGAATAGAAACCCCAGGATCTCGCGAGGTGCACGGCGAACAGAACGAAAAGGAGAAAGAGGGAAAGGAAGAGGAAATAAGGCCAATCGACTGCCAGGGACCCTCCGTCCAAAAGCAGCATGCAGGCAAGAGGGGCCAAGGAGGCCGCCATCACGACGAATGCCGTCCATGCTGAATCGCGCAGGAAAAGGGACACGATCCGCAACGCCCTCATTTCTCCTCCTCGGGCATCTCAAGCACGTAGCCAACGCCCCTGACGGCCCTGACTTCAGCGTGGGACCCAACCTGGGCGAGTCGCTTCCGTATCCTCCCTATAACGACGTTCAGCGTGTTGTCCTCCACGAAGCACTCGTCGTCCCATACCTCCCTAAGCAGGCGGGCGCGGCTGACGACGCAGCCGCCGTCGCCGACCAGAAGCCTGAGGGCCATCAGCTCTGTCTTGGTGAGCTCGGCTTCCCTGCCTTCACAGGCAATCGTCATCTTGCGATCGGAAAGACGCACGTCCCCGTAGGAAAGGAGATCCTCCTCACCGCCCGACAGCTCCCCGTACGCACGGCGGAGCTGGGCTTCTATCTTCGCTTTGAGGATATCGAGCGAAAACGGCTTGCAGACAAAGTCGTCGGCGCCCCGCATAAGGGCCAGAATTTGATCCGCCTCGCCCGACTGCGCGGAGATGAACAGGATGGGGCATCGGCTTTCTCTTCTGATGAGGTCGCACCAGTGATATCCGCTGTTTCCAGGGAGGCCTATGTCGAGCAGGACCGCATGCGGCGCGAAAGAGCGGAAGAGGTCCATCACGTCAGCTCGCCCGTCGGAAACCGCCGTCGCGTACCCGAAACGTTCGAAATGCTCGGATACGATAGAGGCTAGGTTCTCATCATCCTCGACAACGAGTATTCTTTTGTGTTTGCAAGTGAAGCCCGATTCTTTATTCATCTTGCTCCCCATAATCCTTACAGTTCGCACAAAGACATTATGAACCATTTCTCTGATAGCAATGAGTCGGCGGTTTTATTGGAGAAGATACGTTCCGGGACTGTTGGCAATTAAAAGGAGCATGCTCGCGGTGCCCCGCCTGTCCGAGGAGTGGGCGCTCGAGAAGAGACGGCGCGAGAAAGAGAACAGGGAAAGGCTGCGGCGGGAGGAGAGGCTCAAGAGGAGGGCCCGCCATAGGCTTACTTTTAGGCACACTCCGCAGGACGCAAGAAGCCCTCGCCGCACGAAGTGCGCAGCGAGGGCTTCTTGCATGTCCGAGGACGTGCCTAAAAGTAAGCCTACGGCGGGCCCGAACGACTCCAGGGCTATCGATTACCCCGTGTTTTGCAGACCTGCCGAGACGCCGGTCACAGTCGAAAGAATCAGGCTCATGTACTCGGCCTTCTTCTCCTCAGCCATCTCGTCCTGGTTCATACGCACCTCGCGGAGGGCGCGGACCTGGGCGATGGACAGAGCGTCGACATAGGGGTTACGGACGCGGACGGCGCAGCCGAGCACGCGGCGGCGCTGCAACGGCCATTCGTCACCGACGATGGCAAGAACCCACTTACGGGTGAGCTGCATCTCGGTAAAGACCTTCTCGGACAGATCCTCGCGGTCGCCCAGATGCAGGTACATCTTGGCGATGCGCTGGTCGGTCTTTGCAATCGACATCTCGATGTTGTCGATGAAGGTGCGGAAGAACGGCCACTCCTGGTAGGCAGCCTTGAGCTGGTCAAGGTCGCCCAGCTGCTCGCAGGCGGTGCCCAGGCCATACCAAGCGGCCAGGTTAATGCGTGCCTGACTCCAGCTGAAGATCCACGGAATGGTACGCAGGTCGTCGAGCGACTTGGCGCCCAGGCCGCGCTTAGCGGGACGCGAGCCGATCGGCAGCAGACCGACTTCGGTCAGCGGCGTCACGGTCGAGAACCACGGTGTAAAGTCCTCGGTGTTCAGCAGGTCCAGATAGCGCTCGTGGCTTGCAGCGTTAAGCTTCTCGGCCATATCCCAGAACTTCTGCGTGGTCTCGGTGTTGGTCTTCTCGACACTCGGGGCCGACTGCAAAAGCGTTGCGGCGGCAACGGACTCAACATGGCGCTGAGCCAGCGTGCGGTTGCCGTAACGGGCAAAGATGACCTCGCCCTGCTCGGTGAGCTTAAAGAAGCAGTTGACCGAACCCTTGGGCTGCGCCAGCACGGCCTTGTTGGCCGGGCCGCCGCCACGGCCAACGGCACCGCCGCGACCGTGCATGAGCACCAGGTCGATATCGTTCTTCTCGGCCCACTTGGCAATGCGCTCCTGCGCGGAATGCAGCGCGAGCATGGCCGTGGTAGGACCGGCGTCCTTGGAGGAATCGGAATAGCCCAGCATGACCTCCATGCGGCGGTTGGTCTGGGCAAGGCGCTTTTGCACCACAGGCAGCGTAAGCATCTGGTCGAGCACGTCGACGCAGCCCTCGAGGTCCTCGAGCTGCTCGAACAGCGGGATCACGTCGAGCTCGGGGACATCCTCCTCGTGTGCAAAGGACAGGTGGGCAAGCTCAAAGACGTCGGCCACATGCTGGGCGCTCTTGGTGAACGAGATGATGTAGCGGTGCGCCATCTTCTTGCCGTAGCGCTTTTGGATGGAACCGATAGCGCGGAAGGTATCGATGACCTCGCGCGTCATGGGCTGCAGGTCGCCATGGATACCGTTCTCGTGGATATCCTTGAGGGCGCGGGCGTGCACCACGGAGTGCTGACGGAACTCCATCTCGACCATATGGAAGCCGAAGGACTCGACCTGCCAGATGATGGTTTGGACCGGACCGTAGGCGGCACGGACGGCACCGCAGGCAGCAAGCGAACGCTGGACGACGCGCAGGTCATCCAGGAACTCGTCGGCGCTGTGGTACATGGTGTCGGTGATGCGGCGCACGGTGGCGTTCAGGCGGTCGGCCATGACGAGCATGACGGCGCGATGCGGCTCGTGCTCGGAGATCAGCTCGGCGCGGGCCGTGTAACGAGGGCTCATCTCGACCTGATGGTTCCACAGGTTAATGAGCTCGGCAGAAGGCTTGCTGTAGGTGGCCTCGAGCGTGAGGTTGTGGCCGATGCGGCGGCACTTGTCCTCGAGCTTGAGCACCATGTGGGTGAAGTACTTGGCGGCGACCTCGCGGCTCACCTTGGCGGTGACGTTGGGGTTGCCGTCACGGTCGGAACCGATCCAGCTGCCGGGGTGGAAGAACGCCGGGCACAGCGGCGGCACGGTGCCGGCCTTGTCACCCAGCACCCAGTCGTCAAAGCGACGGTAGATGACGGGGATAACGTCGAACAGCGTGTTATCGAAGATGTCGATGATGGTATCGGCTTCCTCGACCGGCGTGGGCTTCTTTAACGCGATGGGGCTCGTGCGTACCAGGGCGTCGATCTCTTGCAGCATATGGCGCTCGTTCTCCACCAGGTCGGAGCCGCCCAGACGCGGACGCTCCTCCAGCAGGTTGGAGATACGGCGAATCTTGCCCTCGACGGCCTTACGACGGGCCTCGGTGGGATGTGCGGTAAAGACAGGGTGGAACTCAAGCTTGCCGAGCAGCTCATTGGCACCCTCGACGCCCATCTCGTTTACCAACTGGTGATAGGCGACGGTGAGTTCGTTGGCGGGATCGACCTCGGTATCGGTCGATGCGCCGGCCTCGCGCTCGCGCAGCTGCGCCACACGGTAGTTCTCCTCCGACAGGTTTGCCAGATGGAAAAAGCTCGTAAAGGCGCGGACAATGACCTGCTGTTTATCGAGCGGCAGGCTGTCAATCAAATCGACGACTTCGCGAAACGCCACGGCGGTGGGCTCGTCGGCAGTGGGCACGCCCTGTTCGTCAACGGACTCGTCGGCAGCGCGGCTACCGGGGTTGCCGGCATTGACCACAATCTCGGCTGTCAAAATCTTGTCGAACAGGTCCGCGATCTCGGGATCATACTCGCTAAGCACACGACGTTCCAGGCGCAGGAACAGCGCCAGATTATCGCGCAGCTCCTCGGGGATCTCGATCTCGGCGAGACGCTCCCTGGACTCGGCATTCGAGCCGATTCGGTTAACGAGGCGGTTGACCACGGCAGCGACGCGCGCCGCGGCTTCGGGTACAGACTGGTTGCTTAGGTTCTCAGCCACGTTTCCTCCCATTCCTCCTTCTATGCACGTAACATGCGGTATTCATTATAGGCGCTTGAGAAATACTTTCGACACTGAATGCGCTTTACCACACAAAAGTATTTTCTGCATTGCAAGGGTTTTTGCCCCAAATGGTCGTATTTCTCGGTGGGCGGCATACGTAAACGGGGGCATTCCGCATAAAAGCGAAACACCCCCGTAACAATCGCTCTCCATGAGCAGGGCACGTTAGCAGGCCCGCAGCTCAAAAAGATGCGCTACAGGCGCTCGCGAACCGCCTCGACCACATTGGCCAGATCGACGAGAACCTCGTCATGGCTCTGCATGTCGCGCACCTTGACCTTGCCGGCGGCAAGCTCGTCGCCGCCCAGGACCAGGATGAGCTTGGCGCCCACCTTATCGGCCTGCTTAAACTGGGCTTTGAGCGAACGGCCCTGATAGTCGGCCTCGGTCACAATCCCTGCGGCGCGAAGCTCCTGCGTAATGGCAAAGACGTTCTGGCGCAGCTCCTTGCCTGCGTTGGCGACATAGACGCACGGGGCCTCCTCGGCACCCAGATCGCTGCCAAAGGCCTGCAGGGCCAGCAGGGCGCGCTCAAAACCGACGGCAAAGCCGACGCCTGCCGTGGGCTTGCCACCCTCGAGCTCGACCAGGCCGTCGTAGCGGCCGCCGCCGCCGATGGAGCCGACGCCGGCGCCAGGGGCCTCGACCTCAAAGACAGTACGGGTGTAGTAGTCCAGGCCGCGCACCAAGGTGGGATCCTCGACATACTCGATACCGGCGGCATCCAGATAGCGCTTGACTTGCTCGTAGTGCTCGCGGCACTCGTCGCACAGGTTGTCACCCATCAGCGGAGCGTTGGCCATGATCTCGCGGCAATGGTCGTTCTTGCAGTCGAAGGCGCGCAGCGGGTTGAGCTCGGCGCGCTCGCGGCACTCGTCGCACATCTCGTCGGCGTGGTCGAGAATGAACTGCTTAACCTGCTCGCGATAGGCCGGACGGCACTGCGCATCGCCCATCGAGTTAATGAGCAGACGGAGCTTGGAAAGATCGAAGCCCAGGCGCTTGTAGAACTCCATGAGCATGATGATGCACTCGGCGTCTGCCGCCGGATCGGGAGCGCCGAGCCACTCGATGCCCACCTGGTGAAACTGGCGCAGGCGACCCTTCTGGGGACGCTCGCCACGGAACATGGCCTCGGCATAGTACGCCTTAAACGGCGTGGAGCCCTGGGGCACTAGGTTGTTCTCCACGACGGCGCGCACCACACCGGCCGTGCCCTCGGGACGAAGGGCCAGGCGCTGCTTGGGCTTAAGCTTGGTGTCGGTGCCCTCGGTAAAGACGCGCTCCAGGTTGGCGCCGCTAAACACGCGGAACATCTCCTTGCGCACGACGTCGGTCGACTGGCCGATACCGTGGACAAACACGTCAACCTGCTCGATCGCGGGCGTCTCGATGGGCTTAAAGCCAAACGGCTCGAACACGCCGGCAGCAATCTGCTGCATCTTTTGCCAGGCGCGCATCTCGGCGCCGATAAGGTCGCGGGTTCCCTCCGCCTTCTGTGCCTGCATGGGCAAACACCTTTCTTTTGTATCGCGTCATAGGTAGTGGACATTATACGGCACAAACACAAACAGCGGCGGTGCGTCTGACCGAACGAGGGTATGGGGACTCGTTCGGCCTGACGCACCGCCGCTGTTTGCGATCCGCTTTCCTCCGTCCCCTTCGGATCACGTGATCTGTTGGGGACGGAGGAAAACGGATCATTTCGTAGGCCCGTGACCGCCTTGGAAACCGAATGATGGTACGAGCATCTATTCGGCTTCCAGGGCGGCCACAAACAGAACGGGGCAAACAGAAAAGAGCACGTAGACCTGCCACAGTTCACCGACAAGGCTCATGCCGGCAAGAACGGCAGAGGTGGCGATTACAGTGAGGGAGCCCAAAACGCGACCGCTTACTTTATCGGCAACATGACCGATCACAAGTGAGCCGATAACGCTCACCACGGTGGAGATGGCGTTGGAGATGTTGTACTGCGCAAGCGTGATGCCCAGGTCGCTGACGACGAGCGGCTGAAACAGGCTCATGCAGTTAACGAAAATCGTGTAGCACGTGGCCATGATGACAAAGCCGGAAGCCACCACGAGCCAGCCGGGGAAGAACTTACGCTGCTGGGACATACTGCTCCTTTTTAAACAAACGAGTAGCAAGATTGGGTGCTACCGGTGGTCGGCGATGTAGCCCAAAGCGACTGCCGCATAAGCCGCGGCGCCAAGGGGAAGCTCGGCATCGCTAAAACGTGCCTTGGGATGATGCTGAGCAAAATGCTCGTCCGTATCAGTCACGGCAGCGCCCACGGTAAAGTACGCACTCGGGATCTCACTCGAGATCAACGCGAAGTCCTCGCTCGCCATGGCGTGGAACAGCGGCAGGAAGGTGGCCTTGGGCAGTGTCGCACCCACATAGCCAAGTGAAGCCTGGGTCATATTGTCATCGAGTACCAGCGGCGGAACATCCGAGAGCGTCTCGATAGTCGCCGGCGTACGATAGGTCGTGGCAACGCCTTTGACGACCTCCGCGATGCGGGTCTTGAGGTGCTCCATGAGCTTGACGTCGAAGCCACGCAGCGTTCCCTCGAGCACACAAGTGTCGGGGATGACATTTGCGGCCTGACCGCCGGCGAACTTGCCAACGGTAAGCGCGACCTCCTTGGCCGCCGGCACCTCGCGGGAGATGAGCTCCTGAAGCGCCAGATGCACATGGACGCCGGCCGTGATGGGGTCGATGCAGATCTCGGGGCTCGAGCCATGGCCGCCCTTGCCCTGAAGCGTGACGCGAAAACCGTACACGCCCGAGAGCGCCGGGCTGCCGTAGAGCACCAGGCCAAGCGGCGACTGGCTATTGACATGCATGGCAAAGGCGGCCTGGGGGCGTGGGCTCTGCAGCAAACCGTCGACGATGGCAGCACGGGCACCCTCAAAGGTTTCCTCGCCCGGCTGGAACAGCAACTTAACCGTGGCGTTGGCGTCGAGAAGCTCGGACTCGCGGGCCTTGAGCATACGAGCCGCACCAAGCAGCGCCGTCGCGTGCATATCGTGACCGCAAGCATGCATGCAGCTATTGGTGGATGCAAAGGGCTCGCCGGATTCCTCGGCAACGGGAAGGGCATCCATGTCGCCGCGGAGCATGATGACCGTACCGGCCTGCTTGTCCGTGCACGTACCGTTACCCCGAGCAGCAGCTGCCGCGCCGGCACCGATAAGGCCAACGACACAGGAGCCGTCGACAAGCACGGCATAGGGAATATCCATCTCGTCCAGACGCGCCTGGATAAAGGCGGACGTCTGCGGAAGGTTGTTACCCAGCTCGGGCATCTGGTGGAGATCGTGTCGCCACGCAGCGAGCTCGTCTGCAAAAGCCTGAGCTTCTGCAACAAGACCGTCACCGATAGCGGTCTGCGCCGCTGCGGTGGCCTTGGGCGCTGATTGCGGTTGAAGATCGGACAAAGCTGGTGCCATAGATGCCCTCCAGTATCGTTTTTGCAGCGAGCACTTTGATAGCGTAAAGTGCAAGGTACTACTTTAAGGGCGAGGCATAAAAAATGCCGCCCCGGGAGGGCGGCGCAACAAGTTGTTTACAATTGCGGGCGCGGCTTTCGACGCAAAAAATCGAAGTGAGTCTCGCTCAAGATAATCGACAGGAAGATAAGCACGAAGCCGGCGAGCAGGCGCGAGGTGAGCGCCTCCCCCATCAGCAGCACCGAGAACAGCACACCCGAAGGCGACTCCATCGAAAGGAGCAGCGAGCCCGTCGAGGCTGGGACGTGCGCCAATCCAACGTTTTGGATGAGCAGCGCCACGCACGTGCAGCCCACCGAGAGAAACGCCATCGCACTGATAAAGCTCGGCGTCCACACGGACAGAGGCGCTTGGGTCTCGAATAGCAGCGACGTTGCCAGGCTCAGCACGCCGTTGCCCACAAACATCCAAAACGTGATGACGTTGATGTCCATTTTGCGACCGTACTTGGCAGTCACCGCCATCTGGATGGCGAAAAAGGCCGCACCCGCCAGCGTAATGACGTCACCAATGTTGAATTCAACGCTATCGAGTGCGACGAGGCCAATGCCCGCTAGGCACAGCAGCGCGGCACCCAAGTTGTAGCGCGTGAGCTTTTCGCCGCTCAGGAAATAGCTCGCGAACGGCACAAGGATGCAATACGTGCCCGTCAAAAAAGCATTCTTGCCCGCCGTAGTATGTGCCAGACCGACCGTCTGCAACGCATAGGCCGCCCACATGAGCACGCCCATACTCAGGCCAATGATCAGGTTGCGAGCGTTGAGGTGCGCGATGATGCGCTTGTGGAAGACGGCAAACATGACCAACGCTGCGGGCAGAAAGCGTACATAGAGCAGCGCGAACACCGGAATGGTGCCGAGTGCGTCCTTCATAGTGGTAAAGGAGTAGCCCCAGATGACCGCCACCGAAAGGAGCAGAACCTTCCAGAACAGCGGCGAGCGAGCGCCGGCACCACGGGAGGTGCCGCCCGCACCCAGGTCCTCGCGAGCAACGGGGCTATCGGGCATCATTTCGATATTGTCAGTGACATGCTGGGGCATAGGGCATCCTCACACTCAATCTGGGCGTGGTGTCCGCACGCGTATGGCTGCGTGCCGCCTCATGGTCAAATAAAAACAGGGCGCACCGGACCCCCGGCACGCCCCGCTACTGTAACAACAACCAAGCAACCCACGCAATCCAGTCCACTAAAGCGTCGGCAAAGTGAACCTCGATGTTTTGCCAATGTCACGCTGTCGCGCTAAATAAGTTTCGTACTCTCCAGCTTTTCGATGATCCAGTCGTTGGCTTTGATGACCGGGCGGCGGAAGACGACGCCCAGGGCCAACGACGGAATCAGGTAGCTCGCCAAGATGCCCAGCTCAACCCAGTACTCCATATGGTAGGCACCGGCCATGGCGGCGTGCATGGCGTTGATGCCGTGGGTAAACGGCAGGAACGGATAGATCGCCTGGAACACGGGACCGGTCATCTCGATGGGGAACGTACCGCCCGAACCGCCGACCTGCATGACCAGCAGCACGACGGCGAGGGCCTTGCCGATATCTCCAAACGATACCGTAAGCGTGTAGACGATATTGGAGAACACGAGACTCGCAACCCAGCCCGCCAGCACAAACTGCAACGGGTTGTCGCACTGGATGCCAAAGAACAGAATGTCGCCCGCGCACACGAGCGTCGCCTGCAGCAAGGCCAGGCCGCCAAAGAACAGATAACGGCCCAAGTAGATCTCGTGCAGGCGCACGGGAATGAGCTCGTTGATAAGCTCATCGTCAACCGAGACCTTCATCATGGCCGCCAGAACAATCGAGCCGACCCAGAGCGACAGAATCGTGTAGAACGGCGCCATGGCCGAACCGTAGTTGCGGATCGGATAGACCGGCTTGCGGTCGAGTGCGACAGGGCCGGAAAGCGACACGGCGAGGCCCTCGGGGTCGCTGCCAATCATTGTCTTAATCATGGCCAGGTCACCCGAGATCAGAGCGCTATCAAGCTCGTCCTTAAAGGCGCTGATCTTGTCCGACGCCTCGCCCAGCTGATCGGAAGCCTTGTTGACGAGCCTTGCAGCCTTGGAGAGACCCTTCGCGAGCGAACCAGAGGCGTCGGTCAGACCGCTCACGGCGCTATCCAAGTCACCCGAGATACCGTTCAGGGAATCCAGAACGCCCGAAATGGTCTTCTTGAGCTCCTTGGCCTTAACCGAGAACGTAGAATCGTAGTCGGACTTGGCACCCGAGATACCCGCTTTGGCATCGGCGATGGCCTGGTCGACCTCGGCGCGCGAGTTGTTGACCTCCGCCATGCTGTCCGAAAGGGACTTTGCGGTCGCCGTCAGGTCCTTCGCATTGTTGCGGTACTCCACGGCAATTCTGCCCAGCGACGTCGCAGCGGACTTAAGGCCGTCTTTGAGCTTGTCATCACTCACCTGGTCGGCAAGGTTGCGGAGCCGATCGGCCATCGCATCGATATCGTCAGCACGCGTATTGAGCGCCGCTGCGGCTTCGTTGAGCTGAGACACCGTAAGGTCAACATGCTGATTCGCGGCATCGAATGCCTTCGCAAGCTCGGCGGACACGTTGTCGAACGAGCCCGCGCTTCCGTCAATCGCCGCGTCAACGGCATCGCTGGCGGCCTTGAGCGCTTCCTTGGAATCATTGATGCCGCTCTTGGCGTGCTCCATCAGCTGCTTCGTCGACTCATCGACGGTGCCCGTCTGCTTGAGCATGCCGCCCGCCGATGTCAGCGAATCGGACGTAGAGCTCAAAATGCCCGCGAGCGACTTCGCGCTCGCCTGAACGTCCTGCAGGTCCTCGACCGAATCGCCCAGCGTAGAGGACAGATTGGCGATAAAGTTGCTCACCTGGTCGGTGCTCATATAGTCGAGCAGGCTGGACACGGTTTTAAGACCGATAGTCGTGATGGTCTTGGTAAAGGTCTCGTTGACCTGACTCTGGACGGCGCTCGAGCCTTTCTCGGTCACGATCTGCGCGATGGCGTTGGCCTTCTGGTTCTCATAGAACTCGATATCGGCGTGCTTCACCTCAGTCGAGAAAAGCGTCATCATATCGGCGCTAAACGTTTTAGGGATAACGACGGCAGCGTAGTACGCGCCCGACTTAACGCCCTCAATCGCCTTATCGCGGTCGTTGAGAACGACCCAGTCGAAGTTCTCGTTGCCGCGCAGAGTGGCGGTTACGTTTTCGCCCACGTTGACCTCGACGGGAATCAGATCGCTCTCGTAGCCCTCGTCGGTGTTGACCACTGCAATTTTAAGGTTGCCGGTATTGCCGTAGGGATCCCAGCTTCCGGCGATGTTAAACCACGCGTACAGGCACGGCACGATGATCAGGCCCATCACAACAACCAAGCCGATCACGGAGCGAGACACGTTTTGGACATCGCGCTTAAACAGGTGCAGGATGTTTTTCATTTATGCCTCACCTCCTTTAGAGTGCTTGCCAAGCGGGGTGGTGTCCCCGTCGTTTCCGCTTACGTTGTCAACGTCGTCGACATCTTGAGCCTTACGATGCGCACCGATATGCGGCAGACGGCTCGTGGGCTGTTCGCTGTCCTTGGTGCCCCGCTCGCTGGCGTTGAGACCAAACATGCGACGGGCAGCAGGGATGGCAGCCGTGTGCTCGCGCATCTCGCGGCGAAGGTCCTCGTCCGAAAGCGCCGAGATACGCATCTGGGTATTGAGGCTCGCACGGATGTACTCGATGTTGATGAGCCAGCCACAGATGGCGATAACCGAAATGATCCAGATAACGAGCAGAATGATCTTGCCGTTATTGTCGATATCGAGCACCGTCGAAAGCACAAAGAGCAGAACCTGCACGCCTACCACGGCGGCAAAACCGCCCTTGATGTAGTACGGGTAGCGATGCTCAAACGCCACGGCATGATCGAGCAGCTCGCGACGGTACGAATCCGAATCGAGCATGACGCGCATGGCCGTGCGCAGCGAATAGCGCTGGCGCGGCAGGTCGTTGGACTCGCAGATCATGAGGCCCGTCGTGGAAAGCTGCTTATCAAAGAGCAGGTTGAGGTTGAGCAGCAACGGGCGCAGCTGCAGACCGATAAAGAGCGCGATAATAAGGAACACGCCCAGGATGCACAGGTTGAACAGGTAGTTGAACGAATACATGCCACCGACGGTCTCGCGCAGCAGGTTGATGCCATAGGTGAAGGGCAGCAGCGGGTGCAGCCACTGGAAGAAGCCGGGCATCATCTCGATGGGATACATGCCCGACGAGCCGGGGATCTGCACAATGACGAGGATGACGCCGATAGCCTTGCCGATATGCTTAAAGGTAGTGGACAGCGCATAGATGATGTTGACGTAGGTGAACGAGATAGCAATGCCGCCCAGCACAAAGAGCAGCGGATTGACGCACTGAACGCCAATGACCAGGTCGCCCACCGTAACGATGATGGCCTGGAACGCACCCAGGATCACCATCAGCAGCCAGCGGCCAAAGTAGCCCTGACGCGCCGTAAAGCTACCGATGCCCTCGCGGTCGACCTCGAGCTTGTAGATAGCGATGAGCACATAGCCGCCTACCCACAGCGCCAGATTGGTGTAGAAGGGAGCGATGCCCGAGCCAAAGCTCTTGACTGGATAGATTGACTTGGACGTCAGCTCAACCGGAGATGCCATGAAATCTGCCACGTCATCGACGTCGACGTCCATGAGGTCGGCTAACTCGCCCATAGACTCAGAGGTCTGTAGCGCCGCAATGTCATTGGCGGCGGTCGCGAGCTTATCCTGAACCTTGGCAAGGGAGGCGTCGGTTTGGGACAGCGTGGTCTTTGCCTGCTTGAGCGTGGCGTCGAGCTGCGCCAGCGTGCCGCGCGCGCTCGCTATCGTGGGGGTCATACCCGATACAATGCCGGTCAAATCGCCCGAAACGGCGGCAAAGGAGTCGAGCGCGCTCGAAGCCTTCGGCAGTGCGTTCTGCCCCAGATCGGTCTGAGCCTGACCGAGGTTAGCCGTACCGGTCTTAATTGCCGCGTTGAGTACGTTGCTCGCGTTCGAGATTGCCGTAGCGTCTTTTGCCATGGCGCTCGACTGTGCAGAGAGGCCATCCTTGATGCTCTGCAGCTTCTGGTTTTGCTCGCGAAGCGAATTGATGGTCGATGCGATGAGCGCGTCGGCGTCCTCCGACCCCGTTGACGTATCGTTAGCGAGAATCTGCAGGCGCTCGATGACAGCGCTGTTGTGGTCAATCGTCGCCTGAAGGGATTCGAGCGAGTTGTCGATTCGAGTGGTCGTGGACGTAACCGTACCGGTGAGTTTGCCAATCGCGGCGTTCGCAGAAGCCGATGTCTTGCTCAGCACGATGCTGCCCTCCGAAAGTGCCTTGGAGAGCGAGGTGATGGACTTGCCAGCCGTGGTGCGAGCTTCGCCCAGCAGGTCATTGCCCTGAGCGATTGCCTGCGTTAGCGAAGGCGCCTGTCCCTGCAGACCCGCCAGCGCGGCATCGGCCGAAGCAATCGAGCTGTTTGTCTTGTCGATGGCGGTGTTCATGTCGCCGATGGAATCACGTACTTCGCCCAGGGTATCAGACGCCTCGGACACCGAGCCCGCCAGCGAATCCTGGGTCTGAGTTGCCTTGTCTTTAAGGTCGATGCCAGCATCTTTGGCAATGCCCGCGACGGTCTCGCCCACCGTGGAGACAAATTCCGAGTTGATCTGCTCCTCGATGGTGTTGGCACCGGTATCGGTGACCTTGGGCGCAATGGCGCTCTTTTTCTCGTTGACGTAATAGGTGAGCTTCGGCTGATGGTAATTGCCGTCGAGCATCGAGACGAGATTGTCGGAGAAGTTCTTGGGAATCACGATGGCAGCATAGTATTCGCCACTTTCGACGCCCTCTTTGGCATCTGCCGCCGAGTCGACGAAGGTCCAGCCAAGCTGGTCGTTCTCCTTGAGCTGGTCGACCACCTTATCGCCTGCGTTAAGCTCGCCCACCAGGTCGTTCTGGGTGCCCTGATCATTGTTGGCAATGGCGATTTTAATGCCCTGGGTATTTCCGTACGGATCCCAGTTGGCAACGATGTTGTACCAGGCATACAGCGAGGGAATGACGCACACGCCCAGGGTAACCACCAGGGCGACGGGATTCATAAGCAGTCGCTTAATGTCGCGCTTAAATATCGCAAAGGACACCTTTGCATTGGATAGTTTGCTGCCGAGACTCACGCTTGGACCATCCATCCTGTCGTTGAATCGAATCGTACTATCGACAACCATTGTACGTAGACGCTTTAGCGCCTCGCGGCACAATGGTGCTGAGTTTTGCGGGTAGCAATATACTACGAAGATGAGTTAGCGTACAGATGTACAGTATCTTAAACTCCCGCAGCTCCCAAAACCACAACCCACACAAATTAGCAATCCGACTAGTCGTTGGGGACGTTCTTAACCGACTAGTCAAACAAGAACGTCCCCAACGACTAGTCATTTAAGAACGTCCCCAATGACTACTCCGTACAAAAGCAAACGAGAGTGGAAAATCCCCCACTTTAAGCCCGCGCTCGAGCCAAAAGTGGGAAATTATCCACTCTCGTTCTAATCTAGTTACGGTGCCGTATCCCCGAACTACATCAAGTTACAAACAGCTGCCGCGAAGGCTACGGGGTCCTCGGGGAGGATGCCCTCGACGAGCAGGGCCTGGTCGTAGAGCAGGCCGGAGTACTGCTTAATCTTGTCGGCGTCGCCCGCCTTCTGGGCAGCGACGAGCTTGGCGAAGACAGGATGCTTAGCGTTGAGCTCGAGCACGCGCTGGCTCTTGGGCATACCGTCGGGCGCGCCCTCGGGACCCTTCTGAAGCACCTTCTCCATCTCGAGCGAAAGCGGACCCTCGGTGGTGATGCAGGCGGGGGCGTCAGTCAGACGCGCAGAGACGGCAACCTTCTCGACCTTGTCGCCGAGCGCCTCCTTCATGGCGTTAAAGAGGTCCTCGTTCTCCTTGGTGGCGTCCTCGGCCTCCTTCTTCTCGTCATCGGTCGCCAAGTCAAGATCGCCGGTCGCGACGTTCTTGAGCTCCAGATGACGATCCTCGACCTCGGGCTCGGCACCGTCGGCCACAGCCTTCTCGGCAGCCTCGCGGGCAGCATCGTCCTCGTAGATCTTGGGCATATCGGCGGCAACGTACTCACGCATGGCCTGGAAGGTAAACTCATCCACGTCCTGCGTCAGAAGCAGCACGTCATAGCCGCGGTCGAGCACGCCCTTTACCACGGGCATCTTGGCCAAGCGCTCGCGCGAATCGCCGGCGGCGTAGTAGATGGCCTTCTGATCCTCGGGCATGCCCTTGGCATACTCGGCCAGTGTAATCATCTTCTGTTCCTTGGCAGACCAGAACAGCAGCAGGTCGGCGAGCTCATCGGCCTTCATGCCATAGCTCGAGTAGATGCCGTACTTAAGGCCGCGGCCAAAGTTCTCAAAGAACTTCTCGTAGGCCTCGCGGTCGTTGTCACGCATATCCTCAAGGTCAGCGGTGATCTTCTTTTCCACACGCTTGGCGATGGCCTTGAGCTGACGGTTCTGCTGCAGCGTCTCACGCGAGATGTTGAGCGACACGTCGGCGGAATCCACGACGCCGCGGACAAAGTTGTAGTAGTCGGGCAGCAGGTCGTCGCACTTCTCCATGATCAGGACATTGGAGCTGTAGAGCGCCAGACCCTTCTCGTAATCCTTGCTGTACAGATCGAACGGCGCGCGGCCCGGCACAAACAGCAGGGCGTCATACTCGAGCGTGCCCTCGGCATGGAAGCTGATGGTGCGCGCAGGATCGTCAAAGTCGTGGAACGTGGACTTGTAGAACTCGTCGTAGTCCTTCTGCTCGACATCGGAGCTGCGCTTTTTCCAGATCGGCGTCATGGAGTTGACGGTCTCGAGCTCCTGGTAGTCCTCGTACTCGGGCGTGTAGTCATCGCCAGCATCCTCGGGCTTGGGCTTCTGGCGGCTCTTGGACACCATCATCTGGATCGGGTAACGCACATAGTTACTGTACTGCTGAATTAGGCTCTTGAGGCCCCACTCGGTCAGGAAGCGATCGTAGGTCTCGGCCTCGCCGTCGGCATCGAGCTTCTCGTTCTCGCGCAGCGTCAGGATGACATCGGTACCGTGCTCGGCACGCTCGCCGTCCTCGATGGTGTAGCCCTCAAGACCGTCGGATTCCCACACATGGGCGACATCCGCGCCATAGGCGCGGCTGACGACCTTCACATGGCTGGCGACCATAAAAGCCGAGTAGAAGCCCACGCCAAACTGGCCGATGATGTCGACTTCCGAACCCTGCTGCTCGGCGTTCTCGGTCTTAAACTCCTCGGAGCCGGAATGGGCGATGGTGCCCAGGTTGCGCTCGAGCTCCTCGGCGGTCATGCCAATGCCGTTATCCGAGATCGTGATGGTGCGGGCATCCTTGTCGAAAGAGACGCGGATGGCAAGGTCACCTTGGTCGAGCTTAACGCTCGGGTCCTGCAGGCTCTTAAAGTTGAGCTTGTCGACGGCGTCGCTCGCGTTAGAGATAAGCTCGCGCAGGAAGATTTCTTTATTGGTGTAGATGGAGTTGATCATGAGGTCGAGCAGTTTTTTGCTCTCGGTCTTAAATTGACGCATGTGCAGTCCTTTCGCGCTACCCCCGTCCGCAAAAACGGCCCGGTCGCCCGAGCCGAATCGCAGACCTGCTATGTTCAGACTTAGATTTTATAACCCATTAGCGCGCATATATACATACGGAATCGAAAAACTGTATGTCTAAGCGCTCCGATGCGCCAATTGCCAAGGAGCGTCCCCAACTGCCGGCAGAAAAGGAACGTCCCTATCTGCCATCTACGCGCTTGGCCATCCAGACATGGGGCTGGCCCTCGTCTTCGTAATCTACCGGGGCAATTTGCGTGTAGCCCGCCTTTGCATAGAGCGGCAACACGTATTCCTGCGCATGCAGCTTAATAAGCTTAGCGCCGGCATCGCGTGCACACGAAGCACTGGCCTCGACGATCGCACTCGCCAGTCCGCGACGACGCATAGCCGGCAGCACGGCGACGCGCCCCATAATGTAGGTCTCCCCCGCCGCAACGCCTTCGTCCATGTCGCATGCCGGCAACACCGGGGCCTCTGCGTCAGCCACGCGCTCAAGCTCTTCGGGAAACACGCGCGAGCAACCGGCAAGCTCGCCGTCTACATAGAGCGTCACATGAATGCAGTTTGGATCCTCGTCGATAGCGTCGAACTCATTCTCGTAGCCTTGCTCGTCCATAAAAATGACGCGGCGCACCAACGCCGCGTCATCAAAGCATCCCGTCTTAAGTTGGATATCCATGGCTGCCCTTTCATTCAATGCGAACGTTAGGGACAGATATTAGCGAAAATGAGCTCCGCGCACGCTATACTTCGCGCGAGCCTTCGCCAGGCAGTCGTAATGACCCACGTTATGGGCATCGCTCGCGATGAAGCTGTACAGGTTCTGATCGAACAGGCGCTGTGCCGGCTTTTTCTCGCGACCAAATCGACCGCCGGCAATAAAGTCCGCCGAAGCCTGCAGCTTGCAGCCCATATCGACCAGGCGCTCCGCCACGCTTACATCCTTTTGAACCGCACGATAGCGCTCAGGATGAGCGATGATCACCTGGTAGCCACGGCACTGCAAATCGTAAATCGTGTTCTCGTACTCTCTAAACGCATACGCATCGGCATGCGTCGAAAGCTCGAGCAGAAACTCGTTGGTCCCATCGAAATGCAAGTGCTCCGCGGCATCGATACCAAGCTCAACGAGCTTTCGATGGTTGACCTCGAAGCCCATCTGGAGCGGAAAACCGTCAGCGTTATCACGCAGCAGCTCAAAGGCATCCCACATCTTGTCGTAATCAAAATAGGGATCACGGCAGTGAGGAGTGCAAACGATTCTGGTTACACCGGCCCGCTTGGCAGCCTCGAGCATCGCCAAGCTCTCATCGAGATCGGCGGCGCCGTCGTCTACACCCGGCAAGATATGGCAATGAATGTCACGCATAGGTCAGCCTTAATCAACTAAACGTTTGCTCGGTTGGTGAAGATGCCCTTTTTGGAAGTCCCCTGATCGTCGGAGCCCTTCTTCACCTTCTTACCGTCCTTGGTGTAGTAGGAGTAGTAGTACTCGCTGGTCTCGGTCTCGCAGTAGTTCATAACGGTACCAATGAGCTTGACCTTCTCGGACTTCTTAAGCTGACCGATGGCGTTGAGCGCCTCCTCGCGCTTGGTGAAATCCTCACGCACGACAAAAAGCGCACCGTCGGTCAGACTTGCGATCTCGGCAGCATCGATGAAGGTGCCGACCGGGGGAGCATCAAAGATGACGTACTGGAACTTGGCGGACAGTGCCTTTACCAGCTTGGCAAAGCGGTGAGAGACGATGATGTCGGCAGGATTGGGAATATGCGGCTCGGCATCGAGGAAGTAGAAGTTCTTCTGACCCGTCTCGACAATCGCCTGGTCAATAGAAACCTGCTCGGAAAGGACTGCATAGAGTCCGCCGCGGGAGCGGACGCCGAGCATATCGGCAAGGGACCTGCGACGCATATCAGCCTCGACCAGCAGGACGCTCTTGCCGCTGGTGGCGATAGCCTGGGCAAGGTTGATGGAAACCGTAGACTTGCCCTCGTTGGGAATCGAGGACGTAACGGTGATGGTGCGAATGGGGTCGTCCACGCTCGCAAAGCGGATGTTGGCCAGAAGGGTCTTGGCGGCATTCTGTACAACGAGCTTATCGGTGTTCTTTGCCTTAGCCATGCCTATTTACCACCTTTCATAGCCGGAATTCGGCCAACAACGGGAATGCCCAGGAGCTCTTCCGCCTCTTCGGCACCGCGGATGCGGGTATTGAGCATGTCTGCCAAAACGACATAGGCGACTGCGATAAAGATACCGGCGAGGAACGCGACGGCAATATACAGCGTGCGCTTGGGGCCGCTGGGGGCTTCGGGGGTCTTAGCCTCGTCGATAACGTTGATGCTCTGGGCAGCGCCGACGTTCTGAGCGACCGTACTCACCGAGCTAGCTATGGCCTTTGCGACCTCAGCCGTCTCCTTGGCATCGGTGCCGGTAACCGAAAGCGTAATGACACGCGTGGTGGTCTCGGAGGAAACAGACACCTTGTAGTCATCCAGATCGGTGAGGCCCAGTTCCTTGGCGGCGCCGCTCTTAACGCTATCGCTATCCAGCAGCGTGGCGATATCGTTGGAAAGCATCTGGCTCGCCGAGAGATCGTTGTAGCTCATCTGGCCGCTATCGTCGGTCTTGGCGAGAATGTACATGCTCGTCGTCGCGGTATAGGTGTTGTCCATCGCGGCGAAGGACACGATGCCCATGGCGATCGCGCAGACCACCGGAAGGGTGATGACCAGCTTGAGGTGCTTCTTCAGCAGCTGGAACAGTTCGAGAAGGGTCATGCAGCTTGCCTTTCATTTCCCCAGTTCGGATTGACAAAACTGTCCGTATGTTATCGCATCTTTTTACCGAGACCAAACTCTATACATAAGAAACAGGCTCTCCTGTAAAAATGTCGGAAGCAATCGTAAAATTGCACAACAACGCCGCACCCGAAAGTCAAATGCGGCGTCTACATCAATACCTATGTTGTATCGCTATGCGAATGGCTCGTCCTGCTGTATGGGAAACGTCACCGTAATGGTGGTTCCCACGCCCAACTCGCTCGACAGATCGAGCGTGGCGTGATGATACAGGGCCGCATGCTTGACAATGGCAAGCCCCAGACCGGTTCCGCCGCGCGCCTTGGACCTACTCTTGTCCACGCGATAGAACCGCTCAAATACCTTGCCCTGTTCTTCAGGCGCGATACCGATTCCCGTGTCGGCGACCGCAAGGAACGGATGGCCTTCGTCGTTGGTGTCGCACTGCAGCGTAACCGTACCGCCGGGTCGATTGTAGCGGATGGCGTTGCTCGCCAGATTATAGATGAGCTCGTCAATCAAGCGCGACACGCCTTCGATGACCACAGGCTTGGTCTCATGACTTATCGTCACATTCGCCTGACGGGCGACCTGTTCAAGACGCTGCTCAACCGCGTAGATGGCACGCGAGAGCTCAATAGGCTCCGTGGAACCAATGGGCACCGCCTCGCCCTCAGTTGCACGCTCGGCCTCGTCCAAGTTAGACAGCGTAAGGATATCGTTGACAAGCGCTGCCAAGCGGCCCGCCTCACGATAGATGCGACCGCCAAAGTTGCGCAGGTCGCCCTCGCCCTCGACCATGCCGTTTGCGATGAGCTCGGCATAGCCCGAAATCGCCGTAAGCGGCGTCTTGAGCTCATGGGTGATATTCGCCGTGAACTCGCGGCGCATACGGTCGTTGTCCGCTAGCACCGCCATTTGGCGCTTGAGTTCCTGGCGCTGCGACTCGATACGCTCAAGCATGGGGACCATCTCGGCATAGGCGTGCTCATAGCTACGGCGTGGGTGGTCCAAATCCACCTCTTGCAACGGCGCGATGATGGCACGGGACTCGCGGCGCGCCATAAAAAACGAGAGTACCGCACCCGCTGCTGCGATAAGCAGCATCGGCGCCACCATCGACAGCAAAATCGCCGCAACGCCAGGCTGGGCCTGCGCCAAGCGGACAACCTGGCCGTTATCAAGGGCGACGGCGCGATACAGCATAATCTCGTCGAGCGTAGAGCTTGCGCGCTCCGCGGAACCCAAACCACTCTCAAAGGCCTCGATGACCTCGGGGCGATCGCCATGGTTGGGCAGTGCGGAAGGCGACGCCTCGTTGTCGTAGGCAACCGATCCATCCTTGTTAATCAGCGTGATGCGCAAGTCCTCGCGATCGAGACTACGCAAGAACGGGATGGGCTCCTGCTGTTCGTCGAGAGCGGCAGCAATGAGCTCGGTTTCCTGCGCCAGATTGGCACTCGTGGCATCCGCCAAGGTGTTTTGCACAAAGAACGCACCCAGCACCGTAAACGCCACGATAACCGCCATGGCGCAGACAAAGATCGTCACAAAAACGCGGTGCGACAGCGTATGTTTTCCCTGGGGGGCGAAGACCACGGGTTACTCCTCCGATGCGGTGGCCGCGGTGTCGTCACCTTCGGCACCATCACCGGCAGAAGGCTCGGCCAAGCGGTAGCCCACGCCGCGCACGGTCTCGATGGCGCTGGCATGCTCGCCCAGTTTTTGGCGAAGCGTCTGCACGTGCACGTCAACGGTGCGCGAACCGCCGTCGAAGTCCCAACCCCATACGCTCTGCAGCAACGACTCGCGGGTAAAAACCACGCCGGGCTTGCGCATGAGGTACTCGAGCAGGTCGAACTCGCGCAGGGTGAGCTTAAGCGGCTCGCCGGCAACGGTCACCTCGCGATGGCTGGGCGAGAGCACGATGTCGCCCACGCTGAGCACATCGCTCGCCTGCTTGACCATGCCGCCGCGACGCAGCAGTGCGCGGCAGCGGCTGGCGAGCTCCATGAGCGAGAAGGGTTTAGTCAGGTAATCGTCGGCACCGCCATCGAGCGCCATCACCTTGTCGAGCTCGGTGTCCTTGGCAGTAAGCATCATGATGGGCACCGTCGCCGTCAGGCGGTCGGCGCGCAGGCGACGCATAATCGCCAAACCATCGGTATCGGGCAGCATGATGTCGAGCAGGACAGCATCGGGTACCCGTCGCGCCACGGCGGCCTTAAACTCGCCGTCGCACGAAAAGCCCTCGGCCTCGATTCCCTGCTTGCGCAGCGCATAGACCGTCAAATCCCTGATGTTGTCATCGTCCTCGACGTAATAGATCATGTTGAACCCCTTTGCGGCCGGCATGACCGCATCTTAACCCTAAAGGTACCTTTACTAGATGGTATCAGCCAAAACGTCCCGTCAAATAATCCGCCGTGCGCGGATCGGTCGGATTTTTAAAGAGCTGCGCGGTGGGCGCGTGCTCCACCAACTCACCCAGCAAGAAAAACGCGACCGAATCGGAAATACGCGCGGCCTGCTGCATGTTGTGCGTCACGACCACGAGCGTGCATGTCTCCTTGAGCTCGCAGGCCAGCTGCTCAACCACCAGCGTCGACACAGGGTCGAGTGCCGAGGTCGGCTCGTCCATCAGCAGAATGTCGGGCTGCACGGCAAGCGCGCGGGCGATGCACAGGCGCTGCTGCTGTCCACCCGAAAGACCCAGGCCCGACTCTTTGAGCTTGTCCTTGACCTCGTCCCACAGGGCAGCGCGACGCAGGGAGTCCTCGACCAGCTCATCGAGCACGACGCGGTCACGCACTCCCATGCCGCGAGGACCGTACGCGACGTTGTCGTAGATGCTCATGGGAAACGGGTTGGGGCGCTGAAACACCATGCCCACGCGCTGGCGAAGGCGGCAGATGTCGTAATCGCCCAGGATATCTTGACCATCGAGCGCAATCTTGCCCTCGATGCGGCAATCCTTGATGCCGTCGTTCATGCGGTTAAAGCAGCGCAGCAACGTTGACTTTCCGCAGCCCGAAGGCCCGATGAACGAGGTGATCTGCTTGTCGCGGATCTTGATATTCACGTCCTTGAGCGCATGATGGTCGCCATAGAACAGGTCGAGGCCCTCGACGTCGATGCGCGTCGACGAGGCGGCAAGATCCTCTGCCGTGGGGCGAGTCGCATCCCCAACCTCGCGCTCGTGCGCGGCCTCAGCCTGCGCCTCCATGAGCTCCTCAAGCTCTGTAGGCTCCATCGCCGCAGCAGCCGTCATACCGCATACCTCCATATCGATATCAATTCAGCAGTATCGATAGTAGGAATCGTGGCTCATACGCACGTGAGCACATTGTCAAGTGTTTGTAAGGGCACGCTGGCTATGCGGCGGGCAGCTCGATGGTGAATATCGTGTGTTCGGGCGTCGATTCACATGCAACGGTACCGCCGTGTGCCGTGATGATCTCCTTGGCAATAGCAAGGCCCAGACCGGCACCACCGCGATTGGTCGCACGCGCCGCATCCAGGCGATAGAACTTCTCAAAGATCACCTTGAGCTTTGCCTCAGGGATGGGATCGCCCTGATTGATAAAGCGCACGCGCACGCCACCGCCGTCCCGGCGTCTGGCCTCGATCGTGATGGTCGAGCCCTCATAGCTATAGGCAATAGCGTTTTTCATGATGTTGTTGAACACGCGAGCCATTTTGTCGCCATCCACGAGCACCGTCAGGTCCTCGCGAATATCAACTTGGACTTCCTTATGCTGCTCGTTGAGGATGGGATAGAACTCGTCAGTCACCTGAGCCAGCAGCAACCCCAGATCAACATAGCCGCGCGTGAGCACGATATCGTGGAAGTCAAAACGCGTGATATCGAAGAACTCTTCGATGAGCGTATCGAGCCGGTGCGCCTTGTCGAGCGCCACGCCCGTAAAGTGCGCACGTTGCTCAACCGGCAGCTCGGGAGCCTCTTGCAGCAGCGAAAGATAGCCCACCACACTGGCAAGCGGGGTGCGTAGGTCATGTGCCAAGTACGTGACCAAATCGTCCTTGCGATGCGACTCGTCACGCAGAGCTTGCTGCACCTTGCGCTCACGGTCACGCACGCGGTTAAGGGCGCCCTCGACCTCCAAGAAGTCGCCGTCGATGTTATCCCAGGTGTCGGGGTGATCGATCAGGCGATCTTGAATACGAGCGGCCAGCACACAATCGGCATGCTGCTCGCCCTGCTCGTAGCCCTGGTAGTACAGGGCGCGGCCACACAAGAACAGCACGCACGCGGCAAGCGCCAGCACAAAGCCAAGCATGTTGAATACAAAGCCGGCATCGAACAGCACCGGCCCTTCGATGCCGCCGAGCGCCATGGCGCCAATCGCCAACGTCATGGCCCACGCGGCGCCGCCAATCACCACGCAGCGGCACACGATCTCAAATCGATCGATCAGCAAAAAGCCGACAAGCAGCACCGCCAAGATTCCGACGATGTTGTCGATGCCAATCAGCAGCAGGCTCAGCAAAAAGAGCAGCACCGTTGCAAGCGCGCGGTTGTCGACGACCGACCTCACGTATTCAAAGAGCCGATCGGGCACCTCGAACGCTTGCCTATCGTCTTTTGTCATATCAAGATCCTCACAAGCGAAAAGCGTTATTCGATGATGTAGCCGACGCCCCAGACGTTTTTGATAAAGCGTGGCTTTTGTGCGTCGTCGCCGATCTTTTCACGCAAGTGGCGAATATGCACCATCACCGTATTGTTGGAGCCGGGCATAAAGTCCTCGTTCCACACCGCGCGGAACAGGTCCTCCACGGCCACCACGCTGCCGCGATGCTCGACCAGATACAGCAAGATTGAATACTCGGTGGGCGTGAGGCGAACCGGTGAACCGTCCACTGTCACGGAACGAGCATCGCGGTTGATCTCCAAGCCGTCGAGCTGGAGGGTCGGCGACTCGGCCGCCTGTGCGCGGCTACCGTAGCTGGTGTAGCGGCGAAGCTGAGCGTGCACGCGCGCGATGAGCTCCAGAGGACGAAACGGCTTAACCACGTAATCGTCCGCGCCAAGCGAAAGGCCCTCGATCTTGTCTTGCTGGGCATCGCGCGCCGTCAGCATGATCACGGGATAGGTATGGCTGGAACGGATCGTACGCAGCAGCTCAAAGCCATCGATATCGGGCAGCATGACATCCAGCAGCGCCAGATCGAACTCCTGCTCCAAGATTGCCTTGGCAGCATCGGCCCCGCTATAGGCAATCTGGACATCAAAGCCCTCTTTTGTAAGGTAGATACCAACCAAGTCGGCGATGGCCTTTTCGTCATCAACTACCAAAATGCGCTCGTTCATGCGTGCTCCTCTCGCGCTCCATTATGCCCGAGGGGGCGCCCGTCACACACAACAAGCGTGGGTGATTAAGTCGGCCTTAAGCACCCTTGTGCCCGTTCGGGCGCGGATGTGGGCCACGCACGCACGCGATGATCGCCGACGCCGGCAAACGATATACTCTTGTTCCAGAAGAGACCATCCCGTCGAAAGCGAAATCCGTGAAGTCCCTCACCTCTTTTGCAAAGCGCTCAGCCCAGCTTGCCGCCGGCTTTGTCTGCGCTATCGCCCTTGCCGCTGGCGTGCCCACCGTCGCCGGCGCCCAAGTGCTTACGACCGACAATGTTTGCGGCAACACCGCCGATGCGCGCGGCATCACGGCCGAAAACCTGCCCGATATCGATGCGACCAATGCCCTCGTCATGGGCAAAGACGGCACCGTCTACTATGGGCGCGGCGCCGATGAGCAGGTCAAAATTGCCTCGATCACCAAGGTCATGACCGCAATCCTAACCGTCGAGAATTGCAAGATGGACGAGAAGGTCACGGTGAGCAACGCTGCAGCCACCGTGGGCAATTCGACCGCCGGCTTGCTCGAAGGCGACAAGCTTACCGTGGAGCAGGCGCTGCGCGGCCTGATGATTCCCTCGGGCAACGACGCCGCCATCGTGCTCGCCGAATATGTGGGCAAGAAGATCGACCCTAAGACCAAAGACGCCGAGGCCACCTTTGTGAAGGCCATGAACGAGCGCGCTAAGAAGCTCGGCTGTACCGGTACGCTTTTTGAAAACCCGCATGGTCTGGACTTTGATGAGTGGGCTGGCGATATGCACTCAACCGCACATGACGTGGCGCTGATGATGCAGGAGGCCATGAAAAACGACACGATCCGCGAGGTCGTAGCGAGCGAGGATTCCTGGATCGAGGTCACGGGCGCCGACGGCACCGACCATTCGCATTCCATGGACACGCATAACTATTTGCTGGGCCAAGATGGCAACATCGGCGGCAAGACCGGCACCACCGACGACGCGGGCTATTGCTTTACGAGCGCCTACAACCGCGACGGCGACGAGATCTACACCGTCGTTTTGAACTCCACCACCACCGACCAGCGCTTTACCGATACCGCAACCCTTGCCAATTGGTACTACGGCCACAAGGTCACGGTCGCGATCGCCAACACGCAGGAAAAGACCGCCAACGGCAACCCGCTTATGGCACGCATTAGCCAGACAGATTGGACGGACAAGACGATCGACGCCACGCTCGCCGACCCCACGGCGCAAGCGACCGTGTTTTCCCTTGCCGGCGAGGTGACCGAAAAGGTTAGCTACGACGATCTTTCGGGCACGGTGCATGTGGGCGACAAGGTGGGCAGCGTTACGCTCAAGCAGGACGGCACCAAGATTGCCGTCGTGGATTTGGTTGCCGACGAGGAAGGCTCGGGGCCGAATCCCATTGAGTGGCTCCTTGTGAAGCTCGACCGCCTGGGCCGCCGCATCGACAACCGCCCACTTGCGGCAGAGAGCGAGACCGTAGCCAAGGCACCCGAGGTGTAGGGCGCAAGAATAATAAGTCCACTGAAAGGAGGCGTCCGAAAGGATGCCTCCTTTTTGAGGGTTCGAATCCCCAGCCTCCATTCTTGATAATAAAAAAGGGCCCCAAATGGGACCCTTCTTCAAATTCGTACTGGCGGAGAGCTGGGGATTCGAACCCCAGATGCCCTTTTGGGGCATACTCGCTTAGCAGGCGAGCACCTTCGGCCTCTCGGTCAGCTCTCCGTAACAGCCGTTCTATAGTAACCAAACAGCCAAGGATGGGCAAGAGGAAATTTTCTAATTGCCTAGCATCCTTTCCTCCTTGGAAGCTTCGCCTACCCCAGCGAGCGGTTGAGGGAGCCGAGCTCGTCGTTGCCCATGGTGCGCCACATTTGGAAGATGCAACCGCGTGCCAGGAAAAAGAAGCCGTTGTCGACCAGTTGAACAGCGGCATCTGCCAGCTGATTCGTCACGGCGGACACTGGCGGCAGCTCGAGTCCAGCCTTGCGGATGGTCTCGACCGCCTCCTCGAACGTCGGAGGCTCGCTGACGCCCATCTCATTCATAAGGCCCTGCATTTCTTCCAGCGCGCTGCTGCCCGACTCCTCGCCGCGCGGCACCAGACGGTAACAAGCCAGCGCCAGGTCGAGCTGATCGCAATTCCAATAGGCAAACGCCAAGCGATAGAACAGGTAGCCGATTGCAGAACGATCGCTGGCAATACGTAGGCCGTGGCGCGCCACCTCGATAATCTCGTCAAAGCGCTCCAGACGCGCAAGCACGTTGATGAGCGCAAAGTGCGATTGCATGGACGAGCGTGCCAGATCGTAAAGATGGCGCACCTCGGGCAGTGCTCGTTCAAAGTCCTCTTGCTCGGCGTAAAAGCTGCAGATCTCGTGCTGGGCAAAGTACAGCGCATCGGGCGCACGAAGGATTCGCACAGAGCGGTCTTCTTCCAACACCGGTAGCACCATGCGTACCAGCTGGTTATCGCAAAACTGCGTTTGAACCGGACCTGTCGCCAAAAGCTCGGCGACGGCGCACTTAGCCTCCAACTCCTCGACAAGACGGGAAAAGCCTTCAAAGGCACCTGTACGGTCGACTTTTGCCTGCTCGCGCAATTCAACAACGCGGGCCACGTATGGGTCGTCGTCCTCTTCCATGACCTCCAACTCGTCAGCCGTATCGGCAAGCAGCAGATCGCGCAGCGCCGGCGGCAGTGTGCGATGGTCATCACGCGGACGAGCATGAACCTCCGCAGGCTCAATCGTCTCCGGAGCGGTTGACTCATACGCCTCAAGCACACGCTTGCACGGCATATCGTCCATGTCCATGCTCTCAAGATCCTTGGCGACAGGCACGCAATCGGCCAGATAGGCCGCGCGCCCAAAGAAATACGTTGCGACAACGCGCTCGCCCTGCTCCCTGTCGGGAGCAGCAATCTGCACATAGCAGCGCGTGATGCAGGTGCCCGCGGCAAAACACGCTGCCGCAAGCGTAAGTGCCACGCGCGCATCGTGCTCCGCGGCCCAGATCGCGCGCATGTCCTCGTCCAGCTCGCGCCAGGCGTCATCCTGAGCGTCGTATTCACGTTGCGGCATGGCATCAACGACAGACCGCCCAAACCGAACGAGCATAATCCCCTCGGCAACGTTTGCCCGATAGGTATAGTCGAGCCGTGTGACCACGTTAAGCGCCTCGACAATACGCGCGAAGCGGGTACGCACATCCCACTCACCGCCCGGCTGGCAAGCCACCGTACCCGGTTTGCCCCACGGGTTATCGCTCGAGGCCGTATCGAGCAGTCGGGGAACATCGTTGGTCGTCTTGGCGATATGCCACGCATCAAAGAGCGCGCAGCCCTCAAGGCTCGGCGAGGATGCCGCAGGGGCCAATCCGGCCCCGATGCGCTCGAGGATGCCAGAGAGGCGGTTGAGACGGCACTCGATGGCAAGCAGCATGTCAATCTCGTCCTGGTCCAGCAGGCTACGATCAAAATTGAGATAGAAAAGCTTTGAGCGATCGATGCGAGCCAGGCTCATCTCGGACTTGGCGGCGATGGTGCGCAGTCGGGGCAAGTCGACCTCGCTCATAAGGGCGGCCGCATAACGCTCGATACCGCTCGGATTCTCGGCATGGTCGACACGGTAGAGCAGCGTCTCGATAGCGTCAGGTAGCGGTGCCGTGTTAAAGCCCAAAAACACCTCGACCGGCTCGGGCAACTTTACGAGCTTTATTTTGTCGACAACGTTTTGCATGTCCGCATCGAGACCGTCGACGCCCGCCGTGTTCGCAATAGCGCTTTCGGAGTTGGCAAATATCACGTAGCGCAAGAACATCGAGGCCATGAACTCGCCGTAAGGAAGGGCGCGGGTCGAATTCCATGTCTCGTGGTCGGACTGCTCGCGCATGGGGCCTTCGGGAGAGCCGGCAGTTTGCGCACACGTACGCATTGCACCGTTGGCTTCCCTTACCATAATCTCACCAATACTGGAATCCGACTCGTCAAGGACCAGCTCCATGTCGGGATCGTTGGGCAGCGGAGCCTCGCTAACGGGGCGGTCCACCTTGTACACCTCACCCAAAACGCTTACGTAGCCCAAAAGCGACACATGGCTTTTGCCAACGAATTCGACGACATAACAAGATTCATGCTGGTCCTCGCCAAAGAGTTTCCAGACCACGCCATATGAGCGCCCCGCAGGCTGCTCGGGCATCGCCGGAAAGCGCTTCTTGGGATCGAGAAACCTGAGCTTGTATGTCGGACGCTCTGCCACGAAGTATCACCCTGATCGGTCGCTTGAAGAAGGAGTGGTCACGGATGGGCCGCGACACCTACTCGAAATCTTACACGAGTCGACAGGAAATAGTCCGCTTTACGCCTGCGCCTCGACCGAGGTTCGAATCCATGCAGTGTTTACGTAAAAGAAAAGCCCCCGTTGCCGGGAGCTTTAATCTCAAATGGTGCGGCGTATAGGATTCCGCGCATCCGCTGCGCGGATCCGCACCGGCTTCGCCCGCCTGCCGGCGCGCTCGCCCGCGGGCTAAAAACGCTCCGCGTTTTCTTTACGCCCGCGCCTCGACCGAGGTTCGAATCCATGCAGTGTTTACGTAAAAGAAAAGCCCCCGTTGCCGGGAGCTTTAATCTCAAATGGTGCGGCGTATAGGATTCGAACCTATGACGTTCTGATTCGTAGTCAGACCCTCTATCCAGCTGAGGTAACGCCGCGACTTGTTGATTATTATGCACATCGACTGAATAAAGGTCAAGCATTTTTCGAAAAAAGTTATTGAATTTGATTTTTACTCATTTAGACCACTTGATGCGATCTTCGACGCATCGCGATATAAGAAAAGCTCCCGTTGCCGGGAGCTTTAAAATCAATTGGTGCGGCGTATAGGATTCCGCGCATCCGCTGCGCGGATCCGCACCGGCTTCGCCCGCCTGTCGGCGGACTCGCCCGCTCGCTAAAAACGCTCCGCGTTTTCTTGACGCTCGCGCCTCGAACGAGGTTCGAATCTCCGCAATGCCCCCGTAAAGGAAAAGCCCCCGTTGCCGGAGGCTTAAAACTCAATTGGTGCGGCGTATAGGATTCGAACCTATGACGTTCTGATTCGTAGTCAGACCCTCTATCCAGCTGAGGTAACGCCGCAACGCACGGATTATTATGCACGTGACCCCTCGATGGGTCAAGCGACAATTTGGAAAAATTTTACGAAGTAATGATTAAGATGCTCGCGCCTCGACCGAGGTTCGAATCCATGCGGTGTTGCCATAAAAGAAAAGCCCCCGTTGCCGGAGGCTTTCGATTTCAATTGGTGCGGCGTATAGGATTCCGCGCATCCGCTGCGCGGATCCGCACCGGCTTCGCCCGCCTG
>CABUAT010000019.1 GCA_902489665.1 uncultured Collinsella sp. | reverse complement strand
CCCCGGTTATACCGACCCCGCCGCGACGCAGCCTTCTGCCGAGCCCACCCGGGTTATGGGCTATGGCGACACGGCGCAGGACCCTTACGCTGCATCTTCGCAAGGCCCCTATGGCAACGCAGCTCCGGATCCGTTTGATTATGCGCCGCAGGATTCTTATGCTGCCTCGACGCCGAATTCCTATGACAGCCTGCCGCAGAATCCCATTCCGCAGCCTCAGCAGACGACGTATATGCCTCGCACGGCGCAGCCTCGCTACGAGTCGCGCGAGCCGTATCGCGAGTACCCCAAGTCGATTCCGCAATATGGCGAGGACGAGGAGAGGAAGCCGTCGCGTTCGTCGAGCGTGATCAAGAAGATCCTCATCGTACTGGCGATCTTCTTTGCGCTGTCGATTGTGTTTGCCATCGTGTCGGGCATGCTCAACAAGCGGGGGAGTTCAACGGCCGATGCCACTGCCGAGCAAACCGAGTCCGCCTCGTCAAGCACCGTCGATCTGAGCGATATCCCGGGGCAGTACTGGTCCAACGCCAAGAAGATCCTCAAGTCGCGCGGCGCCGATCTTTCGAATGCCGTGGTCCTGACTGATGATGGCTCAACGCCCGTCGTCGATGCCAACTGGGTCGTTGCTTCTGCCTACTATAACGACAACGGCAACCTCGAAATTCAGCTCACGCACAAGAACGGCTTGGGCAACGCGTCCGACGGCCAAAGCGGTACCGACAGCTCGAGCTCCAATACGCTGGAGGACTTGAGCAACAAGGCGCAGGAGTTGGGAGACAAGGCGCAAGAGCTGGGCGATACGGCACAAAATCTGGGCGATACCGCGCAGAACTTGGGCGACATGGCGACGGATGCCTGGAACGCCCTACAAAACGGCATCTCGGGCGCGCAGGGAAACTAGCTGTTAAGTGGGCTACAGCTGCTCGGCCGGACGGTCGGGCGAGCTAAAGCCCGAGTCAAACGTAACGACGCATGAGGCATCGGGTCGGCGCTCGTGCACGATGCGCGTGACGAGCTCCAGCAGCTCCTCGTCGGATATGTCAAAGCCGTCGGGACGCACCAGGTCAAACGAAACGAACCCGTCGTGCTCGTGCAGGTCGTGGATGGAGAGCGCGGGATCGATCTGCATGACGCCGCGCTTGACCCAGCCGCGCAAGTCATCGCCGGTTGTCGCGATGGGGTCGCAGTGCAGCGTGATACCAATGCCCATCTGGCGCTTGATGTCGTGCTCGATGGTGTCCAGAATCTCGTGGTGCTCAAACGCGTCGCCCTCGCCGGGCATCTCCACGTGGGCGCTGGCAAACTGACGACCGGGGCCGTAGTCGTGCACCATGAGGTCGTGTGTGCCCAAGACCTGTGGATAGGACATGATCTTGTCGCGGATTGCCTGGACGAGCTTGGGGTCGGGCGCTTGCCCCAGCAACGGGCTGATGGCGTCGCGCACCAGGCCCAGACCGCTGATGCAGATGAAGACGCCCACACCCAGGCCTGCCCAGCCATCGAGATCAAAGCCGGTCGTCTGCGAAATAAGCGCCGCCACCAAGACCGAGCCCGAGGTGATGACGTCGTTTTTGGAGTCCTGCGCCGTGGCGATGAGCGTCTCGGAATCGATGCGGTTGCCCAGCGTGCGGTTGAACGCTGCCATCCAGAGCTTAACGAGCATGGACGTAGCCAGTGCCGCAAGGGAAATAAACGTGTAAGCGGTGGGCGAGGGCTTGATGATCTTAGTGACCGACTCGAGAATCAGGTTGATGCCGACGGCGCAAACCAGGACGGCGACGAACAGGCCGGCTAGGTACTCGTAGCGGCCGTGACCATAGGGGTGGCCTTCGTCTGCCGGGCGGCTGGCAAGGCGGAAACCGAGCAGGCTCACAATGTTGCTCGAGGCATCGGAGAGGTTGTTGAAAGCGTCGGCGATGAGGGAGACGGAGCCGGCGAGCAGACCCGCGATGCCCTTGGCCAGGCACAGGGTGATGTTGAGGCCAATGCAGACGAGGCTTGCGGAAAAGCCCGCGTTGGTGCGGCAAGATACATCGACCGGCTCGCTCTCGCTGCCGGGAACAAGCGTATGTACCAGCCGATTTACAAATAGCATAGCGGTCGTCCTCACAATCATGTTTAAGGGGATAGTGTAGCTCGCACGGGGGCGCCGTGCGCCGATGCTCAGAAAATGCAGCAATAGTCTGCCGGTGCTAACGAGCGAGCCTTCTCGTCTGCCTGGGTGGTCCATTTTGGGCCACATGGGTATGGGCATGTGCCTGCTTGCTCGACATACTTAATGTCGACAGCCCCTGTGCAAAGGAGGACGTTTCCATGGACGAGATGTTTGCCATTAAATGTCAAAACTGCGGCGGCCCTATGTACTCGCACCAGGCTAAGCGCAGCTTTGAATGCGCCTATTGCGGCACGGTGGTTCCGTGGCAGGCGGACGCCGGAGAGCCCAAGAGCGCTTTGGGTATTCGCCATACGCCGTTGACGGTGGTGGATGGACTGCTCAAACTCACGCATGTGTCGCAACTCGAGCGCCCGCAGGACCCGGACTGGTATTTCTTCAATGCGCACTGGCGCAATCAGTCGGTCCTGGAACATCTGCTGTGGGAGGATCGCGGCACGGCGCAGGAGTTCCAAGAGGCCACGCATGTGAGCATTCCTTGCCCCTTCTGCGGAGCGTCCTTTGAGGGCGAGTCAACGCAGCGTGTGTTTGAGTGCCCGTCCTGCGGCAATAAGATCGGCATTGCGGACCTGCTCAAGCCGGGGACGTTTAGCAAGCGCCTGACCATGGGCGTTGGTGCGGAGTATGTGCCCGAGCAGGGTATTCCCTGCGAAATCTCGCCGCAGCAGGCACGTGCCAACGCGCTGCAGCTGGTGCGCCAGTATCCGGATGCCTTTGCCGGGCACGACGTGGAAGACGCGATCCAAAACGACATGATGCTCTTCTATTTCCCCATGGCGCTGGCGGACTTGCGCATGATGGCGAGCTTCCCGGGCAAGGGCCTGAGCAAGGAGGCCTTGGTGTACTACGAGGTGCTCGACTGGGCATACCCCAGGGCAAACTACCTGGACGTTCGCCTCATGGGCATTTTGGAGCCGTGGGACTTTGCCAAGGTCGGTCCGTTCGATCCCGCCATGCAGGAAGGTGACTTTCGCGTTGTCTCAGTCGATGCGTCTACCAAGGACCAGGTGGTCATTGATAAGTTGGCGCTCGACGTTGCGGGCAACGACGCCGAGGCTGTACTGGGGCTCAATAAAAAGAGCATTCGCATGTGGGCGCGCAAGGCCCGCAAACATAAGGACGGCCTGGTGATGGTGCCGGTCTACTTTGTCGATCGTCCGGCGACAGACGGCCGCGATGGCGAGCAGGTGCGCATTGCCGTAAACGGCCAGACGGGCCGCGCGGCCGCGGTGGTGTTTAGCGACAAGCGCGAAACGCATATCGTGGCGCCGCTCAGCCCGAGCCTGCATCTGTCCGGTGAGAGCACCGTGCACGCCACGCCCGTCGAGGTCAAATACGTTAAATCGCCCTTCCTGTACCAGATCGTGCGCCGTGGAGGCGGCGAGCAACCGCGCCAGGTTGCAGCCGCCGTCGAGGGTTCCTACCGAGAGGAGAAGCCCAAACGCCGCGGTCTGCTGGGTGCGCTATTTGGGAAGTAGGGGAGTAGCACCGGTTGTTGCCGTAAGGTGATGGCCGGGGGTGCGGGGCAGCTCTCAGGAGTGCGGGCTGCCGTCTGATTGTTTGAGGGTGCCAGATGTAAATAAACAGTGGAGCGGCTGCAAAAGAGCCTCCTCACTGGGTAAAATCAGGTTGTGCCGCGGAACCCGCTCCTCAGCTAGTCACACTTCGGAAGCGCGGGCAACGCAGGTATTATCGTCTAAAGGGCCGGCTGCAACCGGCCCTTTTCTGTGGCAGCCAATGGACCCACATCAGACGAAGGCCGCGTCTTTGCCTGTCAGGTCACGCTCGCCAGCCACGGCTAGAATGTCGTTGCCGGCGTCCATGAACGGTATTGTTTCGTAGCGTGCGTCGCAACCGCGAGTGCGCCTGCGACGGCTGCGGTGGCTTCGGTCGCAACGTGCTGCTACCCTTGCGTTTCGCCATTGGTCGCTTCGTTGATGGCGCGGTACTCGGCGCTTAGTTCGCGCGCCAGCTCTTCCTTGCTTGGAAGATACGGCAGGTATTTGGCGGCAAACACTTGGTCGTTGTCTTCGGGCAGCGTGTACTCGACAATCGAATCGCTTTTGTCCGCGCAGAGCACGATGCCTATGGGCGGATTGTCGCCTTCGTTCATGAGCTCGCGCGTGTAGTAGTTCACATACATTTGCATCTGGCCCAGGTCCTGATGCGTAAGATCGTCCGTCTTAAGGTCGATGAGCACGAAGCAGCGCATCAGATAGTTGTAAAAAACAAGGTCAATATAGAAATGGCGCCCATCAAAGGTGATGCGCTTTTGGCGCGCCTCGAAAGCGAAGCCACGGCCAAGCTCCAGCAGGAACTTCTGAAGATGCGTGATGAGCGCCTGCTCTAGATCGCTCTCGCGAAACGCAGCATCGTCCGAGAAACCTAAAAACTCCAGTACATATGGGTCGCGGATGATATCCTCGGGGCGATGGGTCGGGGCGCTCTTTTGGATTTCCTGGGTGACGGCCTCTTTGTCTTTGCTGGCAAGTAGGCGCTCGCGGAACATGGTGTTGATCTGGCGTTCGAGCTGACGCGTGCTCCAGCGAGAATCGGCACATTCGTTCATGTACCATGTTCGAGCATCAGGGTCGGTTATACGCGATAACCTGCGGTAATGTGTCCAATTCAATTCGGAACGCAGCGCGTTCCGGATTGGGAACGCAAGATAAAACTGACGCATGTATCTTAAGCTTCTGGCGTTGAAGCCTCTGCCAAAATCCTTAGTCAATCTAACGGCAAGTTCGTCGATCAGTGCATCGCCATACTTGGCGCGCTCCTCTCCGCCCTGTTCATCAACAATACTCTTGCCGATCTCCCAATATGCCTCAACCATCGCAAAGTTAACAGCGGTATAGGCCTTGTCGCGAGCGGCGTTGAGAATCGAGGAGACCTGCTTGTAAAAACCTTCGGGCACGATTGCCGATTCTCCACGGTTTACCAGTTCGCCCATCACTGTCGCCCCGCTTTCCTCTTGTGGAATGCATCTTTATCGAATTTAGTTTAAAGCCTCGCGCGGACACGAATTGCTGTGCTGTCTGACATCATCGCATGGGGCCTTGCGGTGACTAAAATGTGGCCATAGAGACAGTTTTAGCGAACCCCACGGGAGTGACGTGTATGGACAACAACACGCTGCTATTCCAGGACAAAGGTTCGGGTAGGTATAAAGACGTCAAGATCTACCCTAACCGCATTGAGGTACTCAAGAAGGGCACTTTTGGCGGCAAGCACACCGAGATTGTTTATCTTAAGGACATTACGGGCGTCAATAGAATCAAAGGCCGCGATGTTTTTCTGCGCAATCGTCTGTTGACCGCTTGCGTCTTTAGCCTGAACAGCCGTGCGAAGGCCCAGGAGTTTGTTAACGCGCTGAACATGGTGATGTAGCCGATAGCGGCGTTCGGGCCAAGGTAAAAATCGGGGGCACAGAACGGTGTTCTGCGCCCCCGATTGAGTCGATGTGTCTAAAAGGCCGGCTTGCCTATTCGACAACGTCCTCGTTGTTTTCACCGTCACTGGCAAGCATCGCCGCGCCGGCAACCGTTGTCGCCATGGCGGCAGCGGCGAGCCCGGCGGCAATGCCGGAGCCGTCGCCCGTGTCGGCGAGTTTTCCGCCCGAGCCCTTGCCCTTGTTACCCTTACCGTTCTTATCAGCGCTGCCTGCGTTGGAACCCGTGCCGCTGCCGGTGCCGGTGCCGCCTGCACTGTCCGAGGCCGCTACGGTAAAGCTTGCGGCTCCGTCGCTGGCGAGCGTGTAGTTTTGCGCCGCGTTGCCCAAGAGACCGTTCACGCGCACCCAGTACGTTCCTGCGGCAAATGTTTCGCCCTCGGCCATTGCTGTGCCCGGAGCGCCGTTCGCGTCGTGCACAAACTCGAGCTGGGCCGTGCAGGCATCGGTTTCGAGCTTGCCCTCGAGTGATGCCGCAATCTTGGCGCGCACGTCTTCGCCGGCCTTAAGGCCTTCGAGTCCCTCAAAATGGGGCGTCAGCGCGCGTGGATCGATATCGATGGGCACAGAGCCCTGCAGCCCCGTAACGGTCTCGTTGCCCTGGGCGTCGACATCCACGTATTCGATGGCAAACGCATGGCCCGAGGCTGCCACGTTGAGTACATTGCTGCTGTCGACGAGGCGGAAATGGCCCTCGCCAACGGTCTTGCCGCCCTGGAGCGAAGCTTCACTCAGCGAGTTGCCATACGTCATGCGCATGCGGTCCGGGAGGCAGCACGAAACTGTCGGCTTGTGCTTTGCGTCGTAATTGCGCTGGTAGATGCTTCGGGCCAGTGCCGCATCAACAAAGTCGGATGCGATAATGCCAATGTGCTTGAGGCAATCCGAGTTTGTTTTCTCGTTGCCGCTGGGGTTGATGTACTGGCTCTTATACAGATGCTCGTTGACTACTCGTGCCGAGGTAAAAGGATTGCCTCCGTGCGACAAGCCCGTGCAGCTGGTGTAGTTGATAGACCAGCAACGCTCCTGGACTTGCACCTTTGCCCCGTCAGCGTCCTCGACGTCCACGTTGCCGCGCGTGAGTTCGGTCGTTTTCTTCAGCGCATTATCGACCCAGATGAGCTTGTCGGTTCCCGAGAGCTTGTACTTGTCCTGGGCGTATACCTTGGTGCAATAGGGTTCTTTGGTGCCGGCGTCGTCGGTCTCCTCAAAGCCCCGCGCGTCTTGGACGAGACACATGGTAGTGCTGTCGGAGTGAGCCTTGGCCTTGTCATCCCATTCGGTAAGGTCGAGGCCCCACGTGTGGCCGCTTACACTGTTGCCGGCGAGCCTAAATCGACGCAGCAGGACGATCTTTCCGCGCACCTCGCCTAGCGTGGGGACGCGGCTCGATGTGTAGAACAGGTCGGGGTTCTCATCCATAACCTTGGCGAAAGCCGTCGTAATACCCTCATCGGTGGCCTCGTCATTGCCGCGCGACACGAGCATGATGAGCGCCTCTGTCGGGTTTTCCTTCAAAAACGTTGTGAAGTAGCCTATGACATCGGAAAGATGCAAAAAGTTCCCGTCTTTTTTAAACAGATAGAAACCTCCGTGGTCGATGCCGGGGTCATCGCCCTTTCCGAGACGAATATCAAAATAGCGAATGCCTTCGAGTAACTGCGTGGGGATGTAATCCTGCTGGCATTTTACTTGCGAGGTTTGAGGCTCGGTGTCGTTGTCAACACTGCAGGTGCCCGAATCGTGCGTACCCGGGATGCTCAGCTCGTCGAGGAACTTGTTGTCGTGGACGTTGCCCATCCAACATGGCCCATCGACGTAGCTGCTATATGTCTTCCAGTCGAGGCTGCTAACCGTGGCATTGGTCTTGCCCATGTCGTAACCGATAAGTTCGAGCTCCCACGGAATGCTCTCACTCTTATGGCAGATCTTGTTGTTGTCCTGGTCTTTGCCGTTCGATTCTATTGCCAGGTATTTAATGGTTTTTTTCTTGTCGTTTTTCTCGACGGTGCGGTCTCGGATGATATAGGTTCCGTCTAACTGACGCTCGAACGCAAAAGCGCGGCTGGGCTTGTTGTCATACTCGCCGCCCCATACGTGGATGACCTTTCCTTCTTTGTCCGAGTCGTCGTCGACCGACCAAATGCTGTAGCCCGTCTTTTTATGCTCTTCGAAATTGAGCAAGGTGCGGATAGCATACCAGTTTGTATCGTCATTCTTGGTCGTTACGTTCTCAAGGATGAGCTTGCTGGACGTGCCGTCATTAAACAGATGGCAGACGTTGCCGATGACGTTGCCGTCTTCGTTAACGCTTGCGGTACGAAAATAGCCCGCGGGGCGAAGGCGAATGACGAAATTGTCGAGGCTGACTGCTGGCCCGGCCGTGCCGTCCGCAAAGGCTGCCCGCGGGCTAATGCCCAGCATGGCGGTTTCGGGCAGGCTTGCAAGTGGCGACAACGCCGCGAGTCCAAGGCCCAACGTAAATGCTCGGCGGCTGATGGCGTGATGTTCGGTCATAACTTCTCCATTCGCAGAGTGCGGTTATGCGATAGTTTTGGTCACTATACTGCTCAGATGTTTAAAGATGCTGGTTTAATTGTCTGCGCGGCGCAATAAATCGGCGGGCGGACGTGTTGTGGTGTTTGTCGTTTTCGTACTGTTGCTACATTTGGAGCGGTTCCGGCGTCCGGCATCCTCGCGTTCGTTGGCTACCGGCATAAGAAAGGGAGGGTCGGTTTACCGGCCCTCCCTGGGTACGAAGCGCTGGGGTACCGTCGCTTGTTTGCACTGCGACCGTGTTTCCCGTTGCGCTCGCCAGTCGCTTAGCGCTTGATCTCGATATCGTCGAGCTTGACGTCCATGGCCTCGGTCTTGGCCTCGGCGATGTCGTCGGCAAATTCCAGAGACTTCATCATGGTCTCGACGGCGTCCTTGTGCTCCTCGACGTTGTCGATACGCACATACACACTGCCGCCGTCAACGTCGGTGAAGTATTCGGTCGTTACGCCGCCCGAGTGTGTATAGGAAGCGTTGCGCCAAGTCTTGCCGTTGTACTTGACGGGGTCATTCTCGGTCCACTCAAAGCTGGCATTCCACTTTGCCTCGTAGTCGAACAGCTCGTCGGCGTTCTTGTCAGGATCGAAGACGGGGATGAAGCGATCGCTGGCGTGCTCGCTCTCGGTGAACTTAAACTGGGCCCTGTCGGCAGTGTCGCCTGCGACGTCGGTGATCTCGACGCCCTCGGGGACCTCGACCTTAAACCAAATGAAGTCGGTCCTCATATCCACGGCTGGCTTTTCTGCGCCGCCGCCACCGCCACTGCCGGTAGCGCCGCCGCTTCCGCCGCAACCCACCAGGGCAACCGCGGCAAAAAGACTCATGCAGAGGGTGAGAATCGCAAAGGCCTTCTTTTTCATGGTCGTGTCCTCCTCGATCTGTAACCGCCCATGGATTACCTGTCTTTACTGTACGCGTGAGCAGCTCATTCGGGTGGGCCATGTGTCCCATTCTGGGGGCAGGATTTGCGCCGACAAGTGGCAATATGCGAGGGCGCAAAAGAGGGGAGGGCCGATGCTGTCGGCCCTCCCCGGGTTGGGCGCCCGTTGTTTTAATGGGGCGCGCCTACGCGGGTTCGCGTAGGCGCGTACGGGTGCCCCGTTACTTGATCTCGATGCTCGAAATCTCGACTTCACGTGCCTCGTCAACTGCTTTCTTCATGTCGTCGGGGAACTCGATGGAGTTGAGAAGCGCCTCGGCTTCTTTCTTGTGCAGGTCGAAGTTCGCGATGAGAACGCAGACGCTTCCCGGCTCAACGTCGGTAAAGAGATAGGTATGGGTGCCGCGGTTGTCCTTGCACGTTCCGGTGAGCCATGTCCTGCCGTTGTACTCGACGGGGTCGCCAACTTCCCACTGGAACATGCTGCTCTTTCGACCTTCATCGGCAAGAGCCTCTTCTGCCGTCATCTTCTCTTCCCAAACAGGTATAAGGCGGTCAACCGTGGCGTTCTCGTCTTCGGGGAAGGTGAGCTGGACCCTGTCGGCATTCTTGCCGGCAGAGTCGCTTACGCCGACGCCCTCGGGCATCTCGACCTTAAACCAGATGTAGTCGGTCTTCTTGGCGACGGGGGCCTTTTCCTTGCTCTCGCTCTTGGGGGCGCTGCCGCCGCCCGATGCGCTCCCGCCGCAGCCCACAAGGGCGAGCGCGGCAAAGAGGGCGATGCAAAGGGAAAGGATTGATAGGGTCTTTTTCATCATGGTGGCGTCCTCCTTGTCTGCTGATGACATCACGGCGCCGCATGCTGTTGGGGTACTGATTGCGCTGGCGGCGGATGTCTCTGTGTACTGTGCGACTTATGCCTCCGTTCATCGCTTGTGGCCGTTGCGCGGCCGTTCCCCAACGGGTTCCTTACTTATAGATATGCCCCAGCTTGTGCTGCTCGGGAGTCTCGAAAGGTGGGCCATGTGTCCCATGTTTGCGTTGACATGGCCTATCGTGTGCCATAGAAATCCGCGATGGCCAGGTGCGCTGACGCTCGCGTACTTATGGGCTAGACTTAGCACCATTACGTGATCGATGCGGTCGGCCGACGTCGGCCGCCCGACCGATATATATGACTTGAAGGTGCGTGTGCGTATGAGCCAAGAGATGATGGATAAAACCTGTCGCGGTTTTGCCGAGGCGCTGGCCGCGCGCGAGCCAGTTCCCGGTGGTGGCAGCGCGAGCGCTTTTGTGGGCGCGCTGGGCGCCTCGCTGTGCGGAATGGTTGCCCGCTACGGTGCGACCAATCCCGCGCTTGCTGATCGTGCGGATGACCTGACGCGTGCGTTTGCCCAGGCAGACGAGTTGGCGCAGGAGCTTGTGGGTCTGGTCGCCGAGGACGTTCGTGCGTACGGCCAGGTGTCCGCTGCGTACGGTATTCCGCGTGAGGACCCGGCCCGACCGGCTGCGATTCAGGATGCGCTGCATGTGGCCGCTATGCCGCCGTATCGCATTATGGATGCCTGCGGGCGCGCACTGGCGCTGCTCGAGGACATGGCCGACAAGGGTTCGCGTCAGCTGCTGTCCGATGTGGCGTGCGGCGCCGTATTCTGCCGCGCCGCCATGCAGGGCGCGAGCTTGACGCTCTTTGCGAACACCACGTCTATGAAGGATCGTGCACGCGCCGAGGAGCTCGAGACGGCGTGTGATGAGTTGCTCGACACATGGTTGCCGCGCGCCGATGCGCTGGCGCGCCGCGCCTCCGACGCTGCAAGAAAGAGGGGATAGCCATGGCTGAGCTACTGAAGGGTGCTCCCGTCGCCCGCGCTTTGACTGAGGAGCTCGCTGCCCGCTGCGCTGCGCTGCGCGAACGCGGTGTTGTTCCGACGCTTGCTATCGTGCGTGTGGGTGAACGCGAGGACGACCTATCCTACGAGCGCGGCGCCCTTAAACGCTGCGAAAAGGTTGGCATCGAGGCGCGTCGCGTGTTGCTTCCTGCCGGTGTTTCGCAAGACGAGCTGTTGACGGCCATCGAGGACATCAATGCCGACTCGGCTGTTCATGGCTGTCTGATGTTTCGCCCGCTGCCCGCCGGCCTTGACGAGAACGCCGTCGCCGCAGCGCTCGATCCCGCCAAGGACCTTGACTCCATGACGCCGGCTTCGCTGCTCACCACGCTTTCGGGGCGCGGCGAGGGTTTTGCCCCCTGCACAGCTGAAGCCGTGCTTGCTTTGCTGGATCATTACGGCGTTGAGCTGGACGGCGCCAAAGTTGCCGTGGTCGGACGCTCACTGGTAATTGGCCGCCCCGTTGCCGCCATGCTTACGGCGCGCAACGCAACCGTGACGACGTGCCATACGCATACGCGCGATCTTGCCGCCGAGTGCTGTGCTGCCGACATTGTGGTTGCCGCCGTTGGACGCGCGCGCACGATTGGCGCAGATGCGGTCCGCGAGGACCAGGCGATTATCGATGTTGGCATTAATTGGGACGAAGCCGCTGGCAAGCTGGTCGGCGACGTCGATTTTGATGCCGCGGAGCCGGTTGTTGGCGCAATCACCCCCGTGCCGGGTGGCGTGGGTGCCGTGACGACAGCAATTCTCGCCAAGCACGTGATCGAGGCGGCTGAGCGCGCGGTAAAATAGGCGTTTGGAGGCTGTTTAGGGGGTTGGTTAGATACCCCGTGGTCAAAAAATGCCAAATATGAGTACTGTTGCCAAGTTAGTCACATATGTTTGAGATCATTTTGGCTCTTTAGCGATAAGTAATATCGTTAAAGAGCCAATTTTATTGGACGTATGGGGAATTACTAGACTCAGTTTTTAGACAGGTGAGGATTCCCGGCGCCCGGAACAGTGCAATTTGCTGCCACTAAATTTGTGACAGTACTCATATTTGGCATTTTTTGACCACGGGGGCTGCCGAGGCCGTGGTTTCGCCCTTTTTGCGCCGAAGCGATACACTGTTATCGTTTGATTTCTTCGCTCAAGGAGGATGCGCATGCCGTGCACAACGATTTTGGTTGGTAAGAACGCGAGCTACGACGGGTCGACGCTGGTCGCCCGCAACGAGGACTCGTCCAACGGGGTGTTTGAGCCCAAGCGCATGCGCGTGGTGCATCCCGACGAGCAGCCGCGTGTCTACACGAGCGTCCTGAGCCACCTGACCGTTGAGTTGCCCGACAATCCCATGCGCTACACGAGCGTCCCCGACGTCGTTCCCGGTCACGGTATCTGGGCCGAGGCCGGATTCAACGAGCTCAATGTTGGCATGTCCGCAACCGAGACGCTCACCACCAACGAGCGCGTCCGCGGTGCCGATCCGCTCGTGGACTATGTGCCCGCCAAGGGCAACGAGGGCGAGGACGGATATGTTCCGGCACAGTCCGGTGGCTTGGGCGAGGAGGACATGGTGACCCTGGTGCTGCCGTATGCCAAGTCCGCCCGCGACGGCGTGCGTATCTTGGGCGACCTGCTCGAGCGCTACGGCACCTACGAGAACAACGGTATCGCCTTTAGCGACGTGGACGAGATCTGGTGGCTCGAGACCATCGGCGGCCACCACTGGATTGCCAAGCGCGTGCCTGACGACGCCTATGTGACCATGCCCAACCAGCTGGGTATCGACAGCTTTGACCTGGATGACGCCGAGGGCGCCCAGACCGACCACATGTGCTCGGCCGACCTGCGCTCCTGGATGGCCGAGTGGCATCTGGACCTGACGCTGGGCGTCGAGGGCGACGGTCCGGCGACGGTCTTTAACCCGCGCGAGGCCTTTGGCTCGCACAGCGACAGCGACCATGTCTACAACACGCCGCGCGCGTGGTACATGCAGCGCTGCCTCAACCCCAGCGACGTGTGGGATGGTCCCGAGGCCGACTACACGCCCGAGAGCGACGATATCCCCTGGAGCCGCGTGCCCGAGCGCAAGGTGACCATCGAGGACATCAAGTACGTGCTTTCGAGCCACTACCAAGGCACGGAGTACGACTGCTACGGCAGCAAGGGCACGCCCGCCACGCGCGGCGCCTATCGCCCCATCGGCATCAACCGCAACAGCCAGCTCGCCGTGTTGCAGCTGCGCCCCTATGCGCAGCCGGCCTATCGCGCCGTGCAGTGGATGGCCTTTGGCTCCAACTCGTTTAACGCGCTGGTTCCGCTGTACGCCAACGTCGAGACCATGCCCGAGTACTATGCCGACACGCAGGCTCGCGTGACGTCCGAAAACTTCTACTGGGCCAACCGCCTGATCGGTGCCCTGGCCGACGTCCGTTTCCATGAGTGCGGCCGCGCGGTCGAGGATTATCAGGAGAAGATCGGTGGCATGGGCCACAAGCAGATCCATGACGTCGACGCTGCCGTAGCCGCTCTGCCCGAGGTCGAGGTGCCTGCCGAGCTTGCACGCGCCAACGAGGCCTTTGCCGAGCGTGTTCGCGTGGAGACCGATGCCCTGCTGGGCAAGGTGCTTTACACCACGAGCTGCGCCATGAAGAACTCTTTCGCGATGAATGACAACGTGAGGTAGGGATTTCCCGTCGATCGAATAGCGCTAAAACGCTTTGTCGCTTTCGCTCAATCTTGGGTACAAGAACGCCAATGCAGTTGTTTGTGATTGGAGATAACCATGGTTATGAAACTCGATCAGCTTGTTAACGGCGCCATTAACGTGGGCTTTGGCGCTGCCGCCGTTGCCGTCGAGGGAGGCAAGAAGGTCCTTGACGACCTCAACGCCAAGGGCGAGCAGGTGCGCAAGGACGCCGACACCCCCGATATCGCCCGCAGCGTATCCGATATGTTTGAGCAGGCCGGCGGCACCATCTCCGACCTGACTGAGCGCCTGGGCATGCAGGGCGAGACCGCGGCGCAGCGCGTGCTCGACGAGCTCATCCTTGCTCGCGTCCGCGTCATGGCCGCCCCCGAGCGTACCGCCTTCCTGGCTCACGTGCGCGACATTGTCGATTCGGTCGAGGACAACGTGACCTCGGTGCCCGTCGAGTCCGTTGAGCCCGACGACGCAGAGGATGCCGAAGAGGCCGAGTAGTAGCGCAGATGGCAGATCCCACCACCGATTACAACAATCAAGATCCCTTGTGTGACGAGGCGGCAGTTGTCGACGAAGTCGAGGCTGCCGTCTCGGGCGCTCGCAAGAAGCCCCGCGCCGTGGACATGGTGCCCGAGGAGCCTGACGCCATGGCTCCGTGCGACGAGTACCAGCTTACGCCGGCGGGCCGTCGCGAGCGTATTGGGCAGATCGTCCGCCTCGTCAAAAAGTACCGCGTGTGGGACAACCTCACGCCGGTGCGCCTGCGCCGCCTGCTCGAGGAGCTCGGTCCCATGTTCGTCAAGATGGGGCAGATTTTGGCCAACCGCTCCGAGATCTTGCCGCAGCGCTTTTGTGACGAGCTCCGTCGTCTGCGCTCCGACGTGGAGCCCGTGCCGTACGAGGTGGTGCTTCGCTGCCTAGAAGAGGAATACGGCCTGCGCCTGGGGGAGATGTTCGACGCGATCGACCCCAACCCGCTTGGCAGTGCCTCGCTCGCGCAGGTGCACCGCGCCCGCTTGGTGACGGGCGAGGACGTGGCCGTCAAGGTGCAGCGCCCCGGTGCTCAGCAGGTTATGGCGCAGGACATCGATATCATCCGCTCGGTGGTACGCATCGTCTCCAAGTTCGTCAACACCGATCAGTTCGTTGACTTGCACGGCGTGGTCGAGGAGCTGTGGACCTCGTTTCGCGAGGAGACCAACTTTTTGGCCGAGGCCAAAAACCTCAACGACTTTTACGAGTTCCATAAGAGTGTGCGCGGCGTGTCGTGCCCCAAGTCCTACTTGGATTTGTGCACCGAGCACGTCGTGGTCATGGATTACATCGAGGGCATCTCGATTGCCGACCCCGAGCGTCTGGTGGCCGAGGGCTACGACTTAGAGAAGATTGGCTCGACAATCGTCGAAGACTACTCGACGCAGGTGCTCGACGACGGCTTTTTCCATGCCGATCCGCACGCGGGAAACATCATTCTCAAGGACGGTATCGTCTACTTTATCGACTTGGGCATGGTCGGGCGCATGTCGAGCCATGATCGCGGCATCGTCAAGGACATGATTTTTGCCGTGGCCGAGGGCGACGTACCCAAACTCAAGGATTCGCTCATGCGCTTTGCCGTGACGCGCGGCGATTCGGCTGAGCTCGATCACTCGGCGTTTTTGTCCGATCTGGACTTTATCGTTGCCGACTTTGCGGGCCTCGACCTTAAGGACCTAGATATCGGCGAGTTTTTGACCTCGCTGTTAAACCTTGCGCGCAAGAACGACGTTGAGCTGCCGAGCGTGGTGACGATGTTCGCGCGCGGCATGGTGACGCTCGAGGGCCTGCTGACCGAGTATATGCCCAACGTCAACATGATCCAGATCATCCAGACGCACATTAAAAACGAGAAGAGCACCTACGCGCGCATGCGCGACATGAGCCGCGACTTTGCGGCGAGCAGCTACCGCGCTGCCAAGGGCTCGCTCGAGGCGGCCGAGTACCTGGGGCTGGCATCGCGTATGCTCACGCGAGGTCAGCTTAAGGTGAACCTGCAGCTCATGAGTAGCGACAAGGCGCTGCGCCAGATAGGCGGCATCGTCGACCGCATGTCAATGGCCATTGTTGTCGCCGGTCTGTTTATCGGCTCCTCGGTGGTCTACTATGCGCGCATTGAGCCTGTTGTGCTTGGTATTCCGGTTATCGGCTTTTTTGGCTACGTGAGCGCGCTGGTTTTGGCGCTCATGCTGGGCCGCAATATCTGGCGCAACAGTCACGGCGGCAAGCATTAGCGTAGCTGCGCGGTGCCGTGGGACAAAATTATCAGTAGTGTTTGTCCCAGGTGTGATAGGTGCGTCAAGTGTGTTGCCGCAAGCGACCCCGGGACAAACACTACTGATAATTTTGTCCCACGGCACCCTTTCCGTGCCCAACTCTTTCCTATCGCAAACAATAGCTTTTACCTTGGGCTTCGCCTGTGTGCGGGGCCCTTTTGCGTGATACCATTTTGACGGTAATAATCGATGGCCTAGATGGTGGTGCGGAGACGCACGAACGCGCGGTTTTCCTGCGCGTTTGGGAGAATCGGGGTGCAAGTCCCCGGCTGTACCAGTAACCGTAATTCCTCTTGGCTCGGGATGTTCGCGTCGCAGATCGGACGACGCGCCTGAGCCGTTAAGGTTAAGTCGGATCGCCTCCCATCTTGCATGCGGCTGCGGCTTTTGCTGCCGGTGTGCATAGGGCTCTGGAGGGAAGGGGGACCCCGATGGGGGAACTCGAGCGCAGCATGCGCGATGGCGTGGGGCAGCCTCAAGGCAACGCTCCAAGTACAGACAGTAGGAGACAAATGGATATGTTCGAGGACGAGCGCCAGCGTGCCTCGCATCGCCGTGGCGCAATTGCGCGCGGCGTAGCCAAGCGCGGCCTGGTGGCATTCCTGGCCTTCGCGATGGCCTTTGGCACCACACCTGCCCAGCTGTGGGCCGACGGCGCCGAGGGCATTGCCGAGTCTGTGGCTCAGGCTGCGACGCCGGGCGAGGACGCAGCGCTTGCGGGCGGTGCCGCTGAGCAGAGCGGCACCGAGGTCTCGGATTCCGAGGGCGCGCCTGCAGCTAGTGCCGCCACAACAGAGGCAGCAACTGGCGACGAAGGCTCGGCGACGGGGGAGAGCCCTGCCACGAGCGAGCAGTCTTCGACGGCATCCACTGGCCAAGCAGGATCTGCCGCCGCGACTGCCGTCCAGACAGAGAACCCGACAGAAACTGGCGATGTCGCCAAGAAGCAAGTCGAGGTCTCGTTCTCGATTATCGGCACCGATGCCGACGGCAAGGCTCAGACCTGGGTGGCACCTACGCAGCTCAAGCTCGACGAGGGCGCGACGGCTGCGGATGCCTTCATTAAGCTGCAGGAGAAGACGGGCTTCAAGGCGAAGTACGAACCGAACACGGCATACGGTTTCTACCTCGAAAGCATCACATCCCCGAGCGATGGCCGCACGCTTGCCTACGATCCGACGACTCATGCCTTCTGGCAGTTGTTCGTCGACGGTGCGTCTTCCTCGGTTGGCGCGAGCAGCGTTAAGCTCGCCCCGGGGCAGAAGATTGAGTTTGCCTTTACGGGTGGTAGCGCATCCCCTGTCGTTAAGGACCAGCTTGCTGCGAATGTGACCGTCATTGGTCGCGATGCCCAGGGCAAGACTCAGACTTGGGTCGATAATGCGCAGTATGTGGTGACGTCCGGTTCGAGCGCGCTTGATCTTACGAAGGTCGCACTCGAGGCGAACGACATTGACGCCGTTGCTGCGGGCTCCTTCATTCTGAGCCTTAAGTACAACGGTGTTGAGCTGGGTACGCCGCTCGATTATTCGACCTATTGGCAGCTGTTCATCAACGGCAAGTCGAGCGACTTCACGGCAGACAATGTCACCATTCATGCTGGCGATACCGTTACGTGGTTCTACGGTGGCTGGGGCGACCAGCTGCCCTCCGATTCTGTCCATGTTTCTGTTCAGGTTCTCGGTAAGGACAAGGACGGCAAGCAGCAGGTTTGGGCTTCGACGGGCCAGACGAGTCTCAAGGCAGGCTCCACTGCCAAGGATCTCCTTGAGCAGACCGGCCTTAAGCTCGATGCCAGCGAATCGTCTTGGGGCTGGTTCCTCAACGGCATTTATTCGCCATTCGATGGCAAGTCCTATGGCTGGGATGCTGCGACCAATAGCTATTGGCGCTTCTACGTAAATGGCAAGTTCGCCGACGTTGGCGCCGGTGCCTACGAGCTCCATGAGGGCGATGCCGTCACCTTTATGTATGGTGCTGACGCCGATGCCCTTCCTGGCCAGGTTCTTGGGTCTGTCGATGTTATCGGTCCCGATGTCAACGGCAACAATACTCGCTGGGGCTCGGCAAGCAATGTTTCTTTGCCCGAAGGCTCCACGGCCCAGAACCTTATCGAAGCGGTTCTGAAGGCAAAGGGCGTTACGTACAACGGTTCCCAGAGTGGTGAGTACTGGTTCCTCAATTCCATCAACTCGCCGTTCGAAGACAAGGCGTACGGCTATGATGGTGCGACCAAAAAATATTGGCACCTGTATATCAATGGAGAGCCCTCCTTACTCTGCGCCAATCAGATTACGCTCAAGAGCGGCGATAAGGTTACGCTTGCCTATACCACCGACGATTCGGCCATGCCCGATCCCGACAAGATTGTCGTGGACCCGAGCGCGACGGCTCCTGATTGGGGTGCCGAGTGGGCCGGCTACGGCAACAGTGGCAACGGTTCGACCGTAACGGATGCCAAGACGCCTGCGCAGGCCGCCGGTCTTAAGTGGACCTTCGATTGGAAGGCCGAGTCTGGTCAGCAGTATGCCAACTGCAGCGAACCTGTCATCGCTAACGGTTTTGTGTACATCGCGACCGAGAACGAGCTCATTAAGATCGATTCGTCCACGGGCAAAAAGGTTGCCTCTGCGCCGCTTGCCTCCAAGGTGAGCTATACCTCTCGTCCGATCTATACCAATGGCCTTATCATTGTTCCGCTCAACGGCGGTGCGGTCCAGGCGATTACTGCAGACAAGCTGATCTGCAAGTGGCTGACGCCTGGTTTGACGGACTTGACGCAGAGCTCCTGCACCGTCGTTTCGGACGGCAAGTACGTCTATGTAGGCTCGGTTGATATTTCGTATGACGAGAATTACAACGCGACCTACGGCAACGGCTCCTTTGCGCGCATTAAGATTGCCACGGGCGAAGTTTCTTGGCAGAACATCGACCCTGCCGAGGGCTATTACTGGACTGGTGCGGCTTTGACGGATAAGTATGCCATCGTTCCTACGAGCGCGGGTACGCTTAAGTGCATTGATAAGACGACGGGCGATGTCGTTTCGACCATGAAGCTCGGCGCTCTCGCGAACGCCGACTGTGTCGCCGATCCGTCCAATGGTTCGACCTTCTATCAGATGACGCACGATGGAAAGCTCCATGTGATTTCGCTTTCGGCGAAGGGCATACTGAGCGAGCAGAAGACGGTCGATCTGGGTCTTACTAATAACATGAGCGCACCGGCGGTGGCTGGCGAAAACTTGATTGTCGGCGGACAGACGGCTACTGGCTCTGCTCTGGCTCTCTATAATCTGAAGACCGGTAAGACCACGATGGTCACCGCTGCCGACGGTAAAGAACTACCGGTCGGATTTAACGGTATTGCTGCTACTCCGCTGGTGAGTGTTCAGAGCGGCAAGACCTATGTGTACTTCACCGTTAACAGCGCGGATAGCAAGGATTACGTCAACTACTCTGCTGGTGGTGGCGTGTATCGCTATACGCTCGGCGATGCAGAGGCGACGCAGATTTATGATGCGGCTGGCCATTACCAGCACTGCGACTCTCCGGTCATTGCCGATGCATCTGGCAACCTGTACTACATCAATGACTCGGGCACGCTGTTCAAGCTGGGGGCCGTTGAGTCTTGGACGGTTGCCTTTAATTCCAACGGCGGGTCTGCTTGCGACACTAAGTTTGTTGCCACGGCCGATGGCAAGCTGGTCAAGCCAGCCGATCCGACGCGCGATGGCTACACTTTCGGCGGTTGGTATACCGATGAGACTTGCGCGCAGGCGTATGACTTCAGTACGCCGGTGACGGCCGACCTGACGTTGTATGCCAAGTGGACCAAGAATGCCGTTAACCCTGGCGGTAATGGCGGTTCTGGCGCTAATGGTGGCAACGGTGGCGTTGGTTCGAATGGCGGCGGCGGTTCTAGTACCGGTACTGGTTCCGGCACTGGCACTGGTGCTGGCGCGGGTTCTGGCTCCGGCTCGAAGGGCGGCGCTATTGCCCCGGGCCAGAAGCCGGTGACCAAGACGACGGTGTCGACCAAGACTGAGACCAAGGACAACAAGTCCGACAAGAAGGACTCCGATAAGTCCGATAAGAAGGACGAGAAGAAGTCTGACAAGAAGGGCAGCAAGTCCGACAAGAAGTCCGATTCTAAGTCCGATACGGGTACTGTTTCCACGACCATTGATAAGAAGTCCTCTAGTGCTGCCGAGCAGGAGACTGGCACCAATCCGCTCGCCATCGTTGGCATCGCCGCCGGCGTGATTGGCCTCGCGCTCATCGCCGTCTTCGTGCTGACCAAGCGCGGCAAGGGTGACGGTAATGCCCGATAAGCCCAAGGAGACCAGCGGGCAACAGCCCGACTCCTCGTTTATCCAGCTCGATGATCCAAAGCAACAGGGCGCCGCTTCGGCGGCGTCCGCCTCTCGTCACAAGGCGCTCCTTGGCGTTCTGACTGCCGCATGCACCATTCTGATCGTCGTCTCGCTGGGCTTCGTCCATCCTTCCACAAGCGGTGTCTGGTCCATCGACTGGATCATTCAGACCGTGACGGGGGAGAGCGTCGTCGCCAAGGACACCAAGGGGTCTGGCTCGACTACGACTTCGGGCGAGGCCAGTTCCGAGGACTCAAAGTCATCGAATGATGCAAAAGACGGGTCCAAGGGTTCGAACGACGGCAAGGACGATTCCGAGTCTTCAAACAAGGAATCGGACAAAAACTCGGATAGCAAGAAGTCCGAGGACCGGGGCGGCAAGAAGTCTGGCGATAAATCCGCTGCCCAAAATACGGGAGCCGGTGATACTTCCAATGTGTCTGGCGGTGCTTCTTCGGGCGGTGGCCAGTCATCTGATGGAGCCTCATCCTCTAATGGTGGAAACGCCTCCTCGGGTGGCCAGAGCGGCTCACAGGAGTCCAGCTACGTTACGGTGACGGTTTCGGTCACATCAAGCGCTGTGGGCAATCCTGTGTCCTCTGGTGGCACCTTTACCTTTAATGAAGGCGCTACCGTCTACGATGCCCTGTGTGCGCTGGGTCTTTCTGTCAACGCGCATGGCTCGTCGTACGGCACGTATGTCTCCGCGATTGGTGGTTTGGCCGAGAAACAGTACGGCGGCACGAGCGGCTGGATGTACTCCGTCAACGGCGCAACGCCCATGACGGCGTGCAGTAACTACGTTCTCTCCAATGGCGACAGCGTGGTCTGGTATTACGTGACAGGCTAGGAGCCTCGACATATTGCATCAAACGGGCGGTTCGGACCAACATCCGGACCGCCCGTTTTTCATGCGAATGGGACTGGCCGCTGGGTCTCTCGGCAAACAAAAAACCGGTTGGAACGGGAATTCCAACCGGTTATACATTCAAGCAAATAGTGAATCGACTACGACCGTGCACCCTCGAGGAAGAAGCGGCGGCTGAAGTAGTTGTACCAGGTGACGAGGAACGTTGCGATGGCCTTCATGGCCTGGTAGCCGATGCTCAAAAACGTGACGCCCACAAACATGTACAGGTCGTTGAGGCCCAGACCGATCACCGACAGGATGGTGAAGATCGTGAACTCGCGCTTGCGGCTCATGCCCTCGCGATGGTCGAACACGTACTTCATGCTGAGCCAGTAGTTGACCACGACGGACGTGATAAACGAGATCGTGGTGCTCATCAAAAAGTCGAGATGGAACAGCTCGACGAGCGCAATGAGCATGCCCCAGTCGATGCCAAAGGAGATAAGACCTACGACAGCGAACTTGAGGAATTGCTTAGTATGAGGTTGTGCCAGTGCCTTGCGCACGTAATCACATCCAATGCGTTGACGAATCGAGCAGAGGATACTTTAGAGCTTTTACAAGGGAAACGTAAGGTCTTTGGCAAGAACTATACGAACTCGCCAAATTTGCAAGAGACAATCCGCAAACGTCGCAAATCCTTCCGTAAACGAGCAAGGCCCACGAACAACGCAGCGCTCGACGCACGTCGTCCGTGGGCGCCGTAATGCTGCAGGGGTTTCGAGCTATTTTGTCTCGTTGCCCTCCAGGAAGATTTTTCGGGTCACAAAGTTGTAGACCATGACAAGCGCGGTGGCGCAGATCTTGGCGATATTGGCCTCGAGTCCCAGGCCGGCGTTGAGCGCCAGCACGATGCCGTCGTTGAGCACCAAACCGATCACGGACAGCACGACAAAGATAATGAACTCGCGGCGGCGGCTCATGCCTTCCTTGTGCGCAAACACGTACTTCATGCTTGCGAGGTAGTTAAAGATGAGCGAGACGATAAAGCCGCTGGTATTGGCGATTAGGATGTTGAGGCCCAGACCGTAGTGGAGCAGATTCATAATGCCAAAGTCGATAACCGTGGCAATGACACCGACGACGCCAAATTTCATGATCTGCGCAAGGAGCTTTTGCATGGTACCTGCCTTATGGTGGCGCCGGGGCGCCGCGGGGATGACAAACTCAGCAAGTTTAGCCAATCCCCACGGGTGGTGCTAGGCGGGCTCCTCGATAGCACCGTTTCTATATGCATCGAGCAGCTGGCGCAGGTCTTGGATCTGGCTGCGGATCTTGGCTCCGGAATCGGTGTCGCTCACCATGCGGCGACGGTCTGCTTGGTCAAAACGGTTGGTCTCGCTTTCGATGTCCACGTTGCGCGTGAGTGCCTCGGCAACCGTCGTAAAGGCCCGGTGCGACTTGAGGCGGCAGCCGCGCGAGCTCGAGATGAGCGTATAGCCGGCGATACCCGTCTTGGGGTGGTAGGCGCGGCAGAAGCCGCCATCGATGACCAGCAGCTTGCCCTCGGCGCGGATGGGCTGCTCGCCCTTGGTGGTCTTGACGGGCGTGTGGCCGTTGATGATGTGACCGGTCGGTGAGCATGCCATGGGCGCGACGCCAAACTCGCGCATGATGTCATCGCAGACCGAGGGCGACTTGGTAAGCGTAAAGTACGGGTCCATCGGCTCGACCCAGGTGCTCTTATCGGCGATATAGGCGCGCTCAAAGGTGCGCACCAGGCGTCCGCTGGCGGGTGAGTTAAAGCCAATCCACAGGTACCACATCCAGTCGAGAGCGTCGCGGTCGCCCACGCGCCAGGCGCGGCGGGCGATGTGGTCGCAAAAATCGAGATAATCGCGGCCAGCGTGCCAGGTGCCCAGGCAGTTCATGCTGCTAAAGGTGCCGTCTTCGTTGAGCGGCACGCAGCCATGGAACAGCAGGTTGCCGTTGGCGACCTTGTATATCGAGCCGTGGGAATAGAGGAAATCGATATGGCGATGCAGGTGATCGGCGGTGACAAACTCGGACACGAGCTTGTCGATGATGTGCTGCTCCTGGGGCGTGAGCGTATAGGGGTCCGTCGGGTCGACGGTGGGGAAGTCGTTGGTCGTGAGCGGCCACACGCTGCCGTCGGCGAGCGTGACCGTGCCGGTGTCGTGGTCGATCTTGTCGAGTAACAGGCGGTCGGTCATGTCGAACTCGGGATGGCGCTGGATAATCTGACCCTCGAGCTTAAAGAGCAGCACGTTGATGGCCTTGATCAGCGGGGTGATGGACTCACCGGCGGTGTAGGTGGCATCGGCAAAGGCGACAAGCTCACGCAGCGAGATGCCGTAGTCGTTCTCCAGGATCTCGTAGTTGTCGTAGCGTAGGTTGTTGCGCAGCACCGTGGCGATGCAGGCGGGCTCACCGGCCGCAGCGCCCATCCACAGCAGGTCGTGGTTGCCCCACTGGATGTCGAGTGAATGGTAGGTGAGCAGGCGGTCCATAATCTTGGCCGCGCCGCCACCGCGGTCGAAGATGTCGCCCACCAGGTGCAGGTGGTCGACGGCCAGGCGCTTGATGAGCGAGGCAAGCGACTCGATAAAGTCGTCGGCGCTTGCGGTCTCCAGGATGGACTCCACGATGCGCTCGTGATAGCGCACGCGATAGTTGTTCTCGTCCGGGTGCGTGTGCAGCAGCTCGTCGATGATATAGGCGTAATCGCGTGGGATGGCCTTACGCACCTTGGAGCGCGTATAACGGCTCGAAAGCGAGCGGGCAACCATAACGAGTTGGTCAAGCATCGTCTTGTACCAGGTGGGCGAGTCCTCGCGCTGGCTGCGGACCAGCTCGATCTTCTCGTGCGGGTAGTAGATGAGCGTGCACAGCTCGCCCTTTTCGTCAAAGGAAAGCGTGTCGCCAAAAATCTCGTCGACATGCTCGCGCACGACGCCCGAGCAGTTGTTGAGGATGTGCATAAAGGCTTCGTACTCGCCATGCACGTCGCTCATAAAATGCTCGGTGCCTTTGGGCAGGTTGAGGATGGCCGAGAGGTTGATGATCTCGGTAAACGCGGATTGCTCGGTGGGAAACTGTCTCGACAGCAGGCGCAGATACTTGAAGTCTTGCGGATTGCGATCGAATGCGACCATGAAACACCTTCCGATAGGGCTGGTAAAACTGATAAACAGCGTCAAACGTTTATCAGTATGCGCCGCTTTTGTTTCGATTGGGGATGGGCAGTCGAATTGTTGGCCGAACGGTTTGGTAAATCGATTTAGTTGAGGTAGATATGGCGGTTGGGTGGAGACGACAGAGGGTGTTTTCTCAGATATTTATGCGTGGGGTCGGTGGAGACGATGGTGGTAAAGATGTTCGCTATTATTGGTTCGATTTGGTAAATAGTGGACATATGTACCGTATTTAGGCTCACTGTGCAATAATTTGCGCAGCAATGAGTAAGGAGCCTCATATGAGTGATTTTGTCCTGACCTGTGAATCCGCCGCCGACCGAACCCGTGAGTTCTTTGAATCGCGCAATATCCCTGTCGTGTGTTTTCATTACGAGATCGACGATGTTGTCTATACGGACGATCTGTATCAGTCGATTACGCCGGACGAGTTTTTTGCCCAGATATCCGCGGGCGCCATGCCCAAGACGTCTCAGGTGAGCGTGGGTGAGTACGAGGAGTTTTGGGAGCCGCTTGTTGCCGAGGGTAAAGACGTGCTGCACCTGACGTTGTCGTCGGGTATTTCGGGTACGTATGGCTCGGCTTGCGTTGCGGCGCAGATGCTCGCGGATCGCTATCCCCAGGGCGGCAAGGTGCGCGTCATCGATTCGCTGGCGGCGTCTTCGGGCTTTGGCCTGCTGGCGGAATGTGCCGCCGACGTGCGCGATAGCGGGGCTTCACTCGACGAGACGGCTGCCTGGATCGAGGAGCACAAGCTCAACCTGCACCACTGGTTCTTCTCGACCGATCTGTCGAGCTACCTGCGCGGCGGTCGCATTTCGGCTGCGAGCGCGATCATCGGCACGGCGCTTAAGATTTGCCCGCTTATGACGGTCGATTGCGAAGGTAAGCTGTCGCCACGTGAGAAGATTCGCACTAAGAAGCGCGCGATTTCCGAGATGGCTAAGACCATGATGGCACACGTGCAGGACGGTGCGGATTATTCGGGTAAGTGCATCATGCCGCACTCGGCGTGCCGCGAGGATGCCGAGGCAGTTGCGGCGCTGATTGAGGAACAGGTTCCGCAGCTTAAAGGCAAGATTGAGATCAATAACATCGGTACTCTGATTGGCTCGCATACCGGACCTGGTACGGTGGCGCTCTTCTTTATGGGCGACAAGCGCGTGGATTAATTTGCCCCATCACATCGCTGCATGATTGCTCAAACGAAAACGGCCCGCCTCACGTTTGTGGGGCGGGCCAAGATGTTTTGCTAGCGTTTCTTTCCTCGGAAGAAAAAGCCGTGCAGTGAGGGCTTGAGCCCGCGGTTGGCGCGACGCTCCTCGACGCGCTCGTGGATCGAAGCGACGCGCTCGATGACCTCGTCGGGAATCGGCACGTCGGGATTCATGTTCTCGACCTGGCTGACTTCGGCGGCGGCGACCTGGTCGATAATGGGCACATCGTCGCGCGAGATGACAGGTGTGGCGTCTTCCTTCATCTTGCGATAACGCTGCATCATGTCGGTCTGTAGCTGCTGGGCCGAAGGCGGCGTCCAGATGATGGCGTTGGCGCCGGCGGCGATGGTTTCACGGATGCTCTCTGGCGTCTTGCCGCCCGGCGCGATGAGCGGCAGGTTGGGATAGTGCTTGCGCAGCTCGCGTAGGACCTGGGGCGTGTTCTTGCCGGCGGCGATGTTGAGAATCTTGGCTCCAGCGCGCACCTTGGCGTGGGCATCGTCGTCGCAGCGAACGACCGTAGCGATGACGGGGATGTCGGCGATGTTGGTGATGTGCTCGACCATCTCGGCAGTAGCGGGGGAGTTGACCACGCAGCCCGCCGCGCCCTGCATCTCGGAGACGGCTGCCATCTGCACGGAGCGCTTACCGGTCGTAGTTCCGCCGCCCACGCCTACAAAGACCGGGCACTCGGCGACGGTCAGCAGCGCCTGCGTAATGGCGGGCTGCGGCGTGAAGGGGTAAACGGCAAAGACGGCATCGGCGTTGGAGTTGCGGATGACCGCGACGTCGGTGGTGTAGATGAGCGATTTGATACGACGGCCGAAGAGCGTGAAGCCGCTGGCCTCCTCAATCTCGTCAGGCATGCGAAGGGCCGCCTTGCGCAGGCGCCCGTCGATGGGCAGCGGCTCCATGGGAAGCAGTCCGTTGGGGGTCACAGCTACCTGGGGTTCGGTGAACTCGTCTGCGAGCTCGACCTCGGAGAAATCGACCGAGGCGACAATGTCCTCGTGAACCTCGGCGGGCACATCGATGGGGGCTTGGTCGTTTGCCGCGGCAGGCGTGTCGAAAGAGCTGGTGCCGACGAAGGCGTCGACGCGCTCATTTAGATCGTTGAGGGTATCCATGGAAGCTCGATTCTATGTGATGACGGCCGGCGCGATGCAGCCGGAATTGCGAATGCTAAATCGTTTGACGAGTTGATTTTTCCCCGCCGCGCCATCCGTTAGACCGAAGGGCCGGCGAACGTGAAGGAGCTGTGGTGGCGGGTATTGAGGTGCTATCTTGAATGTCCCGTTTAAAAGAGAGGTGACGCGGTATGGAATTGACAGCAATGTTTGGCTCGATTGGCCTGTGTGTGGGCGCAATCGTTGCCGCCGCGGTCATCTACTTTGTGGTCACGGCCATTAAGGGCAAAAGGGCCGAACGCAAGGACCGCGCGATGCTTAAACAGCATCGCGACCAGTAGAGCAAACGCGCACAGAGATAGCTTGTTGAGTTTTGGATCCGTGCGCTAGCTGCGTTTTCGGATCAGGGCAATGTAGAAGCCCTCAAAGTCGCGGCTGGGCGGAATGGTCAGCGTGCCGGGCAGGCCGTTGGCGATGGCCGATACCTGACCCGCGGCAATGGCCTCAGTCAGGGCGTTGGACTCGATGCGCGGCTCCTCACCAGCTTCCTGGGCGCGGCGTGCCTCACTTTCGCTTGGCGTGCCGTCGAGGGGGATGAGCTCGCAGTCCATGTGCTTGTCGAGGGCCTCTTGCAGGGCGTCCTCGTTTTCCTGCGGCAAGATCGAACAAGTCGAATAGACGAGCGTGCCGCCCGGTTTGAGGGCTCCCATGGCGCGGTCCAGAAGTGCTCGCTGCGAGCGGGCGCACTTGCTCAGCAACTGCTCGGTGAGGCCGCGCAGACTCTTCTCGTTGCCGCTGATGACGGTGCCCGTGCCGGTGCAGGGAGCGTCGAGCAGGATGCGGTCAAAGCGGAAGAACTCGTCGAGCTCGCGTGCGTCGATGCGCATGACGGGCACGTTTTTTGCGCCTTGGCGGTGGAGGTTGGCTTCGAGCTTCTCGGCGCGGGGAATGCTCATCTCGCAGGCGGTAAGGTACGCCTGCCCCTGGGCGAGGGCGGCGATCTGCGTCGTCTTGCCGCCAGGGGCTGCGCACATGTCCAGGATGTCCTCGCCTGCCTGGGTGCCCAACACCAAAGGCGGCATCATGGACGACAGGCTCTGTAGGTAGATCTTGCCGTCGCGGTAGATGTCGAGATCCCACAGATCGGAAACCTGGGCCTCGGGCAGGATAAAGGCGTCTGGGTACCAGGCGACGGGGTTGTGGGCGATGCCGGCGGCATCGAGCGCCGCAGCGATGTCCTCGGCGGTCGCCCTGAGCGTGTTGGCGCGCAGTGTGACCGGGCGTGTGGCCGCGGCGCCGAAGCCCTCGATCATGAGCTCGGCATCGGCGGGCGCATAGGCGCCGGCGACCGTGTCGACCATAAAGCGCGGCAGGTCGGCGGCGCAGGGAAGGGCGGCAAGCTGGTCGGAAAGCTCGGTGGCGGCAAACTGCCTGAGCTTGAGCTCGGCCTTAACCTGCTTTTTTTGCTTGCGACGACGCGGCTTGGACATCCGTCTTTCCTTCCCGTCCCAATTTGACTACTTTCCGGACACGCTGTTGCTGGCGTGCTTTAGTACTGGCTCTCGTGCTTGCTAAAGAAGTCGAAGCGCGGGGGCAGCGGCTTCACGCGGTGCTCGCCGGGCTTCTCGCCCAGGATCTCCACGAACTCGTCCGTGGAGGCAAAGATGTTATCCCAGCTAAAGAAAGCGACCGGGTCGACGTCGAAGTACTCGCAGATGAGCTCGCAGCCGGCCGGCACAATACCGTGCATCAGGACGGTCGCCACGCGCAGCTCGGTAAAGGCGTCGACAAGGGCCTGCGTCATCGCGGCATTGGCCGGCTCGCCCTCGAGCTTGTTGGCGGCCTTGGAGGCGTCGCTCCAGCGCTTGTTGGCGGCGCGCAGGTAGTCGTCGCACACGGCAAGCGCGCGGTGCGTCTCGAACTTGTACATGGCCTGCTCAAAGGCGAGGGCTGCCTGCTGGGCGGCTTCGACCACGGTGTCAGAAGCGGCACCGGCGGGGATGCAGCCGTTGCGGTAGGGGCTCTCGTCGCCTTCCTTGACGGCGACGCCGTAGAAGCAGCTGCGGGCCAGACGGTTGAACACGCCGGTCAGCAGCGCGCTCTCCTTAAGGGCCGGGTCGATAACGCGCTTGTCGTCGCAGGCGCGTACCTCGTTGCCGTCCTTGTCCTTGCCGGTCACACGCGTGTCGTATGCCTTGGGGCTAAAGCTCACCGGCTTTTCGGATAGGCCGAGCGACAGCCAGTGCGCGCGCATCTGCTCGCAGGTGTAGTGGTTGAGCAGGTCGTCTGCCGGCGGGGGAGGCGTCTGCGAGGACGAGCTGGCCTTTTTGCCCATGTAGAGCAGGTGGTAGCAGGCGCTGACGGTGCTCTGCGTGAGGTCCCAGCCCAGGGCCTCCCACATGGCGGTCTGCGCGATGCAGTAGAAATAGATGTTGTCCTGACCGATGAACTGGTAAATCTGAGCGTCGTCAGAGCACCACCAGTCGCGCCAGTCGAGCGAGCTGTGCTGGTAGGTGGGTGCGGGCACCTGCGTGGAGTCGGCGGCGGGCTCGCCCATGAGGGCGGCATCCTGGGCGGCGACGCCCTCGGTCACGCCGGCGGCCTTGGCATCGCGCGCGAGCACGGTACGCGTATAGCTGATGGGCGCCCACAGGCTCTCGGGCCAGCACCAGCAGGTGACGTCGGAGACGCCATCGACCTCGGGCACCGGAACGCCCCAGTCGATGTTGCCGGTGATGCGGAAGGGCACGAGTGCCTTGCCGCTGCGGAAGCGCACGCCACCGTTGGCGAGCACCGCGTGGGCGTCGTCGCGCTCCTTCCAGCTGGGGAAGGTGACGGTAAAGCTGCTCTTGTTGCCCTCGGGCTCCAGCACGGTGTGCTCGGGGAGCTGGTCCTCGACGGCATCGAAGGCCTCGCGGAACTTGTTCTGGATGTAGAGCTGAGCCGGCAGCAGCCACTCCTCCATGGTCTTGGAGACCACGGAGCGAACCTGCGGGTTCTGGGCGAGCTTGGCGGTGTAGGTCTTCATAAAGTCGAGGTAGGCCGGCAGGTCAAAGTAGAGATTGTCGACCGGGCGCAGCTCGGGCACCTCGCCGGTGAGCTGGCTCTTGGGCGCGATGAGCTCCTCGGGCTCAAACTGGTGGCCCAGATCGCACTCGTCGGCATAAGCCTTCTCGGACTTGCAGCCCTGGATGGGGCAGCGGCCGATGACCTGGCGGCCGTTGAGGAACGTGCCGGCCTTGGCATCGTAGAACTGCAGCGTGGAGCGCTTGGAGATGGTGCCCTGCTCGTGCAGGCGCTCGATAATCTCGGCAGTCACCTCGTTGTGGATCTGGGCCGCCGGCTCAAGGCCCGAGCCGCCGTAGATGTCGCAGCTGATGTTGTAGTTGTTGAGGGTCGCGGCCTGGCGGGAGTGATTGGACTCGACATACTCGCCGATGGACTTGTCGTAGCTCTCGTTCTCCTTGAGCTTGCGGTAGCTCTCCATGATGGGCGAACCGTAGCAGTCGGTGCCCGAGGTGAAGATGACGTTTTCGCGGCCCAGGCGGTCGCGCAGGAAGCGGGCGAAGAAGTCGGCCGGGACAAAGACGCCGCCGACGTGGCCAAAGTGCAGACCCTTGTTGCCGTAGGGCTCGCCGGCGGTAACGATGGCGCGGCGCGGCCAGCTGGGACGGTCGTTCATGGAGTATTTGGATGCCATGGGACTCCTTCGCATATAGGTAAGAGCGCGGCCGGGCACGGGGTTCGGCGGCGCGGTGGTCAATTCGTGCATATCGTTCGACATTATCGCACATGCGGGCGGGTGCGTGGCAGGGGCGCTATCCTAAGATGCTATGAATGAGATTTCCAACATACATGCGTTTGAGGACGAGGATTTTCTACACGCTTGCTTCGTGTGGGGGATGGCCGTGATCGCGGTGTTTGCCGTGTGCCTGGTGCCGGTGTTTATGCTGTTGGGCGGGCCTGCGGACCTGGACGCGGCTGAGGCGGGCGGCTGGATGGCTGTCGTGGGCTGGATAGTCGGCTTGGCTGTGGTCTCAATGGCATCGTTTGCCGTGCACGAGCTGGTGCATGCGGTGTTTTTTAAGCTGCTGGAGCCTGCGGGCGCGCAGGTGACCTTTGGGGCGAATCGCGAGACGGCGATGATCTATGCCTGCGCCGAGGGCGTTGTGTATTCGCGCCGGCGGTACATGGCGGTTTGCCTGGCGCCGACGGTTGTTGTGACGACAGCATTTGCCCTGGGGTTTGCGTTCTCGGACTATCCGCTGCTGTGCTACCTGGCGGCTGGTCTGCACTTGTCGGGCTGTGTGGGTGATTGGTATTACGTGCGGACCATTCTGCGCGACCGCCGTATCGTCGCCTGCGAGGATACGTCCTTTGGCGTGCGCTTTTTCGCAAAGTAGTCTTTTTGGGACGGGGCTATTTTAGCTGCCATGATGTCGGGGTGAGTTTTCTGGGACGGGGATGTCGATGAAGTCGTTGTTGCTGCATGCGTGCTGTGCACCATGCTCGCTTGAGCCGGTTCGCCTGCTGCGCGAGGAGGGGTTTGAGCCCACGATTTGCTGGACCAATCCCAATATTCAACCGCGCGATGAATGGCGGCGGCGTCTGGACGAGCTGCGCCGGTGGTGTGCCGATGGCGACATCGAGCTCATCGAGGCGGGGGAGGACCGCGAGCGCTGGGAGGCCGGCGTGGCCCCGCTGGGTGCCGATCGGCCCCGTCGCTGTCGCTCGTGCTATGCCCTGCGCTTGGCCGAGGCGTGCCGCGTGGCCCAGGAGCGCGGGTTTGAGTTTGTGGGCACGACGCTCGCCGTCTCGCCGTATCAGCTGTTCGATACCTGCAATGATGTTTTGGAGCGTCTGGCTGCCGCCCGCGGTCTCACCCCGGTGATTCGCGATTTTCGCCCGTATTATCCCGAGGCTACGCGCCGTTCGCGTGAGCTGGGCATGTATCGGCAGAATTACTGCGGCTGCCGTTTCTCGGCGGTCGAGGCGGCCATGGATCGCGCCCGCATCCGCGACGAGCGCAAAGCCGCCAAAAAGTAGTTCATTTGGGCTGGGACTTTGAGCTGTCTGTGCGGTACGGTCGTTTTTGGGAAAGTCGATTTAATTAAGCGTGTGATCGTGGCTCGCTTGATACCAAACGACGACTCCTATGATTCTAATCCTCCGTTTGTTAAACATCAGATCCGGACTTGCTGTTGCATATGAATGGGACGACAGCACAATCATGTCGTTTCCTTCTGCAAATCGCCTAATTACCGGTGTTTTACCGTCTGCGAGCGCCAATACAGCACAGCCGTTCCAAGGCTTTGCGGTGGTATCGACAAGTAGTAAGCTGCCGGGAGGGTAAATGCGGGACATTTCGTCGCCTTTGATTTTAACGAAAACGCTATGTGGGTGACGTTTGGCTACGTCTACAGGCGCGCAAGCATTTTGTTGGCCGTGCGTGATGCGGCGCTTTTGCGATTCGATATCGATGACGGGAAATGTGCCCTCCATTTCGTGGATAGCAGGGTCTTCGTCGGTGACGATTCTTTTATTTGCGAGCTTTACAGCCAAACCGTTTTCCTCGCCAACAAGTTCATCGCGGGTGCAACCGAAGAGCGCTTGTAACTTTTCAATATAGCGCTCACGGGGGGCATACCGACTTTTTTCCCAACGACAAACGGTCTCTTTAGATACCCCCAACATCTCTGCAAGTTGCGCCTGACCAAGATGCTCCATGGTGCGGAGTTTACGAATATTTGCCCCGAAGCCCATGGCTATAGATCCTCTCGCCACAGAGGGAGGCATAGACAGTTTGTGCCACCATAGCCTTTGGTGAGCTCGTCAATGGATAGCGGGAATAATTCCATTCCTGCTTTCTCAAGCGCTTCGTTGGTCCAAACGTTTTCTTCATATACGCATAGTTTTCCTGGCGAGAGCGCAAGGATAGACGTTGCGTTGTTCCGGCGTTCTCTTTCGTAGGCGGTTTGATTCCCGCCTCCGCAGTCAATCACTTTTATTGGTTCGCAACAGGCTGCAGAGAGTATTTCCGGAATCGTGCGATCGATAGGAGTGATCGTAAGGCCCCTTCCGGATCGTTTTAGTTGAATGCTGTATGCATCAACGGCATTGCATATCTCACGATCGATGAGGAACGCGTCGTGATCAATTCTACTTATGAACGTATCGAGGTGGATACGCAGCCCGTCAGAGGGGACTCGAATCGCAATTAGCTCGGTGGTCTGGAATTTATTTGAGGTCAGGAGCTCTTTGGCAAGTGACTCGACGGCGGCGGGTTCAGTTCGGTCAGAGATTCCAACTAATATTGTCTTAGCACTGATAACAATAATGTCTCCGCCTTCTATATGGTAGCTACTCCTGTTCAAATCACATATTGGAGTTTCTCCCATGATCTTGTGGTGGGTGAATATCTGCCGGTATAAGGCGACCTCACGATCACGCTCAGGCCAATACATATGATTTAGGATGATGCCGTCTCCGACTACCACAGCAGGATCACGAGTGAAAAAAAGCGTGTTGAGGGGATTGACCAAGAGCGAGGCGGGATCAAATTGCTCGTGCACGAGCGCCCGTAGTGTTTCCGACTGGTTTGAACATAGCTCAGTGTCTCCAAAGCGAATGCCGTTAAGTACTATATTCACCAATTCCTGGGTGTTCTTAGCGTTCTCAAACAGCTGGGTTATTGCCTCGAGGAACTCTCTGCCTGTTGCCCCGCTGCAACGGAGGTAGTCATCAATAAAATATTTAAGTGATTGGGGCTCAGTTTCAAGTGAGTCTTCGAGAAGGTCCCTAATTTCAATGGTTTCTACGCCATGCTTCTCAAGCAATTGAACCATGGAATCGTGCTCATACATTGCTTTGTCGAGGTCAAAACGACCGCTCCATTTTCGCAGGGAGAAAACTTGGCTGAAGTCGGCATCAGGGTAGTTTTGTGTTTCAGCTCCTGGTCGATGGACAAGTACGGCTTTTAAATGACCGATTTCATTTGTTATGTGTATGCCTTGCATGCCTGTCTCCTGTCCTGCTGGTTTTTATATAAGGCTAAGGCAGGTTCCTTGTTGTGTTGCGGAAAAGTTAAAAGACGTATGTAATTGACAAATAACATCAATTTAAAATATCAGATTGATTAATAACGTCACTTTAGCTGCCGTTCATAGGTGAAAAGCGACACGATAGCGATGGTTGCCCGACCACCGCTGAGCAACCTCATACATTTATGGTGCCAGCTGGATAGATGGGAAAAGGAATGAAGGAGGAGATATGGCAGCGGAAAGTTCGAAAGGCATCAAGCAGTTCAAGGTCCCGCACGTATATGCGATCATCTTTGCACTTATGGTCATCTTCGCTGTTCTCACGTGGATTGTTCCCTCTGGGTCCTATCAGCGTCAGGAGGTGAACGGTCGTGAAGTCACTGTCGCAGGTACGTATGAGCAGAGTGAAAAGACATATATTGACGAGGAAACCGGGGATGAAGTAGATCTCAGACAAGGTGTCTTCGATGTTCTTCAGGCTCCAACGCGCGGTATACAAGAGGCAATTGAGGTCGTTGCATTCATCTTGATTGTGGGCGGTTCGTTTCAGGTTATTACTAAAACGGGCGCTATCACGAGCGGAATGGGTCGTGTCGTTCGCCGCTTTAAGAACAAAGACATTCTAATTATTCCTATTGCGATGGTTCTCTTTGCATTGGGCGGAACGAGCTTTGGCATGGCGGAAGAAACTCTCCCGTTCTTTGCGATCTTCATGCCAATTATGATGGCTATGGGCTTCGACTCGATGACGGCGTTCATGGTCGTGTTCGTTGGAGCGCGCACGGGTTACATCGCCTCAACGATTAATCCGTTTAATGTTCTCATTGCGCAAGGTATTCTTGGTATTCAGGGCAACCCCCAGCTGTGGCTGCGTATGATTGCCTGGGTTGTTTTGACCGCCGTTGCAATTACTTGGGTTGTCCTCTATGCACGAAGGGTAAAGAAGAATCCTGAGTCATCGATCACATTTGAGGATGATATCGCCAAGAAAGTCGAGTTCGCTGCCGATGAATCTGCCCTTGATGCAGAATTTACGGGTCGTCAAAAAGGCGTGCTTGCGGTATTTATCGCTGGAATGTGCCTTATCATCTGGGGACTTGTGACCCAGGGCTGGTATATGAACGAGATTTCTGCGGTCTTTTTGGCCATGGGCTTGTTGGCTGGTGTTATTGCGGGCTTTAGTCAGGACGTCATCGCTCAGGAATTTGTTGCGGGTATCGCTGACTTTGCTTTCTCGGCAATTGTCGTTGGACTTGCGCGTGGCATCCTTGTCATTGCCTCTGACGGCATGATCATCGATACCATCCTCAATGCGCTCGCCACTGGTCTGGGCGGCATCCCGGCGGTTCTCTTTACTACGCTTCTTTATGCGGTTGAGAACCTCCTGGCGATCCTGGTTCCCAGCTCATCTGGCCTTGCAGCACTGACCGCTCCCATTTTTGGACCTTTGACCGAACTCATGGGCCTTAATCCCGAGGCTGCCGTGTGGGCTCTCTCCATGGGTAGCGCGACGATGTCTTTGATCTGTCCTACTAGCGCCATTCTTGTAGCGGGTTTGGGCGTGTGCAAGATCAAGCTTGGCCAGTGGTGGAAGACCGTTTGGAAATTCTTCTTGGTCGTGTCGCTCATCAATATCGTATTCGTAGCAATCTCGGGACTTATTGCCCTGTAGGTTTCATGGCTGAAATGGAGTAACAGGAATGTCTAAAGGACTGAATGTACACAGCGAGATTGGTAAGCTCAAGAAAGTTGTGCTTCACCGCCCCGGTCGTGACCTTGTGAACGTAAAGGCGGAAGAGTTCGAGGATGTCTGGATTCACGACTGTTTCTATCTTGATGTGGCTCAAAAGGAGCATGATGCCTTTGCGGATCTTCTGAGGAGCGAAGGTGTTGAGGTTCTCTATATGGAGAAACTCGTTGCTGAGGCGCTGGATGCATGCCCCTCGGCTCGCGCTGAGTTTACCGATACATTTATGGCTGAGAGCGGGATTGTCAATCCTCTGCTTGAGCAGGCTGTTCGTGAAAAGCTCGACGCTATTTCAGATTCGTATCAGTTTGTACTTGAGGCTATGGGGGGGTATCGTTATCGTGACCTTGAGCTGCCTCGCGTCTCGACTACGCTTAGTATGATGGATAATGAGGATGCGAAGCCCGATGATTTGGTGTTGAAGCCTCTTCCGAGCTCGTATTTCTCTCGCGATCCTCTTGCTTCCGTGGGCAAAGGCGTTCTGCTTCACCATATGTATTGGAAACAGCGAGATCGTGAAGTGCCCTTCTATGAAGCGATTTTCAAATACCATCCCGATTATGTAGGGACTCCGATTTGGTACGACCATAAGAATCCCTGGCATATCGAGGGCGGTGATGTGCTTAACATTAACGCTCATACCTTGGCTATTGGAATTAGCCAGCGAACTGAGGCGGCTGCGATTGAGGAGCTTGCAAAGAATTTGTTCTGGGGATCTGGGAATTCTGAGATCGATACCGTTTACGCTATTAAAATCCCCAACGGCTATGCTTACATGCATCTTGACACCGTTTGCACCATGGTGGATTTCGATAAGTTCACAGTTTATCCCGGTATTTTTGAGACCCTTCGTGTTTATCGTCTGACTCGTGGTGACTCTGAGGGAATGGTCGCTGTTCAAGAGATTGATGACACGCTTGAACATATTCTTGAAATGGCTACTGGCGTGGAGAAGGTGCAGCTTATTGAGTGCGGTGCCGGCGATATGGTTGAGGCATCTCGCGAGCAGTGGAACGACGGGTCGAACACTCTTGCCGTTGCTCCTGGTAAAGTCTGTGTTTACGAGCGCAATGTTGTCACAAATGATGAGCTCTACAAGAACGGTTTGGAACTTTTGGTCGTTCCCTCCGAGGAGCTGTCCCGCGGTCGTGGCGGCCCGCGCTGCATGAGCATGCCCTTCTGGCGCGAAGATATTTAGTTGCAAATCCACTGTGATAGGAGATGGCGAATATGGGTGTTAACATCGCTGGGCGCAGTTTTCTGAAGCTGCTTGATTACACGACGGAAGAGATTGAGTATCTGCTTGAGCTTTCTGCTAACTTCAAAAGCATGAAGCGTGCCGGTGTTCCGCATAAATACCTTGAAGGTAAGAATATTGTTTTGCTATTTGAGAAGACTTCCACGCGTACTCGTTGCGCCTTCGAAGTTGGTGCACTTGACCTTGGCATGGGTGTAACTTATTTGGATCCGGGCTCGTCCCAGATGGGCAAAAAGGAGTCGATTGAGGACACGGCTCGCGTCCTTGGCCGCATGTATGACGGAATTGAATACCGCGGCTTTGAGCAGACGAAGGTTGAGGAGCTTGCTGCAAAAGCTGGGGTTCCCGTTTGGAATGGGCTGACTACTGAATTTCACCCGACTCAAGTGCTTGCCGATATTCTGACCATGCGTGAAGAGTTTGGAGAGATTAAGGGCAGGAAACTTACATTTTTTGGTAAGGCGGCCGGAAACGTCGCCGATTCGCTCATGGTCATTTGCGCTAAGCTCGGCATTAACTACTGTTCTTGCGGCCCAATCGGGGGAAATTCGGAGGGGGCTACATCCTATGACCCTGAACTCCTTGCAGAATGTAGTCGTATTGCGGCCGAGCATGGATCGACGATTACCATTACAGAGGATATTGAGGAAGGCGCTCGTGATGCCGATGTAATTTACACGGATGTTTGGGTTGGCATGGGTCAGCCCGCAGAGCTGTGGGAAAGCCGCATTAAGCTAATGTCGCCGTATCGTGTGACCGCTGAGGTGATGTCTATGGCAAAGCCCGAGGCGATTTTCCTCCACTGCCTTCCGAGCTTCCACGATACTAATACTACTGTTGGTGCCGAAATTGCTGAGAAGTTTGGAGTCACCGAAATGGAAGTCACGGACGAGGTTTTTGAGTCCGATAAATCTCGTGTTTTCCAAGAAGCGGAGAATCGCATGCATACGATTAAGGCGGTGATGTACGCAACGCTTAAGTAGCGGGGCGTTGAGAAAACAGTCGCAAATCTGTTTGCCATACTATATTTCTCTCAACAAGCTGATAGGATACAGGGGAGAATGATGCGCGCGTCAGTCGATTTTTTCGACTGACGCGCTTTGTGAAAGAGGCAAAGATGCGTACCGATGATTTTGACTACAACCTTCCTGAGGAACTGATCGCCCAAGCTCCTGCCGAGCCGCGCGATTCCTGCCGATTGCTGGTGGTGGATCGCAAGGGCTCTCAGGCGGGAACGCCGCTAAAGCATGGCGGTACCGTTGAGCACCGCATCTTCCGCGACATCATCGACTATATCGAGCCGGGCGACGTGCTCGTCATCAACAAGACGCGCGTGATGCCGGCCCGTCTTATCGGTCGCAAGGCGGGCTCGGGTGGCGTGGTCGAGACACTGCTGCTCAAGCGCCGCGAGGATGTTGACCCGCTGGGTCACGTTTGGGAGTGTCTGGTCAAGCCGGGCAAGCGCCTGAAGCCCGGTGCTCATATTGAGTATCGCGCCGGTGGCGCCCATGCGCCCGAGGGGGCTCCCGTGGTGCTGACGGCCGAGGTTGTCGACTTTGTCACCGATAGCCGCGGCGGCCGCCTGGTGCGTTTTGAGCCGGCCGGCTGCAATGCCGCCGGCGAGCCGCGCACGCTCGACGAGGCCATTCATGCCGCCGGTCACGTGCCGCTGCCGCCCTACATTACCGATTACGAGGGCGATCCCGAGAAGTACCAGACCGTCTACGCCATGAAGGAGGAGCACTCGGCTGCCGCTCCCACGGCGGGTCTGCACTTTACGCCCGAGCTCATGGCCGCTATCGAGGCCAAGGGTGCCAAGTTTGCCGCCGTCGAGCTCGAGGTGGGTATCGATACCTTCCGTCTGGTGGAGGAGGACGACCCCACGCAGCACGTGATGCACACCGAGCGCTACCACGTGTCGCAGGAGGTTGTCGATGCCGTGCACAAGGCCAAGGCCGAGGGTCATCGTGTGATCGCCGTCGGCACCACCGCGGTGCGCTCGCTCGAGAGCGCGTTTGACGCGGACGCGCCGGTGTCCGATCCGGCTGTGACGGCGCGCTATTTTGAGGGCCGCGAGGACGGGGCCGACACGCTCGGCCGCGGCGACATCGTGGTGCGCGAGAACGCGACAACGCAGCTCTACCTCATGCCCGGCTCGACCTATCACGTGGTCGACGCGCTGATCACGAACTTCCACGTGCCGCGCTCCACGCTCATGATGCTCGTGAGCGCACTTGCCACCCGCGACCAGATCATGGATGCCTACGCTGCTGCTATCGAAGAACGTTACCGCTTCTTCAGCTTCGGCGACGCGATGCTCATTTGTTAGTTACGCGGTTCTACGAACCGCGTAACCAGTTGACGCTGCAAACCCGCCAGAGCGGCAATCTGCCTTTCAACTTCGGCGGCATGACC
>CABUAT010000018.1 GCA_902489665.1 uncultured Collinsella sp. | reverse complement strand
ATAACCGTGCAACGGAAAAGAGCCGCCCTTTCGGACGACTCAAACTGTAATGGGGATAAAATAATCATTCCTACCGTTCGCCGAACCGCTCATCTTTGTTGGGCGGTTCGGTTTTTTCTATTCTCTCCTTTTGTATGCTGTAGCTAATGCAAACTCGGAAGGGAGAGCTTCGATGACTCGCGTTGCCCGTGCGTTGTCCGAACTCGGCCATTATCACGTCATGCTCAAGGGTTGTGCCGGCCAGCTGATCTTTGAGGACGATGACGACCGCCTATATTTTCTCAATCTATTGAATAGACGATTTAGGTCCGCTCGCATTCGTTTGCTGGCCTGGTGCCTCATGGACAATCATGTTCATCTGCTGTTTGATGACCCCGATAATCAGATGAGCGTTTCCATGCATGCGATTGATACGGCATATGCGAAACACTTCAATCAAAAAACCGGCCGTCGCGGACCGGTGTTCCAGGAACGATTTAAGAGCGTGATCATTTCTGACGATGAGCAGCTGCTCCGTTGCGTTCGATATATTCATGACAACCCTGCAAAGGCTGGAATTTCTTCTGCTCCTCTTTATCGTTGGAGCAGCTTCCACGAGTATTTCTCTCATCCCGAGATTTGCGATTGTGACGGTATCCTCGATCTGTTTGGGGGTACGGAGGCGTTTTATCTTGCGAGCACCGACGGCAAACCTAATTCCTATTTTATGCCCGAAGGCAAGCATATTTCCGATATGGATGCGCTAGAAGTTGCCCAAGCTCTTTTGGCTCCGCATGAGCCTTATCAACTTAAATCTCTGCCGAAATCAGAGCGTAATCGTCTTCTGGCAGTGTTGAGACATCGGGGGTTTACGATTGACCAGATTGCGCGCCTGACGGGAATCGGGACCAATATCATTCAAAGAGCGAAATGACGCTCCAAATGATAAAAAAATCCCCGTCCTAGAATAATCATTCAAAGGCGGTTAATCGTTGAAGCGGGATTGGCGGCCGAAGGATAGGGCGGTGTCGCCGAATTTGTCTCGGACGGCGTCGATGGCGACGGAGAGGTCGCGACGGTCGCTGGATTGGGCACCGCGGTCATCGATCTCGCAGAACAGGTCGGTCTGGATGCCGCCTTGGTGGTCGAAGTCGCTCATGCCGATGCCCGCCAGGCGCACATGCATGCCTTCCTGCCAGATGTTGTCGAGCAGTTCGAGTGCAACCGCCACGAAGATGTTCTCATCGTCGGTCGGATGCGGCAGCCGGCGCTGTGCCGTACGCCCGCTGCCATACGAATACTTAAGCTTGAGCGTTACCGTGGCACCCGTCAGCCCCTGACGGCGCAGACGGCGTCCCACTGACTCTCCCAACAGCGCAATCGCCGCTTCGATGTCCCCGCGCTCAGTCAAATCTTTCGCAAAGGTGCGTTCATTGCTGACCGACTTGACCTCACGCTCTTCATCGAGGCTCGTGACTTCGGAGATTTCGAGTCCCAGCGCACGCTGGCGCATGCGTTCGCCGTTTACGCCAAAAATAGAGGCCAAGGTGGATTCCGGTGCACGTGATAGCTCGCCGAGGGTGTAGATGCGCATGCGGCGCAGTCGTTCTTCGGCCGAGCGCCCGATGCCGCTCATGGCAGATACCGGCAGCGCGGCCAAAAAGCGCTGCTCGGTTCCGGGGCGCACGATGGTCAGCCCAAACGGCTTATCCCGCTCGCTTGCGATCTTTGCGACCGTCTTGTTGCAGCCCACGCCAATGGAGCAGGTCACTCCCAGCGCTGCCACGCGGTCGCTTATACGCCGCGCAACCAGCAGCGGGTCTTCGGGCGCAAAGCGACCCGGTGTGATATCGATAAAGGCTTCGTCGATGGATACGCGCTCAACACGCGGGGTCTCGTCGGCGAGAATCGCCATGACCTGTGCGCTCACCTCGCGGTAGCGATCAAAGTGCCCGTGCGTCCAAATGGCTTGCGGGCACAGGCGCCGCGCCTCGGCCGAGGCCATGGCAGAGTGCACGCCAAAGCGACGCGCCTCATACGAACACGTGGACACGACGCCGCGCGAATCGGCGTCTCCGCCCACGATGAGCGGCTTTCCGCGCCATTCGGGATGATCGAGCATCTCCACGCTCGCAAAAAACGCATCGAGGTCCATGAGGCCCACCGCCGGACCCGTCCAGGGAGGCGGCGTGACGCCCATGGCATCCTCATAACCGTATGTATGTTCGCGTCTTTCCATGTCATGAGTATACCGCGCAGCTCATGTGGGGTGCGTGTATGTGCTTGCAAATCCCGAATTCTTGTCTAAGATATGGATTTGCCCTCGACTACACCGAAGAAGTTGGTCTCACGGACTTCACCTGCCCGCGTCGATGGCGTATTATGTTCAACTGTTTGTTTGTAGTTGCAGCCTAAAGCTGCTTGGTTGGAGGAGTTTCCTTTGGCAGTCAAGATTCGCCTTGCTCGTCACGGCGCTAAGAAGCGTCCGTACTACCGTGTCGTCGTCGCCGATTCCCGCGCCCCGCGTGACGGTCGTATCATCGAGGAGGTTGGCCGCTACAACCCGATGACCGCCCCCAAGACCATCAACCTCGACCTCGAGAAGATCGCCGACTGGCAGTCCAAGGGCGCTCAGCTCACCGACGCCGTCGCCGCTCTGGTCAAGGCCGCCAACGAGGGCGAGAAGACCGAGACCGTCGTCAAGAAGTCCAAGAAGCAGCTCGCCAAAGAGGCCGAGGCCGCTAAGGCTGCCGCTGAGGGCGCCGAGGAGTAAATCGTGCCTGAGGTTGACGCTGCACAGCTCGAGGGTGAGGCAATGCTCTCAGATCGCATCGCCGATCTCGTCGAATATCTCGTTGTTCAGATCGTCGACGACCCGGATTCCGTGAGCCTTGAGGTCATCGATGGTGACGACGCCTCTACGATTGAGGTTTCGGTCGCCGAGGATGACGTCGCTAAGGTCATCGGCCGTCGTGGCCGTACCATCAAGGCCATTCGCACGCTCGCCCGTGCACTGGCCGCTCGCCTCGACACTGCTGTCGAGGTAGAGGTTCTGGGCTAGGACCTTGAGGTCCCAGTACAAAAACATCGCCCGTGTGGTCAAGCCGCACGGAAGGAAGGGGGAGGTCCTCGCACAGCCGCTGCGGGGGCTTCCTTCTGTATTAGAGCCTGGTATGCGCGTCGCCCTGACGCCGCCGGCGCTCAAGCGCGACCGCTTTTGCACGGTCGTGTCCGTCACCGATGCGGGCGATGGCGATCTGGTCTCGTTTGAGGGCATTGACGACTTGACGGCCGCCGAGGGCATCACGGGATGCTACGTGCTGGCAAATCGTGACGACTTTGAGCTCGATTCGCTCGACGCTGCCTATACCGACCTGATGGGTCGCGAGGTGGTCGACGAGCGCTTTGGCTCGCTCGGTACGATTGTCGAGATTATGTCGACGCCCGCCAACGATGTTTGGGTTGTCGAGGGCGATCGGTACGGCGAGGTGCTGATTCCCGCGATCGAGCAGGTTGTGCTCGATCTTCCCGACACAGGAACAATTTCCGTCCACGTTATGGACGGCTTGATCGATATGGACAAGTAGGGAGGACAGCATGCTGATTGAGACCCTTTCGGTCTTTCCCGAGATGTTTGAGCCCGTCATGTCCACGTCGATTTTGGGCCGCGCCCGCAAGGCCGGCCTTTTTGATTTTAAGGCGTATAACCTGCGCGACTGGACGCACGACCGCCATCGCACCGTCGATGACGAGCCGTACGGCGGTGGGCAGGGCATGCTCATGAAGGTCGAGCCCATTGCCGAGGCAATCGAGGCCATCAGCTCCGAGGGTCCCAAGCCCACCGTGGTGTTCTTCACCCCCTGCGGCGAGCCCTTTACGCAGCATGTGGCCGAGCGCCTGCTCAAAAGTGAGCGCCTGCTGTTTGTGTGCAGCCGTTACGAGGGCGTCGACGAGCGCGCTTATGCGTATGCCGACGAGCGCCTGTCGATTGGCGACTACGTGCTCACGGGCGGCGAGCTGCCCGCTATGGTCGTAGCCGACGCCGTCGTACGGCTCATTCCCGGAGCCTTGGGCGACGAGATGAGCAATGTGGACGAGTCCTTCTCGACCGCCGAGGACGGTGGCCTGCTCGAGTACGCGCAGTACACCCGCCCCGCCGAGTTCAATGGCGAGGGCGTGCCTCCAGTACTCGTAAGCGGCGACCACGCCAAGGTCGATGCCTGGCGTCGCAAAAACGCCATCGAGCGTACCTGTCGTTGGCGTCCCGACCTGATCGAGGCGGCACGTCTTACGGCTGAGGAGCGCGCGTACGCGCGGGAGATCCTGGACGCTTCGTATTCGCAGAGCGAGGAGTGAGAATGGTTCCATCGCAGCATTCTGCCCTGAGGGGCGCCTTTGAGTGGATCGTAATCGTTGCGATTGCGCTGGTCGCCACCTTCTTGATTCGCACGTTTGTGGTCGAGCCCTTTGTGGTGCCCACCGGCTCCATGGAGTCCACGATCGAGATCGGCGACCAGATTCTGGCGCAGAAGGTGACGCTCGAACTCGGACAGCCCGTCAAGCAAGGCGATATCGTGGTATTCCACAACCCCGATGCCACGTCCGAACATGACGTGCTGGTAAAGCGCGTCATCGCCACGGCCGGCCAGACGGTCGATCTGCAGGACGGCAAGGTCGTCGTCGACGGCCGGGCGCTCGACGAGGACTATACGACTGGCATGAGCTGGCCGCTTTCGGTCCAAGCCCCCGGCGCTCAGGTGAGCTATCCCTACACCGTCCCTGACGACTGTGTGTGGGTGATGGGCGACAACCGCGAGAACTCTGCTGACTCCCGCTACTTTGGCCCGGTCGACCGCTCCGACTTGATCGCCGTGGCGCTTGTGCGCTACTGGCCGCTCAACCGTATCGGCGCTATCGATTAAAAACCGCTATAGTACAGTACCTAACCGTGTAATCGTTTCGACGAGGGGATATTAGAGGCATGAACGCTTCATCGCTTTCCTTCCAAGACATCATCCTGCGCCTCCAGCAGTACTGGGGCGAGCAGGGCTGCGTCATTATGCAGCCCTATGACTCCGAGGTCGGTGCCGGTACCTTCCATACCGCGACCACGCTGCGCTCGCTCGGTCCCGCCGAGTGGCGCACCTGCTATGCGCAGCCCTGCCGCCGTCCCGCCGACGGCCGCTATGGCGAGAACCCCAACCGCATGCAGCACTATTATCAGTTCCAGGTGCTCATCAAGCCCTCGCCGGTCAACGCCCAGGAGCTCTACCTGGGTTCGCTGGCCGCCATTGGCCTGGACCCCAACGACCATGACGTCCGCTTTGTCGAGGACGACTGGGAGAGCCCGACGCTCGGCGCCTGGGGCCTTGGCTGGGAGGTCTGGCTCAACGGCATGGAGGTCACGCAGTTTACGTACTTCCAGCAGGTGGGCGGCATCGAAGTCGACCCCGTGCCCGTCGAGATCACCTATGGCCTGGAGCGTATCGCCATGTACGCCCAGGGCGTCAACTCGGTCTATGACCTGGTGTGGAGCTACCTGCCCGACGGCACGCCCATGACCTACGGCGACGTGTTCCTGGAGAACGAGCGCGAGTTTAGTGCTTACAATTTTGAGGTCGCCAACGTCGAGATGATGCGTCAGAAGTTTGACGACTACGAGGCCGAGTGCCACTCCTGCCTGGAGCGCAAGCTGCCGCTGCCGGCATATGACTGCGTCATGAAGTGCAGCCATGCCTTCAACCTGCTCGATGCCCGCGGTGCGCTGTCCGCAGTCGAGCGTGCCAACTACATCCTGCGCGTCCGCGCCGTCGCCAAGGCGTGCTGCGAGGCCTATATGGCCGAGGTCGCCGGAATCAACGAGAATGCCGATCAGGAAGGCGAGGTGGCGTAAGCCATGGCAGACGCTAAGGATTTCCTGTTTGAGATCGGTACGGAGGAAATGCCCTCTGCACCGCTGAACAATGCCGTCAAGCAGCTTGGCACTATGATTGCCAAGGGTCTCGATGAGGCCGGTCTGGCCCACGGCGAGGTCCGCGTGATCTCGAGCCCGCGTCGCCTGGCTGCGCTCGTTGCCGACGTCGCCACCGCGACCGATGAGGTTCACGAGGTCAAGCGCGGCCCCGCGGCCAACATCGCCTTCGACGCTGACGGTAACGCCACCAAGGCCGCCCAGGGCTTTGCCCGCAAGTGCGGTGTGGCTGCCGAGGACCTGGTCCGTCGCGAGGACACTGACGGTCGCGAGTATGTGTTCGCCGAGAAGAACATTCCCTCCGCACCGGCTACGCCGATTCTGACCGCTCTGTGCGAGAAGACCATCGCCGGCCTGCAGTGGCCCAACTACCGTAGTCAGCGCTGGGGCCACGAGCACGCCACGTTCGTGCGTCCGGTCCGTTGGATCTGCTGCCTTTTGGGCGAGGATGTTGTTCCCGTGTCGTTTGCCGACGTGACGAGTGGCAACACCACGCGTGGTCATCGCGTACTTGGCCCTGGTGACCATGTGGTTGCCAGCCCCGCCGTTTACGAGCAGGTGCTCGAGGACGCCGGCGTGCTTTCTGCCGAGCGTCGTCGCGAGGCCATCCTCGCCGGTATCGCTGAGGTCGAGGCTGCCCGTCCCGGCTGCCATGTCGACACGCCCAAGAAGGTCTTTGAGGAGGTTATCAACCTCTGCGAGTGGCCGACGGTGCTCGTCGGTACTTTCGATGAGGAGTTCCTCAAGGTTCCGCACGAGATCATCTGCGAGTCCATGCTCACCAACCAGCGCTACTTCCCGATCTATGACGGCGAGGGCAAGTTGACGCGTGAGTTCGTGGTCGTCTCCAACAGCAAGCCCGAGAACGCCGAGCGCGTGATCGACGGCAACGAGCGCGTCGTGCGCGCCCGTCTGGACGACGCAAAGTTCTTCTACGAGGAGGACCTGAAGATCTCCCTCGACGAGTTCCGTGAGCGTCTGGCCAAGGTTGCCTTCCAGGAGAAGCTCGGTAGCGTGCTCGCCAAGTCCGAGCGCATCGAGCAGCTCGCGCTCGCTATTGCCCGTGAGGCACACCTGGGTGCTCATCTGGCAGCTGACGCCGGCCGTGCCGCGCACCTGTGCAAGGCCGACCTGGTGTCCAACGCCGTCGTCGAGTTCACGAGCCAGCAGGGCGTGATGGGCGGTTATTACGCGACCGCGATGGGGGAGAACGACGAGGTCGCCCACGCCATTCGCGATCACTATCGTCCCCGCTTTGCCGGTGACGAGCTGCCCGAGGGCACCGCTGGCTGCATCGTGGCCTGTGCCGACAAGCTCGATACCATTGCCGGTATCTTTGCCATCGGCGAGCCCCCGACCGGCTCCTCCGACCCCTATGCGCTGCGTCGTGCCGCTATCGGCATCATCAACATCCTGCGCGACCGCCTGCCGATCGACCCCACGTCGCTTATCGACTTTGCGCTCGAGCTCTATAGTGAGCAGGGCATTGAGTTTGACGCCGCCGAAGTCGCCCAGCAGGTTCGCGACTTCTTCCATGGCCGCCTGGTGAGCATGGCCCGCGACGAGAAGATCCCGGCCGATACCGTTGCTGCCGTCTCCGCGGTGCACATCATCGCCCCGTCCGTCTTCTTCGCCCGCTGCGCCGCCCTCGACGAGGCTCGCAAGAACGACGCCGAGACCTTTGACAACCTGGCGACGGCCTATGCCCGTGCCGCGCATATCTCCAAGCCCGAGCTGGGCGCGGAGTACGACCGCGCCCTGATGGGCGAGGTCGAGCTCGCGCTTGCCGATGCCTCCGAGGCTGCTCAGACCGCTGTCGACGCCGCCCTTGCTGCCGAGGATTACCCGGCCGCATTTGCGGCCCTTGCCGCCCTGCGCGCCCCCATCGACCGCTTCTTCGATGAGGTTATGGTCATGGACAAGGACGAGCAGCTCCGCGATAATCGCCTTAAGCTGCTCAACCGCTTCGAGGCCGTTTTCTCCGGCATTGCCAACATCGGTGAGCTTGCCCGCAAAAAGTAAGCCAGCCTGCGCGTAAGCGCAAAAGGAGCCCCGCATGGATTGCCCGGTCACCGCTCGTCCCACCGTTATCGTTATCTCCGACTCGCTCGGTGATACCGCTTGTGAGGTGGTGCTTGCGGCGTCCGGGCAATTTGATGAAGGGGCTTTTTGTGTTTTGCGCCTGCCTAAGGTGACTTCTGTGGAGCAGGTCAAGTCATTTGTGGGGCCGCGCGTCGATGCCGACCATCGCGATATCGCCGTGTTCCATACCATCGTCGACCCGGCGCTACGTGCTCGTGTGCTCGATTACCTGGGCATGCTGCATATTCGCTCGGTCGACCTGATCGGCCCGACGCTCGCCGTGCTGTCGTCGCTCATCGGTGTACCGCCCAAGGGCGTCGCGGGCGTGATTCACAGGACCGATGACCGCTATTTCCATCGTATCGAGGCCATGGAGTATTTCGTTGAGCACGATGACGGGCGCGGCTGCGACGATCTGTCGGGTGCCGATATCGTGCTGCTGGGCGTATCGCGCACGTCCAAGACGCCGCTGTCGATGTTTTTGGCCTTTCAAGGTTACAAGGTTGCCAATGTTCCGTTGGCCCATGGCATGGAGCCGCCCAAGTCAATTTACGAGGTCGACCCGATGCGTTTGTTTGGCCTGATTTCGACCGTCGACGTTATTTCCGAGATTCGCGATAGCCGCTTGGGCGATGACTACGCCCGTGCCGTTGCCGGCTCCTATGCCGAGCCCGAGAGCGTGCGCAGCGAGCTCGAGGAAGCTCGTGCCCTCATGAAGCGCCTAGGCTGCTTTGTGGTGCGTACCGACGGCAAGGCCATCGAGGAAAGCGCTGCCGAGATCATTAGCCACTTGGAGGAAATCCAAGAAGCCCGCGCCCGCCGCGCCGCCAGTCGAGTGCAGCAAAGTTAGCTCATTGGAGTAGTTAAAAAGCCCCGTCCTAAATAGACTACCTCAAAATAATGCACGATAATGATAAAGCGATTTAGCAAGAAACTTGCATCTGACCTGCATTTTTCTTGCAGTGGTATCTTCATAAGGTAACCACCTTTATCTACCGTTTACCGCCAGTTTTAGCACGTTTACCAAACCGCGCACCCTCTGCTCAAGCCTGCCCAAAACGCGCCGTATAGTTCCCTCACGGCCCGCATCCGGTGGGTCGATTCGTTACCACGGTCGTGCGCGTAAGTGCATGGAAGGGGAAGTATCGTGAGCGATTGCAAGAGGGTTTATCGTTTTGGAACCGACGCCCAGGGCACCTGTGTCACTGAGGGCGACAAGTCCATGAACTTCGTGCTTGGCGGCAAAGGCGCAAACCTTGCCGAGATGAGCCGTATCGGCCTGCCGGTTCCCGGTGGCTTTACTATTACCTGCCAGACCTGTGTCGAGTACTCCGGTGCCGGCAACGTCTGGCCCGAAGGCGCACTCGATGAGATCGTTGCCGCCGAGGCTGACCTCGAGGCCCGCTGCGGCAAAAAGCTCGGCGACGCCTCCGATCCGCTGCTCGTGTCGGTTCGCTCGGGCGCTCCGTTCTCCATGCCCGGTATGATGGACACGGTCCTCAACTTGGGCCTCAACGACGATTCCGTCCAGGGCCTCATCGCCCAGACGCAAAATCCGCGTTTTGCCTGGGATAGCTACCGCCGCTTTATCCAGATGTTTTCCAACGTCGTCATGGGCGTTGATGCCGACCTGTTCGAGAACGCCCTGACCCAGGCCCGCCTGGTCGCCGGCATTCGCGTCGATTCCGAGCTTTCGGCCGAGGACCTGCAGGAACTCGTCGAGACCTTCAAGGGGATCTTCTCCGAGAACGTCGAGGCCGCCCTGTATCCCGAGCTCGAGGTTGCCGACGGCAAGCCCGTCTTCCCGCACGATCCTGAGCTTCAGCTGCGCCTTGCCATCCAGGCCGTCTTTGGCAGCTGGATGAACGAGCGCGCCTGCATCTACCGCAAACAGCACGGCATCTCCGACGAGCTCGGTACTGCCGTCAACGTCCAGGCCATGGCCTTTGGCAACAAGGGCGAGACCTCTGCGACGGGCGTCGCCTTTACGCGTAATCCGGCCGACGGCACCAAGGAGTTCTACGGTGACTTTTTGGTTAATGCCCAGGGCGAGGACGTCGTCGCCGGCATCCGCAACACCGAGCCCATTGGCGACCTCAAGGCCACCCCGGGCCTCGAGTCTGCAGGTGAGGAGCTCGAGCGCGTGTTCCTGACGCTCGAGGACCATTACCGCGATATGTGCGATATCGAGTTCACCATCGAGCAGGGCAAGCTCTGGATGCTCCAGACACGCGTGGGTAAACGCACTGCCACCGCCGCCCTGCGCATCGCCATCGAAATGGTCGAGGAAGGCCTGATCACCCGCGAAGAGGCCGTGAGCCGTATCGATCCCGCGCAACTCGACCAGCTCCTGCACCCGCAGTTTGACGCTTCCAAGAGGTACGAGGCGCTGGCCAGCGGTCTGAACGCCAGCCCCGGCGCCGCCGTGGGCGAGGTCGTGTTCTCGAGCGATGACGCCGTCGCGCGCGCAAACGAGGGTCATAAGGTTATCTTGGTCCGTTGGGAGACCAACCCCGACGACCTGAAGGGCATGGTCGCCGCCGAAGGTATCCTTACCAGCCACGGTGGCAAGACGAGCCATGCCGCCGTTATCGCCCGCGGTATGGGCACGCCTTGCGTCTGCGGCGTCGAACGCTTCCACATCGACGCCGCCGAGAAGGTCGTGCGGATCGAGGGCAGCGACCGCGTGCTGCACGAGGGCGACGTTATCTCCATCGACGGTACCCAGGGCATCGTCGTCGACGGTCCCGTCGAGCTGGTCTCCGCCGAGCTTACCGGCGACCTGGACACCATCCTGTCCTGGGCCGACGAGATTCGTCTGGACGAGGCCGATGGCCACGCCAACCACGTGCGCGTCAACGCCGACAACCCTGAGGATGCCGAGCTCGCCCTCGAGTTTGGTGCCGAGGCCATAGGCCTGTGCCGCACCGAGCACATGTTCCTGGGCGATCGCAAGAATATCATCCAGAGCTTTATCCTGTCTGACGATGAGGCCGTGAAGCAGCAGGCCCTGGCCGACCTGCTCAAGGTTCAGACCGAGGACTTCCTGGCGATGTTCAAGACCATGTCCGGTCGCGATGTGGTCGTCCGCCTGCTCGATCCGCCGCTTCATGAGTTCCTGGATAATCCTCGCGAGCTCGAGGTCGCCATCACCAAGAAGGAAGCCGCTGGCGCCAGCGAGGAAGAGCTTGCCGTCCTGCGCGCCCGCCTGCGCCGTATCGACGGCATGGTCGAGTCGAACCCCATGCTCGGGCTGCGCGGCGTGCGCCTGTCCGTCGTCTTTGGCGATCTGCCGCTCATGCAGGTCCGCGCTGTGGCCACGGCTGCTGCCCGCCTTATCAAGGAAGGCGTCGACCCGCGCCCCGAAATCATGGTTCCGCTCGTTTCCATCACGGCCGAGCATGTCCAGACCCGCGAGGTTATCGAGCGCGTAATCGCCGAGGTTTCCAACGAAGAGGGCGTCGAGCTCAATATTCCCGTGGGCACGATGCTCGAGCTGCCGCGCGCCTGCATGGTCGCTGACGAGATCGCCCATCACGCAGACTTCTTCTGCTTTGGCACCAACGACCTCACCCAGACGACCTTCGGTTTCTCGCGTGACGACGCCGAGGCTAAGTTCATCCCGCTGTACATGCATAAGAAGATTCTGAAGGACAACCCCTTCGAGACCATCGATACGGCAGTACTCGAGCTGGTACGCATGGCCGTCGAGAAGGGCCGTGCCACCAACCCCGACATGCACTTTGGCGTGTGCGGTGAGCACGGCGGCGACCCCAAGTCCATCAAGGGCCTGTTTAACGTGGCCGACGTGGACTACGTGTCCTGCTCGCCCTACCGCGTGCCCCTCGCGCGCTTGGCTGCCGCCCAGGCCAAGCTCGAGGCCAAGCGTCCCGCCTAACGTTTTGGGCGTAGACGCCTAGTGTAGCCCCCCTTCATGCCGCCCGTCTCATTTGTGAGACGGGCGGTTATCATGTGCGGGTTTTGTCTTTTTGTCTGCGTAAAAAATTGTTCTTGCAGCAGAAACCCGCGCGTGTATACTCGAATACGTTTGTTCAACTACGTGCCGGCCATGGTGGTACGGCACCTCTAGAAGAGTAAGGAATTGCACATGGATTACATCCGCGCAATCGAGCGTCAGCAGATCCGCGAGGACATTCCTCAGGTTCGCGTCGCCGACAACGTCAAGGTTCACTACCGCATTAAGGAAGGCGACCGCGAGCGCATCCAGGTCTTCCAGGGAGACGTCATCCGCATGGCCGGCGCCGGTGCCCGCGAGACCTTCACCGTCCGCAAGATGTCCTTCGGTGTCGGTGTTGAGCGTACCTTCCCGCTTCACAGCCCCAAGATCGCCAAGCTCGAGGTCGTTCGTCATGGTCGCGTCCGTCGCGCCAAGCTGTACTACCTCCGCGACAAGGTGGGCAAGGCTGCTCGCATCCCCGAGAAGCGCTAAGAAGATCGCAGCGTCTGTCCACTCGTTTGGACACAAGGGTCACCTTCGGGTGGCCCTTCTTTTTATCTGATTTGCATGCAAGGAGGGCCTGGTATGGCCAACATGACGAGCTCGGTTTCGGCATCGCAGGTTGCCGGTGAGTTGGCGAGCGCCACGTTTGAGGAGATTCCCGCCCTCGTGGAGCATTATCGCGAGGACCCGCGCCAGCAGGTGATCAAGGCTTGCGAACGCGCCCTCAAACGCCATGCCAAAGAGCTTGCCGAGCGCGAGCGCGTCAATGACATGTACGAGCTTATGCATGAGCTTGGCGGCGATGGGGTGGTCGTTGGTGTCGACGAGGTGGGCCGCGGCTCGGTAGCGGGTCCCTTAACCGTGTGTGCCGTGTGCCTTCCCATGGAGCCGCGCGTCTGGGGCATCAACGATTCCAAAAAGCTCACGCCGGCGCGCCGCGAGTTGCTCTCAGTGAAGATTGCCGAGGTGGCGACGGCGATCGGTTTTTGCCATATCGCGCCTAAGGATATCGATGAGATGGGCATGGCCCGTGCTATCCGTACCGCCGTTGCGGGCGCCGTGGCCGATACGGGGCTCGAGCCCGATTGCGTCCTCATGGATGGCAACCCCTTGGGCGCTGTTCCTAACGAGCGCGATGTGGTGAAAGGCGATGCCAAGATCGCCTGCATCGCCGCAGCGTCCATCATGGCCAAGGTCACGCGTGACGAGATGATGGTCGAGTACGACGCCGAGTACCCCGAGTACCATCTGGCCGAGTCGAAGGGCTATGCGAGCCCCGAGCACATCGAGGCCATTCGCAAACATGGACTTTGTCCGCTGCACCGCGTGAGCTTTTGCGGAAACTTTCTGCAGACTGAGCGCCTTTTCTAGGCCAATTGTGGAGACAGGGACCTCTGTGGTTTTATAAACCTGCTGGTAGCGGGCCGTATGCAGCAGCATTGCTGCGTACGGCCCGTTTTTTGTCGGCATTTGGTCAGCTTTTGGTTTGCTTCCGGTACTTACCCGCATGAAAGGTGCCCTCATCATCGGGGCAATGCAGTGTGCGGGAAAGGAGACCCCATGAGTGCCGCAAGCAAAAAGAGCAAGACGCAGCAGCTCAAGGAGCGTTGGGAAAACGGCGAGCTCGACTGCGGAGCGATGACGCCCGAGTTTATCAAGGGACTCAGTCCTCGCGAGCTGGGCATGCTGGGCGAGCTTATCGCAATCGACTACTTTAACGAGCGCGGCTACACCTTGCTGGAGCAGGGCTATCGTTGCACCGAGGGCGAGGCCGACCTGGTGCTGCTCGATGAGCTCGACGATGTCGTTGTGATGGCCGAGGTCAAGACGAGACGCGTCGCCCTGGATTGCACCACGCGGGTCTTTCCCGAGGAGGCCGTGGATGCCCAAAAGCAACGCCGCTACCGCCGCATCGCAAGCTGCTATCTCATGGAGCATTATCCGCTCAAGGCGATTCGCTTCGATGCCGTGGGCGTCACCATTCGCGGCGGGCATATCGCCGAGATCGAGCACCAGTACAACGCGTTCGATTGGCAGGTGTCGTGATGGCGTTCGAGACGTTTGCCGTTCACGCGGCCTGCATCCGCGGCGTCGAGGCGATTCACGTCACGGTCGAGGTCTCGCTTGCCGGTGGCATCCCGGGCATCCAGATGCTCGGCATTCCGAGTATGGAGGTGATGGAGTCACGTGGTCGTATTCGTTGTGCGATGCGCTCCGCCGGGTTCGAGATCCCACGCTCGGGCATTACCGTTAACCTGGCACCCGGCGATATCCGCAAGACCGGTAGCGGCTTTGACCTGCCCATCGCCATCGCGGTATTGGCGGCCGATGGGCAGATTCCCCGTGACGACCTCGATCGCTGCCTTATCGCAGGTGAGCTTGGTCTGGACGGTACGGTGCTTCCCGTCAAGGGCGAGGTGGCGTTTCAACTATTGGCGCGTGATATGGGGCTGTCTTTTATCGCCGGCAGGTCCGACCAGCATGTGCCACTCGCGGGCGTGGATTGTGGATTCATCGATCATTTGTCTCAGCTTGCTCATGGTATGGGCGATGCCGCGCGGCACTACTTGGATTCTGAGGGCGTCGAGGCGACCTTTGAGCCTGAGCTCGACTATGCAGACGTGCTGGGGCAGGAAGTCGCTAAACGCGGCATGGCGCTTGCGGCGGCAGGAGAACTCGGCTTGCTCATGATTGGGTCCCCGGGATCGGGCAAGACGATGCTTGCGCGCCGTATGACCGGCATCCTGCCCGAGCTTTCCGTTGAGGATCAACAGGAGGCGCTGTGCATCCATTCGGTTTTGGGTGAGAACATCGATGGACTGCTTGCGGGGCATCGCCCCTTCCGCAGCCCGCATCACAGCATTTCGACCGCGGGCCTCATCGGCGGCGGACGTCCAGTGCATCCGGGCGAAATTAGCCTGGCTCATGGCGGCGTGCTCTTTTTGGACGAGCTTGCCGAGTTTCCCACGGGTGTACTGCAGGCGCTGCGTCAGCCCATCGAACGCGGTTATGTGAGGATCGTACGCGTCGACGGGGCCTTTACCTTCCCGTCGCGCTTTCAGCTGCTCGCTGCGAGCAATCCCTGCCCCTGCGGCTTTTTGGGCGACCGTGAGGTGCCATGCCGCTGCTCGGCATCGATGGTCGAGCGCTATCGGTCTAAACTGCGCGGTCCTTTGGCCGACCGTATCGACATGATGATCGATGTGACCCGTCCCGACCCCCAAGTGATTATCGAGGGTGCGGAGGGTATGTCGTCGGCTGAGTTACGTGACTACGTTGTGCGCGGTCGCGCCTTTCGCGCTTGGCGCGAATCCCGCATGGACGATGCGGATGCCGAGGCCGAGGATGACGAGACTCGGTCCATTGACGGCGTCGTTTCGACCTTTGAGCTCGATGATGCGGCGGAGAAGTGTGTGCTCGGCCTGTCGAAGCGCACACATCTCACAGGGCGTGGCATCGTGCGCCTTGTTCGCATTGCGCGCACGATCGCAGATGTCGCCGAGAGCGAGCAGGTGACGCAGGACCACGTGCTCGAGGCGGCGATGTACCAGGGAAGGAGGGACCAATGATGGCTGAGGGGACCTTCGAGCTGCATCCAGGTGACGCGTTGTATCCCGAGACCGTTTTGGAGCTTTCTGATGTACCTCAGACGCTCTATGTGCGCGGCAACCCCGAGGCGCTTTCGACGCCCGCGCTCTCCATCATCGGTGCGCGAAAGGCCTCGCCGTATGGTCTTGCCGTGGCAGAGCTTGCGGCGAAGGTGGCGGTTGAGGCGGGAGTGACGGTAGTTTCGGGCGGTGCGGTCGGTTGTGACCAGGCCTCGGGTTGGGCTGCGGTCAACGCCGGCGGCAAACACGTCGTGGTGCTGGGGACGGGCGCCGACGTGGTCTACCCGCGTTCGAGCGCGGGGCTTATTACGCGCACGCTCGATACGGGCGGCGCGGTCGTGTCGATCTCTCCGTGGGGCATGGGTCCGCGCAAGTTTGCCTTTCCGCGTCGCAATCGCGTGATCGCGGCCCTGTCGCAAGCCCTCTTTGTATCCGAGGCGGGTATGCCTTCCGGGACGTTTTCTACAGCCGAGGCTGCTATGGATTTGGGGCGCGAACTTCTTGCCGTGCCGGGGTCGATCCTATCGCCCGAGTCGCGTGGCACGAATTACCTCATTGCGAACGGTGCCTGCTGCATTGTCGACGAGGAGTCCATCGAGATGGCTATCTCTCGCATATACGGCACCCTGCGCTACTCGCGCCCCGATGCTCCCGGCATTGCCGACCTGAATCCAACACAGCAGACCGTGATGCATGCGCTCATCGCCTCTCCGCTCAAGGTCGACGACATCGCGGCGCTCGTCTCACTCGATGCTGTCGGCGTACTCAAACTCTTGGGTTCGCTTGAACTCGAGGGCCTTATCGAGCGCATGATGGATGGAAGGTATGCGCCCTCCAAGTTTGCCCTTCACGCCCAGACGCCCTTCGGTCACAATGGAAAACGTGTCAATTAGAAAGGTGTTTGCAGATGCAGTTCGATCAGGTGACGGTTATCGGTGGCGGTCTGGCGGGTTCGGAATGCGCGATCCAGCTGGCAGACCGCGGGTTTGCCGTAAAGCTGTGCGAGATGCGCCCCCAGGTGAGCTCCCCGGCTCACCATACCGATCACCTGGCAGAGCTCGTCTGCTCCAATTCGTTTAAGTCGACCCGTCCGGATTCCGCGGCTGGTTTGCTGAAGGCCGAGCTTGAGCGCATGGGTTCAGTCCTGCTCGACTGCGCCCATCGCGCGGCTGTTCCCGCCGGTGGCGCCTTGGCGGTCGATCGCGTCAAGTTTTCCGAGTTTGTCGAGGCCGAGGTTGCCGCCCGTCCCAATATCGAGGTCGTGCACGGCGAGGTCACGCAGATTCCCGAGGGTCACGTGGTCATTGCCGCGGGCCCGCTGTGTTCACCGGCGCTGAGCGAAGAGGTCATGAAGCTCGTCGGTGGCGACGCCCTTGCGTTCTTCGATGCCGCGGCGCCGATCGTTGATGCCTCCACGCTCGATATGGACGTGCTGTTCTCGCAGTCGCGCTACGAGGAGCAGGGGGGCGGCGACTATCTCAACGCTCCGCTCAACAAGGAGGAGTACGAGGCCTTTATCGAGGCGCTTACCACGGCCGACCGCGTGGTGCTCAAAGACTTTGAGGGCGGCGATCTGTTCCAGGCCTGCCAGCCTGCCGAGGAAGTTGCGCGCACCGGCAAGGACGCCATTCGCTTTGGCGCCATGAAGCCCGTCGGCCTCACCGACCCGCGTACCGGACGTCGCCCCTGGGCGGCGATTCAGCTGCGTGCCGAAAACAAGGAGAAGACCGCCTATAACCTGGTGGGCTTCCAGACCAACTTGACCTTTGGCGAGCAGAAGCGCGTCTTCCATATGGTGCCGGGCCTGGAGAACGCTGAGTTCTTCCGCTACGGTGTCATGCACCGCAATACCTTTGTCGACGCCCCGCACGTGCTCGATGGCACCTTTGCCGTGCCCGGTACCGGTGTGCGCCTGGCCGGTCAGATCACCGGCACCGAGGGGTACATGGAAGCCGTGGCGACCGGTCTGCTCGCGGCACTCAACACCTATGCCGAGGCTATCGGTGCCGCGGGCGTCGAGTTGCCCCGCGTGGGCGCCCTGGGTGCGCTCGTGGGCTATGCGACCGATCCTGCCACCGTGGGCTATCAGCCCATGCATGTCAACTTTGGCCTGGTGCCGCCACTCGAGGATGGTAAGCGCCGCAGCAAGCGCGACCGCTACCAGGCCTATGCGGACCGTGCGCTCGAGGCCCTTGACGCCTATCTGGCTACTCGCCCCGATCTGTTTGGAGGCGACCGGTCATAGCCTTTGACCTGTACGACACCGTCGACTCGTTTATCGCCTATATCGCACGCGTCGAGGGACTTTCTCCCAACACGGTGACGGCCTATGGCTCGAGGCTGGAGCGCTTTGCTGCCTGGTGCGAACGCGAGGGCATCGACGCTCGCGCCGCCGACGTACGGACCGTTCGTTCCTATTTGGCCGAGCTGTCGCGTGGCCAGGTGGCGGCTCGGACCCTTGCGGCACACCTGTCTGCCATTCGCTCACTCTATCGGTGGATGGCTGTCGAGGGGATTGTCGAGGGCGATGCGGTCTCGGCGATCGCATCGCCCAAGCTGCCGCGCGACCTGCCGGGCGTCCTTACGACTCAACAGGTGGAGGCACTCCTCAAAGCCCCCGATACCTCAACACCCGCGGGACTGCGCGATGCGGCGATGCTCGAGTTGCTCTATGCCTCGGGTGCCCGCATCTCAGAGCTTGCGGCGCTCAATGTGGAATCCATCTCATGGTCCGAGCGCACGCTGCGCCTGTGGGGCAAGGGGAGCAAAGAACGTATCGTCCCCCTGTATCGTCGTGCGCTCGAGGTGACTCGTTTCTATATTGAGGAGGGGAGGCCGGTGTTGCTCGCTCAGGCAAAGCGCCGTGACCCCGCCACCGGGCCGCATCCGCTGCTTATATCGGTGCGCGGCAATCGCATGAGTGCCGCCATGCTCAGGCGGCGGTTCCATACGCTGGCGACGCTCGCCGGCATTCCGGCCGACATCGCCCCGCATGCGATGCGCCATACCTTTGCGACCGACTTGCTCGAGGGCGGTGCGGACCTGCGCTCGGTTCAAGAGTTGCTGGGCCATGCGAGCCTGTCCACGACGCAGATTTACACACATCTCACACCCGATCGGCTCAAACGTGCCGTGGCTCAAGCCCATCCCCGCGGCGAATAGTGGCTGGGACGTCCCGCGCCGCACCGAGGTGTGTGGTTTTGATTGCGGGTTGGCAGGAAGAAGCATTCCTGCTATCATTCATCGGGTTGCTTCACGGCAACATGTTTTTATCACGCACGCGCGGCTACTTCATACCGTGGTGCCCGGGCTTTGGTAGCACATGTCCGGGTTGGTTTTGGAGGATGACCCCGCGCGGAGGCAAACCACAGGAGGTTTAACATGGCTACCAAGATTAATATCCGCACCCTGCTCGAGGCCGGCTGCCACTTCGGTCACCAGACCCGTCGCTGGAACCCCAAGATGAAGCCGTTCATCTTCGGTGAGCGCAACGGCATCTATATCCTCGACCTCAAGCAGACCATCCTCGACGCCGACCAGGCCTACACCTTCGTCAAGAACGTCGCCAAGGGTGGCAACGTGCTGTTCGTCGGCACCAAGAAGCAGGCTCAGGAGGCCGTCAAGAACGCTGCTGAGCGCGCCAACATGCCTTACATCAACCAGCGTTGGCTCGGCGGTATGCTGACCAACTTCGTCACCATCCGCTCCCGCATCAACCGCATGGAGGAGCTCGAGGCCATGGTCGAGGACGGCCGCATGGCTGTTCTGCCCAAGAAGGAGCAGGCTGTGCTCGGCAAGGAGCTCACCAAGCTCCAGACCAACCTCGGCGGCGCCCGCGACATGAAGGGTCTGCCCCAGGCTCTCTTCGTCATCGACACCAAGCGCGAGGAGAACGCCATCAAGGAGGCTCAGCGCCTGAACATCCCCGTCGTCGCTCTGATCGACACCAACTCCGATCCCGACGAGGTCGAGTACGGCATCCCCTGCAACGATGACGCTATCTCCGCTGTCACCCTTATGTGCGAGCTCATGGCTGACGCCTGCCTCGCTGGCTCCGGCAAGGAGCAGGTCTCCGAGGCCGAGATGGCCGCTGAGCCCAAGGCCGAGTAAATCAGTCTTAGTTAATTCTTTTTCATCTCTTTGAAAGGAACCACAATGGCCCAGATTACCGCCGCTATGGTCAAGCAGCTCCGCGAGATGACCGACTCCCCGATGATGGAGTGCAAGAAGGCTCTCGTCGAGGCTGACGGCGACATGGACGCCGCTGTCGACGTTCTGCGTAAGAACGGCCTTGCCAAGGCTGCCAAGAAGGCTGGCCGTGAGACCAACGAGGGCGCTGTCGCCGCGTTCGTCTCCGAGGATGGCAAGACCGGCGCTCTGCTCGAGCTCTCCTGCGAGACCGACTTCGTTGGCTCCAACGCCAAGTTCACTGGCTTTGCTTCCAAGGTCGCTGAGGTTGTCGCTACCACCGAGCCTGCTGACGTCGACGCTCTGCTCGAGAAGCCGATGGGCGAGGAGACCGTTTCCTCCGAGCTCACCGAGATGATTCACATCATGGGCGAGAACATGAAGATCTCCCGCTTCGCTGCCCGCAAGGCCGAGAACGGCGCGCTCGCTTCTTACATCCACATGGGTGGTAAGATCGGCGTTCTCGTCGAGTTCGCCTTCGAGAAGGCCGAGACCGCTCAGGCTGAGTCCTTCAAGACCTTCGCTCACGACGTTGCCCTTCAGGTTGCTGCCGTCGCCCCGATCTGCGCTACCCGCGATCAGGTTCCTGCCGAGACCGTCGAGCACGAGAAGCAGATCTACATGGCCCAGGCTGCCGAGTCCGGCAAGCCCGAGGCTATCCAGGAGAAGATGGCTGTCGGCCGTCTGGAGAAGTTCTACAAGCAGTCCGTGCTCACCGAGCAGGAGTTCATCAAGGACAGCTCCCTCACTATCAAGAAGTACGCTGAGCAGGTCTCCAAGGAGCTCGGCGACACCATTACCGTCGTTGCCTTTGACCGTCTGGTCCGTGGCGAGTAAATAAGCTCTTGTAGCTGGTAATGAGCAGGCTGTGGGTTTTACTCACAGCCTGCTTTTTCATGGCTCTTATCAGAGCCTTTGATATCATATTGAAAGTCTAATTAAAGGAGGATCGCTTTGTCCGACATCCGATATAAACGCGTGCTTCTTAAGCTTTCCGGCGAAGCACTGATGGGCGACGGCCAATATGGCATCGACCCCAAGGTTACCGACCATCTTGCCAAGCAGGTCAAGGAGCTGCTCGCCGTTGGCCATGAGGTCGGCGTCGTTGTCGGCGGCGGCAATATTTTCCGCGGCATGGCCGGCGCTGCCGGTGGCATGGAGCGTGCTCAGGCCGACTACATGGGCATGCTGGCAACCGTTATGAACGCGCTCGCCCTGCAGGATGCCTTCGAGCATAACGATGTTCCCTGCCGCGTGATGAGCGCTATCCAGATGAACGAGATCTGCGAGCCCTATATTCGCCGTCGCGCCATCAACCACCTTTCCAAGGGCAACGTCGTTATTTTTGCCGCCGGTTCGGGCAATCCGTACTTTACGACCGACACCGCCGCGGCTCTTCGTGCGTGCGAGATCGGCGCCGAGATTCTGATTAAAGCCACCAAGGTTGACGGCATCTACGACAAGGATCCCGTCAAGTGCGCCGATGCCGTCCGTTTTGACAAGATTACCTATCACGAGGTGCTCGTCCGCGGTCTGCAGGTTATGGATTCCACGGCTACGGCACTGTGCCAGGATAACCGTATGCCGATTTTGGTCCTCAACATCGATGGCGAGGACACCGTCAAGCGCGCGCTTTCGGGTGAGCCCGTCGGCACGCTCGTCTATCAGGAGGATTAAGCATGGCAGAGAACATCACCGCCCATATGGACAAGTCGCTCGAGTCCCTTAAGCATAACTTCTCCAAGGTCCGTACCGGCCGCGCCAATGCCAACATTCTGTCCGACATCACCGTCGATTATTACGGTGTTCCCACGCCGGTCACGCAGGTTGCCGCCGTCAAGACCCCCGAGGCCCACATGCTGCTCATCGAGCCGTGGGACAAGGCACTCATCAATGCTATCGTCAAGGCCATCGGCGCTTCCGATCTGGGTATTACCCCCAACTCCGATGGCACCGTCGTTCGTCTTCCGTTCCCGGCTCCCACCGAGGAGCGCCGTCGCGAGCTCGTCAAGGAGTGCCGCGAGTACGCCGAGCAGGCCAAGGTGTCTATCCGTAACATCCGTCGCGACTTCAACAACAAGCTCGAGCGCGATGAGGAGCTCACCGAGGACGATGTCCGTCGCGAGCAGGCCAAGGTCCAGAAGCACACTGATGAGTATGTCGCCAAGGTCGAGGAGCTTCTGAAGGAAAAAGAAGCCGAGGTCATGGAGATCTAAGGTGCAATACGACGAGCATAAACTGGTCGAGTACTTTGCCGACGCCCCTGCGGGCGTCGGTTTTTCCGACCTTGACCTCAATAACATTCCGCACCATATCTCGTGCATCATGGACGGCAACGGTCGTTGGGCCACGTCGCGCGGTCTTGCGCGCACCGAGGGCCACAAGGCGGGTATCGTCTCCCTTCGCGAGATTATTACCGCCTGCGTGCGTCTGGGCGTCGACGTGCTTTCGGCCTATGCGTTTTCTACCGAAAACTGGAACCGTCCGCAGCATGAGGTCAACGTCTTGATGCATCTGTTTGCCAAGACGTTCATCGACGAGCTGCCGCTTCTGAAGCGCGAAAACGTGCGCGTTGTCTTTTTGGGTGACATTTCCGCGCTGCCCAAGAAGACCCGCGACGTTTTTGAACGCGGTCTTGCCGAGTGCGCCAATCACACCGGCATGACGCTGGCGCTTGCCGTCAACTACGGCGCGCGTGCCGAGATTACCCGCGCTGTCCGTCAGATCGCACTCGACGCTGCCGCCGGTAAGATCGATCCTGGCGCAATTGATGACGACATGGTGGCTTCCCACCTCTATACCGCCGGCCTTCCCGATCCTGAGCTTGTGATTCGCACTTCTGGTGAGCTGCGCCTTTCGAACTATCTGCTGTGGCAGGTGGCTTATTCCGAATTCTACGTCACCGATACCTATTGGCCCGACTTTGATCGTTGGGGCCTTGTCGACGCCATTTTGGCCTATCAGGGCCGTGACCGTAGGTTTGGTGGACTGAGCAAGACCGAGGAGGCTTAATCGTGTCCGATCGTCCCAAGGCATCTGCTCCCAAGACGCCTGCGCGCAAAGCTGCCACTGCGGGAACGCCTGCAGTGAAGAGCGGCACCGGTTCGTGGCTGGCGGGCTTTATTACCCGTGCCGCCGCCGGTATCGTCTACGCCGTTGTCTTTATCCTGTGCCTGGTTTTGGGTATCGTGCCCACGGCCATCTTTGTTTCCGTCATGAGCGGTCTGTGCTGTTATGAGTTTTTCCGTATGACGAGGCTCGATGGCAAGATGGCTAACGAGCGCATGGGTATCGCTGCCGCCGTACTCTTTCCGCTGTCGGCGTTGGGCGATTCGATGTTGCTGAATGCCCTGCTTTTTGCCCTGATGCTCGCTGTGGGCATTTGGTATGTCTGGTCGCCGCGTACCCGCATCTCTGATGTGGCCGTGACGCTCATGGGTCCCATCTACACTGGCTTTATGCTGTCGGCTATCGTGCTGCTGCGCGATGCCGTGCCCGGTTTTGCCGGCGCCCTGCTTTCAGTGGGCGTTTGCGCGTCCCTTTGGGTCTCCGATTCGTTTGCCTACATTGTGGGCAGCCGTATCGGCAAGCACAAGATGGTTCCCAAGATCTCTCCCAAAAAGAGCTGGGAGGGGTTTGTCGGCGGCATCCTGGGCTCGGTTTTGATTTGGCTCATTCTGTGGGCGACGCACTTCTACAAGCTCAGCCTGCCCTATGCGCTGCTGTGCGGCGTGGTCGTGTCCATTTTGGGCGTTATCGGCGACCTTATCGAGTCGCGCATCAAGCGTGGCGTGGGCGTCAAGGATTCCGGCAACCTTATCCCGGGCCATGGCGGCATGCTCGACCGTAGCGACTCGCTTATCTTTGGCTGCATTACCGCTCAGCTGCTTTTGATGATCGGAGGCGTGCTGTAATGTCATTCCAGACGACGTATGGCCCCGATGGACGCCTCCGTGTTGCCATCCTGGGTTGTACGGGCTCTATCGGCACCCAGGCACTCGATGTGTGCCGTCAGCATGCTGATCGCCTGCAGGTGACGGCGCTGTCCGTTAATTCCAGCACCTCTGAGCTCGTTGCCGCTGCCCGCGAGTTCTCGGTTCCGGCGGTTGCCGTGGCCGATGTCGCTCACGGCGATGACGCCGTGCTGCAGGAGTTGCCCGAGGGAACGAAGCTCGGCGTTGGCGCGCAGGCGGTTTGCGAGCTCGCGCGTCGCGACGATGTCGACTGCGTGCTCGTTGCTATTGTGGGCGCCGCCGGTCTCGAGGCGAGCCATGCGGCCTTGACCTCGAATAAGCGCCTTGCCCTTGCCAACAAGGAGTCCCTCGTCGTCGGTGGCGACTTGCTTATGCCGTTGGCACAACCGGGCCAGCTTATTCCAGTCGACTCTGAGCACTCCGCCATCTACCAGTGCTATCTGGGGGAGGACCCGCGCGAGGCTCATTGTATTTGGCTTACCTGCTCGGGCGGTCCGTTCTTTGGCCGTACGCGCGACGAGCTCAATCGCGTGACGCGTGCCGATGCCCTCGCACATCCCACGTGGGCCATGGGTGCCAAGATCACCATCGACTCCGCCACCCTCATGAACAAGGGCCTAGAGCGCATTGAGGCCATGCATCTGTTTAACTGCGACCTCGATTTCATTAACGTGGTCGTGCAGCGTCAGTCCAAGATTCACTCTATGGTCGAGTTCGCCGACGGCTCCGTGATGGCGCATCTCGGTGCTTCCGACATGCGTATTCCCATTCAGTTCGCGTTCTCGTATCCCGAGCGTTGGGATACCCCGGCGGCTCGTATCGATTTCCGCGAGCTGGGGCAGCTCACGTTTGATGCTGCCGACATGGATACCTTCCGCTGTCTGGCACTGGCCGAACGTGCCGGCAAGACGGGTGGCACCATGCCGTGCGTGCTCAATGCCGCCAACGAGGTCGCCGTCGATGCCTTCCTGCACGATGGCTGCAGCTTTACCGATATCGATCGCATTGTGGAATCCTGCATGGATGCCCACGATATGCAGGCGGTCGATTCGTTTGAGCAGCTTCGCGACATCGATGCGTGGGCGCGTGAAAAGGCTGCGCAGGTGCTCGCCGCAACCCGTTCCTAACCCATAAGGATTGCTTTTTCGTTTTATGGATACTGTTCTGAGCGTTCTCTCATCGGTCTTTTGGGGCCTGCTGATGCTTTCCGTCCTTGTGTTTTTGCACGAGGGCGGCCACTTTTTGGCGGCGCGTGCCTGCGGCGTCCGCGTGACCGAGTTCTTTTTGGGCCTGCCGTGCCGCTTTGACATCCATTACACGTCGCGTCGCATTGGAACCAAGTTTGGCGTGACCCCGCTGCTGCTGGGCGGCTACGCTGCCATCTGCGGTATGGATCCGACCGACGTCTCGTGTGCCGATCGCGTGCTCGCGGCTATCTATCGTCATGGTCGCGTGACCGTGGCCGACCTTGCCGCCGAGCTCGAGCTATCCGAGGAGGTTGTGCTCGAGGCATGCGCCTTGCTCTTGGGTTGGGGCTCTATCGCGCCTTGGTATGAGGAAGGGGAGAAGCCCTCGCCGAGCTACTATCCCACCAAGTATCAGACGCTGCCGCGAGACGCGGCGGGTTACACCACCTTTGACGGCCGCCGTTTCGATCGCGAACATTCAACTGCCGAGGGCGATGTGTGGGAGCTGCCGTGCGGCGAGGCCGAGTTCCTTGCACAAGAGCGTTCGCACACCTATCTTGGCCAGGGCTTTCTCAAGCGCGCCTTTATGTTGCTCGCGGGCATTCTCGTCAATATCCTGACGGGCTTTTTGCTGCTTATGAGCATCTACTCTATTGCGGGTGTCACCGTGCCGATGGATACCAACGTGATCGGTCAGGTTGACGAGGGGTCTATTGCCGCCAAGGCGGGTATCGAGGGCGGCGACGCGATCCTTTCGGTTGACGGAGTATCGTGCTCTACCTGGATGGACGTTTACGATGCCATCGGTAAGGCTGCCGGTAAGGACGATATCGCCATCGAGTACGAGCGTGACGGCAAGCAGCATTCGACCGCGGTTGCGCTCAAAGAGGACGAGCGCCTAGGTGTGTATGCCTCTACGCAGGTGGTCCGTTTAGACCCCATCACGTCGGCTCGACTTTCGTTCTCCTATGTCGTGCAGACAGCGGAGGGCGTGATGCGCCTGCTCCAGCCGCAGCATACGATGGAGATTCTCGATCAGTCTTCTTCGATCGTGGGCGTTAGCGTTATGTCCTCACAGGCTGCTGCTGCCGGCCCTGCCACGTTCCTTTCGTTTGCCGCCCTCATTTCGTTCTCGCTTGGCTTTATGAACCTGCTGCCCATCCCACCACTCGATGGCGGCAAGCTGGTCATCGAGATCATTCAAAAGATTGCTGGCCGCGAGCTTCCGCTCAAGGTCCAGACGATTGTGAGCTATGTGGGCATCGCGCTCTTTGTGCTGCTGTTTGTCTATATGCTTCGTTCCGACATCCTTCGATTTATTCTGTAGGGGAGTGTTTGGATTGTCTTTATCCCATCCTTTGCCTCGCGAGTTGACGCGCCCCGTGCATGTGGGCGGCGTGCAGATCGGTGGTGGCGCTCCGGTCGTGGTTCAGTCCATGACCTGCACCGATACCGCTGATGCCCAGGCAACGCTTGCGCAAGTGTGCGCGTTGGTGCAGGCTGGCTGCGATATCGTGCGCGTGAGCGTGCCCACCGAGGCCGCGCTTGAGGGTTTCCGCACCATCTGTGCTGAGTCTCCGGTGCCGATCGTCGCCGATATTCACTTTAACCACAAGCTGGCCATTGGCGCTGTGGAGGCCGGTGCTGCCAAGCTCCGCATCAATCCCGGCAACATTGGCGATTGGGCCAAGGTCGATGCCGTGATCGATGCCGCGGGCGCCGCTGGGTGCGCGATTCGTATCGGCGTCAATGCCGGTTCGCTTGAGCAGGATATCGCCGAGCGCGACGACCTTACGCAGCCCGAAAAGCTCGTGATGTCGAGCGAGCGCTTCGTCAAGCACTTTGAGGACCGCGGCTTTACGAACATTGTGCTTTCGGCCAAGGCCCATAGCGTGCAAACGACGCTCGATACCTATCGAGCCCTGTCGCGTGAGATTCCCCACGTTCCGCTTCACCTGGGCGTAACCGAGGCGGGTACCAAGCTTCAGGGCACCATTAAGAGCTCGGTGGGCCTTGGTATTCTGCTGTCTGAGGGTATCGGTGACACCATGCGCGTCTCTCTCACGGCCGATCCGGTTGAGGAGCCGCCGGTCGCCTGGGGAATTTTGCAGTCGCTGGGCCTGCGTCGCCGTGGTCCCGAGATTGTCTCGTGCCCCACGTGCGCCCGCTGCCAGGTTAACCTCATTCCCATCGCCGAGAAGGTCACCGAGCGGCTTAAGAACTACTCCGCGCCGCTTTCGATCGCCGTTATGGGATGCGCGGTCAATGGCCCCGGCGAGGCCTCTGACGCCGACTTGGGCGTTGCCTGCGGACGAGGTCAGGGCCTGCTCTTTTCGCATGGCCAGATCATTGGTAAAGTAGCTGAGGATCAAATTGTCGACGCGCTGATGGCCGAGGTCGACAAACTTATTGAGGAGAAGTAAATGACTCGAGCAATGTATATGTCTAAGCTCTATGCGCCGACGCTTAAAGAGGATCCGGCGGACGCTGAGCTCGCCAGCCACCGCCTGCTGCTCCGTGCCGGCATGATCCGCAAGGAGGCCGCCGGTCTGTATTCTTATCTGCCGCTCGCATGGCGCTCGATCCGCAAGATCGAGAACATCGTGCGCGACGAGATGGATGCTGCCGGCGCCCAGGAGCTCATGATGCCCATCATGGTCGATGCCGAGCTGTGGCGTGAGTCCGGTCGTATCGATGCCTATGGCAAGGAGCTTGTGCGTTTTGACGATCGTCATGGTCGCGAGTTCGTCCTGGGTCCCACGCACGAGGAGACCGTCACGGCCCTGGTGCGCAACGAGCTGCGCTCCTACAAACAGCTGCCCGTTAACCTGTACCACATCCAGGATAAGTTCCGCGACGAGTTCCGTCCCCGCTTTGGCCTGATGCGCGGCCGCGAGTTCATCATGAAGGACGCCTACAGCTTCTCCGCCACGCAGGAGAGCTTACAGGAGGAGTACGACAAGATGAAGCAGGCCTACGCCAACATCTGCGAGCGCTGCTACATCAAGGCCCTGCCCGTTGTTGCCGACTCCGGCGAGATCGGTGGCGATACCTCCGTCGAGTACATGGCTTTGGCTGACGCCGGCGAGGCTTCGCTCGTCTATTGCGATGACTGCGGTTTTGCCGCCGATGACGAGGCTGCAAGCACCAAGGTTGTCGTGACCGAGGGTCCTGGCGACGGTACGCTTACCAAGGTTGAGACTCCGGGCATGGGCACCATCGAGGCCGTTGCAAAGTTCTTCGGCTTCCCCGAGAACGGCACGCGCAAGTCTCTGGCACTCATTGACGCAGAGGGCAAGCCCGTCGTGGCCATTGTTCCGGGCGACCACGAGCTCAACGATTGTAAGGCCGAGCACGTCTTTGGCAAGGGCTATCGCATGATGACCGACGAGGAGCTTCAGGCGAACGGCCTGCACAAGGGCTTTATCGGACCGGTCAACCTGCCCGAGGGCATCCGTCTGGTGTGCGACGAGAGCCTGCGCGAGTCCAAGCAGTGGGCCTGCGGTGCCAACGAGGTCGATTATCACTTTACCGGGGCCTGTCCCGAACGCGACTTTACCGTCGACGAGTGGGCCGACCTGGTAACCGTCGTTGCCGGCGATCCCTGCCCGCACTGCGGCAAGCCGCTCTCTGCTGCTCGCGGCATCGAGGTCTCCCAGGTCTTCCAGCTGGGCACCAAGTATTCCGAGGCCATGGGTGCCACCTTTATGGACGAGGACGGCAAAGAGAAGCCGCTCATCATGGGTTGCTACGGCGTGGGCGTGTCCCGCTCGCTTGCTGCCGTCGTGGAGCAGCACAACGACGAGCACGGCATCGTCTGGCCGGTCTCCGTTGCCCCGTACGAGGTCGCGGTGATTCCGCTCGATCCCAAGAAGGAGGAGTGCGCTACCGTCTGCGAGCAGATCGTTGATGGCCTGTGTGCCGAGGGCATCGAGGTCGTCGTCGACGACCGCGACGAGCGTCCCGGCTTTAAGTTTGCCGATAACGACCTTATGGGCTTCCCGTATCAGGTCGTTCTGGGCAAGCGTGGCCTTAAGAATGGCTCCGTTGAGCTCAAGGACCGTGCCACGGGTGAGCGCGAGGATGTGGCGATCGACGAGGTCGTCGCCAAGGTCGCCGAGCTTGTGAAGGCAGCACGCCGTTAATCGACGATTTCGCTTGTAGTTCGATATACGGGACGGCCCCGCATTTCTCCAGATCGGGGAGATGCGGGGCCGTCCTTTTATCTTGCAGCATTCTCAATATCTAAAAGGAAAACCCCACAGCCCATATGAGTTGCGGGGTTTTCTTGTGCCTCCGATGCGAAATTAATCGCTCAGATATTACTGATAATCGACGACGTCGATCCAGTTCTTCAGGAACTCATCGTTCACGTTGCGCTTACGAGCGAGCTCGGAAGCGGCGACGATGCTCGTCCACTGACGCACGACCTGCATGGGCATGTCGGCGCGGTCGCAGTAGAGCTCCAGGTAGGCCTCAGCCTGATCCTTGCTGTTGAGGGCGAAGAGCAGGTAGGTGGTGGCAACGTCGGCAGCAGGGGAGCCCTGGGTGGCGTGTGCCCAGTCGCACACATAGAGCTGGCCGTCGTCACCGACGATGACGTTGGAGGGGTTGAAGTCGCCGTGGCAGACCTTGAACTCCTTGGTCATGCCGTCCAGACGCTCCTGAAGGTTGTAGCGCGTGGTGGCATTGAGCTGATCAAGGCTGTCGATCATGCGGGCGAACTTGTCGCGCTGACGGTTGAGCAGCGGGGAGGTGTAGCCGTGGATCTCGATCTGGAGGTCGACGAACATCTCGAGGTACTCACCAAAGCGCTGGGGCTCGGCAGTCATCTTCTCGGCAAGGGTGGTGCCCGGAACCTTCTCGGTCACGAGCGCCCAGCCGTTGGCGTTCTCGAGCTGGGAAACCTCGAGAGCCTTGGGGCTGCGGATGCCGCACTCATTGATGCGGGCAAGATTCAAAGCCTCGTTGAACACGTCGGAGACAGGCTTGGTCTCGTTAAAGACCTTGACGATCTTGTCGCCCAGGTCGTAAACGACCTTGTTGCCACGGCGGACGAGCTCGGTCTTGGAATCGGGTAGCAGCATGGTTGCATCCTTTCAACGATGCGATAGAAGCGACGGCGGGGGTGTGTGAAACACCCGTGCACCCCCGCCGCAAAAAACCGTGCTAAAAACTAGCAGACGGCGTAGTCCTGGGGCTCGCGGCCGTAGTAGGCGTCCAGGTAGAGCTCCTTGATCTCGCTCATGAGCGGGTAGCGCGGGTTGGCGCCGGTGCACTGGTCGTTGAATGCCTGCTCGGTCATCTCGTCGAGGGTGTCGAGGAAGTACTGCTCGTCAACACCGTAGTCGGCGATGGTCTTCTTGACACCGATGAAGTCCTTGAGCTCCTCGAGCTTCGTGATGAAGTTCTCGAAGACCTCCTTGTCGTCCTTGCCCTCGATGCCGCAGTACTTGGCCATCTCGGCGTAGTTGTGCAGCGCGTTGGGGTAAGGATACTGGGAGAAGGTACCCATCTTGACGGGAGCCTCGGCGGCGTTGTAGCGCATGACGCGGGTCAGGATGACGGCGTTAGCGATGCCGTGGGGCAGGTGATGGAAAGCGCCGAGCTTGTGAGCCATGGAGTGGTTGAGGCCCAGGAAGGCGTTGGCGAAGGCCATACCGGCCATGCAGGAGGCGTTGTGCATCTCCTCGCGGGCGTGCGGGTCCTTGGCGCCGTTCGTGAAGCTGGAGGGCAGGTTCTCGAAGACGAGCTTGGCAGCGCGCTCGGAGAGGCCCTTGGTGTAGTCGGAAGCCATGATGGAGACGTAGGACTCGATGGCGTGGGTCATGACGTCGATGCCGGAGGCAGCGGTCAGGCCGCGCGGGGCGGTCATGCAGTTGTCGGCGTCGACGATAGCCATGTTGGGGAGCAGCGCGTAGTCGGCGAGCGGCCACTTGATGCCGGTCTCCTTGTCGGTGATGATGGCGAACGGCGTGCACTCGGAGCCGGTACCCGAAGAGGTCGGGACGGCGACGAAATAGGCCTTCTTGCCCATCTCGGGGAAGGTGAAGATACGCTTGCGGATGTCCATGAAGTCCATGGCCATGTCCTCAAACTTGCACTCGGGGTGCTCGTACATCATCCACATGATCTTGCCGGCGTCCATAGCGGAGCCACCGCCGACGGCGATGATGACGTCCGGCTCAAAGAGAGCCATCTGCTTGGCGCCGCGACGTGCGCACTGCAGCGACGGATCGGGCTCGACGTCGTAGAAGCAGTCGTGGGCGATGCCCATCTCGTCGAGCTTGGCCTCGATGGCGCGGGTGTTGCCATTCTTGAAGAGGAACTGGTCGGTGACGATGAAGGCGCGCTTCTTGCCCATGACGTTGCCCAGCTCGTCGAGGGCGACGGGCGTGGAACCCTTCTTGAAGTAGACCTTCTCGGGAGCGCGGAACCACAGCATGTTCTCACGGCGCTCGGCCACAGTCTTAACGTTGATCAAGTGCTTCACCCCAACGTTCTCGGAGACGGAGTTGCCGCCCCAGGAGCCGCAGCCCAGGGTCAGAGACGGCTTCATGCCAAAGTTGTACAGGTCACCGATGCCGCCGTGCGAGGACGGGGTGTTGATGACGATACGGCAGGCCTTCATGACGTGCTCGAACAGGCTGATCTTCTCGGCCTGGGCGGGGTGCACGTACAGAGAGGCGGTGTGGCCCGGGCCACCGGCGAGCACCAGGTGCTCGGCCTTGTCGACGGCCTCCTGGAAGTCCTTGGCGTGGTACATGGCCAGGACCGGGGAGAGCTTCTCGTGGGAGAACTCCTCCTTGGCGGGGTCGGTGGAGGTGACCTCAGCGATCAGGATCTTGGTCTTGGCGGGAACCTCGATGCCGGCGAGCTCGGCGATCTTGGCGGCAGCCATGCCGGGGATGCGGTGATCCAGGGCGCCGTTCTTGAACATGGCGGCACGCAGGGCCTCCATCTCGGCACCCTGCTTGACGAAGTAGCAGCCGCGCTTCTGGAACTCGGCCTTAACCTGGTCATAGATGCTGTCGATGACGGTCACGGACTGCTCGGAAGCGCAGATCATGCCGTTATCGAAGGTCTTGGAGTGGATGATGGAGTTGACGGCGAGCAGCACGTCGGCGGTGTCGTCGATGACGACCGGGGTGTTACCGGCGCCAACGCCCAGGGCGGGCTTGCCCGAGGAGTAAGCGGCCTTGACCATGCCCGGGCCACCGGTGGCGAGGATGATGTCGACGTCGCGCATGACCATGTTGGTCAGCTCGATGGAGGGGACATCGACCCAGCCGATGATGCCCTCGGGGGCGCCGGCCTTGACGGCGGCGTCAAGCACGAGCTTGGCGGCGGCGATGGTGCACTTGGCGGCTGCCGGGTGCGGGGAGATGATGATGGCGTTGCGGGTCTTCAGGCTGATCAGCGTCTTGAAGATCGCGGTGGAGGTGGGGTTGGTCGTCGGGATGACGGCGCCCACGATGCCGATGGGCTCGGCGATCTTGGTGATGCCGTAAGCCTCGTCGCGCTCCAGAACGCCACAGGTCTTGGTGTTCTTGTAAGCGTTGTAGATGTACTCTGCGGCGTAGTGGTTCTTGATGACCTTGTCCTCAAGAACGCCGCGGCCGGTCTCCTCGATGGCCATCTTTGCCAACGGGATACGAGCCTTGTTGGCGGCCATGGCGGCCTCATAGAAGATCTTGTCGACCTGCTCCTGCGTGTACGTAGCAAAAAGCGCCTGGGCCTCTCGCATCTGAGCGAGCTTAGCCTCAAGCGCCTCTACGTTGTCCACAATTGCGGGAGTAGTGTTTTCCGGTGACTTTTTCACCATTTGTGTCTCCTTGCGATCGGAGATTTACCCTACGCCTTGCATGATAGCAAGAAATAATTCGGTGAACGGTAAGATTCCTGTAAAAGGCACACTAAAACGCTTCAATAAACTGAAACGTTTTAACAAAACTATCTACCAGTGCATCGTCCCGCTCATTGGGGACAGGCTTACATGAGTGCTTTCACTCATGTAAGCCTGTCCCCAATGAGCGCAAAAAGGCGCCCTCTACAAGAGAGGGCGCCTTTGGTAAGTTCAATGTGAACGCGAGGTCTTTGACCCGGAGAGTCCGAGGTACTTGTTGGTAAGACCTTATTTAGGAGCGCGCAACCTTGCCGGACTTGAGGCAGGTGGAGCAAACGTTCATCTTGCGACGGTGACCATCGACGACGACGTAGACGCGCTGGATGTTGGGGCGGAACTTACGGTTGGTGACGCGGTGAGAGTGGCTGATGGAGCGACCGGCAACGGGGTGCTTACCGCAAACTTCGCAAACTTTGGACATAACTGACCCTCCTTGGGCGACAAACGAACATGTCGCGTTAACAAACAAGCCTGAACTATAGCACAGAAGTCGCTCCCTGTGCGTAATCTACACAGAGATATTTCTCTTTTGGCGATAGTGCTCACGCCACGGCCCTGGACGTAGATCCGATTTGCGTGCAGCAGAGGGGATTATGCCAGCTCGTTCGTACGTTTTCAAGCTCGTCCCACAAATATATAAAGGTTTATTGAGCATTGGGCTCCGTTCACGGATTGCTCTGTATTTATGCTCGCAATTAAGTTCGAGGTTGGCTACACTATCCCTTGACCATTAAAGGGGTACGAGATACCCACATGGAATTACATAGCTGTCAAAGAGCAGCCTTTCCTGTGGGTGTCTGGTCCGCTTTGAGCGGTCGGGCATCTATTTTTTTGACTGTGTCAGCAGTCAAGACATGTGAGGAAGGAGATCGATGGGCACGACTTCCCCCAAGGCGGTCATCATGGACGAGACCGCCGTCAATCGAGCGATGACCCGCATCGCGCACGAGATTCTCGAGCGCAACGAGGGCTGTGAAGACCTCGCTCTGGTCGGCATCGTCACGCGCGGCGACCTTCTGGCAAAGAAGCTCGCCGAGGAGATCAAGGAGATCGAGGGCGTCGACGTTCCGCTCGGCAGCCTCGATATCAGCTTCTACCGCGATGACTACGCTACCAATTTCGCTCCCGCGATCCACGCCACCAACATTCCCTTCAGCGTCGATGGCAAACGCGTCGTTTTGGTGGACGACATCCTGTACACGGGTCGTACCATCCGCGCCGCTCTAGACGCCGTCATGGACCTGGGCCGTCCGAGCCGCATCGAGCTGGCAGTTCTCGTTGACCGCGGCCACCGCGAGCTCCCCATCTCGCCGGACTTTGTCGGCAAGAACGTTCCCTCGTCGCATGAGGAGAACGTGCACCTATATATGAAGGAAGTCGACGGCCACACCGCTGTCGAGATTAACGACGTCGCGCCGGGTTCCCACGTGGGCTCCGCGCCGCTGGGAGGTGAGTAGTACCGTGGCGTTCAACCATAAGCACCTGATCGACATTACCGAGTACTCCGAAGAGGACATCAAGCTCATCCTCGAGACCGCCAAGGCGTTCTCTGAGGTCAACGAGCGTGCGATCAAGAAGGTCCCCACGCTCAAGGGCAAGACCATCGTCAATATGTTCAACGAGCCCTCGACGCGTACCCGCAGCTCTTTCGAACTCGCTGAGAAGCGTCTTTCGGCCGACAGCCTCAACTTTGGTGGCTCCTCGACCTCCACGGTCAAGGGCGAGAGCCTCGTTGACACCGTCGAGACCCTCAACGCCTATAAGATCGACTGCATCGTTGTGCGCGACAAGCACGCCGGTGCTCCCTACATCGTCACGCAGAACTCGCCCGCGAGCGTCATCTGCGCCGGTGACGGCAAGCACAACCATCCCACGCAGGCCCTGCTCGACCTGTACACCATCTGGGAGCACAAGGGTGACTTCCACGGTCTGAAGGTCGCCGTCGTCGGCGATATCGCGCACTCCCGCGTCTGCGGCTCGCTGATCCCCGCCCTTAAGATCATGGGCTGCGAGACCTACGCCGTCGCCCCCGGCACGCTGCTGCCGCCGGCGCCCGAGGTCCTGGGCTGCGACCACGTGACGAGCGACCTCGATTCCGTCCTGCCCGAGCTGGACGTCGTCTACATGCTGCGCGTGCAGCAGGAGCGTCTCGAGGGTGCCCCGTTCCCGACCATTCGTGAGTACCACAAGCTCTTCGGTCTGACCAAGGACCGCGAGAAGCTCATGAAGCCCGACGCGATTATCTGCCACCCGGGCCCCATCAACCGCGGCGTCGAGTTCGATTCCTATATGGCCGACCACCCGCAACGCTCCGTCATCCTGGAGCAGGTCTACGCCGGTATCTGCGTGCGTATGGCTATCCTGTATCTGCTGCTTGGAGGTGCCGATAATGGCCTTGCTTCTTAAGAATGCCCACGTCGTCGACCCGTCCGTCGAGCTTGACGGTGTCGTTGACGTCCTGATTGACGGCGACAAGATCGCCGAGGTCGGCGAGAATCTCGCCGTCGAGGGAGCCGAGGTCCGCGACCTTTCCGGCAAGTACCTCGTCCCTGGCCTGGTGGATATGCACGTTCACCTTCGCGAGCCCGGCTACGAGGTCAAAGAGGACATCGAGAGCGGCACCCGCGCAGCTGCCAAGGGCGGCTTTACCGGCGTGTGCGCCATGCCCAACACCGATCCCGTCACCGATAACGGCACCGTCGTGGAGTTCGTCAAGTCCCGCGCTGCCGAGGTCGGTCACTGCCGCGTCTATCCGTCGGGTGCCATGACCCGCGGTCTTAAGGGCGAGGCCATGTCCGAGATGGGCGATATGGTCGCCCACGGCGCCGTCGCCTTCACCGACGACGGTCGCGGCGTGCAGGGCGCGGGTATGCTCCGTCGTTGCATGGACTACGGCAAGATGTTCGGCAAGGTCTTTATGAGCCACTGCCAGGACGAGGACCTGGTCGGCCATGGCCAGATCAACGAGGGCAAGGTCTCGACCCGTCTGGCTCTCGAGGGCTGGCCGGCTGCCGGCGAGGAGCTCCAGATCGCTCGCGACATCGAGATCGCCAAGCTGACCGGTGCCAAGCTGCACATCCAGCACATCTCCACCGCCCATGGCCTGGAGATCGTGCGTGCCGGTAAGGCCGCTGGCGTTCAGGTCACCTGCGAGGCCACCCCGCACCACATGTTCCTGACCGAGAACGACCTGGACGAGACCTACAACACCTCGCTCAAGGTCAATCCGCCGCTGCGTACCGAGGAGGATGCCGAGGCCATCCGTCAGGGCGTCATCGACGGCACCGTCGACGTTATCGTCACCGATCACGCTCCTCACACCCCGTGGGAGAAGGCCCGTGAGTTCGAGCTTGCGCCCTTTGGTATGATCGGCCTCGAGACCTCGCTGTCGCTCGTACTCACCGAGCTGGTCAACACGGGCAAGATGAGCATGGGCCGCATGGTCGAGCTCATGGCCATCAAGCCGCGTGAGATCCTGGGTCTCGACCAGGTTCAGGTCAAGGCGGGCTCCGTTGCCGACCTGACCGTGTTCGACCCCTCTGCCACCTGGACGGTTGGCGAGGACGGTTACGAGTCGCGCGCCGAGAACTCCGGTTTTGCCGGCCGCACGCTCACCGGTCGTGCCACCGATGTGTTTGTCGGCGGTAAGCAGACGCTTGCCGACGGCTGCATCTGCTAGCATAGCCTTATCGCTTTTGTGCGCGGCGCCCTTGCGGTGCCGCGCTTTCTATTCGTTTGGACCATGCAACCGCATGGGGGATTGGAGCGTCTATGCCCACACCTTCCACTGCACGCATGCACGACTTCGAGGTCGTCTCGAACCGGGAGATCGCCGACGGCATCTTCTCGCTCGTCATCTCGGCCCCCAAGCTTGCAAGTGCGCTCAAGCCCGGCCAGTTTGTGAACATTGCCGTGCCCGGCGATGCTTCCTCGCTGCTTCGCGTGCCCCTGAGCTTCTATCGCGCCGACGCCGAGGCCGGCACTGTCGAGCTGTGGTACGCCGTCGTGGGCGACGATACCCGTCGTTTGTCCCAGATGGGCCCTGGCTCCTCCTCTAACCTGCTGGGCCCCGGTGGCCGTGGCTGGATGGTACCCGAGGGCACCAGGAAGGCCCTGCTCGTCGCCGGTGGCATCGGCGTTCCGCCTGTGCTGTGTCTTGCCGGTATGCTTGCCGAGCAGAGTGTTGATGTGGACGTGTGCCTGGGCTTTGGCACCGCTTCCAAGGCCGTGGGCATCGATGAGTTCCGCGCGCTGGGCGCCACGGTCAACGTTTGCACCGACGACGGCTCGCTCGGCACGCACGGTTTTTGCACCGACCCGGCAGCCGAGCTGCTCGGCGAGGGCGGCTACGACTACGTCGCCAGCTGCGGTCCCGCCGTCATGATGAAGAAGGTCGCCGCTGCTGCCGCCGAGGCCGGTGCGTACTGCGAGGTGTCCCTCGAGCGCATGATGAGCTGTGGCTTTGGCGCCTGCAACACCTGCAATGTCGAGACGGTCGACGGTATGAAGGGTGCTTGCATGTGCGGCCCCGTGTTCGATGCTTCCAAGGTGGTGGTCTTCTAGTGGGTACCGTGAACATGGCCGTCGATTTCGGCGGCGTCAAGATGCAGAACCCCATCAACACCGCAGCCGGTACTTTTGGTTACGGTTGGCAGTTCCAGAACTTCTTTGATGTTTCCCAGCTGGGCGCCATCACCACCAAGGGTTGCGCAGCCGAGCCCTGGCCCGGCAACCCCGCGCCCCGCATGGCCGAGATCCCCGGCGGTATGATCAACTCCGTGGGCCTTCAGAACCCCGGCGTGGCCGCCTTTGCCCGCGAGTCCGGCCCGTGGCTCGAGCAACTGTCCAAGGACGGTTGCCAGGTCATCTGTCAGGTTGCCGGCCACTCCGTTGACGAGTTTGTCCGCGCACTCGAGATGTATGTCGAGCTGTGCCCCTGGGCTGCCGGCTACGAGATCAACGTGAGCTGCCCCAATATCGCCGCCGGCGGTGCCGCCATGGGCTCCACGCCCGAGGGCGCCTCTTCCGTTATGGCTGCCTGCCGCAAGGTGACCGATAAGCCGCTGTTCGTGAAGATGGCGCCGGTCAACGTCGCCGAGATCGCCAAGGCCCTCGAGGCTGCCGGCGCCGACGGCCTTTCGGTCATCAACTCCATTCAGGGCATGGCCATCGACGTCCATACCCGCAAGTCCCGCGTGGCAAAGCCCAAGGGCGGCCTTTCGGGCCCGCTGTGCCACCACATCGCCGTGCGCATGGTCTGGGAGGTTGCCCAGGCCGTTGATATCCCCATCAACGGTGTCGGTGGTGTCATGACCGGCGAGGATGCGGCTGAGTTTATCCTGGCCGGTGCCACCTGCGTGTCGGTCGGCATGGCCAACTTCGTCGATCCGTGCGCTTCGCTCAAGATCGCGCATGAGCTCGAGGCCTGGGCTGAGTCCCAAGGCGTAAAGGACATCAACGAACTGGTAGGTGCTTTCGAATGCTAGAGACCGATGCCCGCGACCGCGTAATCGTCGCCCTCGACTGCGACCGTGAGCGTGCGCTCGAGCTTGCCCACGAGCTTTCGGGCCATGCCGCTTGGCTCAAAGTTGGCATGACGCTCTATTACGCTGAGGGTCCCCAGATCGTCAAGACCTTTAAGGACCTGGGCTTTAAGGTCTTCCTTGACCTTAAGTTCCATGACATTCCGCATCAGGTTCGCGGTGCCGCCCGCTCGGCCTCGCTTGCTGGTGCCGATCTGCTTTCGGTCCACGGTTTGGGTTCGGGCGCCATGCTCGCTGCCTGCCGCGAGGGTGCCGAGGAGGTGCGCGAGGACCGCGCCAAGCTCGTCGCCATCACCGTTCTTACGAGCATGAATCAGGATGCCTTGAGCGAGATCGGCGTCGAGTCGCCCGTGGCTGAGGAGGCCGCCCGCCTGGCAAAGCTCGCTCAGGCCAACGGCATCGACGGTATCGTGTGCTCGCCGATGGAGGCTCACGACATGCGTGAGCTGTTGGGTCCCGATGCCCTGATCGTGACTCCGGGTGTGCGTCCGGTTGGTGCCGCCCTTGGTGACCAGTCCCGTGTGGCGACGCCTTCCCAGGCTATCGAGCGAGGCGCAAGCCACATTGTGGTGGGCCGTCCCATCACCGGCGCCGACGATCCGGTCGCCGCCTTTGACGCCATCGTCGCCGAGCTGGTCGAAAACGTCGCGTAAAAGATTCCCCTAAGTCACCACTTTTGGGTCTCATTAGCACAAAATAGCCCCTGTGCCTGCGTAAACTTTCCCATCCTTTGTGTGGAATCGCAGGTCAGGGGCTTAACTTTGGGCGCAGTATATTGCACTTTTTGCGGGTATCGTCTAACCTATGGACCCGCGATTGGGCATTTTGTACGTTCTACGTGCTAAAATGCCAATTATTGAATCAGATATAACCCAACTATTTGGAGGTACGAATGGCACTCCCTCAGCTTACCGATGAGCAGCGTAAGCAGGCTCTTGAGAAGGCTGCTGCCGCACGTCACGCCCGCGCTGAGCTTCGCGAGCAGATCAAGAAGGGCGAGAAGTCCCTCGAGTCCGTGCTCAACTCCGATGACCCCATCGCTTCCCGCATGAAGGTTTCCACCCTCATCGAGTCTCTCCCTGGTTATGGTAAGGCCAAGGCCGCCAAGATCATGGAGGAGCTCGGCATCTCCGCTACCCGTCGCGTTCAGGGCCTTGGCGTCCGTCAGCGCGAGCAGCTCCTCGAGCAGCTGACCAAATAAGTGAGCGCTCAGGATTCAAAGCTCTTTGTGATTTCTGGACCGTCAGGCGCGGGCAAGGGGACGCTCGTCACTCGTGTGCGCGAGCGTCGCTCTAACCTGGGCCTGACGGTTTCGGCTACCACGCGAGCCCCACGCAAAGGCGAGGTCGATGGCGTCAATTACTTTTTCCTGACGCGTGAGGAGTTCGACCGCCGCGTGGCAAACGGTGAGTTTGTTGAGTGGGCCGAGGTCCACGGTAACTGCTACGGCACGTTGGTGAGCGAGGTTCAGTCCAAGCTCGCCTCTGGTTCGTCTCTCATCTTGGAGATCGATGTCCAGGGTGCCCTGCAGGTGAAGGAGCGTTTCCCCGAGGCCGTGCTGATCTTTATCAAGCCACCTTCGCTCGAGGTGCTTCGCGAGCGTCTAGTCGGTCGCGGTACCGAGACGCCCGAGACGATTGAGCTGCGTATGGCAAACGCCGCCGATGAGCTTGCCCTTGCCGACCGCTACGACGACGTCGTGGTTAATGACGATCTCGACCGCGCGACCGATGAGCTCGTTCGCGTTCTCGATATGCATGAAAGGATCTGAGGTCCGTGTCCGTTGTAAAGCCTTGCATTGACGATCTTCTGGAGAAGACCGATCACAACCGCTTCCTGCTCGCTTCGCTTGCCTCCAAGCGCGCCTGCGACATCAATAGCATGCTGCGTGGCCAGCACAACCGCGTGCTTGCCGTCCAGGATGTCGATGACATCACCATCGGGCTTTCCGGTGCCGATACCATTTCGATGGCTATGGATGAGATTGTCGACGGCGACATCTCTTACGACGAGGCCCGTTATGAGAAGGCGCTCGGCCACAAGGTTGCTGAAGCCTAAATGGCGGCTCGCGTCTGCCTGGTCCACTATCACGAGGTTGGACTGAAGGGTAAGAACCGTGCACATTTTGAGCATATCCTCATGGATAACATCAAGGCGGCCTTGGCCGCCTTTTCCGTGAATGCCGTGTCTCGAATTTCCGGTTATATCCTCGTGACCTTTAACGAGCATCAGGCCGACGAGGCGGCGCGTGTCATTCGCACCGTTCCCGGCGTTGCTCGTGTGTCTTTGGCGTATCACACCAATCGCGACCCTCAGGAGTACTGTGCTGCCGCCGTGAAGGCGCTGCGTGAGTTTGGTTCCTTCGATTCGTTTAAGGTGCACGCCAAGCGCTCCAATACTGACTATGAGCTCACCTCGATTGACATCAATCGTCAGGTGGGCGAGGTGTTGTGCGAGGCGTTTCCTGATAAAAAGGTTCAGATGCACGATCCTGACGCTATGGTGAACGTACTGGTGGTCCAGGGTAGCGTCTACGTGTATGCGCGCTCCGAGCGCGGCGTGGGCGGCCTGCCGGTGGGTTCTGCTGGCAAGGTCGTGACGCTGCTGTCGTCGGGTATCGATTCTCCGGTGGCGACCTGGATGCTCGCGCGTCGCGGCGCGGTGTGCGTGCCGGTACATTTCTCTGGTCGTCCGCAGACGCCCGATACGAGCGAGTATTTGGTGCAGGACATCATCCGTGCGCTGGAGCCGGGTGTCCAGATCGGCCGCCTGTACGTGGTGCCGTTTGGCGACTGCCAGCGTGAGATTTCGGTCACCTGTCCCAGCAACCTGCGCGTGATCATGTATCGCCGCATTATGTATTCGGTTGCCGAGCGCATTGCACACATCGAGGGCGCCAAGGCCATCGTGACGGGCGAATCGCTTGGACAGGTTGCCTCCCAAACGCTTGAGAATATCATGGCCGTTAACGAGGCCGTGAAGATCCCCGTGTTCCGTCCGCTCATCGGTTCGGACAAGCAGGAGATCATCGCGCGCGCCGAGGAGATTGGTACGTTCGATATCTCGACTGAGGCCGCTCCCGACTGCTGCACGCTGTTTATGCCGCGTCGTCCCGAGACGCACGCTAAACTCGATGCCGTGCATGAGGCCTGGGAGTTGTTCGATCACGAGGAGATGATCGAGCGCCTACTCAAGCAGACCGAGTACATCGACTTCGAAAGCAACACGTATAAGGCCCCTAAGACCTTAAAGCGCAAACATTCGGAGCTTGCTCCGCGTGAGATTTACCAAGATCACGAGTAAATTTGTGCATAGACCGACGATGCGCTTGCATCGTCGGTCTTTTGCTATCTGGGCATTTTGCGGCTAAGTGTTCATTTGCTGACGTGTGCCTGAATAAATGGACAGATTTGTGCAAGGTTTTGGTCAGCTTTTGGTTTGACCGCGAAAACCGGTTTTGAAGCATGGCTGTTGCAGGGCTCTTTTCCTGACACTATGTTGTTGGGAGGTTTTGCTATGGCGCAGCGCGAACAACACGAACGGGTCAAAAAGATGGACCGCTGGGCGGGCAAGCTGCTCGGTCATAAGGCTGTGGTGGTGGCGATGCTGGGCGTCATTGCGATGGCGAGCGGCTTGGCGATGGCGAACCTTGGCGGCGGTGCCGGCGGTGTGTCGTTTGAGCGCACTGATGGTACGGGCTCGTTAGTGGAGCCGGGATCCGGCGATGCTTCGAGCGGAAAGACATCCGAAGGCTCTTCGCCTAAGGCGTCTGCTGCGGAAGAGGTTTATGTCGATGTTGATGGCGCCGTTGTGTCGCCCGGCGTATATCGTCTCAAGGACGGCGCGCGGGTGGCTCAGGCGATTGATGCCGCCGGCGGGCTGGCGCCCGAGGCAGACGTTACGGGGCTCAATCGGGCATCTAAGGTCGTCGATGGACAGAAGATTCACGTTCCAACGGTAGGGGAGCAGCAGGCGTCCATTGCGGAAGCCGGTGTTGTTGGTGGGGCTTCCGCATCATCGGGTGTGAGTGGCGCAACAGGCCTAGTAAATATCAATACGGCAAGCGCGGCAGAGCTACAGACGCTCTCGGGCATCGGTCCCTCCATGGCCCAGTCGATTATCGATGAGCGGACAAAGAACGGTGCTTTTGCCTCGGTTGACGATCTGATGCGTGTGTCGGGGATCGGCGAGAAGAAGCTTGCCAAAATCAAAGATTGCATCTGCGTATGAGTGCGACCGAGCGCGAGCGTGTGATGCCACCGCGGCCCCTGCTTCCGTGGACGATGGCCTTGTGTGCCGGCATGTGCATGAGCTGCGCCTTGGTGCTCAACGTGGCCGCTGATGCGCTGCTGAGGGAGCGGGCGCCGGCGGTCGGGCTGCTATGGGCCATTCCCGTTGCGGCGGCGGTATTCGTTGTACTGGCTCAATCTTGTGCGCGGCTTGCCCCTTTGAAGCGGTGGTTGTATGCCGCGTCCGTCGGTCTCGTGGCGGGAGCGACGGACGCGGCATACAACCACCGCTTCAA
>CABUAT010000017.1 GCA_902489665.1 uncultured Collinsella sp. | reverse complement strand
ACCGAATGAAGATGCGTGCGACGGGGGCGAGGCGAATGGCTGAGCGGTATCGATATGCGGGTTCAACGGTATCACATTGGCCACATAGATTTTTAACTTGCATTTCTACCCGCCCTTTTCGTAGAGTCGCCGATACGTGCTTAGCGCACCCTCGGCGCGTCCGGCAGGCTTTGCGAAATGGGATCCAGGAGACTTCGGCGCAGCATCATCTTGCGGAATGCTTCTAATGAGCTTCCCATCCTTCAAAAACAGAATCTCATCGCACAGCCTATCGACCGAATCCAAGATGTGGGATGACATGATGATGCACGTACCAGAATCGGCCAGCTTCCTGAGAATCTCGGAATGCAAGTCCACCCTGCTGGGGTCGAGCGCGTTCATGGGCTCATCTAATAGAAGGTACCGCGCGCCCGTCGCATACGCAATCGCCAGGGTAAGCTGCTGCTTCATGCCCTGGCTCAGAGTGCGGATCCTCATCTTCGCGAACTCGCCTATCTGCGTTTGTTCCACTATCTCTTCGATATCGCGAGCATGCGGCCACATATCGCAAACCATCTTGAGGTGATCTTCCGCACGCAATCCGGGATACAGCAGCGTCCCCTCACCAGGTGCATAGAAGATCATAGAACGGACCTCTCTCGCACCCGTACCCTGCACCTCATCCAGAACGATGCTCCCGTCCACGCGAGGACCCGGCAAACCTGCCATCGCACGCAGCAACGTCGTCTTTCCATGCCCGTTCGGAGCGACGAGACCGTAGACCGTACCCGGGGCAAACTCAGCGTTCACCGAATCTACGAGCACCTTCTTTCCATAAGAGATCGTCAGCGTTTGAAGGTCAATCATCGAGATCATCCCCTTTCGATCTTTGGAACACTCAGGCGCACCATCAACGGAGATACGGCGCCCAAGACCACCAGCAGAGCGCCCGATGCGCCGACGACCTCTCCAAAAGGCATCGCGTTCGTCCCTCGCCCAAGGAGCCCAATCGTCCCCACCTGGGAAGCGGGATCAAACGAGGCGAATGGAGCCAGCAGCGCGACGCCCATGCCCACGCTTTCAACATGAGCGCTCAACGAACCCAACACCAAGAGAACCGCGCAAACCATTCCGGTGACAACGGGGTTGCGGCTAATCGCTGCTGTCAACGCAGCGACGACGGAAATCACGCCGTATGCCATGACCAGCAACGGAATACTGCACAACACCGCCTCCCCCACCATGGACGTTGTCGAAGCTCCCGCCCGAATGAGAGCGACGGGATACTCCGATCCACCCGCACCGTTCTTAATCACGGACACGACGACAGCGGGAACCATCGACACCAAAAGCAGCACCAAGCCAAGCAGGAGAGCCAGCGCAACAGCCGTCAGAAAACGCACATGCGCTGTTGCGGGGATCTGGAGAACCAGAAGGGAACGACACTGCAGGTGGGTGCACGCGAGCGATGTGACAACCACGGGCAACAGCAAAAATAAGGAGGGAAGCGCTGCCTGGAGATACGAAAGGAGGATTAATGGGGGCATCTTCGTACTTAACTCGTAAACCTTGGGGTCCGGCAAGCTCGCGATCGACTCAAGCAGAAGGGCGCGCGCCTCCGCACGAGAAGGAGTCTCCGGCTCGATTCCGATCGATTGCAGGAGAGTCGCATCTGCCGCGCCCAGCTCACCTCGAGCGCGCTCGTACGTCGCAAGGCTTCGAAACCCCTCCGCAGGCATAGGCGCGTACACGAAACCCGAAAGAGCATCCCGCATGTCTTCCAGGGCCGCTTTGCCCTCGACGTCCATATTCGCAGCGTTCTGCTCTAGATACCGATCTATTGAACGGAGCTCCCCATCCCTATACCGAACAGCGGAAACGTTATCAGCGTCAGGAAACATCTCGACCAGAGCCGGGGCCAGCATCGTCGTCGACATTGCAATCGCGCATACGGCGAGGGTAGGAGAACGCAGGAGCAGTTTCCCCATCGTTCTTACGTATGCAACGGCGGAGGCACAAGCGCTCGAACGAGTTGCCGTTCTCGATGCAGTGAAGGAACCTCTCTCAAGACAAATCGGGGATATCGGGCACGCGCAGCCGCTCTTTCCAGCAACGCAAAGCAGGCTAATTGCCAGCACCTCGATCCCGATTGCGCATACGAGGGCAATCGCGCCACGCTCGAAGCAAAGTCCAGGCAGATTCACTATCTGCGCTGTCGGGTACGGGCTATAGGCGCCGACGGTCAACTCAGTGTTCGCATACGTAAGGGGATTCAACAGGGCGAACTCACGTAAAGCGATGGATCTTCCGTAATACCCGGGAACCATCGTCACCCCCATCAGGGCACATACGAACACGATTCCAAGCGTAGGGTTATTGGCAATCTTCACGGCAAGGTGAACGACAAGCGAGATGAACGCTGCCACCAAGAATTGCAAGATGGCCGTCTGCGCGAACACCAGCCAAGCCGGTTTGATAACCGGAGTCGCATATTGAATGTAGCCTATCGGATAGAACGGCGAGCCCGGGCCATTCTTCACAAGCGCGGCGATTATCCCTGGAAGATTGATGGCGAGGACGGCAAGCATTGCAAAAACACTCGCCCATACGCTCGATGCAACAAGTCTACCCAGCTCGCCCATCGGTGCCTGGATGATGAGCTTTTCACGTTTGTTAAGACGCGCGGCAAGGAACGAGACGGCAACGGCCGTTGCGACCCATAGCAAGTACTCCTTCGATCCGTCATAATAGGTGTACTCTCCATCCGATATCTGCAGAAACGGAAGTAGGGGAGAGAGCGGTGCCAAGATAAGACGTCCCGCGGCAAGAGGGTACAGAAGCGCGGGCATGCTTGATGAAGAGGTATAGACACCGTCCTCCCCCGCATTCACAAGCGCATCCGCATAGGATGCTGACAATTCCTGCTCAACACGGGTTATTCCCGACTCGAGGTATTCGACCCGTCCGTCGATGCCAGCCGCGCTCCTGAAGACGGGCAGAGCACAAAGAACCATCAACGCAACAACGACAACACAGAGCGACCTGGAGGAGAGGAGCGACCTAAAGATTACCTTCGAGATTTTGAGCATACGTATCACCAGCTCGTTTCAACACGATTCAGCCCGATGCGCGGGGTTACGATTGCAGCATGCTGTGATTACTTGCCGGCAAAGTCAATTTAACATAAACTGTTAAAAAGTAACCTGAGTTTTTTAAATTCTTCGGAGGTTATTATGAGTTCCGACAATCGCACTCCCCGGCTTCATTCCTTCCGCATCGCATGTGCGATAGCCTCTGCGACCCTTTGCGCCACCGCCATCGCACAAGTGGCGTTCTCCTTAAAGCTAGCAATCGAAGTGCTCGACAACCCTGTAATTGCAGACTCCCCCGCGTATCCAGCCCTTGCGATCTCGACATTGGTCCCTGCCGTCATCGGTATCGCTACGACCATCCTCAGCGCCGTTCTCGTGTGGACGATCAAGAGCGGAGACCCCTTCAAGAAAGGGTCTGCGACATGCTTGAAGGTGCTCGGCATTCTCTTCGTTGTTCAAGCTGCCACCAGCCTCTACGCCGGCTCACTCAAAACCTCCGTTTCGATGTTTGGCGGCGAGGGGGCCGTCGGCGCCCAAGAGATCGCTTCATCATTCGATTGGACCTCTCTGGTTCTCGGCATCGTCCTGTTCATGCTTTCCCAGCTCTTCTTGTACGCCCGAGAGCTGTACCTCGACTCCGACGAGATTGCGTAAGGAAACGCCATGCCCGTAATTGTTCGCCTCGACAAGATCATGGCCGAGCGAAAGATTTCCTCGAACGAACTTGCCGAAAGGATTGGAACCACGCCCGTGAACCTGTCCCGTATTAAAAAAGGGCATATTCGCGGCATTCGCTTCAACACACTCGAGCAGCTATGCCTCGCCCTTCGTTGCCAACCCGGAGACCTTCTCGAAGTCATGAGCGAAGAGGATGCCCGAAAGGAGTTCGGACTCGATTGGTCCGCCGAGGATTAGAGGGCGGTCGTACTCGCCCTGCACACGGGGATGCGAATCGGCGAGGTCTGCGGCCTTCGGTGGTGCGATGTGGATTTCGAGACGGGCCTGATCTCGATCAGACACTCGGTGGCGTACGCGAAGGGAATGGGTTCGTTTATCAAGGACACCAAGACCCATGACGCCAGGGGTATCCCCATCGACCCGGTCGGCCTACTCCCCTTCCTGAAGGAGACCCACGAGATCGACTGCGGAAAGCTGCGCTTGCGCGGCCTTACCGGGGCGGTCGAGATCGGGGACTGCTACATCCTGTCGGAGCCGGGCGCGACCTTCGCGACGACAAGCTATATCCGCAGGGCGTTCAAGACGTTCTCGGAGACCAACGGCCTCATGGGCACCAACGACGAGCTGATCACGTTCCACGGCCTTCGCCACACGTTCGCAACGCAGTGGATCCGCCAAGGCGGCGATATCAAGGCGCTCCAATCGATCCTCGGCCACAAGGACGCCATGGCGACGCTCAACGTCTACGCCGACATCGAGCCCATCTCCAAAATCCATAACATGCTGCGCGCCACGCCGTGCCTTTGGCGCGGGCACCTCGGGCCGAGGGTCGGTCCGGGTCCCATGTTCCAACAGAGGATCCAGGAGTCCATCGAGACGCTCCAGGCGTTCGGCTACGGCATCACCGAGCCGGACGACCGAAATATCGCCATACGCGACGTGAAGACGAACAGTTGGCTCTAGCTCACCGAGTACGCGGCAGTGCTGGGCCCATCCCAACTGAGGTCACGGTGGTCCGATAGGGGCGCCGCCCGCGGCATGCGCCGCGGAGCGGTATCCCCTACCGAAGGGCGGGGATGCCCTCCGCTTCCAGTTCGGAATCAGCCGTCGGAGGCGTTCGGCTGACTGCGGGAACGGCCTGTCCGCTCAATGTGTTCGGCTGAGATCGGAAATCAACCCAACACGAGCCGGACACGCGCCAGACGGCTCTTCCCCGTGCGGCCTTCCCCCTTACGCTCATGTTGCAGGCATGTAACGCCGCAGCGAGCGCGCCTTTTTTGCGCCAGACAGGTACAATGATGAACACTGTACCGTAGCGGAGCGCCCCCGCGCGCCGCAACCACGCGAAAGGGTTTCCCATGGCCGAGATCTCGTCCTCCCGTATCGTCATCACCGTCCTTGGCAAGAACCGCCCCGGCATCGTCGCCGGCGTCACCCGTGTTCTGGGCGAGGCCAACGTCGACATCCGCGACATTACGCAGTCCATTATCGAGGACATCTTCACCATGACCATGCTGGCCGACACCGCCGAGTCCAAGCTCGACTTCGCCGAGCTGCAGAAGGCCCTGGCCGAGGCCGGCGAGCTTTCGGGCGTCAACGTGTCCATCCAGCGCGAGGACGTCTTTAACTTTATGTACCGCCTGTAGCGAACAAGCCGCTCGGGGCAGCTTGACGTCATATCGTCCAAGCGCGCGGCCCCCAAGCGGCCCGGAGAGGAGCGCGCATGGCCTACGACGCCAAGAAAATCTATTACCGCTTCGACGACCACTTGAGCCGCCTGGTTCTGGATTACGAAGCAAGCCGCCAGATTTCGCCTGAGAGCGAAAGCCTCTACCACGGCCTGCCGACCGACCCTTATGACGAGGGCCTGTTTGTTGAGCACAATGTCAAGCGCGGCCTGCGCAATGCCGACGGCTCGGGCGTGGTCGCGGGCCTCACTCGCATCTCGGATGTGCACGGCTACAACAAGGTCGACGGAATGGTCGTGCCCGATCAGGGCAAGCTCACGCTTCGCGGCTACAGCATCGAGGATCTGGTCAACAATGCCCAGGCCGAGAATCGCTACGGCTACGAGGAAGTCGCCTATCTGCTTATCACGGGTTCGCTGCCCAACAAGGAAGAGCTCGACGGCTTTTGCGAGCGCCTGGGCGCCTTTAGACATCTGAGCGACGAGTACGTCAAAGAGTTCCCTATGACCACGGTGTCGTCGAGCATCATGAACGTGCTCCAGCGCGCCGTGCTGCTGCTCTACGCCTTCGATGCCGAACCAGACGTGATCACGCCCGAGCACGAAATCGACGTCGCCATTTCCATGCTCGCACGTCTCCCGCGCATCGCCGCCTTCGCACACATGGCCTCGGTCGCCAAGCTTCGCGGCTCCGAGGTTCACGTGCCGCACCCCACGCCCGGCCTCTCCACCGCCGAGACCATCCTACAGGTCCTGCGCGGCGGCATGGCGTTCACCCGCGATGAGGCGATGCTGCTCGACGTTATGCTCATGCTGCATGCCGAGCACGGCGGCGGCAACAACTCCACCTTCGCTTGCCGCGTGCTGTCGTCTTCGGCCACCGACCCGTATTCCGCCTACGCCGCGGCTATCGGCTCGCTCAAGGGCCCGCGCCACGGCGGCGCCAATGCCAAGGTCGTGTCTATGCACGAGGACATCCGCGCGCATGTCTCCAACTGGGAGGACGAGGACGAGGTCGCGGCCTACCTGGGCAAGATCCTCGACAAGCAGGCCTTCGACGGCACGGGCCTCATCTACGGCATGGGCCACGCCGTCTATACGCTCAGCGACCCGCGCGCCGAGGTCTGCCGCCGTTACGCGCGCTCACTGGCAGCCAAGAAGGACTTGGGCGAAGAGTTCGCACTCATCGAGCGTATCGAGCGCCTGGCACCCCAGGTCATGCGCGACCACGGCATGACCAAGCCCATCTGCGCCAACATCGACCTGTACACGGGCTTTATCTACAAGATGCTCGGCGTGCCCGAGACGCTCTTTACGCCGCTATTCGCCGTCGCCCGCATGGCCGGCTGGTCGGCGCACCGCATGGAAGAGCTCTTCTGCGCGCACCGTATCATCCGCCCCGCCTATCGTCCGGTGATCGAGCCGCTGGAGTACAAGCCGCTCGCCGACCGCTAGGACGCGGACCGTTATAGAACTCGAGCGTGGCCAGGGACCCAAGCCCTCGGCCACGCTTTTTATGCCAGTAGAAAGGGCTGCATCAAATGATTGTGTTTTCCGATATGGATGGGACGCTGCTGACGAGCGATAAGCAGATGAGCGATGCCACCTGGACAATGCTCGACGAGCTCGCACGTCGTGGCATCGAGTTTGTTCCCTGCACGGGGCGTCCGCTGTCGGGCATCTTTGAGCCCATTCTCGCCCATCCCGCCGTGCACTACGCAGTCTGCGCCAACGGCGCCAGCGTCTGGCAGCTCGACGACGATGTGCCCACCGACGCCTCGCGCGCCACGTGCATCTTGAGCCGTCCGCTCGATTGCGGCATTGCCCACCGCATCCATCGCATTGCCGCCGGCCACGATGTGACCTTCGATATCTTCGCGGATGGACAGTGTTTCCTCCCCCGTTCGCTTTACGGGCGCCTAGATGAGTTCTGCGGCGGCGATCCCCACATCGCGGCTTCGCTCAAGCGCACACGAACACCGATCGACATGGATATCGACAGCAAGATCGACGAAGTCGAGACGCTCGAACGCATCGCCATGTACTGGCACGACCCGGCCGATCGCGACGCCATCGCGGCGGCGCTCGACACGCTCGGAGGCATTGAGGTCACGCGTTCTTACGCCATGAATATCGAGGTCATGGGCGAGGGCGCCACCAAGGGAACGGCCCTCACGTGGCTGTGTGAGCATCTGGGCGAGCGTCTCGCCGACGCCTGGGCGTTCGGCGACAACATCAACGACATCCCCATGCTGCAGGCAGCGGGCCATGGCATGGCCATGATCAACGCCGAGCCCGAAGACCGCGAGGCCGCCGACGCCATCACCGAGTTCGACAACGACCACGACGGCGTCGCCCGCACCATCATCGCCGCCCTCGCCTAGTCATCGGCTAGTCATTGGGGACGTTCTTAAACGACTAGTCGTTGGGGACAGTCTTCGCGAAAAAGCTGCAAGGACTGTCCCCCACTGCCGGCAGAAAAGGAACGTCCCCATCTGCCGGATTAGGAGAGACTCTCCAGCACGCGACGGAGCTCATGCTGAACGGCGTGGTCGCGGTTACGACCCACCACGCGATCGGCCACCGCCTTGAGCGCGGGGCGCGCGTTTTCCATCGCGCAGCCTGTGCCGACAAAGCGAATGATCTCGTAGTCGTTCATCGAGTCGCCAAACGCCATGACCTCGTCGCGTCCAACGCCGTAATGCTCCGCAAGCTGCGCGATGCCCGAGGCTTTCGACACACCGGGCTGCATGGCATCAATCCACGCGTTGCCCGAAGGCGCAAAAGTAAAGAGCTGACCAAGTTCGCGCTGCAGTACGTAAGCGCTGTCCATAACGGCACAGTCATCGCAAAAGATACTCGCCTTGATGATATTTACGCTGGGATCGGGCAGCTCCCAAATGCGCTCGGCATTGGGAAGGTCCTTATCGACCTCGCGCACGAACTTGCACTCATCATCGAGCAAGAAGGACTTGGTTCGGTCAAAGAGCGCAAGATGCAGATTGGGAAACGTCCTGACGGCTTGGGCGAGCCCTCGAATCGCCAGGTGCGAATACACCTCACGGTCTACCATCTTGCCGTCGGCGTAGACCTGGGCGCCGTTAGCGGCGACAAAGTCCATCTTGTCGCGAACGGGCGCAAAGAACTCGCACAGGCGATCGTAGCGACGACCTGACGATGCGGCGAAATGCACGCCATGCTCGTGTAGCGCCAGAATCAGTTCGTAGGTCTCGGGAGGCACCTGGCCGTTTTCGTCAAGCAGCGTGCCGTCCATATCGGATGCAATCAGTTTAAACATAGAAAAGCTCCCTTCGGGCTTGATGGAATCGGATGTATATCCAAAATCACCGTACCCAAAGGGAGCTCAAATAAGACTCCGCGGACGCAAACGTTACAAGGACCTGGCAAATAGCTCACGCGCGCCAGAGGCCCTACGGTCGCGGCGTCAGGCGACACGCCACCCCGACGGCCAGTCGTTTAAAAACGTCCCCGATGACTAGTCGGCGTAGGTGAAGGTTGTGACGTCGAACATGCCCTCGGGGCGGATGCGGAGCGTCGGGATGACCGGCAGGGGCAGGAAGATGATGCCCATGATGGGGTCGAGCGGCGGCTCAATACCCATGGCGCGCGCCTTGACCATAAAGTCGTCGTGCTGCGCCGCAACGTCTTCGGCAGCGCCCTCGCTCATCAGGCCGCCGAGCGCCAGCGGAATGCACGCCACGACCTCGCCGTTGCGCACCAGCACGTGGCCGCCCTGGCCCACGGCCTCAACGGCAGCCATCATATCCGCCGCATTGTCGCCCACCACGCACACGTTGTGCGAGTCGTGGCCGATCGTGGAGGCAATGGCGCCGCCCGTGATGGTAAAGCCGCGCACCCAACCACGGCCGATATGCTTGCCGACCAAGCCCAGACCCGCGGGGCCGTCGCCGTCGGCGCCCTCGGCCTGCAGCGACACGCCACGGCCATGGCGCTCAATCAGCATAATGCGGCGCAAGTCCTCGTCAGTCTCAGGACGAACCATACCCGTGATGGCCTTACCCGGCACCACGTCAATCACAGCCTCGCCCGGCTTAAAGGCATAGTCGAACACGTCGAGCGATAGCTTCGGCAGTTTAACGGAAGCACGCAGCTCATCGGCAAGGGCCGCAACCTCGGCCATCTCGGGTGCAATCTCGCCCACAAAGGTGCCGTCCTGCGCCACCAGGGCACCGGCGGCATATACGCGATGCGGAGCCTTAGCAAACGTCAGGTCATCGAGCAACAGCAGGTCAGCGCGCTTGCCCGGGGCGATTGCGCCGCGGAGCTCGTGCGGGTCGCGACAACCGTGGTCCAGACCAAACGCCTCGGCCGTAGAAAGGGACGCCATAGAGATGGCAACCACGGGGTCAATACCGGCCTCGATAGCCACGCGGCAGGCGTTGTCGATCATACCGGTCGAAAGCGCATCGGAGGGAGCACGGTCGTCAGTCGCAAAACAGCAGCGGCGGGCGCGCGCGGGATTCTCCAGCAGCATCGGGGACAAATTGGCCAGGTCGTGGCTGCACGTGCCCTCACGCAGCATCACATACATGCCGCGGGATAGCTTGTCGAGCGCCTCCTCGGGAATCGTCGACTCGTGGTCGGCGATAATGCCCGCTGCGGCATAGGCGTTGAGGTCCTTACCGGCAACGAGCGGCGCATGGCCGTCGACCTGCTTGGACGGCGTCTGGTTGGCAGCATCGATGCGAGCACAGGTCTCGGGGTCGGCCATAAAGACGCCCGGCAGGTTCATCATTTCGCCCAGACCAAAGACATCGCCCGGATGCTCGGCAAAAAACGCCTGCATATCGGCAGCCGAAATAACGGCACCGGCCTGCTCATCGGGCAGCGCGGGCACGCACGAGGGCATCATGTACTTGATGGAAATGGGCGCGCGACGGCCGTCCTCAATCATAAAGCGCAGGCCGTCCAGACCGGAAACGTTGGCGATCTCGTGGCTGTCGGCAATGGCGGTGGTAGTACCGCGCGTCGCCGCCATGCGCGCGTACTCGGCGGGGCGGATGTTCGAGGACTCGATATGCAGATGCCCGTCAATAAAACCGGGAGCGAGATAGCGACCCTGGCAGTCGATGACCTCAGTTGCCTCGTAGGTGCCAGCGGCATCGTCGCGACCATCGTAGAGCACGCCGACGATTACACCGTCCTTGACGGCAACGCTGCCGGGCGCCACACGCTGGCCATACACGTCGACGATCTGCGCATTGGTAAACAGCGTGTCGACGGGCACGCGACCCTCGGCGGCCTCGATCACAGTCCTCATGACCTCAACGGACATACATACTCCTTTAACCGTAGAAAAAAGCTGCGGAGCGGACGAGCCTTCACCGCAGCAAGCCAATAGCCATTGTATGCCCAAAAGAAGGCCCCGCTAACACCCCTTCCGCTTAACGGCACACGCCATTTGGTGCAAAGAAACCTGACACCAATGCACCAAAGGAACGTCCCCAAGTGCCAAACAAGACAACACCGCAGGTTGAGGACGGACAGCGAGCGGGCTCAAGAGCGAACAAATTGGCATGAAAAGAGGACGGCATAGACCTTCTGGTCATGCCGTCCTCTTTGAATGACAAGTTGTCGCTCTGGAGCCCGCGCAGCGTCGAGCTGTTACGCGGTTTGGTAAAACCGCGTAACTAAATAAGCTTGAAGCCCTTGCGCTTGCCCACGGAGAGGGTGTCGCCCAGCTTGAGGGCGCTGGGGTCGATGTTATAGCTCTTGGGAGCCACGGCCTTGCCGTTGATCTTGACGCCACCGCCGTCGATATCGCGACGAGCCTGGCCGGCGCTCGCCGAAAGGCCCAAGTCCTTGAGCAGGCCGGCGAGGTAGATCTGGCCCTCGTCGTTGACGGTCAGCTCGACATGCTTCTCGGGGAAGTCGGCAAGCTGGCCCTCCTTGAACACGCGGTCGAACTCGGCCTGAGCCTCGTCTCCGGCGCCGGCGCCGTGGTAGGTGTCGCACAGGTCGCGGCCCAGAGCGCGCTTGAGCTCGTAGGGGTCGGCAGAACCATCGGCCAGGGCGGCGTCGATCTTGTCGACCTCGGCCGGGGTGAGCGAGCTGGCCAGACGATAGTACTTGCCGATCATCTCGTCGGGGATGGACATGGTCTTGCCGAACATATCCTTGGGAGCGTCGGTCAGGCCGATGTAGTTGCCATAGGACTTGGACATCTTGCGCACGCCATCGGTGCCCTCGAGCAGCGGCATGGTGAGCGCGACCTGCGGCTCCATGCCCATCTTCTCCATGAGCTCACGGCCAGCGAGCAGGTTGAAGAGCTGATCGGTGCCGCCCATCTCGACGTCGGCCTTGATCTGCACGGAGTCGAAAGCCTGCATCACGGGATACAGGAACTCATGCAGGGCGATCGGCGTCTGAGACTGGTAGCGCTTGGTAAAGTCGTCGCGCTCGAGGATGCGGGCGACGGTGAACTTGGAGCACACCTGCAGCAGACCGGCCAGATCCATCGAAAGGATCCAGTCACCGTTGTGCACGATGGTGGTCTTCTCGGGATCCAGGATCTTCATGGCCTGGCTCACGTAGGTCTCGGCATTGGCCTCGATCTGCTCCTGCGAAAGCTGCGGACGGGTGGAATTCTTGCCCGAAGGGTCGCCAATCAACGCGGTACCGTTGCCGATGATGAGGGTGACGTTGTGGCCCAGGTCCTGGAACTGACGCATCTTGCGCAGCGGCACGGCGTGGCCCAGGTGCAGGTCGGGGCTGGTGGGGTCGACGCCGAGCTTGATGTTGAGGGGCTCGCCCTTCTCAAGCTTCTTGCGAAGGTCGGCCTCGGGAACGATCTGCGCGGCGCCCGAGGTGATGATACGCATTTGCTCGTCAACAGACAGCATTGGGTATCCTCCTTTTGCTATAGCACCCTCGCCGAAAACGGCGGTGCTGGAAGTCCATAAACTCTCTTATGATAACAAACTGACGCGACGCAGCACCTACGACAGGAAAATCCTCGTCCTGCCGCATGCGTCAATGGCAACTGGCAGACGTGTACCGTCACGCTCGACCAGATAGCGTACCTGCCGACGACGCAAGCAGTCGCGGCAACGAACCTGTCCCGTCGCATCGGTGGCGCAGACGCCCTCGGCGGTCAGCAGGCAGTGCTCGCACACCATAAGCTCGGGACGGTCGGCGTCGACCGGACCCAAGACGCCGGGTTCAGCGGCCAGTTCGGCAATACGCTCCGCATCATTGCCGAGCAACTCCGCCGGCAAGCACACCCGCCCCGCACCGAGTCCGCGCAGCCAGGTAAGCGTGGCCCGATTCGCGCAGAACACCGGCGCCGCCACGTCAAACGTCACGCCCAGCTCGCGAGCGATCACCACCTGTCCCAGGTTGCGGCAGACGACGCGCCCGGCACGCTGTATCAGTGAGCGGGTCCAGTCAGCGTCACCCGTGCGGCACACCTCGTCAAGCACCACAACGGCGTCGGACAAATCAAGTTCTCCGCGCGGGTCGGCATCCATCAGCTGCCAAGCAAAAACCATGCGAGTGGGAACCGCGCACTCCACCAACTCCGTGGACGCACCGCCATCCACCGCAACGTCCTCAAAGGGCAGCACCTCAACGGCACGCGCAACGGGCGCAATCGCATCCGCCTCGGCCCGCATGCGCTCCAACACCGCCGCCGTCTGATCCAACACGCCGGCGCTGCGAATCAGGTACACCTCGCAGCCCGTGTCAACCTTACGCTTGCAATGCACGACGACGCGCTCCCCCGCTGCGGCATCCACCGGACAGGGCACCTGCGGCCAGCGCTTGGGCACATCGGGACGCGCGTCGGCACCCGGATAAAACCGGATCTCGAGCGTGTCACCCGCCGCCACGGCGGCGTCGAGCTCAACGGTCACCTCTTCGTGGCCCACAGCGACCAAGCGCCCCACGCGCACGCCCTGGTTAATCGCACGCTCAAAGCTCATCAGCTCGGCACCCGAACGCCCTCGCAGGTACGCATCGGTAAACCCACGGTTAAACGACCTTCCCAGCTCGCGCTCAAGCTCTTCCACGGCACCGGGGTCCCACGCGCCGTCGCACAGCACATCGAGTGCCCGGCGCCACACCCGCACCACGTTGAATACGTAATCGGGGTTCTTCATGCGCCCCTCGATCTTGAGCGACGCCACGCCGGCATCTACAAGCTCGGGCAGATGCGCAATACCCAGATAGTCGCGCGGGCACAACAGGCGATCCCCTTCGACGGCGACAACGCTCTGCCCCGCCTCGTCCACCAGGTCGTACGCCAGACGGCACGGCTGCGTGCAGTCGCCGCGCATCGCCGAGCGCCCACGCCGCAGGGCCGAGAACTCGCACGCCCCCGAATAGCCGATGCAAATCGCACCGTGGCAGAATACCTCGATGGGCACGCCCGTGGCACATAGCGCCGCAATCTCGTCGACCGTCAGCTCGCGTGCCGTCGTCACGCGCTCGACCCCCAGCTCATCGGCGGCAAGTCGCACGGCGCCTTCGCTATGAACGCCCGCCTGCGTGGACAGGTGAATCTCGACCCCGGGAATCGCCGCGCGCAGCGCGCAGGCCAGCCCGGCATCGGCGACAATCAGAGCATCGGCGCCCAGCTCCAGTGCATGAGCTCCCAACGCCACCGCGTCGGACAACTCATCGTCAAACACGAACACGTTGAGCGTCACGTACACACGCACGCCATGGGCATGCGCCACGGCGCAGCCGCGCGCAAACTCGTCGTCGGTAAAACCGTGCGCACTCACACGGGCGTTAAAGCCGCCCAACCCCGCATAGATGGCATCGGCGCCCGCGGCGATGGCCGCAAACATCTGGTCGAGCCCGCCCGCCGGCGCCAGCAGCTCGGGCAGCGCCGCACCGGCAGCATCCAATCCAGTCTTGTGTTGTCCGCTCGGCCCCATCGCCCGAATCGCCATCGGCAAGCTCCTTACCAAGGTATGCATTCACTCTGAAAAATGCCGTCTTCCAGCATACACGAGGCCTCGCGCGCCCCGTTTGGTTTATCGTGTAATAACTTATGTCCATCCTGCCCCGACGGCACATCCGCCGTCCGGCACGACATACCTGGAGGTCAATATATGGGTCCTCGCCAACGACAGGGACGCAGCCGTTCAAAGACGCATGCCCTGCCCATAATCCTGCTCTCGTTTTTGGGCTTTTTGCTGATTGCGGGCGTGGCATTTGGCATCGGCATGGTCGGCAACGTCAACCGCTGGCTGTCCGATCTGCCCGACTACACCGACGCCAACGCGTATCTGGTGAGCGAGCCCACCGAGATCGTCGACTGCAACGGCAACAAGATCGCGAGCTTCTACACGCAAAACCGCAAGTCCATCACCAAGGACAAGGTCTCCCCCTACGTGCTACAGGGCACCGTTGACGTCGAGGACGAGCGCTTCTACGAGCACGGCGGTATCGACCTGTGGGGTATCGCGCGTGCTGCGGTGGCAACCCTCGGCGGCGGGCACGAAGGCGCCTCGACTATCACCCAGCAGCTGGTGCGCAACACCATCCTGCAGGAGGAGCAGTTCGACTCGACCATCGAGCGTAAGGTGCGCGAGGCCTACATCGCCGTAAAGATGGAGGACATGTACTCCAAAGACGAGATCCTCATGATGTACCTCAACACCATCTATTACGGTCACGGCGCCTACGGTATTGAGGCCGCCGCCGAGACCTACCTGTCCAAGAGCGCCGCAGACCTCACCCTGAGCGAGGCCGCGCTGTTGATCGGCCTTCCCAACTCGCCCTCGCAGTACGACCCCACGGTCAACCCCGACCTGGCGCTGTCCCGTCGCAACAAGGTCCTCGACAACATGCTGCGCCTGGGCCACATTACGCAGGAGGAGCACGATGCCGCACAGGCCGAGCCCATCACCCTCAACGTGACCGAAATCTCGGGCAGCGGCGTTGACGTATACTCGCAGCCCTACTTTGTCGCCTATGTTAAGCAGCTGCTGGAGCAGGAGTTCTCGACCGACGTGCTCTTTAAGGGCGGCCTGACCGTCAAGACCACCATCGACCCCACGATGCAGCAGGTGGCAGAGAATGCCGTTCGCGAGCAGCTCGACACGCTCTCGCTCGACGGCCTGGACATGGGCATGGTCGTCGTCGACCCCAAGACCGGCTACATCAAGTGCATGGTGGGCGGCTACGATTACAACGCCGACGAGAACCACGTAAACCATGCCACGGCCAAGCGTCCCGTCGGCTCCACCTTTAAGGCCTTTACGCTGGCAACTGCCATCCAAAACGGCATGAACCCCAACGTCACCCTCAACTGCAACTCGCCGCTCAAGGCCAAGGGCACCACGACCGAGGTCCAAAACTACGCCAACCATAGCTATGGCAACATCACGCTTAAGCAGGCGACGGCATACTCCTCCAACACCGGCTACATCCAGGTGGCGGAAGCCGTCGGCAACAGCAAGATCATCTCGCTCGTCAAAAAGCTCGGCATCGATCCCGCCAAGGACAACATCGAGGACGTTCCCGTCATGACCCTCGGCACCGGCTCGATCTCGCCGCTCGAGATGGCCGCCGCCTACGCGACGTTTGCCAACGGCGGCTACTATCGCCAGCCGATCGCCATCACCAAGATTGACTCTCGTACCGGTTCGGTGCTGTACCAGCACACGGACAATCCCTCACAGGTGCTTACCGAGGGCGAGGCCGCCGCGGTCACCGATGTTCTGTCCGGCGTCATGAAGGGCGGCGGTACGGGTGCTGCCGGCGCCCTGAGCGTCAACCAGCCCTATGCCGGCAAGACGGGCACCACCGACAACACCACCAACCTGTGGTTCTGCGGCTATACCCCGCAGCTGGCGTGCGCCCTGTGGACCGGCTATTCCGCGGGCGAGATTCCCATCCAAAAATACGGCACAGACCTGCTGGGCGACAGCACCAACCTGCCTGTCTTTAAGCGGTTTATGAACACCGTTCTGACCGGTACCGAGCGCGAGGAGTTTGCGACCGGAACGGCGCCCACCTACAAGAACAACAGCGTCTGGAAGTTCTACGGCACCAACAACACCAAGAAGACGGAGAACGACGACAAGGACGAGAACGAGGACGAAGAGGAAACCGCCACAACAACGACAACGACGACCACGACCACCGAGACCACGGGCGGCGACACCACCGACACCACCGGTACCACCGGTGGCTCGACGGGCGGCTCCACTGGTGGTTCGACCGGCGGCGATGGCGGCACGCCTACGCCTACGCCCACTCCCGACCCCTCGCCCACGCCTGACGATACGGTCGGCTAGAAATTCATCCAGCCATAAGCAACAAGGCCCCCGAGCAGCTTATTGAACTGCTCGGGGGCCTTTTTAGTTTAAAGCGACCTGATGGGCGATCTTTATACCGGCAGACAAAAAGGGGGTACCGACCAACGTCGATACCCCTTACAAGCCACTATGTCAGCGCGCACGGTGCCGAGCGCACGACCCGCACGCCTACTTGCGAGAATTGCTCAGCTTATTGATCAGCGCCTCAAGACGCTCGCCGTCCTCGGCCGTCTGGGCAATAACCAAAATCGTATCGTTGCCGGCAAGCGAGCCAAGCACATCGGGCAGCTCTGCCGCATCAACAGCGGCGGCGATGCCGGAAGCCGTACCAGGCTGAGCCTTGATCATAACCAGATTATCGGTGCGCAGAACGCCCGTTACGAGCTCGGAAACCATACGCTGCAGGTGCAGGTCCTCTGCCAGAACATAGATGCCCTCAGGGAGCTTACGCAGCCCCATATCGGCAATATCGCGAGAGACAGTCGCCTGCGTGCAATCAAAGCCCATAGCGCGGAGCTCATCGACCAGCACGCGCTGCGTGCGGACGTCCTTATTGCGCACAATATCTCTAATGGCATCCTGGCGCCCATTGCGTTTTTTAGCCATACAAACCCTCTCTCCAAAAGATGGCAGAGACAATCAATCAGTGATTGAATAGTTTAACGCTATTTGAAGGCTTTTGTGAATAAGAACGCATTTCGAAACAATTCTATGCAAATTTGTTTCGAAATGAGCCGTTTAGGCGGTTTTTGCGCCCGTCCGGTTAAGAAAAGCTGCCAGATGCGTACACATCACGCAGCGCGCGGGCTTGGCGCTGGCGATCGGCCCAAACAACAGACCGAGTCCCCGATGGTTATCCTTGAGCGCGGCGACCATCTGACGGGTTCGAGGCGCCTCGAGCATATCACGCATGCGGGCGGAACGCTCGATTGACGACACTCCATGCGGGCTCAGACACAAATTCTCGATGCAGGCGACCAGTCCAGCAAAGTAGAACTTTTGGCTTGCCAGCTTGAGCCGACCACCGCTATCTGCTTCCGAGAGTGAGTCCGCAAGCTCGTCGAGCGCTCGAGTGTCATCGGATATCCTGGCATACATGGTGGGATCAAAGGCATCTGTAAGCTTAGGTGCCACCGCGTGGAAACAAGCGTCGCCGCAGCCGGACACGAATCGTGCCTGCGAGAGCGCATAAGCCATAAACTCAACCGTACGGTACGCCTTGCCGCGCGACAGGCATGCCTCAAACAGCGAGCGGCTGTACATCACGCCAGAGGTCTGAACGACAAGGCCGCCTAAAATCAACTGGGGCAGCCCGGTCACCATCGAGGATTTGCTATCAATGGAAATATGAGCAGCATCCAAGACGCGCGAATGGCGCTCTCGATGTGCATCATAGCGGTCGAGCGACACCGTGGGGAGCACTATGTCTGCCGTAGTATCGCACGCGATATCGACCATCTTGGAAAGGGACTGCGGAGCAAACCACTCATCGGCGTTCATAGCGATGATTTGAGAGCCACGCGAGGCAGCAAAACCGGCACGAAGGCAAGCACCGCGCTTCGCGTCCTCGACGTCAATCAAATCAATATGGATGTCCCTGTCGGCAGCAACCTGAAGCGAATGGCGCACACCGGGCGCAGCATCGCGGCAGACAACGACAATCTGCAAATCGTAGAGGTCTTGGTTCTGGATACTCTCGAGCGCACGCATCGCATAGCTGGGCGAACCTTCTACCACAAGGATCACCGAAAGTCGCGGATGCGAGCCACGTCGAACCAAGTTATCCGTCCTCTCGACAGCAATGAATCAAACCGTGGTTCATGGTACACCCCATAAATAAAAGCAATGAGACACCGGTTGCACTGCACGCCAAGAACAGATGTTGCACACGCGCAGCCCACAGATGACAGATGCCGACGAACGGCGCGTCAAGCCCTCCCCTAGTCGAGCACGACAAGCTCGGCGGGATCGTAATCCACGCCCATAAACGTAAGGCCGCAGGCAGGAGCCGTGGGGCCCGCAGCGGTACGATCGCAAGCATCGATGACCTCGCGCATCCACTCGGGTTTACGGCGATGCATGCCAATCTCGACAAGCGTGCCCACGATCGTGCGGACCATCGAATGCAGAAACGCATTGCCCTCGATGGTAAACGTCAGGATGTCCTCGCCAAACGCAACCTCATGGCCAAACTCGGCCCGCATCACGCAGCGGTGCGTAGGCTTGCCCACGGCAGAGGCGACCTTGCAAAAGCTCTTAAAGTCCTGCTCACCCAAAAGCGCGGGACAGGCCGCAGACATGGCCTCGACGTCCAAGGGATAGCGATGCCACCACACGGCACCACAGGACAGCACGGGGCGCGCATCGCGATCGGCAATACGGTACGTATACGTACGGGAACGCGCGTCAAAGCGTGCAGAAAAGCCCTTACGGGCCCTGTAGACCTCGTTTATGGCGATATCTTTAGGCAGCAGGGCATCCATAGCCCGCAGCCACCTACGGCGCGTAAGGGCGAGCTCAGCGTCCGTTACGGGCACGCTGATGTACTGAGCCACGGCATGCACGCCGGCATCGGTACGACCTGCGCACGTCAGATCGATCGGACGGCGAAGCAGCGTCTCGATGGCTCGACGCAGCTCACCCGCAACCGTCGTCTGTCCCGGCTGCTCGGCAAATCCGCTATACGACGAGCCATCATAGGCCACGCGAAATACGAGCGTGGCGTCAAGCTCGGGGGTCAAATTGAAATCAGACGGCGCAGTCATGGGCGCTCCCAACAAACAAGCAACGGTATCGCGACAAAAAAAAGAGGGGTACGCGAACGTACCCCTCGAATATAGCCTATGCAGACGGAATGTCTACTCAGCGGTCTCCTCAGCAGGAGCCTCCTCGACAGCCTCGACCTTCTTGGGAGCAGCGGCCATCTTGGGGGCCGGAGCAGCCTTCTTGGCCTTAGGCGTGCAAGGCTCGGTGACGAGCTCCATGATAACGATGGGAGCGTTGTCGCCCTTGCGGTTGCCGAGCTTCATGATGCGGGTGTAACCGCCGTTGCGGTCCTGCCACATGCCCTGGGCAGCCTTGTCGAAGATCTCGGCAACGAGCTGCTTATCACCGAGCTTGGCGATAGCCAGACGACGAGAGTGCAGGTCGCCCTTCTTGGCCCAGGTGATGATCGGATCGACGACCGAACGCAGCGCCTTAGCGCGGGTCTCGGTGGTCTTGATGCGGTCGTTCTCGAAGAGGGCCTTAGCAAGGCTCTTCTTCATGGCCTTGGTGTGGCTCGCATCGGTGCCGAGCTTCAGGCCCTTCTTAACGTTGTGACGCATGGTCTAGTTTCTCCTCAAATATGCGAAGCATTAAGCCTTCAGGCTCAGGCCCATGGACTCAAGCTTGTCCTTCACTTCCTCGATCGACTTAACACCGAAGTTACGGATGTTGAGCAGATCATTCTCCGAGAACTCAACGAGCTGACGGACCGAGTGAATGCTGGCGCGCTTAAGGCAGTTGTAGGAACGGACGGAAAGGTCCAGATCCTCGATCTGCTTGTCCAGCTCGGCGTTGTCGTTGGTGACCTCGGGAGCGAAGATCGAAGCCTCCTCCTCGACCTCGGGGGTCTCGGCAAGGTTCATAAAGGCGGCCATATGCTGGTTGATGATATTGGCAGCCTGGACTACGGCGTCGCGCGGGGCGATGGAGCCGTTGGTCTCGATCTCGAGGACAAGGCGGTCGTAGTCGGTGTGCTGACCGACACGGCAAGCCTCAACGAGCTTGGCGCAACGGGAAACCGGCGAGTACAGCGAGTCGACGTGGATCACACCGATGGGATCGTTGTCGCGCTTGTTGGCCTCGCCAGAAACATAGCCGCGGCCATAGCCGATGCGCATGCTCATGGTGAGATGGCCGCCCTCGGTGAGCGTAGCGATGTGCTGCTCGGGGTTGACCAGCTCAAACTCGGACGGAATAAAGAAGTCCGCACCGGTGACCTCGCAGGGGCCGTCAACCGAGATGGTGGCGGTCGCCTCGTCGGTCGTGCCGAGAGCCCTGAAGACAAGACCCTTGACATTCAGGACGATGTCAGTGACATCCTCGACCATGTTAGGGATGGTCATGAACTCGTGCTGCGCACCATCGATCTGAATAGCCTCGACGGCGGCACCCTCGAGCGAAGACAGAAGAACGCGACGAAGGGAGTTACCCAGCGTATCGCCGTAGCCACGCTCGAGCGGCTCGACGGAGACACGAGCAGACGTCTCGTTGATCTCTTCGACCTGAACCTGAGGCCTAATGAATTCTGACATGTATTACCTCCAGCCTCAGCAGCCCGGATGGACTACTTAGAGTAGAGCTCGACGATGAGCTGCTCGTTGATATCACCGCTGATCTGCTCACGCGTCGGCAGAGCGAGCACGTTACCAGACAGCTTCTCGATATCGACCTCGAGCCAGCCAGGGACCTCAAAGCGCTCGGAGGAAATCAGGGCCTCCTTGATGGGGAGGAGGTCACGGAACTTCTCGCCGACAGCGACGACGTCGCCGGCCTTGACGCGGTAGGACGGGATGTCCACGCGCTTGCCGTTCACGGTGAAGTGACCGTGACGGACGGACTGACGAGCCTCTTTGCGGGTGCGGGCGAAGCCAAGACGAAAGACGACGTTGTCGAGGCGAGACTCAAGAATGATCATGAGGTTCTCACCGGTGACGCCGTTCATCTTACGGGCCTTGTTGAAGTAGCCGTGGAACTGCTTCTCCAGAACGCCATAGATGAACTTGACCTTCTGCTTCTCGCGCAGCTGCATGCCGTACTCAGATTCCTTGCGACGGCGCTTGGGCTGACGGATAGATTCCTTCTTGCTGCTGTAACCGAGCTCAGCGGGATCGATCCCGAGCTGACGGCAGCGCTTAAGAACAGGAGTCCTGTCGATTGCCATATTGATACGATCCTTTCAGTTACACGCGGCGACGCTTCTTGGGGCGGCAGCCGTTGTGCGGAATGGGGGTCTTGTCCTGGATGCTCGAGACCTCGAGGCCAGCAGCCTGGAGGGAGCGGATGGCGGTCTCACGACCGGAGCCGGGGCCCTTGACGAAGACGGAAACCTTCTTCATACCGTGCTCCATGGCCTGCTTGGCAGCAGCCTCGGCAGCCATCTGGGCAGCGAACGGCGTGGACTTACGGGAGCCCTTGAAGCCCACCTGGCCAGCCGACTTCCAGGAAATGACGTTGCCCTGGGGATCGGTGATCGAAACGATCGTGTTGTTGAACGTAGAACGAATGTGAGCCTGGCCCACGGAAATGTTCTTACGGTCCGCGCGCTTCAGACGGGCAGCGCGAACGTTCTTCTTAGCAGTAGCCATCTATCTAGCGCTCCTTATTTCTTCTTCTTAGCACCGATCTGACGCTTCGGGCCCTTGCGGGTACGAGCGTTAGTGTGGGTGCGCTGGCCGCGGACCGGGAGGCCCTTGCGGTGACGAAGGCCGCGGTTGCAGCCGATGTCCATAAGGCGCTTGACGTTCTGGTTGCGCTCACGGCGGAGGTCGCCCTCAACCATGATCTGGTTCTTATCGATATAATCGCGGATGGCATTAACCTCATCCTCGGTGAGGTCCTTAACGCGCGTATCCACGTTAACGTTGCACTCGACGCAAATCTTCGTCGCAGTGGTGCGGCCGATGCCGTAAATGTAGGTCAGACCGATCTCAACGCGCTTCTCACGCGGGAGGTCGACACCATTAATACGGGCCAACGTAGTCTCCTCTCTTAACCCTGACGCTGCTTATGACGGGGGTTCTCGCAAATGACGAGGACCTTGCCATGGCGCCTAATGATTTTGCACTTATCGCACATCTTCTTGACCGAAGGACGTACCTTCATCGTTCTTCCTTTCGGTAGCGCTCAAACTACTTCCCTACTATCTACTCGCCCAGCCGCAGGCGTTTAAAACTATGGCTGGTCTTCACACGCAAACCGACCGTAGGTTGAGCTAAGCCTGCAGTCGGAAAAGAGCGTGTATGCGTGCCGCTATTTATAGCGATAGGTGATGCGGCCGCGGGTCAGGTCGTACGGGGAAAGCTCCACGACAACCCTGTCACCGGGGAGAATGCGGATGTAATTCATTCGGATCTTGCCAGAAATGTTGCACAGAACCGAATGACCGTTCTCGAGCTCGACCTTAAACATGGCGTTGGGCAGCGGCTCTTTTACCGTACCCTCGAGCTCAATTGCGTCTTCCTTCTTCACAAGCAATCATCTTTCTCTAGAAAACGACAGCGATTGAGTATTCTACAACACGTATGCACGCATCGTAATAACTTCGTAATGGCTCCACAACTAAGTGGAACTTGTTACATTTCTCCGCCTTGGAGCGAACACCAAGCACCTTGTGCATCTGTGGTGAGAATCACCGGACCGTCATTGGTGATGGCGACGGTGTTCTCGTAGTGCGCGGCGGGCAGGTGGTCGTTGGTCGTAACAATCCAACCGTCGGAGCCCGTGCTCACATGGTTGGAACCCATCGTAACCATCGGCTCGATGGCAATGACCATGCCGGCCTGGAGGCGAACGCCCCTCCCCTTCTTTCCATAGTTAGGAACGTTGGGGTCCTCGTGCATCACGCGGCCAATGCCATGGCCCACATAATCACGAAGCACGCCGTAACCGTGAGACTCGGCGAGGGACTGAACGGCATAACCGACGTCCCCGATATGGTTACCGGGAACAGCCTGCTCGATGGCAGCCTTAAGGCAATCGCGCGTGACCTCGCACAAAGCCTTGGCTTCGGGCGTGGGGGTGCCGACGAAAAACGTCCAAGCGTTATCGCCGACCCAACCGTCGACAACGGCTCCCGTATCGATGGAGATGATATCGCCATCGCGCAGGATCATGTCGGGGTTGGGAATACCGTGGACCACGGCATCGTTGATCGATGCGCAAATGGTCCCCGGGAACCCGCCGTAACCCTTAAAGGCCGGGGTGCCGCCATGCATGCGGATAATCTGCTCCGCGAGCTGATCGAGCTCAAAAGTCGAAACGCCGGGGCGCACCATGGCTCCAACGTGGCGGAGCGCCATCTTAGATAGCGCTCCTGCCTTCTTCATCTGCTCGATTTGCGTTGCAGACTTAATCTTGATCATAGACCGAGAGCCTCTTTGACATCCCCGTACACGGTCTCGCGAGCCTGGTCACCGTTGACCGACTTGAGCAGACCCTGGCCACGATAGTAGTCGACGAGCGGGCTCGTGGACTTCTCGTAGACGTCGAGACGGTTCTTGATGGTCTCGGGCTTGTCGTCGTCGCGCTGATACATCTCGCCGGAGCACTTGGGGCAGGTAGCATCGGCAGCGGTGCCGGTGTAACCGCAGGCGCGGCAGGTGCGACGCGAAGACAGACGATCGATGATGACCTCGGGGGCCACGTCGACCAGAAGGGCGCAGTCGATCTCGCGACCCATGGCGGAGAGCTCGGAATCGAGCGTCACAGCCTGGGCGGTGTTGCGCGGGAAGCCGTCGAGGATGAAGCCCTGCTGGGCGTCATCGGCGGCAAGGCGCTCCTTGACAAGGTCGATCACGAGCTGGTCGGGAACGAGCTCGCCAGCGTCCATGTACTTCTTAGCCTGAATACCAAGCTCGGTGCCACCCTTGACGGCAGCACGCAGCAGGTCGCCCGTGGAAATGTGGGCGACGCCAAACTCGGCGACGAGCTCCTGTGCGACGGTGCCCTTACCGGCACCCGGAGCTCCGAGCAATACGAGGTTCATGAGCAATCCTCCTCTAGCCTATTTAAAGAATCCATCGTAATCATACATCTTGATCTGGCCTTCGAGCTTATCGACCGTGTCGAGCACGACGCCGACCATGATGAGGATGGACGTGCCGCCAAATGCCTGGATCAGCTGGTTACCCGTGAAGGAGAAGATGATCGAAGGCACGATGGCGATGAGCGCCAAAAAGACAGCGCTGGGAAGCGTGATCTTGTTGAGCGCGTTCTTGATGTAGGCCGCGGTAGCCCTACCCGGACGCACGCCCGGAATAAAGCCGCCCTGCTTCTTAAGGTTGTCGGCCGTGTCATCGGGGTTGAACACCATGGAGGTGTAGAAGTACGCGAAGAACACGATGAGGACAACGTTAAGCACCCAGTTGAGCCAGCCGCGCGAAAGCGCAGAGGCAACTGCCTGGATCCAGCCGATGCCGGGGAAGAACACGGCAATCTGAGCCGGGAAGTACAGCAGCGCCGAAGCGAAGATGATCGGCACGACACCCGCGGTGTTGACCTTGATGGGCAGGTAGGTGGTCTGGCCACCCATCATGCGACGGCCCACGACGCGCTTAGCGTAGGAGACCGGGATGCGGCGCTGGCCGCGCTCAAGGAAAACAATCAACGGGATAACCAGCAGGATGATGGCGCAGATGATCACCATGGTGATGATGCCACCGGCATTGCCCTCGGTGCTGGAGAAGATAGCCTGCGGCAGACCGGCCATGATGTTCGCAAAGATAATCAGCGACATGCCATTGCCGATACCGCGCTGGGTGATGAGCTCACCAATCCACATGATCAGCATGGCGCCCGCGGTGAGCGTGCCGACAATCATGAGGTCGAAGATGATCTCGGGAGCGCCGGCACCATTAAAGCTGATGCCGAAGCTCTTAAAGAGGAAGAGGTAACCCACGGAGTTGAGGATTGCCAGAGCCAGGGTGAGGTAACGCGAATACTGCGTAATCTTGGTCTGACCGACCTCGCCCTCGCGGGCAAGCTCATGCAGGGAAGGCACAACGGCCTGGAGCATCTGGAGGATGATCGAGCTGGTGATGTAAGGCATGATGCCCAGCGAAAACACCGACACATAGCTCAACGCGCCGCCAGAGAAAAGATTCAGGAGGGCCATAGCACCTGCGGCGACCGAATTGTTATCGGTCGAGAAAAGGCCCAGCATCCCCTGGAAGGGAATGCCGGGCACAGGAACGTGCGCACCAATGCGGTACACGACGAGCATAGCTATGGTAAAAAGAATCTTTTCGCGCAATTCTTTGATGCGGAAAGCATTCTTAAGACCATTTAGCACGGCAGCTCGACCTTTCCGCCGGCGGCCTCGATCTTGGCCTGCGCAGAAGCGCTGACCTTGTCGACCTTGACCGTGAACTTCTTGGTGAGCTCACCATTGCCGAGCACCTTGACGGGCTCGAACTCGCTCTTGGTGATGCGAGCGGCCTTAAGAGCGGCACCGTCGATCACAGCGCCGTCCTCGAACTTACGCTCAAGACGCTCAACGTTAACAGCGGTGTACTCGATACGACGGGGGTTGCGGAAGCCCGGAAGCTTGGGCAGACGCATAGCCAGCGGAGTCTGGCCACCCTCGAAGCCGGCACCCTTGGTGCCGCCAGAGCGGGAACCCTGGCCCTTCTGGCCGCGGCCAGAAGTGGTGCCGTGACCCGAAGAATTGCCACGGCCGACGCGCTTGCGGTTCTTGGTGGAACCGGGCGCGGGAGTAAGATCGTGAAGCTGCATTTGCTACTCCTCTACAATCTCGACAAGGTGCTTGACCTTGAAGATCATGCCGCGGACGGACTCGTTGTCAGCAATCTCGCGAACCTCGCGGATCCTGTGGAGACCGAGGGCACGGACAGTACGGACCTGGTCCTGCTTGCAACCGTTGGTGCTGCGGACCTGCTTGATCTTGATGGTGTCAGCCATGCTTAGTTCTCCTTACCGACGAACATCTCGGAGACCGTCAGGCCACGGCGAGCCGCGACGTCCTCAGGGCTGGAGAGCTCCTTGAGGCCCTCGACGGCAGCCTTGATGATGTTGAGGCCGTTGTCGGTACCGAGCGACTTGGACAGGACGTTCTTGATGCCAGCAAGCTCAAAGAGGGGACGCACAGCGCCGCCGGCGATAACGCCGGTACCCTCGACAGCGGGCTTGATGATGATGCGGCCGGCACCAAAGTGACCGAGAACCTCGTGCGGGATGGTGCCCTGCTCGGTCACCGGCACGTGGAACATGTTCTTCTTGGCATCGAGAGATGCCTTGGAGATGGCCAGGGGCACCTCAGCGGACTTGCCCATGCCAACGCCGACGTTGCCCTTGCCGTCGCCAACGACGACGAGAGCGACGAGGCTCATGCGACGACCACCCTTGACGGTCTTCGACACGCGGTTGATGTAAACGACGCGCTCCTCGAACTCGGAGGCCTCGCGCTGCTGCTTCTGATTACGAGCCATGTGCTACATACCTCCTAGAACTCGAGACCGGCGGCACGAGCACCGTCGGCGAGGGCCTTGACGCGGCCATGGTAGATACGGCCACCGCGATCGAAGGCGACCTTGGTGATGCCGGCCTCGATGGCGCGCTTGCCAACGAGCTGACCGACCTTCTCCGCAGCCTCCTTGTTCGAGGTGTGAGTGCCCTTGAACTCGGCCTCGAGGGTCGAGGCCGAGACGAGCGTCAGGCTGGAGCCCTTGCTGTCGTCGATGATCTGGGCATAGATGTTGGCGTTAGTACGGGTCACGCGAAGACGCGGACGCTCGGAGGTACCCGAGACCTTGCCGCGAACACGACGCTGACGACGCTTGAGGCCTTCCAGCTTCGCCTTATGCTTGTTCATACGTAAACTCCTAAAAAGGTTGATCTTGCCAGCACCTGACGGGGTGCTGGTCTTATGCGAGTGAGTCGGTTACGACTACTTGGCGGCCTTACCCAGCTTGCGGCGGATGTGCTCGCCAACGTAGTGGATACCCTTGCCCTTGTAAGGCTCGGGAGGACGATGGCCGCGGATCTCAGCGGCGATCTGACCGACCTGCTGCTTGTTGATACCCTTGACGTTCACGTGGGTGTTGTCGGGAACCTCGAAGGTGATGCCCTCGGGAGCCTCGACGATCACGGGGTGCGAGAAGCCCAGGGAGAACTCGAGGTTCTTGCCCTTCTGCTGCACGCGGTAACCGACGCCGGCGAGCTCGAGCTTCTTCTCGAAGCCCTCGGAAACGCCAACAACCATGTTGTGGATGAGGGCGCGGGTGAGGCCGTGGCGGGCACGGGTCTCACGCTCGTCGTCGGGACGGGAAACGGTGAGGACGTTGTCCTCGACGTTGATAGCGAGCTTCTCAAAGACATCGAGCTCGAGCTGGCCCTTGGGGCCCTTGACGACAACGTTGTTGCCGTTGACTGCCACTTCGACTCCGGCGGGAATCTGGACAGGCTTATTACCGATACGAGACACGGTGATCTCCTTTCCTTCTACCTACCGAGCGAATTACCAGACGTAAGCGATGATCTCGCCGCCGACGTTGTGCTTGCGAGCATCGCGGTCGGTCATGACGCCATGGCTGGTGGAAATAATGGCGGTACCAAGGCCACCGCGGACGCGGGGCATGTCGGCAACGCCGGTGTACTTACGCAGGCCCGGCTTGGAAATGCGGCGGATGCCGTTGATGACCTTAGCCTTCTTGGGACCATACTTAAGCGTGATGTGCAGAGTCTTCTGGGGAACGGTGTCCTCGACATCGTAGCCCTCGATGTAGCCCTCCTCGTGCAGAACACGAGCGATCTCGACGAGCTTCTTGCTGCTCGGCATGGAGACCGTGGCCTTGTTCACAGAGTTAGCGTTACGGATGCGCGTAAGCATATCTGCGATCGGGTCTGTAAGGTTCATACAGATTCTCCTTCGTTCTTGATGAACACGTGCTCTTGGTTCTTCGCCGCCCTTAACGGCAAAGCCTTTTTAGCGCGTTTTCCCTGTTCCAAACTGATGCTTGAAACGCTGGTAGTGACTTACCAGCTGGCCTTCTTAACGCCGGGAAGCTCGCCCTTGAGTGCAAGCTCGCGGAAGCAGACACGGCACAGGCCGAACTTGCGGTACACAGAGTGCGGACGGCCGCAGCGCTGGCAGCGCGTGTACTCACGAGTAGAGAACTTCTGCTTGCGATTGCACTTGACGATCATCGATGTCTTAGCCACTTATATCCTCCTCACATAGAGTATTGTTCGCCCCAAGCGCCGCCCCCTTGTGGGAACGGCGCTTATAGGGCAGGTGAACCTATTTCTTGAACGGGAAACCGAAGGCGTCCAGAAGGGCCTTGGCCTCCTCATCGGTATTGGCGGTGGTCACGAAAGTGATGTCCATACCGCGCTGGTGATCGACGGAGTCGAAGTCGATCTCGGGGAAGATGAGCTGCTCGGTGACGCCCATGGAGAAGTTACCACGGCCGTCGAAGCTCTTGGCGGAGATGCCGCGGAAGTCGCGGATACGGGGGATCGCGACGGAGGTCAGACGATCGAAGAACTCCCACATACGGTCGCCACGCAGGGTAACCTTGCAGCCGATCGGCATACCAGCGCGCAGGCGGAAGGTAGCGATGGACTTGCGGGCACGGGTGATCATCGGCTGCTGGCCGGTGATGGCGCGCAGGTCGCGCACGGCACCGTCGATGGCCTTGGAATCGGTAGCGGCCTCGCCGACACCCATGTTCACGACGATCTTCTCAAACTTGGGGATCATCATGACGTTCTCGTACTGGAACTTGTCCTGAAGCTGCTGCTTGACCTCGTTGTTGTACTTGGTCTTCAGACGCGGCACATACTTCTCTTCTGCCATTGTTCACTCCTTCTTGGGGTTTTAAGCACGGGGCGTGGCCACGATGGGTTGTCCTCGTGCCTCCTGGCTGCATCCGCGCCGCTCATGGCATTTTGCGGTTTGGACTCGACGCAGCAGGAGCCGACAAAACAATCGGTACTATACGCGCATCGGGAGCGTATTTCCAGAAAAACCTCGTCTGCCTGCACAACTCCACAACTCCCCCGCACAAATGGATCCCAAAAAGCAGTTGCGGTGAAATAGGGACTGTTTGGCGGCCTAACAGGCTTAAACAGTCCGTATTTCACCGCAACTTATTGGTGGGGATGCGATTAGCGCTTGCGGGGGACGAGTTTGGTGCGGCGCAGGTGGATCATCTCGGCGGCGATGGAGATGGCGATCTCCTCGGGGTCCTCGGCCTCGATGGCAACGCCGATCGGAAGGTGCAGCTCGCCGATCTGGTCCTGCGTAAAGCCTTCCTGCTCCAGGCGGGCACGCACAAAGGCCGTCTTGCGGCGCGAGCCCAGACAGCCCAGGTAGGCAGGCTTGGCGCGCATGGCCTGAATCACCACGTCGATATCGGACTTGTGACCCGCCGTGGCGACGACCACCAGGTCGCGCGGGCCGATGGGGCACAGCTCGCTCAGGTTCTTGTAATCGACCAAGCGACGATCGTAGACACCGGGCACCCAATCGGGGGTCAGCGTGCCGGGGCGGTCGTCGCACGCCACGACGGCAAAGCCCGCCGCCGTGAGCACCCGCGCCGTCGCGGCGCCCACGTGGCCGCAGCCAAAGATATAGGTCAGGCCCTCGGGGCAGAGCGTCTCGATGTGCGCCGCGGGAATCTCGGAGGCGGCGTTGGTGTAGGTGACCTTACTCCCCTCCTCCACCAGCGAAAGCTCGGGGCAGCCGGCAATGGTATGGCGCGATGCCTCGCCATGGTACTCGACCACATCGCCCTCCAGGGCCTGAATGACAAACGGTTCAAAGTCGATGACGAAGTCGCCGATACGTCGATACGTCAAGACGTCGGCAATTTCCTGGAACAACGGTGCCTGAGTCGCATCCAGATGCAGGTAGCACAGGCAGATGGCTCCGCCGCAGATCATGCCGGTATCGGAGTTCTCGCTGCCCATGGTGTAGCGGACCAGACGCGATTGCCCCGCGGCCAGCAGCTCTCGCGCCTCGTCCAGCGCAAAGAGCTCGATCTTGCCGCCGCCGATGGTGCCCGCCTGGCTACCGTCGGCAAAGACGGCCATCCAGGCGCCCACGCCGCGCGGCGACGACCCCGCCGTGCCGGCCACGACCACGAGCTCGCACATCTCGCCAGCACGCAGGGCGACAAGCGCCGCATTCACAACATCGAGCTTTTCCATTGCCGCCTTCTATCCTCTAAAGATATCGGTGAGCATAGCGAGTGCCTCGAGCACGCCGCCGCCGACCGACGTCGCCTTGTCCGAAATGTAGTTGATATAGCTGGCATCGCCGCGCGGATCGACATCGGCGCATTTAAAGCCCTCAGTCACCCGCACGCCGTTCGCCAAAAGCCCGCGCAGACAGCCATCGATCTGCGTGCACATGGGCGTATCGTCCGCGTAGCCAATCACGTCTCCGGCGCTCACGATGTCGCCGATTGCGCGGTCGGACCGAAACACGCCGGCGGCGGGGCTGTGGATAACGCGCTCCTTGCCATAGCCGGCGATCACGCCCGGCACGCCCGTGTTGGGCTGGGGCGAGCCCTGGGTAATGACACGGCCCAAAAAATGCCCGCGCATGGTCTCGACCACGGCGTCGCAATCGACCGGCGCGGTAAAGCCCGGCCCCACGGCGATGACGGTAGGCGCCATGTCGCGCGTGGTGCCCAGGTTGCGCTTGGCCAGAATCGCGTCGACCACAGCCGCGGGTTTAAGCTCATCGAGCATCTTGGCCTGAGGGTCCACCACGACGGCAACATCCCCCGCTTGGGTAATCTCGAGCGCCTCTGCCGGCGTCTGCGCCAAGCGAGCGCGAATGCCCTCGACCTGGACCTCGCCCAGACGAATAGCCTCGCAAAAACTGATTGTGCGGCGGATGCACGTGGGAACCGCGATATCGGCCATAACGACCGACACGCCGGCGTGCACCAAGCGAGCGGCGACACCCGTGGCGATATCGCCGGCGCCGCGAACATAAACGAGCATTCCCGGGGCACCTCCCTGTGCTACGGTTTGAGCAGAGCAAAAGCGGTTCGACCGCTACTCTGATGATTATTTATTATCACAGTATTATACGGCGGTGAACAGATGGAAACGGTTAGCGGCAATCTTGCCTCGGCGCTCAGGATCGAGCCGGGCATTACCGCGATTATCGGCAGCGGCGGCAAGTCGACGTTGCTCAAAACGCTGGGTCTTGAGCTCATGCGCGCTGGCGGCCGCGTGCTCCTCTGCACCACCACGCATATGCTTCCCGTTGCCGGCGTGCCATGGGACGGGTCGAATCGTCGCCTGGACGCCGCGCCTTGGAAGCCGGGCGCCTCGCATGTCCCCGGTTGCACCTGCGAGGCATGCGCGGGCATGAGCCGCGGAAGTATCTGCCAGGCGGGTGTTTTGGACCCGGAGACGGGCAAACTCTCCTCCCCTGCCGAGCCGCTCGACCAGCTGGCGCAGCGCTTTGACTACGTCCTGGCCGAGGCGGACGGCAGCAAGCGGCTCCCGCTCAAGGCGCATGCCCCGTGGGAGCCGGTCGTTCCCGCCGGCACGGCCAACGTCATCTGGCTCGTCGGCGCCTCGGGGCTCAGCAAGCCCATCAACGAAGCCGTCCACCGCCCCGAGCTCTTTTGCGAGCGTTGCGGCTGCGAGCTCACCGACATCGCCACGCCCGAGCGCGTCGCCCAGGTGCTCAATGCCGAGCTGCGGATGCTGAACCTCAACAATGCCCGTATCATGCTCAACCAAGTCGACACGCTCAGCGACCCCACGATGGCAGATCGCTTCGAGGCAGCCCTCAACCGCCCCCTCATCGCCACCAGCCTCAAGTAGCCGGCCCCATCTCGTCAGTTGCGGTGAAATACGGACTGTTTGCGGCCGTTAGGCGGCCAAACAGTCCGTATTTCACCGCAACTGAGGAGGGGACACGGCATCTTTGCTGCTAGCGGGGGACGTAGCGGCCGGGTTGGGCTCCGGTGGGCTCGCCGTCGCGTGCCGCCAGCACGCCGTTCACAAACACGGCTTTGGCGCGGCCATGTGCCTCAAAACCCTCGAGCGGCGTGTAGTCCACGGCCTGATGCTGCGTCGCCGCGCGAATGGTCCAGCGCGCCTGGGGATCCCACACGCACACGTCGGCATCGGCACCCTCGGCAAGACAGCCCTTGCGCGGGTACATGCCAAACACGCGCGCCGGGTTCTCGCTCATCAGGCGGCAGAGGTCCTCGGGGCCCAGTTGCCCCTCAAAGCTCGTGGCGATCGCGACGGGACGATGCTCCACGCCGGGCCCGCCGTTGGGAATCGCGCGGAAATCGTCGCGCCCGCGGTCCTTTTGCCCGTGCAGGTTAAAGCTGCAATGATCGGTTGCAATAGTATCGATCTCGCCAGCCACAAGCGCCTCGCGCAACGCGGCACGGTCACCGGCATGGCGCAGCGGCGGGCTCATCACGTACTTGGCGCCCGCAAAGCCGTCCTCGCCCTGTTCCAGATAGCAGGTGTCGTCGAGCATCAGATACTGGGGGCAGGTCTCGACATAGATATTCTTCTGCCCGCGCGCTTTGGCAGCACGGATGGCCTCGAGCCCCAGCTTGGTCGAAAGGTGCACCACGTTGACCGGAGCGTCCCCGGCCAGGTGCGCCAGATACAGCAGGCGGCTCACGGCCTCACCCTCGCACACGTCCGGACGGCTGAGCGCATGGCCCTCGGGCCCGTGGATGCCCTGCTCAAACACGCGCTTCTGCAGCGCATTCACCAGCGTGCCGTTCTCGCAATGCACGCACAGGATACCGCCCACGCGCTTGAGCTCCTCCAACACCTCGAGCGTCTCGGCATCGTCCAAGCGCAGGTGGTCATAGGCAAAGTAGGTCTTAAACGACGACACGCCCGCCTCGCGCATGGCCGAAAGATCGGCGCGGTTGCGCTCATTCCACTCGGCGAGCGCCATATGAAAGGCGTAGTTGGCGGTGCAGGTGCCGTCGGCGCGATGATGCCACTCGACCAAGGCATCGGGCATGGTCACGCCGCGATCGGCCGTCGCGTAGTCGACGATGGTCGTGGTACCGCCGCAGACAGCCGCACGTGTGCCGGTCTCAAAGCTATCGGCCGTCCAGTCCATGCCGGTCCAACACTGCATGTGCGTGTGCCCATCGATAAAGCCCGGGAACACCCAACAGTCCGTGGCGTCCTGGACGGTATCGTCCTCGCCCGGCTCAATCGCCGCGGCAATCCGCACGATCTTGTCGCCCTCCATGGCAAGGTCGGCGCGGCGAAGCCCCTGGGGCGTCACGAGCGCGCCGTTTTTGATGATGATCATAATTGCTCCTTATTGATTGATGCAGTTGGCCACGCGATCAAAATACGAGCAGGCGGCAATATGCTCTGTTATGCAGCGCTGTCCCTTGACGGTATCGACGTCCCACAGCTCGTAGGCACGCGCCTCGACCAGCACCACGTCGGTACGGTCCTTGAGGATCGAGCCCCCGCCGTCCTTGCCCTCAAGACGCATGAGCGCATCGAACAGTTCCGCCGGAAAGAGCACCGGACTCGAAGGCTCACCGTTGCACGCAAGACGCACCGGATGCTTGCGGCCACACTCGTCAAATGCACGAACCATAGCCTCAAAAGAATCCGAACTCACGAGCGGCTGGTCGCCCGGCAAAAAGAGGCAACCTTTCCAGTTGCGTTCGACTCCCCACGAAAGGCCCGCACGGACGCTTTCGCTGCGCAGCTCGCCATCGTGCAGCACGCACGGGCAATGCTTGTCCTCGCAAATCTGAGCGACCCCGGGCCAACGCGTCGAAACCACGACGTCAAAGCCCCGGGGAACCGAATCGATGGTCCGGGCAATCAGCGGCTCGCCATAGATATCGGCAAGCATCTTGTTAGAGCCAAACCGCTTGCCCTCGCCCGAAGCCATAATGACGCATCCAAGTTTCATGGTGATACCTCCCCTGAAACCATCGTACCCATAACTCGCGCCGCGGGCATCCACATCGAAAGCGCTTATCCCGCACGCCCGCGATACAAAAAAAGGGGCACCCCGCCGGTTGGCAGAGCGTCCCCTTTACATGACTTACCTCAACCCGGCTTTAGGCCTGGAGCCAACGGGCGGTGTTGCGCTCGTCGAGGGCCTTGAGGGTAGCGGCGGGATCGGCAACCTTCTGCAGGAACATCATGGCAGCGATGGCATACGGCTTGTAGCTGGCCTCCTTGTACATGCCCACGCGGTGCATGTCGAAGACGTCGGCGTTAACCTCGCCGTGCTCGCAGGAGACACCGGAGATGTCGGCGGGCAGCGGGTGCATAAAGATGGTGTCCTGGCCGTTGGCAGTCTTCTCCATGAGCTCGGTCGTAGAGCACCAGTCCTGATGGGTGGCGTTCTGGGCGAGCAGCTCCTTCTCGAGCGCTGCGATGCCGGCGTCGTCGCCCTCGGCGTACAGGTTGGTGCGCTTCTCCATGGCGGCAAACGGAGCCCAGCTCTTGGGGATCACGATGTCGGCGCCCTCGAAGGCTTCGGCCATGGTGTTGACCTGCTTAAAGGTGGTGCCGGACTCGGCGGCATAGCCCTTGGCGCGCTCGACGACCTCGGGCATGAGGTCGTAGCCCTCGGGGTGAGCCAGGGTGACGTCCATGCCAAAGCGGGGCAGCAGGCTGATCAGCGACTGCGGGCAGGACAGCGGCTTGCCGTAAGAGGGCGAATAGGCCCAGGTGACGGCAACCTTCTTGCCCTTGAGGTTCTCAAGGCCGCCAAACTCGTTGATGAGGTAGAGCATGTCGGCAGAGGACTGCGTGGGGTGGTCGGAATCGGACTGCAGGGAGATGAGCGTGGGGCGGTGATCCAGAACGCCGTCCTCGTAAGCCTGCTGCACGGACTCGGAGACCTCGGCCATGTAGGCGTCGCCCTTGCCGATGTACATGTCGTCGCGGATGCCGATGACGTCGGCCATGAAGGAGATCATGGTAGCGGTCTCGCGGACGGTCTCGCCGTGAGCGATCTGGGACTTCTTCTCGTCCAGGTCCTGCAGCTCAAGGCCGAGCAGGTTGGCGGCCTTAGAGAAGGAGAAACGCGTACGGGTGGAGTTGTCGCGGAACAGGGAGACGGCCAGACCCGAGTCGAAGATCTTGGACGAGACGTTGTTCTCGCGCAGCTCGCGCAGGGCGTCGGCAACGATGTAGAGAGCCTTGAGCTCATCGGTGGTCTTGTCCCAGGTGTGCAGGAAGTCGCTGCCGTACATACCCTTAAAATCGAGGCCGTTCAGCTGCTCGACGAGCTCGGTAAACTTAGCGTCCATGGAAATGTCCTTTCTAAAGATGAAACGATCGCAATGAGTAGATGTGCTCCGGCATGCGCGTGTTGCTAGAACATGCAGAGCACCATGACGAGGACCCGCCACCGTTGAGGAAGCATGGGAGATAACGACCGCGGGCCCCAAGTCAACAGGAGGCGCCGGGGGCATAAACTGTCCCCGGCTCAACAAAATCGAGGAATGGGACTAGTCGATCTTGTTGTTGGTCAGACCGGCGCGGAACACGGTGGCGTCGCCATCGGCCTGGCTCGGATCGTAGAGGTTCAGGGCAGCCACATACATAGCGGCGGCGGTGACCAGGTCGTCCTTGTAGGTGACCTCGTTGGGAGCATGAGCCTGAGACTCGGCACCCGGGCCAAAGCCCACGCAGGGGATGCCGTAGCGGCCCTGGATGGAAACGCAGTTCGTGGAGAAGGTCCACTTGTCGCACAGCGGGCGACCGGTGCGCTTGTCCATGCTGGGCTCGCAGCCGATGCGCTCGTCACCGAACATGGCCTTGTGGGCGTCGACGAGGGCCTTGACGTGCGGAGCGGTCTCCTTGTTGATCCACGTGGGGAAGTAAGCCTCGGTCTCGTAGACCTCGCCGGTCCAGGACGGACGGTCGTACATGTACATGGAGACCTTCACGTCGTCGCCGTACTTCTTGGCTGCCGGCAGGTTGCGGATCTCGTCCAGGCAGGACTCCCAGGTCTCACCGGCGGTCATACGACGGTCGATGGAGATGGCGCAGGAGTCAGCGACAGCGCAACGGCTGGGGCTGGTGTAGAAGATCTGGCTGACGGTGCAGGTGCCGCGGCCCAGGAAGCGGGCATCCTCGAAGTGCTCGGGGTTGTACTTGGGGTCGAGCATCTTGACGAGACCCTTGATGTCGGTCGACTCGTCGCAGCCGTTGTTGTTGAGGGCGCGGACGTCGGCGATGATGTCGGCCATCTTGTAGATGGCGTTGTCGCCGCGGTCGGGAGCGGAGCCGTGGCAGGAGGTGCCGTGAACGTCGACACGGATCTCCATGCGGCCGCGGTGACCGCGATAGATGCCGCCGTCGGTGGGCTCGGTGGAAATGACGAACTCGGGCTTAATGCCGTCCTTGTTGTAGATGTACTGCCAGCACATGCCGTCGCAGTCCTCTTCCTGGACGGTGCCGACGACCATGATCTTGTAGCCCTCGGGGATGAGGCCCATGTCCTTCATCATCTTGGCAGCGTAGGTAGCGGAAGCCATGCCACCCTCCTGGTCGGAGCCGCCGCGGCCGTAGATGATCTCGTCGGTCTCGTAGCCCTCGTAGGGATCGGCATCCCAGTTCTCGATGTTGCCGATGCCGACGGTGTCGATGTGGGAGTCGATGGCGATGATCTTGTCGCCCTCGCCCATAAAGCCCATGACGTTGCCCAGGCCGTCGACCTTGACCTCGTCATAGCCAAGGCTCTCCATCTCGGCCTTAATGCAGGCGACAACCTCACCCTCCTCGCAGGACTCAGAGGGATGGGAGATCATAGCGCGCAGAAAGCGAGTCATATCAGCACGATGGGACTCAGCAGCAGCCTTGATTGCGTCGAAATCGAGTTCTTTAGCCATTGTTCATAACCTTTCAAACGAAGGAATCTACCTGTGAGGTGGCGGAGCGATACCTATTTACTCCGCCCCAACGATTAGCAAGTGGGATATTCGCCTTCCCAAACAATGCGGCGATACTGGTCGGGATCCGTATCGCCCTCGGTGGAGAAGCAGAGCACAGAGCTCGTCTTGTCCAGGCCGATGAGTTCCTTGAGCTCGGCGTACTCGGGATCGAGCATGAGAGTCTCGACCAGGCCGGTGGTCACAGCGCCGGACTCGCCGGAGATGACGCGCGGGTCGCCCTTCTCGGGAGCGCCCAGGGTGCGCATGCCGCGAGCGGTGACCCAGTCGGGGCAGGACACGAAGGCGGTGGTGTGGTTGCGCAGGATATCCCAGCCCAGGATGTTGGGTTCGCCGCAGCACAGGCCGGCCATGATGGAGGGCATGTCGCCGTCCACGATGCGCGGATCGCCGTCGCCGGCGGCAGCGCCCTTGTACAGGCAGGCGGCAGGCGCGCACTCAACCACGACGAAGGTGGGCGGGTTATCGGGATACAGGTTGGTGAAGTAGCCCACCACGGCGCCGGCGAGCGAACCCACGCCAGCCTGGACAAACACGTGCGTCGGGCGGTTGATGGCCATCTCGCGCAGCTGCTCGGCAGCCTCGGAAGCCATGGTGCCGTAACCCTCCATGATCCAGGACGGGATCTTCTCGTAGCCCTCCCAGGCGGTGTCCTGAACGATGACGCCGCGCTCGCAGGCGTCGGCCTCGGCGGCGGCCATGCGCACGCACTCGTCGTAGTTGACCTCTTCAATGGTCACCGTGGCGCCCTCGGCGGCAATGTTATCGAAGCGGGGCTTGGTGGAACCCTTGGGCATGTGCACGACAGCCTTCTGGCCCAGCTTGTTGGCAGCCCATGCCACGCCGCGGCCATGGTTGCCGTCGGTGGCGGTAAAGAAGGTAGCCTGGCCAAAGTCCTCGGCCAGCTGATCGGAGGTCAGGTAATCGAAGGTGCAGTCGGCAACGTCCTTGCCGGTCTCGTCGGCAATGTAGTTGGCCATGGCAAACGAGCCGCCCAGAACCTTAAAGGCGTTGAGGCCAAAGCGATAGCTCTCGTCCTTAACGCACAGGTTGGACAGGCCCAGGCGCGCAGCCTGACCGTCCAGGCGGGCAAGCGGGGTGACGGTATATTGAGGGAACGACTGGTGGAAGGCACGGGCCTTCTTCACGTGGTCGAGACTCATGATTCCCAAGTGCTTGTCATCGCTCTTGGGCATCGTGTTGCCCGCCCACTGGATCTTATCGGCCATACGGTGAACTCCTTAAGTCCTCTCTTGCCGGCCCCCGCATACGCGTTTCAGCCCGATCCCATTCACACGGCTGAACTTTTATGCGGATGCCAAACAAAAAGTTTGTTAGTAATGTTCTATCACACTTTTTGATTGGCATACCTAACGAATTGTTTGTTGCCGTAATCGGTACTTTTTCGTCCCCGAACGGTCATGAATTGCCTTGTTGATGGATTTGTTTGCGGTCAAGTGTGGTTTATGGCACAGTGAGCCCAAACTAATTTTTAGGAAGGCACCCATGACCCCGTCACAGATTGAGTTTTATAAGCGCCTTGCACACGGCCTGGCGCTCCAATTTGGCCCCAACTGCGAAGTCGTCGTCCACGACCTGGAAACCGAGGACGTGGACCACTCCATCGTGGTGATCGAAAACGGCCACGTCAGCGGGCGCAAACTGGGTGACGGTCCCAGCCATATTGTGTTTGAGTCCATGCACGAGGGCGCCACCGATGTACACGACCGCGAGCCGTACCTCACTAAAACCACCGACGGTAAGCTGCTCAAATCGTCGACGATCTTTATCCGCAACGACGAGGGCAAGCCCGTCGGCATTCTGGGCATCAACTTTGACATTACGCTCATGAAGGCTTTTGAGCGTTCGCTCGACGCCTTTACCGGCACCGGCGGCACGGGCTATACCGAGCCCGAGCCCATTACCAAGAACATCGGCGACCTGCTCGAGGACCTGCTGCACGAGTGCGAGCAGTTTGTGGGCAAGCCCGCGGCACTCATGACCAAAGACGAGCGCATTCGTGCCATTGGCTACCTCGACCGTCGCGGCGCCTTCCTCATTTCCAAGTCGAGCGAGCGCGCCTGCGAGTTCTTTGGCATCTCCAAGTACAGCTTCTATAGCTACCTCAATGAGGCCAAGGCGGCGGCCGGCGACAAGTAGGCACTCGCCTGGATTGCCCCTCCCCTTTTGAGCGCGAGTTCTGGAAAGCACGAATCCAAGACCGAGCAGCTTGGGAAGTTCCATATAATCGATGCCATTAGTATTTCGAAAGGATGGAACAGAATGGCGTTGAGCAAGGCATCATGCACCGGTCGCGGATTGATTCCGGCAATTGGTGGACATGTGCACCGCATGTTCGATGAGGGTGAAGACGACCTGTTTTCACTGAGCCTTGACGACGTGATGGATGATCGCCCGTGGACCGCCGACGAACTCATGGGCGGCGGGGCTCGCCCGTCAAGCCCCAATCCCGCACTTGCGCCTAAGTCCGCACCTGCGCCGACTCCTGCGCAGTCGCCTGTTTCGACGCCCGCGCCTACGCCCGCACCCATTTCGGCGCCCACGCCCGCTCCCCGCCCCGCAGGCGACCCGTCCGAGACGGCGGCATTTCTCGCTGCAGCGACGCAGGGCAAATCGGCCGACAGCACCGTTATGTACAGCGCCCAGCAGTTGCCTGTTCCTGCGGCACGCAAGCCTCCGATCGCAAGGCTCGACGAGCCCGTTGCCCATCAGGTTGCCTACGATTCCTGGGCTGCAACCGATCTGGATGAGACCTCTACCGGCATGCCGGCGCTCGACGTTCCAGTTAACCCGCTTTTTGCCGCCAACACGAGCGCCGTGGACTATGAGGGCGGTGCAGCATATTCCGATTATTCCGATGGCTATGCTGGCAACGGTCGCATCGAGACCGAGGATTATGGCACCGCATCGAGCGATTATCTCAACGATCCGTACGCTGCCACGCCTGCACCGGAATATGACCCGGAGGCCGCGTCCGCGCCGGCGTATACCAAAAGCACGGGCGAAGAGCGCTTCGCCGATTATTACGCCAAGGAAAAGGCGCTGCGTTTCTCGGAATTTCCGCAGGCAGTCAAGGTTGCCTTTATCGCCATTGTCATTGCCCTGCTCGGTGTCATTGCGTTTGAGGGATTCCAGCTGTTCCGCGGCCCCACCCAAGCGGAGTCGGAGACCCAGCAAAAAGAGGACGATAACCAGTACCTGGACATCAACACCCTCAAGGGCGACCCCAACGACGAGGACGACGAGTAACAGATGCCGAAAACTGAGGGCCGTAAACCAAATCAAGCGACTCGCGGGATTGTGGGGGCGTAGACGGGCGAATGGGCCATCGACGATTTTGAGCTGGCAAGGGCCGGGAACTAGATTCCCGGCCTTCAACCTAGCACTGCTTTATGAGATCGAGCACCGCAGGAATGTCATCGGCATTCCGAAGCGCAACGTAAGTGGGTAAGCCCGGACCAAATCCACCCTGCGTACGCTTGTCCTGGCACATGTCCTCTGGATCCGTTAGATCATCCACGCTCTTTGCCAAGCCAACGGCAATCCAACCACCGTTGCTGGTCCTGCCTTCTAGCACGGCATGCAGTTTTCGCTTGCCCGACCTGAAGCCTACATAGTACTTAGCTATGTAGGACTCCCACGAAGGGTTACCACTCAGAACGGACTCGCGCACCTCATCGAAAAGCTTCTGGTTGAGTCCGCCTTCGGCAAAAGTGGGGTGATTCTCCTGCAGAGTCCAAATAGGCGCCTCGTCAGACTCCCCGCGAGAAGGACGGTACTTGTCGACGACGTCTGCCGGAAGGTCGGGATACTTCCATATCTCGCACGCTTCTTTCGCCAGCTCGTCCGCGCGCTGCCCAATCTCTTCCTCACCCCATTTTTCATGCGAGGCGATCGACTTGTTCAGGTGAAGCGGACTGCACTTAAGCCCCACGCCAGGAAGATTGAGCTTGTCCGAGAACGACCGGTTTGAGTACTCCTGGTTGTAGCCCGTCAGCGTTAGATTTCCCAAGTTGTTGCACAGCCTGTCGTGGGTGTCTTCCCAGTTCTCGCCAAGCGATTCCTTCCAGCCGTGCACATCATCGATCGTCTGGGGCATGACGTGCTCAATCTGGTAATCGTCAGCCGAGATGGGCTCCTTCGGGTGGTGCCAGTTCTCCATGCGCTCCAGGTAATAGCGCTTTTTAGAGAAGCGGTTGTAGCAGTCACGCGTCTTAAACTCCTCGACAAAATGCTCGTCTGTCGGAAAGTATGCGGTCATACCGCTGCTGTGGATAAGGAGCATCGCCGTAACGTACTCCTCGATATCGTCCTGCTGCTCGAGATTGCGATACATGCCGGCAAAGAAATTATTTAGGCCCGTGGTAAGCCTGCCGCAAACCGCTCGCCTGAACAGAAACGACTCGATAGTCTCGCAGATACGTAAAAACGCATTGCGGTCTAGTCCATTCCCCTCGCAAACCGAATAAAGCAACATTAAGAGGGGCCTTATCTGCTTCACGTCGAGGCTTACGATTCTGCCGAACACTCGGCGCAGTCCGTCGTCCTTCTCCTTACCAAGGAACAGACTGGCGTATCTATGTGCATACCCGCGCAGCTCCTTAAGCAGACCCTCGGTGTCACCATCGTAGTCGTCGGCGAAATAGCGCTTAAACTCGTAGTAGGCCTCGTTCTCCTTCGGCATCCTATTGGGAACTTTAAGCCACAGCCAGTACCAGATAAATGCATTGAACTCTTCTTCGCCGCCTTTTCCGAACAAGCGCTCGAGCGGATGCCAGTAACCCTCGTAGAGCTTGGTCTGCTCGTCGTTGGGAAGCGACATAAGAACGTAGTTACGAATGAGGTCGATAGGCGTGAGCGGCTTACCCTTGGAGTTCATGGACTCAAATATGAGCTGGGCATTATCGACGCCAGCGGTGAGCTTAGTGTCGATGACCTGCACGCGGTTTAGCCCCGCCCAAAGCCTTGCAGGGTCGAATGATTTCCCGTGCATCTTTTCACGGAAGAACGAGTGGTTCTCGACGATACGATCCGATTTTTCATCCGGCACGGGAGATCTAGATACGATGGAGAACAGCGTCTCTTTATCGTCCTGCGAGAGCACCAATTTGTAGCGCGCTAGACCGTTGTAGTCGTCATCGTTAAAGAGGTAGTTCTTCCGCAGCGCCGAAATCTTGAGATCGCCAAGGAAGCCAGCCTTGTCGGGATTACTCTCCAGATAGTCAGCCAAGGCAGCAATCATCAACGAAAACGTCGTCAGACGCTGCTGTCCGTCAATCAGAAGCACTCGCGAGATACTCGTGGCAGAGCTCTCGGACTCGGGGATATAGAGCATCGACCCCACGAAGTGCGATGCGCCATCACGGCCAGCGCGCATGACGTCATCCCAAAGCACCTCGCACTCTTTCACACTCCACGAGTAAACTCGCTGGTACACGGGAATGACGAACTGCATCTTCGCCACGCCCATAAGGTCGAGCAGATTCGCCTCGGTTGCTTTCATTTACGCTTGTCCCCTTTCTTGTTTACGCCGCTTGCGGTCAGTCCCCCACTGAACGAAAGGCGCTAAAGACCAGAGCATCGAAGCGCTGGAGCAACCGGGATGCTCGTCTCACTAGATTTTACAACGCTTGTCGCGAATACAGTTGAAAGCCAATCCGGTTCCGATGGCTCCCCCTATGAGAA
>CABUAT010000016.1 GCA_902489665.1 uncultured Collinsella sp. | reverse complement strand
TCCGCGCGCAGTTTCGCAGCGAAGCGAGAATGTTTGAGCACGGAAGTTACACCCCGGCCCGCCTGGGGGTCCTCCGTGAAACAAACCTACCTACTCGAGCTCAAACGCTCCGGTATAGAGCTGATAGTAGTAGCCGCGCTTGGCGATCAGCTCGTCGTGGTTGCCGCGCTCGATAATGCGGCCGTGGTCCAGACAGATGATCGCGTCAGAGTTGCGCACGGTGGACAGGCGGTGTGCGATGACAAACGTCGTGCGGCCCTCCATGAGCTTATCCATGCCTGCCTGCACGATGGCCTCGGTGCGGGTGTCGATGGAGCTCGTGGCCTCGTCCAGAATCATTGCCGGCGGATCGGCGACGGCAGCGCGTGCGATCGAAATCAGCTGGCGCTGGCCCTGCGACAGCTGCGCGCCGTTGCCGGTGAGCATCGTGTCGTAGCCGTCGGGCAGGCGGGTGATAAAGTCGTCGGCGCCCGCGAGCTTGGCTGCCGCGATGCACTCCTCGTCGGTGGCGTCCAGGTTGCCGTAGCGGATGTTATCCATCACGGTGCCGGTGAACAGGTTCACGTCCTGCAGCACCACGCCCAGCGAGCGGCGCAGATCGGCCTTGCGGATCTTGTTGACGTTGATGCCGTCGTAGCGGATCTTGCCATCGGCGATGTCATAGAAGCGGTTGATGAGGTTGGTGATGGTCGTCTTGCCGGCACCGGTGGCGCCGACAAACGCGACCTTCTGACCCGGCTTGGCAAACACGGACACGCCGTGCAGCACCTCGTGGTCGGGTGTGTATCCAAAGTCCACGTTGTCCATGACCAGGTCGCCGCGCAGCGGCACGTACTCGATCTCGCCGGTTGCGCGATGCGGATGTTTCCATGCCCACATGCCGGTATGGTGGTCGGCCTCCTCGAGCTGCCAGGTATCGGGGTTCACCTGCGCGTTGACGAGCGTCACATAGCCTTCGTCGGTCTCGGGCTCCTCGTCGATGAGCTCAAAGATGCGGTCGGCGCCGGCGAGGCCCATGACCACGGCGTTGATCTGCTGCGAGATCTGACCGATCTGTCCGCAGAACTGCTTGGTCATGTTGAGGAACGGCACTACGACGGCGATGGACAGCGTCATGCCCGAGATGCTCAGGTTGGGCACGCCCAGCGCCAGGAAAATGCCGCCTGCCAGTGCGACCAGCACGTAGAGCAGGTTGCCCAGGTTCATAAGGATAGGCATGAGGATGTTGGCGTACATGTTGGCCTTTTGCGAGACCTCGAAGAGCTTTTCGTTGCGCTCGTCAAAATCGGCCTCGGCGGCAGACTCGTGGCAGAATGCCTTGACGACCTTCTGGCCGTTCATGACTTCCTCGATATGGCCCTCGACCACGCCGAGCTCGGACTGCTGCGCAATAAAGAAACGCGCGGAGTTGGAGCCGAGCAGCTTGGTCATAAAGGTCATAAAGACGACGCCGGCCACAATGACCAGGCACATCCACACGCTGTAGTACAGCATGATAAAGAATACCGTGACGATGACGATGGTCGTCATGAGCAGGTTGGGCAGCGACTGGCTGATCATCTGGCGCAGCGTGTCGATGTCGTTGGTGTAGTGGCTCATGATGTCGCCGCGCTGGTGCGTGTCGAAGTAGCGAATCGGCAGGTCCTGCATGCGGTTGAACATCTTCTCGCGCAGCTTCTCGAGCGAGCCCTGCGTGACGATGGCCATGGCGCGGTTCCAGAAGAGCGAAGACAGGATGCCGACGCCGTAGATGCAGGCGAGGGTAGTCACGAGCTGTGCGATCTTGGGCTGTGCGGCTTCCCAATCGCCCGTCTGCCACGATTCGCTAATAATCTGCAGGGCGCTCTGAAGGAAGGTCGCGCCGATGGAGTTGATGATGGCGCAGAGCACCACGCCGACGACGACGAGGGGCAAAAGCACGGGGTAGAAGCCAAAGAGCGTCTTGATGAGGCGCGACATGGTGCCGCCCTTGCGGTTGAGCGCGCGCTCGGCGGTCGTTGCCTTACTCATGTGCCTCGCCTCCTTCCTGGGTCTGAGCCTGCGTTGCGGATGCCTCGGTGTCGGCCTCGACGGCCCCTTCGCCTTCGGCAGACATCTTGTTTTGCGAGGTAAAGGTCTCGCGGTAGATCTCGCTCGTCTTAAGCAGCTCGTCATGGTTGCCGATCTGCGCGATGCGGCCGCCCTCCATGACGATGATGCGGTCTGCATCCTGTACGGAGCTAATGCGCTGGGCGATGATGAGCTTGGTCGTGTTGGGCAGATAGCTTGCCAACCCTGCGCGAATCTTGGCGTCGGTCTTGGTGTCGACGGCGCTGGTGGAGTCGTCCAGGATCAAGATCTTGGGGCGACGCAGCAGGGCACGCGCAATGCACAGGCGCTGCTTCTGACCGCCGGAAACATTGGAGCCGCCCTGCTCGATCCAGGTGTCGTAACCCTTGGGGAAGCCGTCGACAAACTCATCGGCGCAGGCCAGATGTGCCGCCTCGCGGACTTCCTCGTTGGTGGCGTTCGGGTCGCCCCAGCGCAGGTTCTCGGCGATGGTGCCGCTAAACAGCACGTTTTTCTGCAGCACCATGGCGACCTGGTGGCGCAGTGCGTCCAGGTCGTAGTCGCGCACGTCCATGCCGCCCACGCGCACGGTGCCTTCGGTGGCGTCGTACAGACGGGCGATGAGGTTTACAAGCGTGGACTTGGCCGAGCCGGTACCGCCGATGATACCGATGGTCTCGCCGCTCTTAATGTGCAGGTCGATATCGTCGAGCGCCTGGCGCTTCGCATGCGCGGAATACTTAAAGCTCACGTGGTCAAAGTCGATGGAACCGTCGGCAACCTCGAGCACGGGCTCGGCGGGATTGGCGATCGTGGGCTCGGCGGCCAACACCTCGGTAATGCGGTGCGCCGATTCGTCGGCCATGGTCACCATGACAAAGATCATCGACAGCTGCATCAGGCTCATGAGGATCTGGAAGCCATAGGTAAAGATCGAGGAGAGCTGGCCCACGTCGAACAGCGTGCCCTGGCTCGTGATGATGAGCTTGGATCCCAGGTAGATGATGACGACAAATGCGCCGTTGACGCAGATGTTCATCATGGGGTTGTTAAAGGCGAGCAGCTTCTCGGCGCGGGTGAAGTCCATCTGGACGTCGCGCGCGGCGGTGGCGAACTTCTCCTTCTCAAAGTCTTCGCGCACATAGCTCTTGACCACGCGCATGCCGGTGACGTTTTCCTCGACGGACTCGTTAAGGGCGTCGTACTTGTGGAACACGCGCGAGAAGATGGGGCGTACCTTAAAGATGATAAAGAACAGTCCAAAGCCCAGCAGCGGAATGATGACCAGGTAGACCATGGCGACGCTGCCGCCCATGATAAATGCCATGGTAAAAGCGAAGATCAAGACCAGCGGCGCGCGCACGGCGATACGGATGATCATCATAAAGGCCTGCTGAACGTTGTTGATGTCGGTGGTCAGGCGCGTGACAAGCGAGGAGCTCGAGAACTCATCGATGTTGGCAAAGCTGAACGTCTGGATCTTGTAGAACAGGTCGTGACGCAGGTTCTTGGCGAAACCGCAACTCGCATGGCTGCAGGTGACGCCGGCAGCGGCGCCAAAAGCAAGCGACGTCAGCGCGATGAGCACCAAAAAGCCTGCGGTGGGAAGCATCTCGGCTACGGTGGTGCCGTCTTTGATGGCGTCGATCAGGTTGGCGGTGATAAATGGAATCAGCATCTCGCAGAGCACCTCGCCAAGCACGAGCAACGGCGTGGCAACGGTGACTTTCATATAGTCGCGGATGCTGCCCATGAGGGTTTTAATCATCCAGTTCCTCCCAGGTTACACGGATTTTATCGAGCATTTCGGCGAGGTCTTCGCGCTCGTCGTGGGTGAGAGCGCTAAAGGCGCGCTCTCTAAAGCGGATGCGGGCCGCCTGCTCAACGCGGGCCTTTTCCCATCCCGCATCGGTCAGGCGGATGGTGAGCTGCCGACGGTCTTTGGGATTGCGACTGCGCTCGATAAGACCGCCCAGTTCAAGCTTGGACAGAATCTCGGAAAGGGACCCCGGCTTGAGGTCGAAGTGCATGCCAAGTTCCTGTTGGGATAGCTCGCCGGTCGGCTGCTTGGCGAGTAGGCAGACGATGGGCGCCTTGCCAGATATGCCGCCGCCGTGAAAATGCATGTAATGGCCGCAAAAACCCAGGCCGCTCAGGATGCGCTTGGCGAGTTTGTCTTCGGCGCTGACCGCTTCGGGTATGTCTACCGGTTGCGACGGGTCACCGCCGGGCTCGTGCGAACAAAGGTTAAGAGGTTCATCGCACATGAATTAGTGTTGCTCCTTTCTTTAGTTAGGTAGTGGAATTGTTTTGTGCCTAACCAATTTAGGAGCGTGAGAAATCAATGTCAAGGTACCAAACTAGTGGTTACGCGGTTTTACCAAACCGCGTAACGGCTCGACGCTGCAAACCCGCCAGAGCGGCAATCTGCCTTTCAACTTCGGCGGCATGACCAGAAGGTCAATGCCGCCTCGTTTCAAGGCACCTTGCTCACTCTGGCGAGTTTTCGCTGACTTCGCCAAAACATCGGTGTTGCCCGACCAGTCGTTTTGGCACTTAGGTGGCACTTAGGGACGTTCCTTATGTGCCGGCACTTGGGGACACTCCTTGCGCTGATAGTCGTTGGGTTAGTCGTTGGGGACGTTCTTGTTTGACTAGTCGTTTAAGAACGTCCCCAACGACTACTTGGGGACGGAGGAAAAGGGATCATTTTCCGTAACCTTTCCGCAACAATGCGCTCTTCGCGACCCCTAGCGACCGCTCGCAACGTCCCCTGCGCTACACTTAGTTGCACTGTGGCGCCGTTGCGCCGCGCCCGATCCAAGGGGGACTTTCATGAAGAATACTCAGCTGCTGCTGATTAACGATATGTGCGGCTACGGCAAGGTCGCGCTTTCCGCCATGCTGCCGGTGCTGTCGCACATGGGTTACCGTATCCATAATCTGCCGACGGCACTTGTGTCCGATACGCTCAACTACCCCAAGTTCTACATCCACGACACCACCGAGTACGTGCGTCAGAGTCTTGCCATCTGGGAAGAGCTCGGCTTTGAGTTCGACGCCATCTCGACCGGCTTTATCGTGACCGAGGAAGAGACGCGCATCATCTCGGACTTTTGCCACCGCCGTGCGCAAAAGGGCACCAAGGTGTTCGTCGATCCCATCATGGGCGACAACGGCAAGCTCTACGCCGGCGTGCCCGAGTCCACGATTGGCCTCATGCGCAGCCTGCTCGAGTGCGCCGACTACGCGGTGCCCAACTACACCGAGGCATGCCTGCTCGCCGATACGCCTATTGCCGAGCAGATTTCGGTCGACGAGGCCCACGCGCTCGTGGACGCCGTGCGCGCGCTGGGCGCCAAGTCGGTGGTCGTTACGAGCGCCGTAGTCAATGGCGCGAACGCGGTTATCGGTTACGACCATGTGGCGGGGGAGTACTTTACGATTCCCTTTGAGCTCATTCCGGTCTATTTCCCGGGCACGGGCGACACGTTCTCGGCGGTGCTTGTGGGCCGCGTTATGGCCGGTTGGAGCCTGCGGCGTGCGACGGCCGACGCCATGCGCGTGGTGGCCGAGCTTATCGAGCGCAATGCCGACCAGGAGGACAAGTCGGCCGGACTTCCCATCGAGGCGTGCCTGGACGTGATTGACCATGAGTAGCGCGGCCGAGGGCGGCTCCGCCGAGCCTTCGGGCGAGAACAAGCCGCTCGGCGCTCCGCGCGGCAAGCGTCCGCGTATCCGCATTAGCTGCGTAGACCAGCTGGGGACGTGCCGCTGCCATCATGGCCACAAGCCGGGCGACGTCTTCGACTTCGACCGCGATCGCGGCAAGATGTGCGCCATGGCCTGCCACGTGGGCTTTCCCTATATCGACATCCTGCGTTACGACGGCACCGTGCCCGGCAACGAGCCCGGCACGGCAAAGTTCTGCTGCCCCGAGGTCGATACCCTCAATGTCTGGCTTGCCGAGATCGTTGACGAGTAGTCGAGCGCAATGTGTCAAAGGGACAGCCCCTTTGACACATTCGCCGGTGGCGCCCCTTCTTTTGCTTATAATCTCAAATCTCTGCATTTCATCCGATTTTAGGTTCTAAAAATCCTGCATTTCATCGATAATCAAGCATATAAAACTTTGCATTTCATTCGATGACACCGAGGGGAGAGCCTATGCTGCGCAGGAAAATAGCGGCAGAGCTGGAGCGTTGGCTGAAGTCTTCCGAGCAAAAGGCCTTGTTCATTACGGGTTCTCGCCAGATTGGCAAAAGCTATTCGATTCGCGCATTTGGCAAAGCCAACCATGCAACCTACATCGAGCTTAACCTCATGGAAAACCGCCAGGCAAAAGATGCTCTTCTCGAGGCGCGGGATGCCGATGATTTCATCAGCAGGGTGACGCTTCTTTCGGGAAAGTCGATTGCGCCAGGCAAAACGCTCGTGTTTATCGATGAGGTCCAAGAGGCCCCCGACATCATGACGATGGCAAAGTTCCTTGTTGAGGACGGGAGGTGCCGCTGGGCGTTTTCGGGGTCAATGCTCGGGACCCAGTTCAAGGGCGTCAGGTCCTATCCCGTGGGGTATGTCCACGAGCTTAGGATGTTCCCGCTCGATTTTGAGGAGTTTTGCTGGGCAATCGGGGTGAGCGAGGGGGCTCGCCAAACGATACATGACGCGTGTACCAGCGAGAGGCCCGTTCCCGATTACATTCATGACGCGATGATGGCAAACTTCAGGACCTATACCGTTGTCGGCGGAATGCCGGAGGTTGTGCAGCGTTTCCTTGACACGCAGGGCGACCTTGCCTCTGTTCGTCAGCTACAGTCAGAGCTCAACGAACAGTACCGGCGGGATATCTCCAAGTATGCAAGCGGGCGAGCCCTTCAGGCGCAGAGCATCTACGATCAGCTCCCTATTATGCTCGAGGGCGAAAACAAGCGCTTCGTGCTCAATTCCATTGGCCCCAAGGCTTACTACGAGAAGTATCAGCGAGATTTTGTATGGCTTGTCGATGCCGGCGTTGCTCTCAAAGCCGATATCGTAACCGAGCCAAAATCGCCTCTGCTCAAGACGGCACGGCCATCGCAGTTCAAGCTATATCAATCGGATACGGGCATGTTGATGGCGCGCTACCCCGTTGGAGTCGCCCAAGCGGCGTATCTTGATAGCAAGGAGCCCAATCTGGGCGGCATTTACGAAAACGTGGTGGCCCAGCAGCTGGCTGCCCAAAATCGCCAGCTTTACTACTATCAGACAAAAAAGCGCGGTGAAGTGGACTTTGTGGTCGATGGACCGGATGGGACGGCTGTTCCGATCGAGGTTAAATCGGGCTCCTATTACCACGCGCACGCTGCGCTCGGTCATGTGCTTGATACGGCTGAATATGGCGTAAGGCTCGGGATTGTTTTCTCGAGAGGCAACGTTGAGCGCAACGGAGCGGTTCTCTATTTGCCGCTATATGCGACCTGGGCCCTTTCGGATGTTTTGGGCGACTCCTGCGCCGAGGGGATAAAGCTGGAGGTCAAGCCGGTCTAGGGCCAGTCCCGGATGTGACAAAGGGGCAGTTCCTTTGTCACATTCATGAGCGTGGATTTTCTCCCGTTTAGAGCGTGGTTCGTGCGCCCACGAACCTACAGCTGCTCGAGCATGGCGGTGCAGCCGGCGATCACGTCGCGGTAGGTGGCATCGAAATTGCCGGTGTACCAGGGATCGGCCACGTCGCCGGGGCGATCAGTCCAATCGAGCAAGCGCGTAATCTTGCCGCCAGGGTCGTCGCCAAAGATGCGACGCAGGCCACGCGCGTTCTCAGCATCCATATAGACAATATGGTCCCAGTCGCCATACTCCGCGCGACGCACCTGACGTGCACGATGTGCGACGACGGGAATCCCGACTTCGCGCAGCTTGGCGACCGTGCCATGATGCGGCGGGTTGCCAATCTCCTCGGTCGAGGTCGCAGCGGAATCGATGACAAATTCGCCCTCGCGCCCGGCGCGGCGCACCAACTCGGTAAACACCGACTCAGCCATCGTCGAGCGACAGATGTTCCCATAGCAGATAAACAGTACGCATTGCATATGCGGTTTCCTTTCGATCGCCATCATCAAGCTCGAGTATCGCATCTGCGCCTACGCCTGCGCCCGCTTGCGCTCCCAGCGAGCCAGCTTAATCGTCACCAGCGTGAGCGCCCAGGCCACAAGCGAGAACGCGGCACCCACTGCGCCCACGTACGCAATGCCAACGCCGCTTACCACGGCGCCGCCTACCGCGGTGCCAAACGAAATGCCGACGTTAAACGCCATGGGCTCAACCGAACTCGCGAGTACCATCGACTTGGGATGGCGGCTGCGTGCCACGTCCATAAAGTGCGTGATGCACGACACCGAGAACAGGTACATGAGCAGCGCCAAGCTAAAGACAAAGACCAGCGCGAGCGGCATGGTGCCGCCCACAGCAAACAGCCCGAGCAGCGCCGCAGCCTGCAGCACAAACGTCACAAGCAGCGCCTTCATGCCAAAGCGCGCATCGATCCATCCGCCCAGGATGTTCGAGATCAGGCAGAACACGCCGTAGGCCATAAGCGTGGTGCTGGCTTCGACCGTGCCCATGCCCAGCACCTGCTCCAGATAGGGCGTCACATAGCCGTAAAACACGTAGACCGAGCCCACGCCAAACAAAAAGATGAGCATGCCGGTGATGATGCTCGGCTCGCGTAGCAGACCCGCCTGCTCGCGAAAGGTGGCAGGCTCGTCGGTTTGCCCAGCGCGCGGCATAAACGCCACGAGCGCTCCGCAGATCAGAACGGCAAAGGTCAGCGTGCCGTACATGGCTACGTGCCAATCGAGCGTGTCGGCCACAAACTTGCCGATCGAAGTGACAAAGACCATTGCCACGGAAAACGCACCATATACCACCGAGATGGCAAGCGAAGTTTGCTGCGGAGACAGCAGCTCGGGGATGTACGTCACACCCACGGCGAGCAGCGCGCCCGAGACGGAGCCCAAGATGATGCGCGAGGCGAACAGCACCTGGAAGTTGGGCGCCAACGCCATGACCAGATTGCCGAGCACAAAGACGATGCTGTAGCACACGAGCAGCTGGTAGCGGCGGAAGCGCCCCGTGCTGAGCGCAAGTACCGGCGTGGCGATAGCGTAGACGAGCGCGAATACGCTGATGAGCTGGCCCGCGGTGGCAAGCGAGATGCCGAGTTCCGTTGCCAAGTCGCTTTCGATGCCGATGACCACGAACTCGGAGCAGCCGAGCGAGAATCCCAACAGCACGAGCAGCGCCAGGCAGAGCTTGGTGCGCGCGGGGGAGAGCGCGGCGGCGGTTGACTTACTTTTAGGCGTGGTTGCGGCGGTCAAGGTTGTCACTCCAATGTCGCATGGATAAGCGAGATTCAATCCCTGCAACTCTAACAGAATGTGACGAAGGGGCAGTCCCTTTGTTACATTGCGCTGCCAGCCAGTCGCCCAAACCATCACAACATTCGGCGAAAATCTCGAAATCGAGGAAAAGCGTCGAATGTTGTGACGGTTTTCCTGTCTGTGCCGGCGAGCCCTCGTGCCGTCTGAGGGTATAAGGCTAGCAAGTGTTTATTTGCGAGGCCTAAGGGGCGCCCCGTATGGATATCGATAACTTTGAATGGTGGTATAGCGAGGGCGAGGCTCCGGACGAGGGGTGGGACGAGCCCGCGTCGCGTGACGTGTCGAGCGACGAGGACGAGACCGGCAACGATGCCGCTGTCGAGCCTGATGCCGCCTCCGATGCCGCCGAGCCCCTGACCTTCGAACAGGCCTGGGCCCAGGCCGAGGCCGATGAGGCTAAGGCCGATGCCACGGCCACGCTGGGTGAGCCGGCGGACATGTCCATCTCGCCGGCCAAGACCCCGCAGCCGCGCCATAACATCGACCCCGGCAGCACGGCATCCTTCAGCATACTCGACGTGCCCGCGCATGGTGCTCAGGCGCCTGCGCCCACGCATCGCCCCGACCTAGCTCGCGAGGAAGACGCGGGCCGCCGCTCCCCGCTCGGCCCCATCCTCATCGCCTTCATGGCCGGCGTCATCGCTTGCTCGGCGATCGGAAATGTCTGGAGCCATGTGGAGCAACAGCGCAAAGATGCCGCCAAGGTCGAGATGTCTGTCGAACAATCGCTCAGCCGCACGCGCTCGGTGCACGTGTCGGTCGAGGTCAAGGACGGTGCGACATGGGACACCGCCCGCGGCGACAGCCAGATGCTCATCCATATCGTGGGCCGCACACTCAGGGGGCAGGCGATTGACGAGTATCAATATGTCAACTCCGCTGGCGACGGCATCGAACTCAAGCCCGGCGACTACGAGCTCACGGTCGACGAGCCGCCCGTCGCCACCGATGGCACGCGCTTCCGCGCCTCAAAGCGCATGGTTCCCGTGAGCTTTAACTCGCAGGCGCCCGATACGGTCGACAGCACGCCGCAGGGCGGGTTCGACCTTTACGCAATCGCTCAATAACTGCGCCTGCCGCTTCTCCTTGCCGCCAAGAGTGGCACAATAGCCCTCGATATTATTGTTTACTTTTGGAGGAAGTAGCATGTCTACCGTCACCACCATCAAGCGCGGCGGCCTCACCGCGGCCATCGATTCCATGGGAGCCCAGCTCACGAGCCTTGCCCTCGACGGCAACGAGTATCTGTGGCAGGGCGACCCCGCCTTTTGGGGCAAGCATGCGCCCATTCTGTTCCCCATCGTGGGCTCACTGCGCAACAACACGGCGACGTCTGCGGCTGGCACCTGCGAGATGCCGCGCCACGGACTCGCGCGCATCGTCGAGCACAAGTTGGTCGAGGTTTCCGAGGACGGCTCTTCGGTAACTTACGAGATCACCGATACGCCCGAGTCGCTCAAGGCCTTCCCCTTCCACTTTAAGCTCAACATGACCTATGCCCTAACCGGCGACGCCACGCTCACGCAGACCTTTGCCGTCACCAACACCGGCGACGTGGACCTGCCGTTCTCGGTGGGCGGCCACCCCGCGTTTAACGTACCGGCTCCCGGTGCCGAGGACGAGGCATTCGAGGATTACGAGCTGGCGTTTACCGAGGCTTGGACCAACGAGGCCCCCATCATCACGCCCGATGGCCTCATGACGTTCGAGGGCAGCTACAAGGCGCCCGATAGCTCTGACGTGCTGCCCATCACGCACCGCAGTTTCGATAACGATGCCATCATGTTCACCGATACCCCGGGCTCCACGCTCACGCTGCGCGGCCGCAAGTCGGGCCACGGCGTCAAGATCGACTTTGAGGGCTTTAAGTACATTGGCGTGTGGTCTGCCGCCAACGACGCCCCGTTTGTGGCGCTCGAGCCCTGGACCGGCCACACCACCATGGACACCGAGGACGACGTCTTTGAGCACAAGGTCAACACCATCACCTTGGCGCCGGGCGAGACGGACGAGCGCAGCTTTAGCGTTACGCTGCTCTAGGGGTTCCGCACGGAGCGGTCATAACTTGAGCGTGGATGATCTCCCGTTTTGAGCCCGTGTGCGAGCCAAAAGTGGGAGATTTTCCACGCTCATTCCGATGCATGGGTCGGGGCAGCTAATTTGGGACGGGGCTATTTTGACTGCTTTCACATGCAAGCAGTCAAAATAGCCCCGTCCCAAATTAGCTGCCCTTGCATCAATCAGTCATTTTCCAGTTCGTAAACTTGTATGTATGCATACAAGTGGATAGCGGCGTGCGGTATCCTGTTGAGTCGTTAGCATACGATTCAACAGGGAAGGCAGATTATGCATTCTCCCCAACAGCGCGATGCGCAGCGCCAACCGGTGTGCAGCCGTCGCATCTTTCTGGGTAGCGCTCTCGCTGCGAGCGCTTCCGTCGTCGCCGGCGCGCTTGCCGGCTGCCAGCGTCCGTCCACGCTGGAAGTAGTTCAGCCCACGACGGGCGGCGGTCGCGACGACCTGTCCGATTCCGTTATCGGCAAGGACAAGATCCGCATCGGCATGGAGGCGGCCTACGCCCCGTACAACTGGCAGGTTTCCGAGGCCAGCGAGTTCACGATCCCCATCGACAACGTGCAGGGCGCCTATGCCGACGGCTACGACGTGCAGATCGCCAAGGTCGTCTGCAAGGCCCTCGGCGGCGAGCCCGTCGCCGTTAAGCAGAGCTTCTCGGGTCTTATCGATTCGCTCAACAACGGCCAGATCGACCTCATCATCGCCGGCATGAGCGCCACGCCCGAGCGCGAGGAGTCGGTCGGCTTTTCCGACCCCTACTTCATCGGCTACTTTGGCCTGTTCGTAAAAGAGGGCTCGCCCTACCAAAACGCCACCAAGCTCAGCGATTTTAGCGGCGCCACGGTCCTGGGCCAAAAAGACACCATGCTCGATACCGTCATCGACGAGATCCCGGGCGTCGTGCACAAAAACCCGGTCGATTCCGTCCCTACGGTGTTCTCGAACCTGCTGCAGGGCACCTGCGACGCCGTGACGTACAACACCGAGAACGAGAAGGGCTATATGGCCCAAAATCCCGGTATCGTCCCCATTCAATTTGCCGAAGGCGAGGGCTTTAAGCAGGAGGTCACGGCAAACGTCGGCTGCCGCAAGGGCTCAAAGAAGCTCCTCAAGCTTATCGACAAGGCCCTCAAGGGCATCAGCCAGGAGGAACGCGACCAGATGTGGGACGCGTGCCTCGACCGTCAGCCGGCATAGGGAGGCAGCATGAAGACCATCAATCGCCTGGCCTCCTTTATCAAGGCCGACCACCGTTATGTCTACCTGGGCACGAGCGTTATCGCGGCACTCGGCCTGGCCGCGAGCCAGCGCAACCCCACACCGCTGAGCTTTTTGGCGCCTACGGGCGTGTTCCAGGATTGCCTCTGGGCGATTCTGTGGGCTTGGATCGTCGTGTCGGCGGCGGCACTCGTCACCAAGCTCATGCATTGGAACGACTATCGCGAAAAGTCGCCGTTCGCGTCTGATCGCTTCCGCCGCGGCGCGCGTATGGGCAGCTACGTCGTGGTTGCCATCGCGGCGATCTTCTTTATCGACCGCTGCGTTATGTCGTTTATCGATCTGGTGCGGGTGAGCATTGTCTCGGACTCCAATCCCAGCGACTTTCTGTCGAGCCTGGTCTACATGACCTACAAGAGTGGCGACTTCTTTATCCGCGGCATTCAGATCACCATTGCGCTCGCGTTCTTTGGCACCATCATCGCCTTCTTCCTGGCGCTGTTGCTGGTGTTCCTGCGTATCCAGACGTTTGACCGCGTGGACAACGATCTCACGTGCTTCTTTAAGAGCATCGGCCGAGGCTTTGCGACCGTCTACTCCACCATCGTGCGCGGCACGCCCATGATGGTGCAGGGCCTGCTCATCTACTACGCGGGCTTTACCGTTCTGCGCGGCATGGGCTTCGAGACGGCGCAGGCCAACCAGATCTGGAGCACCTTTACCGCGGGTCTCGTCACCATTTCGCTCAACTCCACCGCCTATATGATGGAGGTCCTGCGCGGCGGCATCGAGTCCATCGACCCTGGCCAGGCCGAGGCGGCGCGCTCGCTGGGTCTGTCGCAATGGCAGTCCATGCGCAAGGTCGTGTTTCCGCAGGGCATTAAAAACGCGATCCCCGCGCTCACCAACGAGCTCATCATCAACATCAAGGACTCGTCAGTGCTTTCGGTCATCGGCGTGTTCGACCTCATGTACGCCACCACCACCGTCGCCGGCGTGTACTACCGCCAGATGGAGGTCTACTGCGTGGCGCTCGTGGTCTACCTGATCCTGACGCTCGTGGCGAGCCGCCTGCTCGAGGCCTTTGGCAAAAAGCTTGGCGCCGAGGCTCCGGCCACGCTGCCCAGCTCCAACTAGGCGCAAGACGAGGAGATTCATCATGGCAGATACCGCTACTACCGGCGTTGCGGCCGCGCAAACCAAAGAGCCGCTCATCCGCGTTGAGGGCCTGCGTAAGAGCTTTGGCTCGCTCGAGGTACTCAAGGGCATCGACCTGTCCGTAAATCCCGGCGAGGTCGTCACCATTATCGGCGCCTCGGGCTCGGGTAAGTCGACGCTGCTGCGTTGCCTCAACCTGCTCGAGACTCCGGACACGGGCCACATCTGGTTCCACGGTCAGGATCTCACGGCCGAGCGCTGCAACATCAACAAGCTGCGCGAGGACATCGGCATGGTGTTCCAGGGCTTCAACCTGTTCAACAACATGGATGTGCTCGACAACTGTACGCTCGCGCCCGTCACGCTCAAAAAGATGAGCAAAGATCAGGCCGAACAGGTCGCGATGGAGCACCTGGCGAGCGTGGGACTCGAAAAATTCGCCCATGCCGCGGTTGGTCGCCTGTCCGGTGGCCAAAAGCAGCGCGTTGCCATCGCCCGCGCCCTGTGCATGAACCCGCAGATCATGCTGTTTGACGAGCCTACCTCCGCGCTCGATCCCGAGATCGTGGGCGAGGTGCTCGACGTCATGCGCAAGCTCGCCGCCGACGGCATGACCATGGTCGTCGTTACCCACGAGATGGCCTTCGCACGCACCGTGTCCGACCGCGTGGTCTTTATGGACCAGGGCGTGGTGCTCGAGGACGCCGCGCCGGCCGAGCTCTTTGGCAATCCTAAGCACCAGCGCACCCGCGAGTTCCTCTCGCGTTATCTCAACGACAAATAATGCAAGCGAACGTGGCAAAGGGACCGCCTCTTTGCCACGCTTTTTTTGGAGGAAGGCATGGCCGAGGTTTGGCGCTTCTTTGCGCACGAGGATGATTTTGCCGATATCGACGAGGTCGGCGCGTGCGAGCGCCTGGGCCGCGTGCTGTCGTTTCCGACGATTTCGAGCATGGATGCCCAGACGGTGGACTGGCAGGCGTTTGCCGACCTGCGCGCCTATATGCAGCAGGCCTGGCCGCGCGTGTTTGCGACGGGCGAGGTCGAGCTCATCGACCATTCGCTGCTCGTGACGCTTGCCGGCACCGACCCCGCCCTCAAGCCGGTCATGCTCATGGGCCACATGGACGTGGTTCCCGTGGTGCCGGGCACCGAGACGGACTGGACGCACGATCCCTTTAGCGGGCACGTGGACGACACCTATATTTGGGGTCGCGGCGCCATCGATATGAAAGACCAGGTTGCGGGCATCCTGGAGGCCGTTGAGTATGCGCTGGCGCATGGCTGGCAACACGAACGAACCCTGCTGCTGGCCTTTGGCCAGGATGAGGAGACTACGCAGTACGGCGCGGGTGCCATTGGCCGCGCGCTCGAGGAGCGTGGCGTTGAACTTGAGTACCTGATCGACGAGGGCGACTATCGTATCGTTGCGGCTGCCGAGTACAGCGCAGGTGCGGGTTGGCTTATGCATGCCGATCTTGCCGAGAAGGGCTATGCCGATATCGTGCTCAAGACGAGAAGCGAAGGCGGGCATTCTTCCAACCCTTACGGTGGCACGTCGCTCGAAGTGCTCAGCCGCGCTATTACCGCGATTTGCGATATCGAGTGGCCGGCGCGTGTGACCGATCTGCTTGCCGCGCAGCTCGTCGAGCTGGGGCTTTATACCGCAGACGAGATTGCTACCAGCAAGGATGCCATCGTGCGCGACTGCCTCGCCAGCAAAAAGCTGTACCCGCTTGTGACCACCACCTGCGCGCCCACGCAAATCGAAGGCGGCAGTACCGGTGCCAACGTAATGCCGCAGGATATGTGGGCCAATGTCAACTTCCGCATGCTCGAGGGTACGAGCGTGGCCGATGTCGTGGCCTGCTGCCGCGAGGCCGTTGCCATCGCTGGGCTCGCTGGCCGAGTCGAGGTCGAGCTGGGCCCCGGCAGCTCCGAGCCCTCACCGTCCCCGCGCGTGGGCGGTCCGGGGCTCGAGGCCGTCCGCGCCATCGCCGCCCGCTATTTCCGTAATCCCAAGGGGATGGAGGAAAACGGATCGTCTGCGGTGGGCCAAGAGCCGATTGGCATCGTGCCATCGACCGTGATTGGTGCAACCGATGCCGCCAACTACCAGCGCATTTGCCACGAGTGCATCCGCTTCTCTGCCTTTGTGGTCGACGATGACGAATGCGACCGCGGCGTCCACGGCACCAACGAGCGCATCACGCGTCGCGCCTACCTCCAAGGCATCCGCTTCCTCATTGCCCTGCTCCACACGCTCTAGAATGCGACAAAGGGACTGAGCCGATTTCATCGGTAATGAGACAAAAACTGTCATAGAAAAAGACTAAGATATCTTAAGAGACATATGCTGGGGTTGGTATTCCATGAACGACTGCGGGCATGTGCCAGACTGCCTCGGCCCCCGGGGAGCGCCCGGGCAGGTCGCCGTGTGACTGGGGAGGAAATTATGCAGGAGCTCAGAGAGACGACATCTCTACTCGTGAATAATGTTATCGGGGGGGTGTCTCAGCAGGGAACATCCTGGTAGACACCGGCCGCGCGAGCGGTGGTCCGTCATGTTTTATGACCGTCGTCGCGGACTGCGCCCGATCTCGCCATATGCGATTGTTCTGGCCCTCGCCGTCGCGCTGACGACGAGTTTCTTCCTGCCGGCCCGTGCGGAAGCGGCGATTGCGGACCACACGGTCGCGACGACCTCGCCCTCGGGGACGACGATCAACCTGTTTGATTACTGGGTGAATCCCGATGACCATCTGTCGGTTTCCGGCAACGGCGGCATCAACAAGAACCACCGGTTCCAGTTTAACGACGGCCAGGGTAGTGAGTCGCTCAACCATTGGACGGGCAACACGAACCCGCAGCCCGGCATTGTCAACAACACGCTTTTAGACGGCTATCCGCAGCTTTCCAAAGCCTGGCGCGGCGAGTCCCTCCGCTACCTGTTCGATTCTTCTGCCCAGACCGGCAAGACGTCCTATTTTGGCGTGACGGGCCTCCTCAAGGTTCAGAACGGCTACTACGTCTATGACAGCACCCAAAACTACGCAGCCTACAACGCTGACAAGAATGCCTTCGACATCTATGACACCTGGGGCATTAACAATGTGGGCACTTCGTCTCACCAGGGTCAGTTCTTCCCGTTCGACGCGGCAGACAAGGTGTTCAAAGAGGAAAACGATCGGCTCGTCCAAAACGGCATCACGGCAGACAACACCGGTAATCCGAGCTACAACGACGGCAAGCCCGTCAACCACCACTTCGGCCTGTCGATGTCGTCGCGTTTCGTGCAGCCTGCCGGTGGCAAGACGAACACCGGAGACGACATGGTGTTCGACTTCGCGGGAGACGATGATGTCTGGGTATTCATCGACGATGTCCTCGTGGGCGATATCGGCGGCATCCATAACATGGCGAGTCTGAGCATCAACTTCCGCTCGGGCAAAATCCAGATCAACGGATCCGACAAAGGCACGCTCCTCAGCGCGTATCAGACGGCAGGAGCGCAGGATTCGACGAAGTGGAACGGCAACACGTTCGCCGACGGCACCAACCACACTCTCAAGTTCTTCTACCTGGAGCGCGGCGCCACCGACTCCAACATGATGCTCAAGTTCAACCTCGTGACGGTGCCCGAGTCCGACATCATCAAGTTCGACCAGGACGGCAAATTCGTACAGGGTGCCGAGTTCGCGCTGTACAAAACAGACGAGAACTTTACAGATACAACCAATAACAAGAACGAGCTTCTCGGCTCCGGTACCACGGACGAGGCCGGCCACCTAACGCTCACGAACGACGTGGACAACGGCGTCATCAACTTCGACGATCTCTACGAGGACTCCGGCAGCAAGTACTACCTCCTGAAGGAGACGCGCGTGCCCGAGGGATATCGCTCGAGTCTCACGGCGACGGATGGCAGCATGCAGCTCGAGTACGTGCCCACGAGCGACAAGGACGCCGCCCGCGGCGTCATCATCAACCGCGGCGGTATGGACGCGGACAGCGCCGTGTGGCAGACGGGTGCGTTCGCCGGCGCGAAGGAGACCATCACCGCGCCGTCGACCGTGTACAAGGCGAACGATGACCAGACGATGTCCGACAAGACCGTCGGCCTGGACTCCGGCATACTGTTCGCCGTGGTGCTCAAGCGCGATAAAAGCGCAAGCACAGATATCAAAGATCAGAACAATTGGTACGCCGTGTCGGGCGACCCATCGACGGGAGCGGGATACACCCTCGCCAAGGAGCCGAGCAAAGCCGGCGCTATCGAGGCGGCGAAGAAGGACCTGCACGCCTTCACGCTCAACACGAGCGGCCAGTACCAGGTAGAGATTCCGTATCTGCCCGGTGACATCTCCAGCTACTACTACATGCTGAGCGGTGATGCCCGCAAGGATGCCGAGTACGCGGTGGCCATCTACCACACGACGGCAAGCTCTATCGCCAACGCGAATACGGACAACACGGTTCACGTGTTCAGCGATGACCTCCCCAGCAGCGAGAAGAATTTCCAGCGCCAGTTTGCCACGCGCTTGCTCGTCACGAACATCCAGAATCGCCTGTTCGTGCAGAAGACCGATACCGAGGGCAAGCCCGTTGACGGGGCGAAGTTCGGCCTGTACAAGGCCGATCAGGTGAAAATGGACGCGAACGGCAAGGTCATGCTCAATGGCGAGCAGACCCCCTTTGACACCCTGACGACGGGGTTGGTCGGCAACCCGGTTCCGCTCGAAGGTGCGGGCATATTCCCGAATACGAGCGACGGTAACAGGCCGCTCGTGAAGGGGACCTACTTCCTAAAGGAGGTCTCGGCGCCCAAGGGCTTCCTGCTTAACGACACGCTCACCAAGGTGATTGTGGACGATTACGGCGTCCATGCCGATGCTGGTACGGCCGATGACGGTGTTTCGACGTTCGTGGGCCCGGGCGCGCTCATGAAGAGCCTGGGCCAGTTTGGCGCAGAGGGCGACATCGACAACACGCTCACGTGGATCAAGGGCCAGCGCCAGATGTCCGACGGGACGCTCGACGGCAACGACAACCTTTCCTGGAACAATGACGCCAAGGGCGGCGAGGATGAGGTGCACCTCAAGTACGGCGCCAACGGACGTGTCTACCAGTATGGGCCCACCGAGGAAGGCAAACCTTATCGCTTGGAGACCGAGACGGGCTGGATACGTATGGGCATCACGCAGGACGTGCCTGGTGACACTAATGCGAAGGGCGCCCGTGCCAATCTGGACGACATGAATTTGAACGCCCTGTTCACAGGTGCCACCTGCGTGCGCGTGGCGAACGAACGCGAGGCGAGCCTCGAGGTGACGAAGAAGGTTGCCCTGCCCGATGGCCTGACGGGCAATAAGGACGCGGAGTTCACCTTCAAGTTCACCGTGCCCGAGGGGAAGACCTACAAGGCTGCAGTGTTCAAGAACGCTGGGGCCGGAAAGCAAGCCGGCGACGTGTTCGATTTGAAGAACGGCGACACCCATGCTATCAAGGCCGACGAGACGATTCGCGTGTACGGTCTTGGCGAGGGCGACGAGTACGCGGTGCAGGAGCTGACCGGCGCAGACAAGATGCCCGCGGGCTATAAGCTGACCGGCCGCAAGCAGGGTACCACGAATCTGACCGGCGCAGGCGATAGTATCACCGGTGAGATCGAGAAGCAAAAACCCGACGGCACGTTGGCCGAAGCCAACAAGCTGGTGTTCACAAACACCTACAAGGCGGAAGCTAGCGACGAACTGACCCCGCAGGTAACGAAGAAGGTCTCCGGTGTTGAGAGCACGGAGAAGGCGTTCTCGTTCACGCTGACCGCCACGGAAGAGACGCAGAAGCAGATCGATGATGATGACCTCAAAGTCTCGGATGCTCTGGCGGGCAATGAGCATGCCGAGTCCAAGGCCACGAGTGGCAAGATCATCAAGGACAAGGGCCAGACGGTCGACTTCTCCGGCATGAAGTTCAACAAGGCCGGTACGTACACGTTCACGCTCACCGAGGCGCACGACGCCGACGACGACGCGGCGGCGGACGGCGTGCAGAACTCCGGCTGGACGATGGACGCCTCGACCTATACCGTCACGGTGAGGGTCGAGGATAAGAACGCCAAGCTGACTGTCACAGGCGTGACGGTGGAGAAGAGCGGCGATGACAAGCGCGAGACGCTTGAGGTCAAGAACGGCAAGGTGAACCTCGCCACCTTCAACAACAGCTATGCTGCGAAGGGTTCCGTGACCCTGGCGGCGAAGAAGCAATTTACGGGCGGCACCCTTGAGAACCAGCAGTTCTCATTCCAGGTGAAGGAGGGCGATAAGGTTGTCGCCGAAGAAAAGAACGATGCCAATGGCGACATCACCTTCCCGGCCATTGATTACACCGAGGCTGGTGAGCACGACTACGCCATCAAGGAGGTCGAAGGCACCGACCCGACTATCGTTTACGATGGCAAGACGGTGAAAGTGCACGTTAGCGTCACCGATAACAAGAACGGCACGCTGAGCGCGGCCGCCACCTACGACGGCGAGAAGGCCGTGCCGACCTTCACCAACTCGAAGCCGACGGCCGACGCCACTATCGAGGCGACGAAGATCCTCAAGGGCAAGGACCTGACGGCTGGTGCGTTCACTTTCGGCCTATATCAAGGCGACACGACTACGGTTGATCCCATCCAGACTGTCCAGAACGACAAGGACGGCAAGATTAAGCTCATCCTCACCAGTCTGACCATAGGCGAGTACGACTACACGCTCAAGGAGGTCGCTGACAGCGATTCGACCATCACCTACGATTCCACGGCGGTGAAGGTCCACGTCTCGGTGAAGGCGGACGGTGACAAGGCAAAGGCGACTGTCACCTATGACGACAAGAATGATGCCCCGACCTTCACTAACAAGTATCAGCCTGCCGAGACCTTGGCTACACTCACGGCGAAGAAGACGTACGTGAAGTCCGACAACACGCAGGCCACGCTCAAGGGCGGCGAGTTCACCTTCGACCTGTACGAGGGTGATCTGACGGCTGAGCAGCTGAAGGGCAAGCAGCCCATCCAGACCGCTAAGAACGGCGAGGACGGCACCGTTACCTTCCCGGCCATCAACTACACCAAGGCCGGCGAGTACAAATACACTATCGTGGAGCAGAAGGGCGACCTGTCCCACGTGGTCTACGACGATGCGGTTCACCACGCCGTGGTGAAGGTCGTGGACAACGCCGGCCAGTTGGAGGCGAGCGTCACCTACGATGACGGCAAGACGGTCGCCCCCACCTTCACGAACACCTACACCGCAAAGGGATCCGTGGAGCTGACGGCGACCAAGATCGTTGCGGTCGCGCCGGGCTTCACGCACGACACCAAGCTGAAGGGCGGCGAATACACGTTCGAGCTGAAGGACGCCGACGGCAAGGTGCTCGGCACCACGACGAACAAGGCCGATGGCACGGTGAAGTTCACGCGCAAGTTCACGCTCTCCAACCTGGGCGGCGCTGCGAGCAAGGACTTCACCTACACCATCGTGGAGCAGCCGGGCGCGGAGCCGGGCATGGTCTATGACAGTCATCCCCTCACCTATACGGTGACGGTCACGGACGGCGGGAACGGAGCACTGAATGCGAAGGCGATCGTGACGAGCGCATCCGGCTCGGATACCTTCACCAACACCTACCAGCCGGCCGCGACCGGCCTGGCCCTCGGTGCGCAGAAGAGCTATGTGAAGAAGGACGACAACACGCCGATCGTCCCCAAGTGCGGCGAGTTCACCTTCGATGTGTACGAGGGCAACCTGACGGCTGAGCAGCTTGCCGGGGCCAAGCCCGTCCGGACCGCGACCAACGGCGCGGACGGAAGTGTTAACTTCGACGCCTTCTCCTACGCGAAGCCGGGCACGCACGAGTACACCATCGTGGAGCGGAAGGGTGATCTGGCCTACGTGACCTACGACGCCGCGGTGCACCATGCCGTGGTGACGGTTGCGGACAATGCCGGCACGCTGCAGGCGAGCGTCGCCTACGACGGCACGAATGTCACGAAGCCCAGCTTCACCAACACCTATGAGGCACAGGCGACGGACTCCGGCGCGATCGCCCTCACCAAGAGCGTTGACGTGCACGACGGCAGCTATCAGCTAAAGGCGGGAGACTTCGCCTTCGAGCTGGTGGGGTCTGACGGCTCGGTGATCCAGACCCAGAAGAACGATGCGCACGGCAAGGTTGCCTTCGACAAGCTGACCTTCGACCATGCGGGCACCTTTATCTACACGGTCCGCGAGGTGCAGCCGACGGACGACGCGCCGGGCGTGCCGGGCGTGACCTACACCGGCAAGACGTACACCCTGACCTACGTGGTGAAGGACAACAACGACGGCAAGCTGGTGGTGGAGAGCTCCACGGTGATGCCGAGCGAGGGTACCGAGAACGGCGTCACCCCCAACACCATGACGTTTACGAACAGCTACCAGCCGGGCCAGACCTCCTACCAGATCTCTGGCACCAAGGTGCTTGAGAATGCCGACCCGTCCACCACGCGGACGCCCGCCGATGGCGAGTTCACGTTCGCGCTGATTGACGTGGCCACGGGGCAGGAGATCGACCGGACCAAGAACGTGGGTAAGGCGTTTACCTTCAAGGCCATCTCGTACACTGCGACTGGTTCGCATGCGTACCAGGTGAAGGAGGTTGCGGGCCAAGATGGCACCATCACTTACAGCGATGCGGTGTTGGACGTGACGGTGAGCGTGACCGACGACGGCAGCGGCCAGCTGACCGCGACGGCGAACAAGACGGCTGCGGATCTGACCTTCACCAACATCTACACGCCGACGGCAACGACGGCGACGATTACCGGAACGAAGGCTCTGACCGGCCGCGACTTGGCCGAGGGTGAGTTCTCCTTCGACCTGAAGGACGCCGACGGTAACGTGGTGCAGACGGTGCAGAACGGCGCCGACGGCACGTTTGGCTTCGCGCCGCTGCAGCTGGACAAGGTGGGGACGTACGTCTACACCGTGTCCGAGCGGGCAGGGGCGACGGCGAACGGCGTCACCTACGACACGACGGTCTTTACCGCGACGGTGACGGTGACGGAGAATGCGGAGACGCACGCGCTGGAGGCGCAGGTTGCCTACAGCAAGGGCGGCAAGGCTGCGGATGCGGTGGCATTCAGCAACAGCTACGCGCCGGCCGCTACTGAGGTGAAGCTGGGGGCCTCCAAGGTGCTGAGCGGCGAAGACCTTAAGGAAGGGCAGTTCTCCTTCCAGCTGAAGGATGCCGACGGCAAGGTGCTGCAGACCGCCAAGAACGCGGCGGACGGCACGGTGGGCTTCGAGGCGATCTCGTACGACAAGCCCGGGACGTACGCCTACAGCATCTCCGAGGTGGACGACGGTCAGAAGAACGTGACGTACGACGCGGCCGAGCACCGGGTAACGGTGACGGTGACGGACGACGGTGCGGGCCATCTGGTGGCGACGGTAACCTATGACGGCGACGTGGCGCCGGTGTTCAAGAACACGTACACGCCGCCGACCACCCCGCCAGTCAACCCGCCGACGAATCCTCCGAGCAAGCCGCCGGTGCCGAAGGAGGAGAAGCCGGGTCTGCCGAATATGGGCGATACCAGCTTGTCGCCGATGGCCCTGGGTGGCATCGCGGGCGGCGCGGTGGTGCTGATCGCCGCAGGCGTAATCCTGCGGCGCCGGAACCGGTAGCTGCGGCGGCCGAGAAGGGCTTTGATTGAGGGCGGGTGGTCGCAGGGCGCGGCCGCCCGCCCTTTTTGGTGAAAGGCCATGTTAAACCGCATTTGCACGTCCGGCTCCGGATGGAACTCGTACTCCGGCTCCATCATCTTCTTCCAGGTCTTCCTGTAGCGCCCGTCCTCGGGCTGCCCGCGCGTGAGCGGCGTCCTGTTCCCGTCGCGCCTACCTCCAAGGCATCCGCTTCCTCAACGCCCTGCTCCACACGCTCTAGAAATCCGGAAAAGCTGCACGAAGCGGCCATCTGGACCCGGAAAAGCTGCAAATCTAGGCCAACTACACCCGGAAAAGCTGCAAACCGCAGGTGAAGGATGGTGCGTAGTGTGTACGCGCAAGCCTCCGAGCGCGTGCGTGCGCGGGCGTGCTTTGAATCGTTGCCGCGCCAGCTCGCAAAGGAGAATACGAAGTTCCAGTATTCCGTGGTCGAGAACAGGGGAACGGCGCGCAAATTTGGCTCGTCCGTGGATTGGCTCGTGGGAGCAGGTATGGTGCGACGGTGCCAGTCGGTGAGCGCCGCCCAATTCCCTCTTGCCGCCTATGAAGATGGGACGAAGTTTCGCCTCTATGCCGCCGATACGGGCGTGCTCATGGCCATGTACGGCTTTGAAATGCTGGAAGCGGTGGTGAACAACAAGCTCGCGGGTCCCATGAAAGGCGGCCTCTACGAGAACCTGGTCGCCTGCATGCTTTCGGCGCGGGGTGTGGCTCTGCGTTATTGGCGGTCGCAGAAGGGCGATAGGGAAATAGAGTTTCTCGTCGACTCGCCCGACGCGAGCGTTGTGCCCATTGAGGTGAAGGCCTCGCGCGGATCTACGGTATCGCTCAACGACATGCTCGAGCGGCAGGACGTGAACCTTGGGTACAAGCTGATAGACGGTAACGTCGGCCGAGACGGCAAAAAGGTGACGCTTCCGTTATATATGGCCATGTTCTTAAAGTAGAGCCTTACGTTGGCGGACTGACCCTGTGTCACATTCCGTGCGGGTTATATACAGGTATGCCTGCGCACGCTATCATGTATGGGTTAGACCGCAACTATGTACCCCATACGCGAAGGGATGCGCATGTATCTGAAGATCGACATGTTCTAGCTGGGCTTACCCCCGCAGTGGCGCCGCGCGCCCCATCAACTCTGCCGATTTTCACCTTCACGCACATAAAGGAGTCCCGCCATGCGCGACAAGCTCGAAAAGATCATCAAGGCCTACGAGGAGCTCGAGAAGAAGCTTTCCGACCCGGCCGTCGCCTCCGACATCAAGGAGTTCACGCGTCTCAACAAGGAGTACGCACACCAGTCCGACCTCATCGCTGCCTCGCGTGAGTACATCGGCGCGCTCGATGACATCGAGGCCGCCAAGGAGATGCTCCGCGACACCAGCGATGCGGACGAGAAGGAGATGCTCCAGATGGACATCTCCGAGAACGAGGAAAAGCTCCCGCAGCTCGAGGAAGATATCAAGTACATGCTCATCCCGAGCGATCCCAACGACGACAAGAACACCATCGTCGAGATTCGCTCCGCCGCCGGTGGCGACGAGGCTGCCATCTTTGCCGGCGATCTGTACAAGATGTATCAGCGCTTCTGCGAATCGCGCGGCTGGAAGACCACCGTGCTCGATTCCAGCCCCAGCGAGGCTGGCGGCTTTAAGTCCATCGAGTTCAAGGTCGAGGGCGACCGTGTCTACTCCGTCATGAAGTACGAATCCGGCGTGCACCGCGTCCAGCGTGTCCCCAAGACCGAGTCTCAGGGCCGTATCCAGACTTCCACGGCCACCGTCGCTGTGCTTCCCGAGGCCGAGGAGATTGACGTCCAGATTAACCAGTCCGATCTGCGCATCGATACCTACTGTGCTTCCGGCCCTGGCGGTCAGTGCGTTAACACCACCTACTCTGCCGTGCGCATCACCCACCTGCCCACCAACACCGTGGTGCAGTCGCAGGAGCAGCGCTCCCAGATTCAGAACCGCGAGGTCTGCATGCAGATGCTGCGCGCCCGTCTGTACGAGATGGAGCTCGAGAAGCAGCAGGCCGAGCTTGGTGCCGAGCGTCAGAGCCAGATCGGCCACGGCAACCGTTCCGAGAAGATCCGTACCTACAACCAGCCCCAGGACCGTGTGACCGATCACCGCATCGGCTTCAACTCCACCTACAACGGCGTGCTTCTGGGCGACCAGCTCGGCACCGTCATCGAGGCCCTCGCCGCCGCCGAGCGAGCCGAGAAGCTGGCACAGGCCGTTTAGGTTACGGCGTTCTACGAACGCCGTAACCGGCCGACGCTGCGCGCCACCCAGAACGACAATTTGTCATTCAAAAGGCAAGGCATGACCAGAAGGTCTATGCCTTGCCTTTTTCATGCCAACTTGTTCGTTCTGGGCGGCGCTCGCTGTCCGTCCTCTACCTACGGCGTTGTCTTGCTCCGGATGCGGCAGTTAGTGGTAGTCATTCTGATCCGTAGGGGACGGAGGAAAACGGATCATTTTGGTAAATTGCTATGTGGGTTTATTTAGGTTGACTTGGTAGTCTATGGGCCATTTACCTGCTTAAAGCGTCGGTCGATTACCAAAATAATGCTCAAAAAATCGTCCAAGAAGTCGCGAGCCATTTTTTGACGCGTCGTGCGTCAAGTGATTTGGCAAGTGTTTGGTTGGATATTGGTCAGTTTTGGGGCCACCTTGCCAAAAGCTTGACGGATGCAAATCTAGACGTCGACAAATGAGCACTTCGATTGCGCCGCGAGCAAAAATCTGGGCTGATTCTCGATAATCGCTTCCAATCGTCCCTTACCGCGTGCCACCCTCGCGTACAATCTGCTCCGACATTCACGCGCCGCCTGGCGCTCAAGAGGGGAGGACCCCATGGCAAACGAGATCTGGACCATCAAGCGTTGTCTCGAGTGGACCAAGGAGTACCTGGCCGAGCGCGGCGAGGAGCATCCCCGTCTTTCTGCCGAGTGGCTGCTGTGCGCGGCTACGGGCCTGGCGCGCATCGACTTGTATATGCGCATGGACGAGACGCTCGACGCGGCCCAGCTCGAGACCATGCATGCGGCTGTCGTCCGCCGCGCCAAGGGCGAACCGCTGCAGTACATCACGGGTAGCACGCAGTTCCGCATGATCGACGTAGCGTGCGCCCCCGGCGTGCTCATCCCGCGCCCCGAGACCGAGATGCTCGTCGAGGAAGTTCTGAACTATCTGGATGCTGAGGTGCTGAGCCCCGAGGCCGCCGCCCGTCAGCGCGTGGAGTTGCCCTGGAACGATGAAGTCGAGCAGGCCCGCAAGGCCGAGGCAGCACTGGCCGATGAACGCGCGACTGCCGAGCGCCGTGCCGCCAACCTCACGGCTGCCGACGAGGCGGCGCTGGGCAGCGACGTACTTGGCAGCCGCGCCTATGCCGAGGAGCTGGCCGATCGCGAGGCCGAGGAAGCCGCCGCGCGGGCAGCAGAAAGCGAAGCAGCAGAAAGCGAAGCAGCAGAAGCCGAGGCCATGGAAGCCCCCGAGCCCGAGCTCGACGAATACGGCATTGCCATCGAAGGCGACGACCAGGAGACGACCTCCGCGCAGAACGCCGCCGAGGCCACCGAGCCCGCTCCCGCCGAGCCCCGCGTCGCCCGCGTCCTCGAGGTCGGCTGCGGCACGGGCTGTATCTCGCTCTCGCTTGCCTGGGAGCGCCGCGGCCACGTCACCTGCACCGCTACCGATATCGAGCCGCGCGCCATCGACCTGGCAACCAAAAACCGCGACGCCCTAGGTCTCACGGCAGACGAGGTCGCATTCAGCCTCACCAACCTGGTAAGCTCGATTCCCCGCGAAGAGTGGGGCACCTTCGACGTCCTCGTCTCCAACCCTCCGTACATTCCCACCGACGTCATGCGCTCGCTGCCGCACGAGGTCAAGGATTTTGAGCCCGACCTGGCGCTCGAAGGCGGTGCCGACGGCCTCGACATCTTCCGCCGCTTGCTCAACGCGGCGCCCTACATGTTGCGCGCCGGTGGCCTCTTTGCCTGCGAGCTCTACGAGGGCGCTCTCGACGCCGCCGCCGAGCTCTGCCGCCAAGCGGGCCTGTCGGATGTGCGCATCGTCCGCGACCTCACCGATCGTCCCCGCATCGTCCGAGCCATCGTCATCGAGCCCAAACAGCGTCAGTAATATTTATTAACTGATTTATCAAAAACTATAAAGTAGTTTATAATTAGGACGGCTGAAAGAGGTCGGCCCATGCAACCTCCTACCTTTCGGGAAATCATTGCCCTGCTCAAACACGATGGATTCGTGAAAGTCGCGCAGGTCGGCAGCCATGCTAAGTATGTTTCTGGTGATCGCGTTGTGACCGTAAATGGCTCTGGTGGCAATCGGCCGAAGAAGGGGACATGGGCAAGCATTCGCCGGCAAGCTGGTTGGTAGCCGAAGGGGTCATAATGAAACAACGATTTACCTATGACTGCGTTCTCATAAAAGAAGACGACGGTTACTGTGCCAGCTTCCCGCAGGTCCCCGGGGCCTTTGCCGATGGCGATACGCGCGAAGAAGCAATAGCTCATGCCATCGAGGCGCTGATGGCGTTTTTGGCCGACGATCTTAACAATGGTCGGGCTCCGGCTGGGTACGAGCGTTCGGCCGAGGTCGTGGCCCTTTCAGTCGAAATCGACCACGAGGACGCTCGGGAAGCGGCGTGTCGAACGTTTAAGGACGCGGCGGCGGACCTCAGGGTTTCCGCACCGCGAATCACTGCGCTGGTCAAAGCCGGCAAACTCGATGTTGAGCTTGTCGACGGCCGTCGGATGATTACGATCGACAGCATCGAGCGTTACGCCGCTCAGGAACGCCATGCCGGCAGGCCAAAGAAGTTCGTCGCAGTCCAATAACCCCTCGTTGCCTACTGATCTCGGGCTTCACTTCTGCAAAAAAGACCCTTCGAGCCTATTTCCGCTCTTGCAATATACCGTAAAACTTCTACTATAGAAGGAGAAAGGTATGTCAAATCAGCCGCATCGATACCGCATTGTGCTCGATTACATCGAGCCTTGGCTCGATGAGCAGGATGAGTCTACGTTGCGACAGATTTACGCAGACCTTTTGGTACTTGAGAAAGAAGGTCCTAGCCTTGGTCGTCCGCTGGTTGACCGCGTGAAGGGCTCGAAATTGCATCATTTAAAGGAACTAAGGGTGACGTCGTGCGGACCGTCGGTGATTCGTATCCTTTTTGCCTTTGACCCCAAACGTCAGGCAGTGTTGCTGTTGGCGGGAGATAAGTCGCAGGCGGAGTCGTCGAAGGCAAAGTGGAACGGCTGGTATGCGATCAGCATTCCCAGGGCGGAACAAATATACCGTCGCCATGTAAGGAGGCTCGATCAAGATGGAGCTGCATGAGTATATGGAATCACGCGGGATAGCGCGTGAATCCATTGCCGCCGAGCAGGAGAAAACTCGTGAACGTATCGAAGCCTATAAGCTCGCTCAAATTCGCAAACTAAAGGATCTGACGCAGGCCTCGGTGGCCCAGTCGATGGGTGTTTCTCAAAAACGCATATCGGAGCTCGAGCGCGGGGAGCTGGGATCAATGAGGCTCGACACGCTGAGCAGGTACGCAGAAAGTCTCGGCGGAAAGCTTGTCGCAAGCATTGAGTTTCCCGATCGTACCGTTACGCTTGCTCGCTAAAAATCTGCAATAACCCCCTCACTTTCACCGACTACTACGGCCGCTCACCAAACCAACATGCGCTCTGGGCAAATAGGTTGAACGTTTCGTGCGAGAATGCCCCACAGTAAACAAACTTGCACCAGAGCGTAAGGGGCTGGCATACACATGCAGACGGTCTATCGGGTATACGAGGGAGCGCGCGAGCCGCATCGGCTTGCCGTCGAGCGCACGGCCGAGGTGCTCGGTCGCGGCGGTCTGGCGCTGATCCCGACCGAGACGGTCTACGGTGTAGCCGTGGCGGCTAATGCCTTCTCGGATGCAATTCCTCAAGATACAAGTGGGCCCAAGCCGTGGCCGCGCGACCCGCAGGCTGCCGTCAACGGTGCCGCGGTCCCCGCACTCGGTACCGGCTATCGCCGCATCTTTACCCTTAAGCAGCGCGAACTCACGCAAACTGTCGCCTGGCTGGTCGATGATGCCAGGGCCCTTGACCGCTACGGTGTGGATATCCCCAACGAGGCCCGTGTGCTCGCTCGAAGATGTTGGCCGGGTGCGTTGACCATCGTGGTCAAGGCGGCTCCCTGCGTGCCGACCTTTATGCGCGCCGCCGATGACACCGTCGCCCTGCGCGCGTCGGCGTCTCCCGTGGTGCAGGCGCTCATCCGCGCCTGCGGCAGCCCGCTTGCCTGCACCAGCGCCAACACGCACGGTGCGCCCGCGCCGGCAAGTTTCGCCACGGTGGAGGACCGTATCCTGGAGGGGGTCGATGTGGCCGTCGATGCCGGCGAGACCCCGTGCCGCGACGCCTCGACTATCGTGTCGTTCCAGCACGGCGAGCTCCAGGTCCTGCGCCAAGGCGCACTTCCCGCATCAGAGATCGAACGGGTCCTGTCCGACCCGATACAATAGAAAGGTGCAAGCGATGTCATTGAATCTAGGCAGCCTGGGCATGGAAGATGCCTCGTTTGGCTTTGGCGGTTCCTACATCATGGCGCTCGACTGCGGCACCACCTCGGTACTCGCGACCATCGTCGACGAGTACGGTTGCATCGTCGCCCAGGCGCGCCGCAGCGTCAAAACCAGTTTTCCGCGCCCCGGTTGGGTGGAGCAGGACCCCATGGCGGTCCTCGCCAGCCAGATCGCGGTCATGATGGAAGTCCAGTTTAAGAGCGGTATCCATTCCGACCGCATCGCCGCCATCGGCATCTCCAACCAGCGCGAAACCACGGTGGTCTGGGACCGCGTGAGCGGACAGCCCATCTACAACGCCATCGTGTGGCAGTGTCGTCGCACCGCACCGGCAATCGACGTATTGGTTGAGCAGGGCGCAGAAGAGTTGGTGCGTGCCCGCACGGGACTTACGCTCGATCCGTATTTCTCGGCATCCAAGGTGCAGTGGATTCTCGACAACGTCGACGGCGCGCGCGAAAGCGCGGCGGCGGGCGACCTCATGTTCGGCACCATCGACACCTGGCTCATCTACAACCTGACCGGCGGCCAGGTCTTTGCTACCGACTACACCAACGCCAGCCGCACCGCGCTCTTTAATATTCATACGCTCGATTGGGACGAGGATCTGCTGGCGCTTTTCGACGTCCCGCGTTCCATGATGCCCGAGGTTCGCTGGAGCTCGGGCGACTACGGCCGTGTCGCGAGCGACATCATGACCAACATGCCGCCCATCATGGGCGTGGCGGGCGACCAGCAGGCGTCGCTGTTCGGCCACTGCTGCTTCCATCCCGGCCAGACCAAAAACACCTATGGCACGGGCTGCTTTATGCTCATGAACACCGGCGATGAGATCGTTGAATCCAAGAACGGCCTGGTCTCCACGATCGGTATCGCTGCGAACGGCAAGATTAGCTATGCACTCGAGGGCTCCATCTTTGCCGCCGGCTCCACCATGAACTGGTTGCGCAACAACATGGGCATCATTTCGAGCGTAAGCGAGTCGGCGCAGCTCGCCGCTTCGATCAACGACAACGAGGGCTGCTACTTCGTCCCCGCCTTTGCGGGTTTGGGCGCCCCCTGGTGGGATCCGCGCGCCCGCGGTATCGTGTGCGGCCTGACCGGCGCCTCGAGTCGCGCGACCATTGTGCGTGCGGCTTGCGAGTCCATGGCCTACCAGAGCTATGACGTGCTGCGCGCCATGGAGCAGGACGTGGGACTTTCGATTGAGCGCCTGTCCGTCGATGGCGGTGCCTCGCGCAACGAGTTCATCATGCAATTCCAGGCCGATCTGCTGGATATCCCCGTGCTGCAGTGCGAGACGGTGGAGACCACGGCGATCGGCGCCGCGTACTTGGCGGGCCTTGCCGTCGGCTATTGGGAGGATTTGGAGGAGCTGGAGCAAAACGCTCAGATCGTCAAAGTCTTCCATCCTCACATGTCCGCCGAGCGCCGTGAGAGCAACCTCGCTGGTTGGCGTGATGCCGTCAAGCGTTCGCTCAACACCGCTCAGTAGGGTTGCGACGAGCTGCTCGATACAACAAACCGTTAAACTTATGCACGGCGCGAGGCAACAACGTCGCCATGCGTCTTGTCAGCAAGGCCATCTTCCGGCCGCAATGAAAGGGGCATCAACCCATGACCGTCACCTACGATACGTCCCGTGTGACCCTTGTCGATCACCCACTCGTCCAGCACAAGCTGTCGATCTTGCGCGACAAGAGCACTGGCACCAACCAGTTCCGCCAGCTCGTGCGCGAGCTTGCGCTCTTTGACGGCTACGAGGCCATGCGCGACCTGCCCATGGAAGACGTCGAGGTCGAGACTCCCATCACCACCGCCACGTTTAAGCAGCTTGCCGGCAAGAAGCTCGCCATCGTTCCCATCCTGCGCGCAGGCCTTGGCATGGTCGATGGCATCCTCGACTTGGTACCCTCCGCTCGCGTGGGCCACATCGGTATGGAGCGTGACGAGGTTACCCACGAGCCGCATGAGTATTACTGCAAGATGCCCAAGGATATCGACCAGCGCATCTGCCTGGTTGTTGACCCCATGCTCGCCACGGGCGGTTCGGCCGAGATGGCCATCAGCTACCTGCGCGAGCGCGGTGTTAAGGATATCCGCATGCTGTGTATCGTCGCCGCGCCCGAGGGCCTCAAGTCACTGACCGAAAAGGACCCCGACGTACATATTTATACCTGCGCCATCGATGACCATCTCAACGAGGCCGCCTACATCGTTCCCGGCCTGGGCGACGCCGGCGACCGCATCTACGGTACGCTCTAGTCGTTGGGCCTTGTCGGTTACGGTCACAAATACGAAGAAATGGTGCGCGCGGGCGAGCAAAAGTCGTCCACGCGCACTTCTGTTAACGGACGTTTTGCCCTGCAGGGTTCGAGAAAAACGTATTACCGTACCTGCGGCATAAAGAAGGTCTTAAGAAAACGAACAGGTGCGTATTAACCGATGCTTTTTCGGTTGTACTTTAGCGATTGGCTCGTACAATAGTCACCAATGTTTGGCGGGAACTGTCCTGTGAGGCGATAAAAAAGGAAAGTGAGGACGCCAGTGTTTCAGATAGCCGATCTGCTCGCTATCGTTGCAGGTGCCATCGCGGGCGCGATTGCCTTCCTTCCCTTTGTCTTTACGCTCAAGCCGGTTCTTGACGATAAGCAGAATGCGGACATGCTCAAGGGTATGGTGAGTCTCGCGGTCTCGGCAATCGCGTTGCTTGTCTTTACCTTGGTTGTGTTTGTGTTGTTCGGAGAGGCATTTCGCATGTTCCTCCTGGGCGAGGCGATCGGCTTCGTGGCCTTTATGGCCGCCTGCGCGGTTCGCGTCGCCAAGGCGCTGCGAGATCCTCATGAGGTCGAAAGGTAAGTCGTGGAAATTTTTGAAAAGCTGCCTGATGAGATTAATCATCTGGTCAGCGAGTTCAGCTCCACCCCTGTCGTGGGCGATCTGAGCTGCGGCATCACGCAGTACTCGTTTTGGCTGATCGTCTCCACGATCGTGCTCCTGATCGTCCTGGCCGTGTTCAAGAAGAAGCAGACCCTGGTTCCCAAGGGCTTCTTCGTCAACGGTTTCGAGTACATCATCGAGTACGTCGAGAACGATATCGGCAAGGGTGTCGTGGGTGAGAACTGGAAGAAGCACTTCCCGTTCCTGTGCTCGCTTTTCCTGTTCATCCTGATCAACAACATGATCGGCCTGATCCCGGGAATGAAGCCCGGCACCGGCGCAATCGGCTCCACCGCCGCGCTCGCCATCTTCGCCTTCGTGTACTTCATCTACTACGGATGCAAGGCTCACGGCGTGATCGGCTACATCAAGAGCCTCGCCCCGCAGGGCGTGAGCTTCCCGATGAACGTGCTCGTGTGGGTCGTCGAGCTTTTCTCGACCTTCCTGCGCCTCATCACGCTCGCCGTCCGTCTGTTCTGCAACATGTTCGCAGGACACGTGGTCATGGGCTCGTTCGCCATCATGGCGAGCATGTTCATGCAGCCGCTGCTTCAGCAGGTTTCCGCGGCCCACGCCGTCGGCGCCCTGCCTTCGCTGGCCTGGCTTGCCATCCTCATCCTGATCTATGCGATCGAGCTTGTGGTCGGCGCCATCCAGGCTTACGTCTTCACGGTCCTTACCGCCGTGTATGTCTCCGAGGCAGAGGAGGTCGCGGAGGAGGAGTAGTCTTCCGTTCGCGCCTTAAAGGTAAGGCAATTCGTTAAACCGCCGGTGCCCGTACCCATGGAGCCCGGCAGTTATAAAAAGGTTATCCTGCGTGAAATAAGACACGCACGACAAAGGAGGAATCGTGGGAGTTATCGGTTACGGTCTCGGTGTTATCGGCGCTGGTCTTGCTATCGGCCTGTCTGCTCTGGGTGCTACGGGTGCTATGGCCCGTCAGCCTGAGGTCCAGGGCCGCGTGTTCACCGTCTTCATCATGGGCTCCGCCTTCGGCGAGGCTCTGGCTCTGATCGGCTTCGTTGTCGCGCTGATCGTTAAATAGCACGGAGCGTCAAGTATGAATCTTTCATCCCAGAAGAGCGCGATCGCACTCTCCGCGTCCGCGGCCGCGCTGCTCATGCCGGTTTCCGCGTTCGCTGAGGACGGCGCTGCCGGTGCGGACATCCTCATCCCTAAGATGGCGGAGTTCATCCCGGCGCTTATCGCCTTCCTGATTATCTGGATCGTGCTGGCCAAGGTCGCCCTGCCGGGCATCATGAAGACCATGGAGGAGCGCGGCAAGAAGATCGAGGAGAGCCTCGACGAGGCCGAGAAGACCAAGCAGGAGGCTATCGCCAAGCGCGCTGAGTCCGACTCGATCGTCACCGACGCCCGTCGTCAGGCCGCCGACATTGTTCTCGAGGCCCGTAAGGACGCCGAGTCCGAGCGCGCCCGTATCATCGAGGCTGCTCACAAGGAGGCCGAGGAGATCATCGCCAAGGCCCATACGACCGTCGAGGACGAGCGCAAGTCCATCTACGCCGGTGCCGCGAGCTCCATCGCCGACCTGTCCGTTGCCGTCGCCACCAAGATCGTGGGCGAGGCACTCGAGGACGATGCTGAGCAGAAGAAGCTCATCGAGCGCTACATCCAGGAAGCAGGTAGCCTGAATGCCGACTAGCCGCTATCAGGACAAGGTGCTCGAGACCTACGCGCGTTCCCTTTTGGAAGCCGCCAAGGCCGAGAACCATGTGTTCGAGGACCTCGAGATGATCGAGCGCTTGGCTTCTGCCAGCCCCGAGATCATCGCCGTGCTCGACACCATGTCCAAGCGCGACCAGCTCGACCTTCTTCCCAAGGTGGCAGCTGCCTTTAAGTATGTTGCCGAGGAAGACGAGGATGTAGTGGGCGTGACCGTCACCACGGCGATCCCGCTCGACGACGAGCTGCGTCAAACCATCACTAAGAAATGCGAGCAGGACTTCGGCCGCAAGGTATTCCTTATCGAGCAGGTCGACCCGTCTATCGTGGGCGGCCTGGTGCTCGAGGCCCGCGGCGAGCGTCGTGACATTTCCGTCAAGACGCAGCTGCGCATCGCGCAGGAGACCCTCGCAAACTCTGCTAATTCGTACGGAGGTGAAGCCTAATGTCCGAAACCCTCAATGCCCAGGATATCGCCAAGAAACTGCAGGAGCAGCTCACGAGCCTCTCCGCGACGGTCGATACGCATGAGGTTTCAACGGTCGACGAGGTAGGCGACGGCATCGCGCGCGTCTCCGGCCTCAAGAGCGCCATGGCAGGCGAGCTTCTGGAGTTCAAGAGCTCCGATACCGGTGAGACCGTCTTCGGCCTTGCCCAGAACCTTGACCGTGACGAGGTCGGCGCCGTTCTGTTCGGTGCCGTCGACTCCATCAAGGAAGGCGACGAGTGCCGCACCACTGGCCGCGTTATGGATATCCCCGTGAGCCGTGCCATGCTCGGCCGCGTCGTCAATCCGCTCGGCCAGCCCATCGACGGCCTGGGCGACATCGTCGCTACGCACCGTCGCCCCATCGAGTTCAAGGCTCCCGGCGTCATCGATCGTACCCCGGTGTGCGAGCCGGTTCAGACCGGTCTGCTCGCTATCGACTCCATGGTGCCTATTGGCCGCGGTCAGCGTGAGCTCATCATCGGTGACCGTAAGACCGGTAAGACCGCCATCGCCATCGACGCTATCCTCAACCAGCGCGGCAAGGGCATGGTCTGCATCTATGTCGCCATCGGCCAGAAGGCCTCCACGGTTGCCAACATCCGCGAGACCCTCGCTCAGCACGGTGCGCTCGACTACACCATCATCGTTTCGGCCACCGCTGCCGATTCCGCCCCTATGCAGTACATCGCGCCTATGGCCGGTGCCGCTATCGGCGAGTTCTTTATGTACAACGGTGAGGACGGCAAGCCCGCCAGCGAGACCAACCCCGGTGGCCACGTGCTCGTCATCTACGACGACCTGTCCAAGCAGGCTGTGGCTTACCGTCAGATGTCGCTGACGCTGCATCGTCCGCCCGGACGCGAGGCCTATCCTGGCGACATCTTCTACCTGCACTCTCGTCTGCTCGAGCGTGCCGTCAAGATGTCCAAGAAGAACGGCTACGGCTCCATGACGGCACTGCCGATCATCGAGACCCAGGACGGCGACGTCTCGGCCTACATTCCGACCAACGTCATTTCCATTACCGATGGTCAGATCTACCTGCAGTCTGAGCTCTTCTTCCAGGGCCAGCGCCCGGCAGTCGACGTGGGCATTTCCGTGTCCCGCGTCGGTGGCGATGCGCAGACCAAGGCTATGAAGCAGGTCGCCGGCAACCTCCGTCTGGACCTCGCTTCGTACCAGGAGCTCGCCGGCTTCACGCAGTTCGGCTCCGACCTCGACGAGGCTACGCAAAAGCAGCTTACCCACGGCGCCCGCATGACCGAGCTCCTGAAGCAGCCGCGTTACAAGCCGTTTGAGGTTGGCGAGCAGATCGTTACGCTGTTCGCTGGCAACGAGGGCTTCCTGGATGACCTGGAGATCGCCGACGTGCTGCCTTTCCGTGCCGAGCTCATCGAGTACATGGACAATGGCTTTGGCTCGCTGCTCGACAAGGTTCGCGCCAAGAAGATCGATGATGACACCAAGGCTGAGCTCTTGCGCGTCATCGGCGACTTCAAGCAGCAGTTCATGGCCAAGCACCATTCGGATGTTTCTGGATCAGAGGAGAACTAAGCCCCATGGCCAACCTTCGCGACATTAAGAAGCGAATCTCCTCGGTTACCACGACCAAGCAGATCACGCGCACGATGGAGATGGTCTCTACGGCCAAGATCCGTCGTGCCCTCGATCGCTCCAAGCAGGCCGAGCCCTATAAGGAGGCGCTGACCGACGTCATGTTGACGGTCGCCGGCGACGCCTCCTGTTCGGGCACCGATCCCATGCTGCAGAAGCATGAGAGCGTCAAGCATGGCCTGATTGTCGTTATTGCCTCGGACCGCGGCCTTGCCGGCGGTTTCAATACGACGGTGGAGCGCACGGCCGAAAAGCTCGCCGCTTCTTGGGCGAACGACGGCATCGAGTGCGAGATCATCGCGTGTGGGCGCAAACCGGCCACGTATTTCCGTGACCGCGCAAACGTCGTCATGCACTTTGAGGGCAACTCCTCTGAGCCCGATTTCAATCAGGCCCGCATGATCTCCTCTCATATCTGCGATGCGTATCGTGCCGGTGAGCTTGACCGTGTCGAGCTTGTCTACCACCACGCCAAGAACCGCGTGGATCAGGAGCTTCGCGTCGAGCATCTGTTGCCGCTCGACCCCGAGATGATCGCTATGGCCCACGGTCCGCGTAAGAACGAGACCGACGCCCCTAAGCGCATCTCGTCCACGTTCGAGTTCGTGCCCTCTCCCGAGCATGTTCTCGGCAAGCTTGTGCCGTCTTATATCCTGACGGTCATCTACCAGGCCCTGATCGATTCGGCGGCTGCCGAGCAGGGTGCACGCCGCAAGGCCATGCACTCCGCGACGGAAAACGCCACCGCGATCATCTCGACCCTTACCCGCACGTATAGTCGCGTGCGCCAGGCTTCGATCACGACCGAGATTAACGAGATCGTCGGCGGAGCCTCAGCATTGGAGGAACAGTAATGGCTAATAACACCGTAAAGCTTGCGGTCGAGGAAGCCACCAAGAAGACGACTGCCGGTGATGGTCGCATCGTGCGAATCATCGGCCCTGTCGTCGACGTCAAGTTTGACGGCGCGGTGCCCCCGATCTACAACGCGCTCACGGTCGAGGCCGAGACCCCGATCGGTCACCTGAGCACGATCCTCGAGGTCGAGAGCCAGCTTCCGGGCGGCGTCGTCCGCACGGTCGCCATGTCCTCGACCGACGGCCTGCAGCGCGGCCTCATCGCCACCGATACCGGTGAGCCCATGAAGATGCCCGTTGGTCCCAAGACGCTCGGCCGCATTTGGAACGTCATGGGCAAGCCCGTCGACGGCAAGCCCATGCCCGAGGTGGAGGAGTTCTACCCCATCCACCATGCAGCGCCCCGTTTCGACGAGCTCACCACCAAGACCGAGATCTTCGAGACCGGCATCAAGGCTGTCGACCTGCTCGAGCCCTACATCCGTGGCGGCAAGACGGGCCTGTTCGGCGGCGCCGGCGTCGGCAAGACCGTTCTGATTCAGGAGCTCATCAACAACCTCGCCCAGGAGCACGGCGGCACCTCGGTGTTCACCGGCGTCGGCGAGCGTACCCGCGAGGGCACCGACCTGTTCCTCGAGATGAGCGAGTCTGGCGTTATCGACAAGACCTGCTTGGTCTATGGTCAGATGAACGAGCCGCCCGGAGCGCGTCTGCGCATCGGTCTGGCCGGCCTTACTACCGCTGAGTATTTCCGTGATCGTGGCCAGGACGTTCTGCTGTTCATCGACAACATCTTCCGCTTCTCCCAGGCAGGTTCCGAGGTTTCCGCACTGCTGGGCCGTATGCCGTCCGCCGTTGGTTACCAGCCCACGCTGGCAACCGAGATGGGCGACCTCCAGGAGCGCATTACCTCGACCAAGACGGGCTCCATTACCTCCGTCCAGGCTGTCTACGTCCCCGCAGACGACCTGACCGACCCGGCGCCTGCCACAACGTTTACGCACCTCGATGCCACCACGGTTCTTTCGCGTAGCATTTCGTCGCTCGGCCTGTTCCCGGCTATCGACCCGCTCGCATCTTCCTCCGACGCTCTCGATCCCTCGATCGTCGGCGAGGAGCACTACCGTGTCGCCGTCAAGGTCCAGGAGCTCCTGCAGGAGTACTCCGACCTTCAGGACATCATCGCCATTCTGGGTATGGACGAGCTGTCCGAGGAGCAGCGCCTTACGGTCAACCGTGCCCGTAAGATTCAGCAGTTCCTCTCGCAGTCCTTCCACGTCGCCGAGAAGTTCACCGGCAACCCCGGTGTCTACGTCCGCGTCGAGGATACCGTCCGCTCTTTCGCCGAGATTGTCGACGGCAAGGCCGATGACCTGCCCGAGCAGGCTTTCCGCTATGCTTCCACGATTGAGGACGTGCGCGAGCGCGCCCGCAAGATGGGGGAGAAGTAGGTTATGCGTATCCGCATCGTGTGCCCCGTGAGCTGCGCCTATGAGGGCGACGCTGCGTTTGTGTCGATTCCGTCCACGGATGGCGAGTTTGGCGTTCTGCCTGCTCACTCCAGCGAGATCTGCACGATCGACCGCGGTTACGTTCGCGTTTCCGATAAGGCCATGGGCACTGTCGACCACACGTTTGCCGTGGCCGGCGGCTATGCCCAGGTTGCGGACGATGTCGTGACCGTTCTCGCCGAGCGCGCTTGCGATTTGGCGACCGTCGATGCCGACAAGCTTAAAGCTGATATTCAAGGTTTTGAAGAGAAGCTGGGTAATTTGTCGGAGGATGATGCACGCCGCGCCTACCTCTATAATGAAATCGCATGGTGTAAGCTCAAGCTTGCCCAATAGTCAAACGATTTAGCGTTCGACCATTTGCGAACACATCATGCCCGGGATGGCTCAGCCACCCCGGGCATGCTTTTTGAAAGGGTAGACCTTGGATATTATCCGCGTTGAGGGTGGCCACGCCATCGGAGGCTCCGTGCCCGTCTCGGGTGCCAAGAACTCCGCGCTCAAACTCATGGCGGCAACGCTTCTGGCGCCGGGCAAGACGACGCTGCAGAACGTGCCCGATATTTCCGATGTTCACGTGATGGGCAAGGTGCTCAAGGGCATGGGCGCTACGATCGATGTTCTCGACGAGCACACGCTCGAGATTGATACCTCTCAGGTCGATTCTTGGGAGGCCCCCTACGAGCTCGTTGCCAAGATGCGTGCTTCCACCGCCGTGATGGGACCCCTGCTGGGTCGCTTCCATCGCGCCAAGATCGCCATGCCGGGCGGCTGCAACCTGGGTGCTCGCAAGATCGATATGCACATTCTTGGTCTTGAGGCCCTGGGCGTTGAGTTCGATACCGCCCACGGTTACATCAACGCTAATGCGCCCCAAGGTCTGCGCGGTACCACCGTCACGCTCGAGTTCGCCAGTGTCGGTGCGACCGAGAACCTCATTATGGCATCCGTGCGCGCGCAGGGCACCACGGTTATCGACAATGCCGCCCGCGAGCCCGAGATCGTCGATCTCGCCAACATGCTCAACGAGATGGGCGCCAAGATTGTTGGCGCCGGTACGCCTGTCGTGACCATCGAGGGCGTGGAAGAGCTGCATCCTGTTACCCATCGCGTGGTGGGCGACCGCATCGAGGCCGGTACCTTTATCGTTGCCGGTGCGTTGATGGCCGACGATCGCGGTGTCGATATCACGGGCTTTTGCCCCATTCACTTGGGCATGGTGCTCAAGAAGATGGAGCTCATGGGTATCGACTGCGAGCGCGTCGAGGATGGCGTCCATGTGAACCGTGTCGAGCGTATCAAGCCGGTCGACATCCAAACGCTTCCGTTTCCCGGCTTCCCGACGGACATGCAGGCGCAGATTATGGTACTCTCCGCCCTTGCCGACGGCAGTTCCGTTATTACCGAGAACATCTTCGAGAATCGCTTTATGTTTGCCTCTGAGCTGGTGCGCATGGGTGCCGACATTCGTATCGAGAGCCATCATGCCATGATTCATGGCGTCAAGGGCTTCTCGGGTGCACAGGTTACCTCGCCCGATCTGCGTGGCGGAGCGGCCCTCGTCGTAGCGGGCTTGATCGCCGACGGGACGACCGAGGTTTCGGCCATCCATCACATCAAGCGCGGCTACGAGCAGTTTGTCGAAAAGCTGCAGGCACTCGGCGCGCATGTCGAGCATGCTACCGTCCCCGATCCCGTCATCTACTAATACAGGTTGCCTATGTTTAATAAAAAGCCCCTCGCGGATACCACCGCCCGAAGACCCTCAACTGGTGCGCAGGCCAAGATCTACAGTCGCGATAACGTGGCTCGCTATTCCGAGCGCGCTCGTCAACGTCGTCGTAGCCACACGATTCGTCACGTCGCGCTCATTGTCGTGCTTGGCGTGCTGCTGAGTGCCACTACCGCTGCCGGCCTGTGGTTTGCCACCATTATGGGCAAGCTCGGCGATTCTAATGTCATTACCGACAATCTGCGTCGGGTTCTGGTTGACACCGATGAGGCAAAGGATCCGTTCTACGTGCTGCTTCTTGGCACCGACGGCCGTCCGGGCGAGGATACGTATCGTGCCGACTCGATTATCCTGGCACGCATCGACCCCACGCAAAAGCAGGCGACGCTCATTTCCGTTCCGCGCGACACCAAGGTCGAGTACAAGGGCGAGACCATGAAGATCAACGCCTGCCATACCGTTGGCGGCGCCGAGGCCATGGTCGAGGCGGTCAACGAGCTGTGCGGTGTTCAGATTTCCCACTATGCCGAGGTCAGCTTCGACGGTATGCAGGCGCTGATTGATTCGGTTGGCGGTATCGACATTAACGCAACCGATGATGTTGACGACCCCGAGCACCTGGATATTAAGATTACCGCTGGTCAGCAGCATATGGACGGCGCCACCGCCCTTACCTATGCCCGCTGCCGCTACACCTATGCCGACGGCGACTACACGCGCATGCGCCACCAGCGTCAGGTGCTTGGCGCCCTTGCCAACCAGATTCTCAATAACTTCGATGCCACGAAGATCTTTGGCCTGGTTAATTCGCTGTCCGATATGCTCGTGACCGATATGAGCGTTCAGGATATCGTGGCTACGGTCAATGCCATGCGCGGTATGGATGTCGACGGCATCTACTCGGCCAACCTGCCCTCGTATGCCGACGACAGCACCATGATCGACGGTGTGAGCTACGTCTTTGTCTACGAGGACGAGCTCAAGGAAATGATGGAGCGCGTCGATGCCGGCAAGGATCCCAAGGGTCCCAACACCATGGGTCTTTCCGACGGTTCCAGCTCTACGATCGGCGACCTGAACAACAACACGTCTGACGACTACGCAAACGGTACCGCAACCTCATCGGTCAGCTCTGACGATTCCGATGACTCAAGCGATTCGAGCGATTCGGACTACTACGAAGAGCCCACCGGCGACGGCAACGGCTACGAAGCCAACTACTAGAGTTACGCGGTTTTACCAAACCGCGTAACCGCTTGACGCTGCGCGGGCCGCATTTGGACAATCTGACGTTCAACTTCAAGGGCGCGACCAGAAGGTCAGCGCCCTTTCGTTTCACGTCACCTTGTCTCAAATGCGACCCGCTCGCTGTCGTTGCCAAAACATCGGCGTTGCCGGAACACTTGGCACTTGGGGACGTTCCTTTTGTGCCGGCAGTTTGGGACACTCCTTGCGTTAAGAGGCTGGCGTGCGTCAACCTGTTCACATTGCAGCAAAAAAATCGCCCCGTTCTCGGTTGAGGACGGGGCGATTCGTCTTTCGGACTTGTGCAGCCAGGCTTATGCAAAGCGGGCGACGAGCTCCTGGAGCACATCGGTCATCTTGACGAGCGAACTGACCGGGACGAACTCGTTGACGCCGTGGTAGCAATAGCCGCCGGTGGAAAGGTTGGGGCAGGGCAGACCGCGGAACGACAGCTGCGCGCCGTCGGTGCCGCCGCGAATCGGCAGCACTTGGGGCTCAACGCCGCAGGCAAGGTAGGCTTCCTTGGCAACATCAATAAGCTCGGGATAGTCACGAACGATCTCGGCCATATTTCGATACTGCTGCTTAATCTCGACCGTCACACGCTCCTCACCCAGACGCTGGTTGAGCATCGAGGCGGCGGCATCAATAAGGTCGAGTTTCTTCTGGAACTTGGCGGCGTCATGGTCGCGGACGATATAGCGCGCTGTGGCGTGATCGACGGTCGCAGATACACCCTCAAGGTGATAAAAGCCCTCGTAGCCTTCCGTATACTCCGGGCGCTGCACGTAGGGGAGCAACGCGTTGAAGTCGCAGAACAGATTGCCTGCGTTGACCATACGGCCCTTAGCGTCGCCCGGGTGGATGGACTGGCCCTCAAAGCGGACGGTCGCCTCAGCGGCGTTAAAGCACTCCCACTCCAGCTCGCCGATGGGGCCGCCGTCGACCGTGTAGGCGTACTTGCAGCCAAAGGTATCGATATCCAACAGCTCGGCTCCGTGGCCGATCTCCTCGTCAGGGCAGAAGCAAATGCCGAGTGCGGGATGGGGCAGAGAAGGGTCCTGAGCGATACGCGCGACAAGCGACATGATCTCGGCGACGCCTGCCTTGTCGTCTGCGCCCAGCAGCGTGGTGCCGTCGCTGCAGACCAGGTCCTCACCCGCGAGGTCATTCAGGGCGGGAAGCTTGGCGGTACTCATGGCAACGGGTTTACCGTCAACCGTGCCGCAGACCAGGTTGCCGCCTTCGTAGTGCACGATGTGCGGCTTCACGCCGGCGCCCGGTGCAACTTCGGTGGTGTCGAGATGGGCGATCAGGCCCAGGGCGGGCTTGTCCTCAGCGCCCGCACTTGCGGGGATATGCGCGCAGACATAGGCGTGCTCGGTCACGTGGGCATCTTCCGCACCAAGCTCGCGCAGCTCTTCAGCCAGCACGTTGGCAAGGTCAAACTGAACGGCGCTCGAGGGTACCTGGTCGCAGTTTGCATCCTCGGACTGCGTGTTGATCTGGACGTAGCGCAAAAAGCGTTCGAGGACATCGGGGCTCGTGGTGGTGTTTTCCATAAAGACCGCTCCAATCTTGGTCGTCGTGTGCAACAAGAACTCTAGCACGGTATGCCACGGCATACCACGACGCTTGGATGGGGTAGAATCAGCCATTGAATGCAGAAGGGACGGAAGATCATGGATACGACAAATAGCTCGCGCGAACTACATCTGACGGTGGCGAACGAAGACTACTTGGAGTGCATGGTTCGCATTGAAAGCGAAGAGGGGGAAACCAACGGCGTGCGATCGGTCGACATCGCGCAGCGCCTTGGCGTCTCCAAGGCATCGGTCAATAAAGCGGTTTCGGCGCTCAAGGCATCCGAACTTGTCGAGCAATCGCACTACGGCAAGGTAGTCCTGACCGATCGCGGCCGCGAGGTTGGTACGGCTATCTGGTACCGTCATCGCCTCATCCGCACGTTTTTGGTTCAGGAGCTCGGTGTCGAATTTGAGCGAGCCGATTCCGAGGCCTGCATGATGGAGCATGCGCTTTCCGAGGACACGATGAACCGCTGGCTCGCCTATCTCGAAAAGCAGGGAATCAGCGTCGAGGAATAGCGGGATATATATGGATACGAGTTATTACAACCGCTTTGGTGCCGAGGAACTTACGCGCCGCTTGTCGAGCGAGACCTTGTTGGCGCAGGGCCCCATGGGCAGTGTTCTGTTGAGTGAGTACGATGCCGCCGACATTCCACCGGCGTTTTGGAATCTGGCAGAGCCGCAGACCGTTTCTCGTATCCATCGCTTGTATGTCGCCGCCGGCGCGCAGGTGCTCATTACCAACACCTTTCAGGCATCGAGCTATGCCCTCAAGCACGACCAGATTGCGCCGTCCGTGGCGGAGGTCAATCGCGGGGCCGTCGACGATGCCCGCCAGGCGCACCCTCAGCTGCTGCTAGGCTCGATGGGCCCGATCGGTATTGAGTGGTTTGCCGAGGACTCTGCCGAGTATCGTGAAATCCGAGGCATTGCGCGCGAACAGGCGCACGCCTTGCTCAATGCTGGTGTTGACGGTCTGCTGATCGAGACGGTGACGTCTATCCGTAATCTGCAGCCCATGCTTGCCGGCGCCCTAGATGCCGCCGACGGCATGCCTGTTCTGGTGAGTTTTGTCGTTGACGATAAAGGCGACCTGTTGGGCGATGGCCTTAACATCGAGGCAGCCGTTTTGTACGCCGAAAAACACGGCGCAAACTCGGTTGGTGTTAATTGCTGTTCGCTTGCGGCCGCGAACGCGGCGGTGCCCAGGATGGTTGCATCGGCGACTACTCCCGTCACGGTGCGTCCCAACGTGGGCGATCCGGTCCAGACTCAGGATGGCCCCGTATGGCACGAGAACCCCGAAGCTTTCGCGCGCGCATGCATCGAATGGAGGCATGCCGGCGCCGCAATGGTGGGCAGTTGTTGTGGAACCACGGCAATCACTACGGCAGCGATGGCCGAGGCGCTCGATATATAAAGGGTAAAACCGCTCCATACGGGGCGGTTTTTTTATTGCTTGCATGTCCTCGGCAGCATTTGCCCAAATGGTGAATGCTGGTGCCGGCAGGTTGTCGAGTGCGTGTTGCGGGTATACCTCATGCGTACCATGATCCAAACACTGTGAGGTGTCTGCGCGTGTGCGCGATAATTCATTTTGGAACTGACGGTTGGCGCGCTCGCGTCGATGAGGACTTCACTGCCGATAACGTTGCCCGTATCGCCGATGCCGTCGGCGAGTTGTGGCAAAAGACCAATCCGGGCAAAACGGTATATATAGGGTTCGACACCCGGCCCCTGGCGCGCGAGTTCGCTGAGCTTGCGGCGGGCGTGCTAGCAGCGCACGGGCTAGACGCCGTGCTCGCTTCGCGACCTGTCCCGACCCCTGCCCTTACGTGGGCGGCGGCTTATGACGGTGAAGCGTGCGGCGCGCTCATGGTGACGGGGTCCCATCATCCGCAGGGCTATCTGTGCCTCAAGATTCGCATGGGTGACGGCTCGACCGCCAACCAGGATGTCATCGAAGAGCTCGAAGAGACTATGGCTCCCGAGCCAATGGGGCTCGAGGGGCAATATCGCACCGCGGATATCATTCCTGACTATATGCAGGCGGTGGCATCGTTTGTCGATGCCGAAGCCATCCGCGCCGCGCACTTGCGCGTGGTTGTCGATCCCATGGGCGGCGCAGCCCAGGGCTATCTAGCCGACTTGTTGCGCGAGCTTGGCGTTGAGGTGCACGAGATTCACGCCGGGCAGGCGTCTGACCAAGAAGATATCTGCCCCGACCCCGTTGAACCGTGGGTGGACGCTTGCGAGCGCACGGTTATCGAGGACGGAGCTTGCGCTGGCCTGGTGACCGACGGCGACGCCGACCGTATCGGCGCGGTTGACGAGCGCGGCAGATATATACATCCGCATCAGATCATGGCGCTCGTTTTGGGCGACTTGGTTCAATTTCGTAATTTGGAGGGGCGCGTCGTCGTCAATCTTTCATGCTCGACGCTCGTGCGTCGCATTGCCGAGGCGCTTGGCTGCCGCGTGACCGTCAAACCAGTCGGTTTCAAATATATAGCGGCGGAGATGAAGAAGGGCGGCGTCCTCATGGGCGGCGAAGAAGCCGGTGGTATCGGCATCGCCGCGCATATGCCCGAGCGCGATGGAATCCTCGCCTGTCTGATTCTGTGTGAGCTTATGGCAAAGACGGACGCGCCTTTGGGCGTTCTGGTCGACCAACTCGAGGACAGTTTTGGTAAGACGAGTTACGGTCGACGCGATTTGCGCCTTGAGGCCGAAGATGCCGAAACGTTACGAACCCTGCTGCCGGGCGTAAACCCCAAGTCGATTTGTGGCAAGGTGCCGCAAAACGTTAGTCATATGGACGGCTTGCGTCTGTCATTTGAGGATGACACGTGGCTGCTGGTCCGTCCTAGCGGGACCGAACCAGTGGTGCGCGTCTACGCCGAGGGGTTCTCGGTGGAAGAACGCGATGAGTTGCTCGATGCTGGCTGTGCTTTAGCTAGGGGGACGTATCCGCTTTAACCATGAGACTGCCTTATATAAAGAGATGCTCGGCGAGCGGTAGTTAACGGCTGGCAAACGTTAGTCGGATCACAAGATGTGTAGGAAATGTGTACGCCCAGATTCCCGCCCACGGGGCCCCTCCGGTCTGGCAATATATCTCCTTGCCGCGCGGCCCGGTGGAACCG
>CABUAT010000015.1 GCA_902489665.1 uncultured Collinsella sp. | reverse complement strand
GAGCGGTCGTCTCGGCGTGGTGGGCTGTGGGTGCGCTCAGCGCCTCGAAGGCGCTCGACGGTCGAGCGGCAAGCGGCCTCGAGTTTATCGTGCAGGGCGATCCATCCATAAACGACGACGTGTATTCCTATACCTGCGAGGCACGCGCGGACGGTAAGAACTTGGCAACGGTTCGCCTATCGTGCGACCGCGAGCTCAAGGTCGGGGCGCACGTGCGTGTTATCGGTCGCGTTTCACGTTTTGAGAACGATGCATATGGACGATCGCGCGTGCTCCGAGGCGAGGTGCGCAAGGTTAAAGTCGTTCGGATTGTGTCGGCCGATGAGGGCTCTCCGGGACCGCTGCTTCGGCTGCGAAATGGGCTGCTTGCGTCCATCGCGCCTGCGACCGACCCGGCGCGTGCACTCATAGCCGGTGTCGTCTGCGGTCGTTCGGCCGAACTGCGCGCCCAGCCGGCGGGCGACTGGTTTTCGGTGACGGGAACGGCGCATCTTATAGCCGTCTCCGGCAGCCATTTGGCTATCGTGGGATTTGTAATCGAGGGTGTATTGCAAAAGACTCGCTGCTCACGTGGTGTTCAGCGGGCGATATTGGCGATGGCGCTTGTGGGCTACACTGCCTTTACGGGCGCGTCTCCCTCGGCCGTGCGCGCGTGCTGCATGGTGTTCGCGACGCTTGTCGTAAACGGCGCGGGGCGTCGCCGGCACGGCGCATCGGCACTCTTCGTAACCATGTCCATCTTTGTGCTACTGCGGCCGACGGTGCTGTTCGAGATGGGCTTTCAGCTTTCATGTGCCAGCGTCTTAGCCATTCTGTGCTTTTGCCCCTATGCGACCTACGCTTTGGGTGAGCTGGGCGTGCCATCGGGCGTTGCCAACATACTTTCCGTCACGCTGTGCTCGCAACTGGCAACACTTCCCATTACCATTCCTGCCTTCGGTACGTTCTCGCTCATTGCTCCGCTGGCAAATGCAGTCATCGGTCCGGTGGTGAGCGTACTGCTCGCTGTGTCGATCGTGCTGGTTCCCTTTTCGCTCGTGGAACCGTTGCGGATTTGGGCGCTCGTTGTGCCCATGGTTGCCGCCCGTTGCGCACTGTTCTTCGAGCAGCTGTTTGCCGCCGTGCCGGGTGCATCCGTGAGCGTGCCGCCCGATAGCATGTGGATTTACCTAGTGCCGTGTTTGCTGGCGGTTCTGCTGGTCTGGTGGCCGCGTCCCCGTGCACGTCCTATGGCGGTGGGGCTTGCATGCCTGGTGCTCTTGGCTGCGATTCCGTACGTCTACTGGGATCGATTCGCTCCGCCTTCGGTGACGGTGCTCGATGTGGGCCAGGCCGATGCGATTCTTATCCGCCAGGGCGGCGTAGTAGCGCTCGTCGACTGCGGGCTCGACGAGCGCGTGGTAGCGGCGTTGGTTCGCAATAACGTGCACCATATCGATGCCGTCTTTGTGACGCATTGGGATGAGGACCACTGGGGTGGTCTGCCTGCCGTGCTCGAACAGTTTTCGGTCGGAACGATTGCCGTGGCGGCGGATGCGCTGGAGGATGCTCCTGCCGAGGTATTGAACCGACCTGGCGTGGAGTATCGGCAGGTGCGCCGCGGGGATACGGTCGACATCGGCTCTTTTTGCGCCCGCGTGATGTGGCCATTCGAGGCCGTGGATGGCGAGGGAAATGAGGACTCGCTTGTCCTGCTGCTCTCTTATGTTCAGGAAGGCAAGGGCCTGCGCATACTTCTCACCGGTGATGCCGAGCTCGACCAAGAACGGGAATTCGTGCGGGAGGTGGGGGATATCGATGTCCTTAAACTTGGGCATCACGGCTCCAAGGTTTCAGTCGATGATGAGCTGTTGGACGTCCTGAAGCCCGAGCTTTCCCTCGCGAGCGCGGGCGAAGGGAATCGATACGGCCATCCGTCCGATGCCTGCATCGATGCCGTTAAGGAAGCGGGCGGCGTGTTCGCGTGCACCATCGAACACGGCGACATTACCGTCGCGCCGACTGCGAATGGCTTTGCGATGCGATGCCAGCGACCATGACGACGTCGTTGGCGTGTGGTGGGCCCCTGGGCTAGAATGGCACGGAACGAATACGAAGGCCTGCGGGAGGGGAGCGCAATGTCCGAAACCGGTCTGCTGCCGGCATATCTGATCGTCGGTACCGACGGAGTCAAGCGCGATCACGCCGTCTCGCGTATGAAAGCGCGTCTGGAAAAGTCGGGTATGGTCGAGTTCAACTTCGACGAGCGCGATATGACCAAAGACCCCGATATCGAGTCGATTATCGGATCGCTCAACACCTTTCCCATGGGCAGCGAGTTTCGCCTGGTAATCCTTGACGGCTGCTCAAAACTCGCCAAAGCGATCTCCGAGCCGCTTGTCGACTATCTGGCGAGTCCCAGCCCCACGACGGTCTGCCTCATCATCGCCGACTCGCTTGCCAAGAACACGCGCCTGTATAAGGCGATCGCCAAGATCGACAAGAAGGCGGTGATCGATTGCTCCGGTACCAAGCGCTGGGAGCTACCGCGCCGCGTGCAGCAGATGGCGACGCAGCACGGCAAGTCGATCTCGACGGCGGCCGCCGAGGAGCTCGTCTCGCGTTCGGGTGAGAACACCCGCATGCTCGATAACGACTTGGCTAAGCTTGCCCAGATGGTCGAGGCGCCCCAGATTGAGCTTGCCGACGTTGAGCGTTGGATTGTACGTACGGCCGAGGTTCAGCCCTGGGACTTTCTCAATGCGGTCTCGGCCCGTGACATGCGCCGCTCGCTCGAACTCTTCAATCTACTGCCCGCCAAGAGCTACGTGTGGACCTACACGCTGTTGTGCGGGCGCATCCGTGAGCTGATCGTTGCCAAGGCGCTCGATGCGCGCGGACAGGGTCGTGAGCTGGCCGCAACGCTCAGGCTCCAGTCTTGGCAGGTCAAGAATCACCTGACCTGGGCGCGCCGCTTTTCGATGGCAGAGCTCGTCGCAGCGCTCGAGGGCGCGGTCGATGTGGAGCTCGCGCTCAAGGGTTCGGCCGATTCTCAGACCGCGCTTTTGCTCTGGATTACGAACATCTTGAGAAAATCGTGATGATACCTGCCTATTTGACAAATTCGTTCTATCCCTTTGAGGGGGAGCGTGCTATAGTAGGCGCTTGCATGACCTCACCGTGTCTCAGAGGTGTCATACATTTTTTGCAAGGAACTCGAAAGGAACTCCAGAAGTGGCAAACATCAAGTCTCAGAAGAAGCGTATCCGCACCAATGAGGCAGCTCGCATGCGTAACAAGGCTGTCAAGTCCGAGCTCAAGACGCTGACCAAGCACGTCCAGTCCGCCGTTGCCGAGGGCGACGCCGAGAAGGCCCAGGCTGCCCTCAAGACCGTCACCAAGCGTCTCGACATGGCTGCCGCCAAGCATGTTATCCACAAGAACCAGGCTTCCAATCGCAAGTCCGGTCTTGCCAAGCTCGTGAACAGCATCAACGCCTAAGTTGTAAATTTCACACCACACAGATTACGCGCATAAATGGAGCCTGTTTTATGGAACAGGCTCCATTTTTTGTACCGCTCGGGTAAGATAGTCCGCATGAATACTTCAATTGACATTTCCCACATCCGCAACTTCTCAATCGTTGCGCACATCGACCATGGCAAGTCCACGATCAGCGATCGCATCCTCGAGCTCACCCATACCGTCGACGAACGCGACATGGAGTCGCAGCTGCTCGACACCATGGATATCGAGCGCGAGCGCGGCATCACGATCAAGTCCAATGCCGTTCGCGTGTCCTATGACGCCGACGATGGCGAGACGTATCAGTTCAATCTGATCGATACGCCGGGCCACGTGGACTTTACCTATGAGGTCTCGCGCTCGCTGGCAGCCTGTGAGGGCGCGGTGCTCGTTGTCGACGCCACACAGGGCGTCGAGGCACAGACCGTCTCCAACGCGACGCTTGCCATGAACGCCAATCTGGACATTGTGCCGGCCATCAACAAGATCGACCTGCCCTCGGCTCATCCCGACGAGGTTAAGACCGAGATCGAGGATGACCTGGCGATCCCTGCCGATGATGCCGTGTGTGTCTCGGGCAAGACCGGCGAGGGCATCCACGATCTGCTGGAGTCCATTGTTTTTCTGATCTCTCCGCCCAAGGGCGATGCGAATGCGCCGCTCAAGGCACTCATTCTGGATTCATACTTCGACGAGTATCGTGGCGTCGTCGCCACGGTGCGCATCTTTGACGGCTCCATCAAAAAGGGCGATACCTTGCGCATGATGCAGGCAAAGGGCGACTTTTTGGTCGATGGCGTGGGCGTCAAGCGTCCCGCCGAGACGCCGGTCGACGCGCTGACGGTCGGCGAGGTCGGATACGTGGTCACGGGCCTGAAGGACCCCGAGGCCGTTCGCGTGGGCGACACCCTTACCTGGGCGTCGAACCCCTGCCCCGAGCCGCTTCCCGGCTACCGCGAGGCTAAGCCCATGGTCTATACGGGCCTGTTCCCGATCGATAACAAGGACTACGAGAACCTGCGTGACGCGCTCGATAAGCTGCATGTCAACGACCCGTCGTTGGTGTGGGAGCCCGAGACCTCGGTGGCGCTCGGCTTTGGCTTCCGCGTGGGCTTCTTGGGCCTGCTGCATATGGAGGTCGTCAAGGAGCGCCTGGAGCGTGAGTTCAATCTTGACCTCATTGCCACGAGCCCCTCGGTGGACTATCACGTCTACAAGACCGACGGCGAAATGATCGATGTCCGCAGCCCGCAGGACCTTCCCGAGGTCACGCGCATTGAGCGTATCGAGGAACCCTACCTCAAGGCAAAGATCATCTGCCCGCCTGAGTACACGGGTGCCGTTATGCAGCTCGCCATCGAGCACCGCGGCGTTACGACCGACATGATTCACCTCACGAGCAAATCGGTCGAGATGCGCTTCGATATGCCGCTCGCCGAGCTCATCTTGGACTTCTTTGACCAGCTCAAGAGTCGTACCAAGGGCTATGCCTCGCTCGACTACGAGTTCAACGAGTACCGTCCCTCCGAGCTCGTTAAGCTCGATATCTTGCTTTCGGGCGACGAGGTGGACGCGCTGTCGTTTATCGTCCATAAGGACAAGGCCTATGGCCTGGCCCGTGGTCTGTGCGACAAACTTAAGGAGATCATCCCGCGTCAGCTGTTCGAGGTTCCCATCCAGGGTGCTATCGGCAACAAGATCATCGCCCGTTCTACCGTCAAAGCGCGTCGCAAGGACGTTCTTGCTAAGTGCTACGGCGGCGATATCTCGCGTAAGCGCAAGCTGCTCGAGAAGCAGAAAGAGGGCAAGAAGCGCATGAAGGCCATCGGCTCGGTCGAGGTCCCGCAGGAGGCCTTTATGGCGATCCTCAAGGTGGACGAGTAGGTCTATGGCGCTTTCCGAATACAGCAAGCGGCTGCTGGGCGCCTATGCCGAGCAGCCGTTCCTTATGGCTCCCATGGCGGGCGTAACCGATCCCGCTTATCGCATCATGTGCCGCCGCCGCGGTGCCAATCTCGCCTATAGCGAGATGGTGAGCGTGGCGGGCCTTGCCTATGCCAGCAACAAGACCTGGCGCCTGGTGCTACCGGCCGACGAGGAGCAGCAGATTTGCGTGCAGCTCTTTGGCTCCAAGCCCGAGCAGTTTGCGAGTGCCGTCGCCGCCGTCGAGGAGCGTGTGGGCGATCGCCTGTCATTGATTGATATCAACATGGCCTGTCCGGCTCGCAAGGTCGTTACTAAGGGCGAAGGCTCGGCGCTTATGCGCACGCCCGACCTGGCCGAGAAGATTGTCGAGGCAGCGGTGGGCGCGGCGCATGTGCCCGTGACCGTAAAGATCCGCAAGGGTTTTTATGCCGAGGACCGTAATGCCGCGACGTTTGCCCAGATGCTCGAAGGCGCCGGTGCCGCCGCAGTCGCCGTGCATGGTCGTTGCGCCACGCAGCTCTACACGGGCCAGGCCGATTGGTCGGTCGTCGATGAGGTGGCCGACGCCGTCGAGATTCCCGTTATCGGTTCGGGCGATGTGTTCTCGGCCGAGGACGCTGCTGAGCATCTGCAAGGCTCGAGTGCCAGCGCGGTGTTTATCGCGCGCGGTATCTATGGCAACCCCTGGGTGTTCGGTGATGCTCGCGCCCTTGCGCTCGATGGCATGCCGGTGCCGGCGCGCAGCTCCGTCGAGCGCCTAGACGCCCTGCGTGAGCACCTAACGCTGACGCATGAGCTCCTGCCGCTCATGTCGCGTGCCCGTACGTACGCAAGCTGGTACTTAAAAGGCATGCCCCATGCCGCCGCTTGGCGTGCCCATGTGGTGCGCTGCTCCACGTATGAGGAGTTCATGGCGCTGGTCGATGAGATCGAGCGCGATGTGGTGGCCTGCGAGGCTGCCCTTGCCGCCGGCGAATCGGTGCCCCCTCATCCGCTGGAGGCTTAAGGGTGGCCGTTACCGCGCTGTACGTGCATGTGCCGTTTTGCGCCCAAAAGTGCCGGTACTGCGACTTTGACTCGCGCAGTTTTGCTCCGTACGACCTGAGCGTTGCGCTCGATGCCTATTTTGAGCAGTTGTTCGCGCGCCTCGATGCTTTTGGCAAAGCTGGGGCCCTTGACCATATCCGCACCGTCTATGTTGGCGGCGGTACGCCGTCGCTGGCGGGGGAGCGCTTGGTGGAGCTGGCGCGGCGTATTCGTGCGTGGTGCGCCCCCGTTGAGTTTACCTGCGAGGCTAATCCTGAGTCGCTGACCGCTGAGCTCGCCACCGCGCTTGCCGAGGCGGGTGTCACGCGCATCTCTCTGGGCGTGCAAACCCTCGTCAATACTGAACTGGCTGCTATTGGCCGCATTCACGATGCTAATCGGGCACTTGCGGCTATCGCGACGGTAAAGGACGCTGGCCTCGATGTGTCGTGCGACCTTATGTGTGGCCTTCCCGGGCAGACGGCGGCGAGTTGGCAGCGCACGCTCGATGGCGTGCTCACGGCGACTCCGCATCATGCGTCGGTCTACCCTCTTACGCTCGAGGAGGGGACGCCCCTTTATCGCATGGCGTGCCGCGACGAGTCGCTCGAGCCTGATGAGGATTTTCAGGCCGCCTGCATGGATGTGGCACGCGAGCTCCTGGGTGCCGCCGGCTATCACCCGTATGAGGTGGCGAGCTACGCGCTCGACGGCCATGAGTGCGCCCATAACATTGCCTACTGGACCGGACGGGGTTACCTGGGCCTTGGTCGCTCTGCCGCGGGCATGCTCGACGCCGAGGATTTCGACCGTCTTGCAGGTTTGTTCCCCGGTGTTTCTTCTCGAGGCGATGCGTACCGCGTGCGTCTGGTGCAACGTGACGATGACGCGACGGCGTTCGAGGCCGAATATCTGTCGCAGCGTGAGGCTGCGGCTGAAGACCTGATGCTCGCTTGTCGCATGACGCGCGGTGTTGCGTCCGACCTGTTGGTTCGTGCAGCTTGCGTCATCCCAGCGGGTGAGCTGGCAGCCGCTTGCGATCGCGCACTCGAATTGGGTCTTGTCACTTGGGTTCCCGAGACGCTCGGGGTCCATGAGGGACCCTTCACTTCGGCAGATGTCGTCGCGGGCCATGTCCGAGCTCGTCTGGCGCCGACACACCTGGGCTGGCTCGATGGAAATGTTCTGTTCGAGCTGTTTTGGGATCTAGCTTAGGCCGCTCGGGTAGAATTACCGGAATATATACGCTGCTGTGAGCAGGAGGTTGCCGCGCATGGCGACGATGAACGAAAAAGATTACTACGAGATTTTGGGTGTCTCCAAGGACGCCACCTCGCGTGATATTCAAAAGGCCTTCCAGCAAAAGGCCCGCAAGCTCCATCCGGACGTCAACAAAGAGCCGGATGCCGAGGAAAAGTTTAAAGAGGTTTCCGAGGCCTACGCCGTGCTTTCGGACGAGCAGAAGCGTTCGCGCTACGACGCCATGCGTTCGGGCAACCCCTTCGCCGGCGCTCCTACGGCTTCGCCCTATGGCGGCGGCTACGCCGGCAGCGCGGGCTATGGCAATCCCTTTGAGGGCGGTTTTCCCTTTGGTGGCGCCTGGGGCCAGCCGCGTCGCGGGCAGGCTGCCTACAATCCCGAGAACGGCGCCAACGTGGTCGTCGATATCAAACTCGACGCCAAGGAGGCCAAGGGCGGTGCCCGCAAGATCGTCCGCTACACGCGCTTCGATACCTGTAACAACTGCGGCGGTTCGGGCTCCGTTTCGTCTGAGCATGCCCATACCTGCCCGAGCTGCGGTGGCCGCGGCCACATCGACGTCGACCTGTCCTTCCTGTTTGGTGCGGGCACGTTCCAGTCGGTCTGCCCCGAGTGCGGCGGTTCCGGTAAGGTCGTGGCCGACCCCTGCCCTGATTGCGGCGGCAGCGGTCGTACTCGCGTAACCTCCGAGCAGACGATTGAGTTTCCTGCCGGCACGCACGATGGCGACGAGGTCCGCATTGGCGGCATGGGTCATGCTGGCACCAACGGTGCCGCGGGCGGCGATCTGGTCGGCCGCGCCCATGTTGAGGCCGAGCGCTTGGAAGGCAAAGCTCGTACCGGTTTTTACCTGATGGGCATCGTGGCGCCGTTTTTGGTACTCTCGGCCATCTCGGGCGTGTTCTCGGCCTTTGCCGTGATGTGCTTTATTCCGTTTACCATGGGCCTGTTCATGGTGCTTTCGGACGGTGTGCTTCATCGCAGCCTGCTGTGGTGGAAGCGCGGTGCGATGCAGTTTGCCAACGGTTTTGCCAACGGCTTCATGTTCGCGCTCGTGTCGGTTTGGTTCGCGAGCTGCTCGCAACGGGCCATGCTTTCGCCGTACCAAATGCAATAACATCAAACCCTCTGTTTGCGGCCGGCCCAGCTTGGGTATAGGACGCACTGTGACAATAATGAAAGTCGGAAGGATTAGGTCGTGTCGGAAAATAGGGATTACTACGAGGTGCTTGGCGTCGACAGGGATGCCGACGCGCGGACGATTAAGCGCGCGTTTCTAAAGAAGGCCCGTACCGTACACCCGGACGTTTCGGACGACCCCGAGGCCGAGGCCAAGTTCAAGGAGCTCAACGAGGCCTATTCCGTTCTTTCCGATGAGCAGAAGCGTGCTAACTACGACCGTTACGGCACCGCCGACGGCCCTGGTGGTTCGGGCTACGTCGACATTAACGATATCTTTGGTGGCATGGGCATGGACGACTTGTTCTCGTCGTTCTTTGGCGGCGGTGCCGGCGGTGGCGCCCGCAGCCGTCGTGAGCGTCGTCGCGGACGTGACATGGCCATCTCGCTTTCGGTGACGCTCGAGGAGGCGGCGCTCGGCTGCAAAAAGACGATCAGCTATGACCGCCTTGCTCCTTGCGAGGACTGCAATGGCACCGGTAGGGCAGAGGGCGCACAGGAAAAGCAGTGCGGCCGCTGCCACGGTACGGGCTACGTCACGACGGTTCAGCGTTCGTTCTTGGGCCAGGTTCAGTCTTCCTCGCCTTGTCCCGACTGCCATGGCGAGGGCACGGTTATCGACCATCCCTGCGAGACCTGCGACGGTCAAGGCCGCACGCCTTCGCACGAAAAGATCGACATCGATATTCCCGCCGGCGTTTCGACCGGTCGCCAGCTGCGCGTGAGCGGCTTTGGCGAGGCCGGCCTTCGCGGCGAGCCTTCGGGCGACCTGATTGTCAACGTGCGCGTTGCCGACCATGAGCGCTTTAAGCGCAACGGGGACGACCTGTACCTGGTGAGCGATATCTCGATTGCGCAGGCTGCGCTCGGCTGCGAGATCGAGGTCGAGGGCATTATGCCCGACGAGGTCGTTAAGGTGACGGTTCCCGCCGGCGCCCAGTACGGCGACACCGTGAGCGTCAATAATTACGGCATGCCGCGCATTGGCGGTGGCGGTTCGCGTGGCCGCCTGATCGTGCAGCTGCGCGTGGTCGTTCCCACCAATCTTTCCAATAAGCAGCGCGAGCTGCTCCGTGCTTTTGCCGATGAGATGGGCGATGACGTCGCTTCCGGTAAGAAGTCGGTGACCGACCGTATCAAGAGTGCCCTCGACGATATCCTCGATTAAGGAGCCCGCGTGCTCGCACCCCATATTTCCATCGTCAACCTCGGCTGCCGTGTCAACCGGGTTGAGTCTGACCGTATCACTGCCGATCTTATGCGCCTGGGCTTTGCTATTGTGGAGCCCCAGGATGCCGATTTGATCGTCATTAACACCTGTGCCGTTACGGGCGAGGCCGAGGCTAAGACCCGTAAGGCCGTCCGTCATGCGCTGGCCCATCCAAACGAGCCCTATGTGCTCGTGACCGGATGCGTGGTCAATTTGCATCCCGAGGAGCTGCTGGAGCTTTCGGATCGCGTGATCGCCGAGCCGTCCAAGATCGATGTCGCCGATCGTGTCTGCGAGGTGCTGGGCGTTGAGTCCGATAGCGTTCCCGCCTGCAGCGATGGTGAGGTGGTCGATGCGCTCGGTCGCTCTCGCCTGGGCGTGAAGATTCAGGACGGCTGCAACCATCGCTGCACCTATTGCATTGTGTGGAAGGCGCGCGGCCCCGAGCGCTCCGTGCCCGTCGAGTCCGTGCTCGAGCAAGTTCGCGAGGCCCAGGAGGCCGGCGTGCCCGAGGTGGTGCTGACCGGTGTGAACCTGGGTGCCTACGATGGCGAGAGCGCGACCGACGAGCACGTCGAAATCGATGAGCTGCTCGAGGCCATCATGGAGCGCACGTCTATTCCGCATGTGCGCATTTCCTCGGTCGAGCCCATGGATATCTCCGAGCGCCTGCTTAAGGTTATGGCGCGCTACCCGCAGCGTATCGCCCCGTTTTTGCACCTGCCCGTGCAGTCCGGCTGCACGGCGACCCTGCATCGCATGGGCCGTCCCTATAGCGCCGAGGCCTTTGAGGACACGGTGCGTATGATTCGCGCCAATCTGCCGCAGGCGTCACTTTCTTGCGACGTTATTGTCGGCTTCCCTGGCGAGACGGACGAGGAGTTCGAGGAGTCGCTGGCGCTGTGTCGCCGTGTTGGTTTCTCGCGTATGCACGTGTTCCGCTACAGCAAGCGTCCCGGCACCCTTGCCGCCGATATGCCCGACCAGGTGCCGACCGAGGTTATGGCCGAGCGCAGCCGTCGTATGCGAGCCGCCGCACAGGAGCTCGCTATTGCCGACGCTCGTCGTCGCGTGGGCACGGTCGAGCGTGCCGTGCTCGAGTATGGTGACAACCTGACGCTCGGCTCGTTCCATCATGCCCGTCTTGACGATACCTGTGGACTTACAGCCCCGTGCCTGCTCGATGTTGCTATCATCGGAGTCGATGATTCCGGCTTGGTCCATGCACGCAGGGAGGTTCATGGAAGCCTCGAAGATTAGACTTACCGTTCCCGAGGGAATTGATCCCTCATGCGTTTTGGGCGCCGGCGACGGCGTCCTTCGCGCGCTCGAGAGCTTGGTTCGCGCCCGTGTGGTCGCCCGTGGCGATAGCATCGCCGTGTGCGGTGACCCGGACGAGGTCGAACTCGTGGCGCGTTTTTTCGAACACTCTTTTCGCGAGGCGGCCGCCGGGCGCACGCTGTCTGCCGACGATGTCTCTCGCTGCCTGGTCGTCTTGCGCGACGGTGAGCACGAGGCTACGTCGCTTCGCGATGACGTGCTGCTTTCGTATCGCGGTCGTGCCATTCGCCCCAAAACGCTCGGGCAAAAGCGCTATGTGGATGCCATTCGCTCGCATACCATCACGTTTGGCTTGGGTCCTGCCGGTACCGGTAAGACCTATCTGGCCATGGCGCTCGCCGTTGCCGCGCTCAAGCGTCACGAGGTGGGCCGTCTGATCTTGACGCGTCCGGTTGTCGAGGCGGGGGAGAATCTGGGCTTTTTGCCCGGTACCCTTGAGGAAAAGATCGATCCCTACATGCGTCCGCTCTACGACGCCCTATTTGACATGATGGATCGCGAGCGCACTGATGAGCTTATGGAGCGCGGCGTGATCGAGATTGCCCCGCTTGCCTACATGCGCGGCCGCACGCTGAGTGATGCCTTCGTGGTGCTCGACGAGGCGCAAAATACCACGCCCGAGCAGATGAAGATGTTCCTGACACGCCTGGGCTTCAACTCCAAGTTCGTGATCACCGGCGACCTGAGCCAGCGCGACCTGGTGGGTCGTCGTGGCGGTCTTGCCGACGTTGAGCAGATTTTGGGCCGTGTCGACGATGTCGCATTTTCGCACCTCGAGCGCGCCGACGTGGTGCGCCATGCCTTGGTGGGACGTATCGTCGAGGCATACGATACTTATGATGATGTGCGCGAGAAACGCGTACGTGACCGAAAGGAGTCCCGTTGAGTGTATTGATCAGCAACGATGCCGAGCTCGATACGCTGCTTGACGCGCAGGAGGTGGAGCACATCTGCGAGGTTGTGCTTGCCGCCGAGGGCGTTGAACGTGAAGTCGAGATTTCCCTTTCGTATGTCGACGAGGACGAGATGCACGAGCTCAACCACGAGTGGCGCGGTATCGACCGCACCACCGATGTGCTCTCGTTTGAGTGCGACTCGGCCTTTGACGAGGATATTCCCGCCGACGAGACGCTCGAGGTCGGCGATATTATCTTGGCCCCGCAGGTTATTGCCCGTCAGGCCCCCGGTTTTGGCAACAGCCCCGCTGACGAGTGCCGTCTGATGCTCGTACACGGAATGCTGCACCTGCTGGGCTATGACCACATCGAGGACGACGAGGCCGAGGTCATGGAGGCCCGCGAGGACGCCATCCTGCGCGATCTGGCGCTCGAGCGCGGCGAGGACCCTAAGCTAGTCCACGTCGGCCCCATCACCAACCACGCCCACGACTAGGAGCCGTCTATGATTCCCGGATCGAACAAGGACCATCCGTCCTTCTTAAAGTCGTTTTCCTACGCCATGGAGGGCTTCGTCACCGCCGTCAAGACCGAGCGCAACATTAAGGTCATGCTCGTTGCGGGCGTGTGCACCGTCATTGCCGGCTGCGTCGTGGGGCTCGACATTGCCGAGTGGGCCACGATTATCATCTGTTGTGGCCTGGTGATTCACGGCGAGCTGTGCAACACCGCTATGGAGGCCATCGTCGACCTGGCGACCCAGGAGCTCCATCCGCTGGCCAAGCGTGCGAAGGACATCGCCGCCGCTTCCGTATACGTACTTTCCATCACCGCCGCGATTGTGGGCGTGCTGGTATTTGCCCACGCGCTCGGCTTAATTTAGAAAGGGATTCCCATGTCCGACAATATGCAGCCTATCGATGAGATTTTGGATGACGAGGCCGAGGAGTTCGACCCGTTTGAGGGCATGAGCGATGAGGAGCTCGACGCCCTGTGCGACGAGGACGACAACCTCGCGGGCTTTGGCGACGTGGAGCCCGGTTTCCGCAGCGGCTTTGTGGCCCTGGTCGGTCGTCCCAACGCCGGTAAGTCTACGCTGCTCAACGCCTGCTACGGCAAAAAGGTTGCCATCACCTCGCCGGTGGCCCAGACGACCCGCCGCCGCATGCGCGCTGTCGTCAACCGTCCCGGCTACCAGCTGGTTTTTGTCGATACCCCGGGTATTCATAAGCCCAAGGACGGTCTGGGGTCCGAGCTCAACAAGAGCGCGCTGTTCGAGCTGAACGATGTCGACGTCGTCGCGTTTTTAATTGATGCCACCAAGCCCATTGGCAGGGGAGATGCCTGGGTTGCCGAGCGCGTCAAGAATGCCCGTTCCAAGAAGGTCTTGGTGCTCACAAAGGCCGATGAGGCCGACCCCGCACAGGTCATGGAGCAGCTTAAGGCCGCCCACGAGCTCATGGAATATGACGACGAGATCGTGACGTCGTCGGTCAAGAACTTCAACGTCGATGCCTTCATCGAGACCGTTGCGCACTTTTTGCCCGAGGGTCCGCGTTGGTTCCCCGAGGACATGGGTACCGACGCTTCCGATGAGACGCTCGTTGCCGAGTTTGTACGTGAGAAGGTCTTGCGCCGCACCCGTGATGAGATCCCGCACTCCGTTGGCGTGATCTGCGATGCGCTCGAGCAGACCAAGAAGGTACTGCGCGTGCACGCCACCATTTACGTCGAGCGCGAGGGCCAAAAGGGCATCATCATCGGCAAGGGCGGCGAGATGATCAAGCATATCGGTATCGACGCCCGTCGCGATCTTGAGCGCATTTTTGGCACGCAGGTCTTTTTGGAGCTGGACGTGAAGGTCAAGGCCGGCTGGCGTGACGACGAGGCCCAGATTCGTCGCTTTGGCTACAACGCCGAGGACTAAGGGCGCGCGGCGCGCATGGCAGGCTCCCGGACATATCGTACGAAGGTGCTCGTCCTCGATAAGACGAAGCTCAAAGAGACGGACCTGATCCTGACGATGCTTGACGAGCGGGGGCGGCAGGTTCGTGCCGTGGCAAAGGGCGCCCGCAAACCCGGCGGACGCCTGGCTGCGCGCTGCGAGCTGTTCTGTACGGTCGATATGCTGCTCGCACATGGACGGTCACTCGACGTGGTTTCTCAGGCCGAGCTTATGGAGGCGCCGCTCGGCGCTGCGCCCGATTACGAGACGACCTGCGCCGCAAGCGCGATCGCCGAGGTCGCGCGCGTGTGCTCGTTCGAGGACGCCGAGGACCCGTTTACCTTTGCCATAACGCAGCGAGCGCTTGCCCTGGTGGGCAGCGGGCTTGACACGGCACATATGGACCTACTTGTGGCGGCATATGTCTTTAAGCTGCTATCGCACGTTGGCTATCGTCCCGATTTTTCGGCCTGTGTGCTGTGCGGAGACCCCATGCTGTCGTATTTTTCAGCCCAGGCGGGCGGTCTCATGTGCGGGTCGTGCGCGTCGAGCGTTCCAGGTGCCGAACTGGTGTCGACCGGTGAGACCGCATGGCTGCGCGCCCTCATGTCCATGACCTTCGATGCGCTCATGGCCGAGCGAATCGACCCGCATACGGCGGCATTCCTGCTCGGGCTTTCGCATGTTTGGGCCGCCACGCACACCGACCAGCGGCTCCGTGCGATGGAATTCATGTTGGGTCGGTGATGATGCGCAGGCGCGCGCCGCTTGTGGTAACATACCGACTTGTTGGTACCTCGACCTTGGATGCCCGCTCCACCGGCGGCTTCCCAGTCCGAGGCGAATAGAGTCGCCCGCGGGCGACGCGAAACGAAAGGTGAAACAATGACTGTTTCCAAAGAGCGCAAGGCGGAGCTGACCGCCCAGTTCGGTAACTCCCCGGTCGATACCGGTAACCCCAAGGTTCAGGTCGCCATCCTGTCCGAGCGCATCAAGGAGCTGACCGAGCACATGAAGTCCCACCAGAAGGACTTCCACACCCGTCGTGGCCTGCTCATGCTCGTTGGCCGTCGTCGTCGTCTTCTCTCCTACATCAAGAAGAACGACATCGTCGAGTACCGTGAGCTCATCAAGGCTCTGGGCATCCGCGACAACATCCAGTAAGGATTTGTACATGCTAAGAGCGTCCTGCGCAGCGGGGCGCTCTTTTTGTGTAAGGGCGTGAACAATCACGCTCTACAGCGTGGCGGGGGCAGGGGGCCCGCGTCACATGAGAAGCCCGCAGGCAAGGGGTCTGTGGGGTAAAGGAGAACAATGACACTCGTATCCAAGACCTTTGAGCTGTACGGCAAGACCTACACCTTTGAGTCCGGCGAGCTTGCCAAGCAGGCCACCGGCGCTTGTCTGGTCAAGCAGGGTGACACCACGATGCTCGATACCGTGGTCGTCTCCAAGGAGCGCAAGAATTACGATTTCTTCCCGCTGACTGTCGACTTCAACGAGAAGATGTACGCTGCCGGCCGTATCCCGGGTGGTTACCTCAAGCGTGAGGGCCGTCCCAGCGAGAAGGCCACGCTCACGGCTCGTATGATCGACCGCCCGATCCGCCCGAGCTTCCCGGACGGCTTCCGCAACGAGGTGCATATCGTCGCCACCTCGCTCGTCGCCGACCAGGTCAACCCCTTCGACGTCATCAATGTCATGGGTGCCTCTTTGGCTATGACGCTCGGCGGCGTGCCCTTCGAGGGCCCGCTTGCCTGCGTGCGCATCGGCCGCAACGTGGAGACCGGCGAGTTTATCGTCAACCCCACCTATGAGGAGCGCGAGAGCTCCGACTTGGACCTGGAGCTGGGCGGCTCTGCCGACTTCATCTCGATGGTCGAGGCCGGCGCCGAGGAGATCTCCGAGGACGACATGCTCGCCGCTATGAAGTTTGGTCAGGAGGCCCTCGCTGCCTTCTGCCAGGCCCAAGACGAGTTTGTCGCCGAGTGGGAGCAGGTCAACGGCGCTATCGTCAAGAAGGAGTACCCGCTCGACCAGCCCGTCGAGGAGGTCCAGGAGCGCATCTTCGCCCACTACGACGAGATGGCCGCTGCCCTGCGCGACGCCGACAAGCTTTCCCGCATCGGCAAGGTCGAGGCTCTGAAGGAGTCCATCCGCGCCGAGTTCTCCGACGAGGAGCAGGCCGCATGGGAGCGCGAGATCCCCGTGGCGCTCAAGAAGCTCGAGAAGAAGGCCATGCGCACCATGGTCGTCGAGACCGGCGAGCGCGTCGACGGTCGTGCCGCCGACGAGATCCGTCCCATCATGGTGAAGGACAACTACCTGCCGCTCGTTCACGGCTCCGGCCTGTTCCAGCGTGGTCAGACCCAGGTGCTCTCCGTGCTTTCGCTTGGCATGCTCAACGAGGGCCAGCGTCTGGATACCATCGAGCCCACCGAGGGCAAGCGCTATATGCACCACTACAACTTCCCGCCGTTCTGCACCGGCGAGACCGGCCGCATGGGCAGTCCCAAGCGCCGCGAGATTGGTCACGGCAACCTGGCCGAGCGCGCTCTGCTCCCGGTGCTCCCCGACGAGAACGAGTTCCCCTACGCCATCCGCGTGGTCTCCGAGGTCATGGAGTCCAACGGCTCCTCTTCGATGGCTTCGACCTGCGGCTCCACGCTCGCCCTTATGGACGGCGGCGTGCCCATTAAGCGCCCGGTCTCCGGCATCGCCATGGGCCTGATCCAGGAGGAGGGCAAGACCGTGGTCCTGTCCGACATTCAGGGTCTCGAGGACTTCCTGGGCGACATGGACTTTAAGGTCACCGGCACCACCGAGGGCATCACCGCCCTGCAGATGGACAACAAGGCCACCGGCCTCACCTTCGACATCCTGGCCCGCGCTCTGCAGCAGGCCAAGGAGGGTCGCGCCTTCATCCTGCAGAAGATGCTCGATGTGATCCCCGAGCCGCGCCACACCACGCGCAGCACCGCTCCGCGCATCGTTTCCATCCAGGTTCCGACCGACAAGATCCGCGACGTCATCGGTTCCGGCGGTAAGGTCATCCGCGGTATCCAGGACGAGACCGGCGCCTCGGTCGACATCCAGGAGGACGGCACCGTCTTTGTCGGCGGCACCGGCGAGTCCGTCGACCAGGCCGTCGAGCGTATCAAGCTCATCATCAAGGTTCCCGAGCCGGGCGAGGAGTACACCGGTCGCGTGGTCTCCATCCAGCCCTTCGGCGCCTTCGTCAACCTGCTGCCCGGTAAGGACGGCCTGCTGCACATCTCCCGCGTCGCCAAGGGCCGCGTGGAGAAGGTCGAGGACGTCCTCAACGTGGGCGACGAGGTCAAGGTCGTCGTTATCGAGGTTGACGACCGCGGCAAGATCTCGCTCGATCGTCTGGACAAGCCCGAGGCCCCGGCTCGCGCCGAGGGTGCCTCCGAGGGCGACGGCGAGCACTTCCAGCGTCGTGAGCGTCCGCGTCGCGAGCGCTCCGAGCGCAGCGACCGTCCGCGCCGTCCCGGTGACAACGGAGGCCGCAAGCCCCGCCGTCACCACGACGCCGAGTAACAGCTATACATAAACAGCTCAACAAGGGCGACTCCGGACAGGGGTCGCCCTTTTGCTTGCGCCCGGGAGGGCCGCATATGAAGTTTCCTGCTCTACAGTCCTGCGCAAGACGGAAAGCACATTAAGTGCTTTCCTTTGCGTGCGGAACTCGCGATAAACTTCATATGCGGCCCTCCCGGGCGCAAGCAAAAGGGCTGGTTGGTGCCGCTTGCTATTTAGTTAGATAGTCTATTCAGTGGTCAGATTTCAGATCAGTAGATAGACACAGCAGTATTTCCCCTGATAAAACCTACCAAAATAAACCTATCTCATATTGGCAGGTCAGGGCTCAGCGGCCCCGGCACGGGCTAAGTTTATCGCGAGTTCCGCACGAACAGGAGGCCACTTAATGTGGCCTCCGTCGTGAGCAGGACTGTAGAGCAGGAAACTTAGCCCGTGCCGGGGCCGCTGAGCCCTGACCGGCGGGATACACAGGTTCAGATGGGGCTTTGATGCATGGGTGGTCTGTTGTTGTGCAAATGGGTATCATACTGTGGTTATTGCATCGACTCTGCGATGCATTGTTGTACGTTCCCGGCGGTCGGTTTGCCAGAAGCGCCCCGTCGGTTGTTCCAGACCCGTTTCGAAGAAAGGAAACAACACTAACCTATGGCAGCTAAAAAATCATCTCCCTTGAAGATCATCCCGCTCGGCGGCCTTGACGGCATCGGCAAGAACATGACGGTCTTCGAGTGCGGCGACGACATGGTGCTCGTCGACGCCGGCCTCATGTTCCCGGATGACTCCCAGCCCGGTATCGACCTGGTGCTTCCCGACTACACCTATGTTTTGGAGAACGAGGAAAAGCTCCGCGGTATCGTCGTCACCCACGGCCACGAGGACCACACCGGTTCGCTTCCGTATCTGCTGCAGGACCTCAACAATAAGGTGCCCATCTTCTCGAGCAAGCTGACGCTTGGCTTTATCGAGGGCAAGCTTTCTGAGTTCCGCATCCGCGCGCCCAAGTTCCGCGAGGTTAAGGGCGGCAGCCATGTCAACCTCGGCGGCATCTCGCTCGACTTCTTCTCGATGACGCACTCCATCCCCGGCGCTCTGGGCGTGTTCATCCGCACCAATCAGGGCACCGTTATGCACACCGGCGACTTTAAGCTCGACCAGACGCCCATCGACGGCGTCACGCCCGACTACGCCGCTATCAGCCGCTTTGCCAAGCAGGGCATCGACCTGCTGCTTTCCGACTCCACCAATGCCACGGTTCCCGGCTTTACCAAGTCCGAGGCCGAGGTTGGCCCCAATCTGCTGCACGCCATCAAGAACGCCCCGGGTCGCGTGTTCGTCGCGTCGTTCTCGAGCCATATCCATCGCCTGCAGCAGATCTGCGATGCCGCCCGCAAGTGCGGCCGTAAGGTCGTTGTGACCGGTCGCTCCATGCTCACCAACACCCGCGTGGCGCGTGAGCTGGGCTACCTCAACATCGACGATGCCGATATCATCGATGCCTTCGATATCGATAACCTGCCCGACGACAAGATCGTCGTCATGTGCACCGGTTCGCAGGGCGAGCCGCTGTCGGCCCTGTCCCGCATGGCCAACGGAGAGCACAAGACGCTCTCCATCCACGAGGGCGATACCGTTATCCTCTCGGCAACGCCGGTCCCCGGTAACGAGAAAGCCGTCCAGCAGGTCGTCAACAGCCTGGCCAAGCTCGGTTGCGACGTGTGGGATAAGAACCGAGCTCTTGTCCACGTCTCGGGCCACGGTAGCCAGGAGGAGCTCAAGCTCCTGATGGCCATGGCCAAGCCCACGTACTTTATGCCGGTTCACGGTGAAGCCGTGCATCTGCGCGCCCATGCCCAGCTGGCTCGCAAGATGGGCATCAAGGACGATCATATCTTTATCCTCGATAACGGCGACACGCTCGAGATGCGCGGCGGTATCGTTAAACGCGGTACGCCCGTCGAGTCCGGCGTCGTCTACGTCGACGGCCTGCGTATCGGCGATACCGACCCCATCGTCCTGCGCGATCGTCAGAAGCTCGCCAACGACGGTATGGTTACCGCTGTTGCCATCGTCTCGCTCAAGCACAAGAAGATCGAGGCCATCGAGTTCTCGGGCCGCGGCGTCTCGTTTGCCATCGATGACCAGTTCTCCGAGGATGCCTCCGCGTCCATCATGAAGACGATCGAGAAGGGCAAGTTCAGTTTTACGAGCAGCGGTTCCGATGCCATTCGCAAGGCCGTGCGTGATTCGCTCTCTAACTTTATCTGGAGCCGTACGCGCACCCGTCCGATGATCATCCCGGTCGTCATGGAGGTTTAGTTTGGCGCGCGGATCTGCACAAAACGCCAAAGGTAATAAGGCCAATAACCAACCGGCATCTGCTAAGGGTGCCGGTTCCCATCTTCGTGCCAATAAGGGCCACGAGGCCGACTTCGACGATTTTGAGCCGCTGGTCGAGCCCTCGGCCAACCGCGATATCGCCGGCGTGGTCATCGCCGTTTTGGCGATTGCGTCCTTCATTGCCGTGATTTCGCCGGCAACAGCGCCCGTGACGGCTGCGGTTGCCGGTTTCTACCACCTGGGCTTTGGTCTGGGCGCCTACGTGCTGCCGATCGTCATTTTGCTGTTTGCCGCCACGCTCTTTTTAGGTGAGGACTCGCCGCTCAACGCGCGCTCTGTTGCGGGCGGCGCCGTGGTCTTTATCGCCGTCGTCTCCATTCTCTCGCTGATGGTGCCGGGTACGAGCGACTCGTGCGACCCTATGTTCACGCCGCAAAATCTGTCCGACTCGGGTGGCTATATCGGTGCGTTTATTGCGAGTGCGCTGCAGAATGCCCTGGGTAAGCCTATCGCGATGGTGGTCCTGTTGGGTCTGGCCGTCGTTGGTTTTGTCATCATTGGCTTTTCGGTGGGCGGCGTACTGCGCTCTGCCCGCGATCGTGCGGCAGATTTTGCCGAGCGCCGTCGTGCCGATGTTAACGCGAGCCCGTGGGGTGACGACGAAGCCCTGTCGGTGCCTGGTGTCGCCCGCCCCCGCCTGAGCATTCTGCGCCAAAAGAGTTCTGATGCGGCCGTGACCACGGTCATGGGCAACGATGTAGACCCGGTTTTGGACGATGACGACGAGGACGAGGATCCGTTTGTCGACGTGTCCGAGTCGGTTGAGGCTGAGCGCGCTAAGACGACGCTGCTGCCGCGCCGTCATGCCAAGAAGGGCAAGGCTGCGCCTAAGCTCAATACTAGCGAGCCCGACCCGTCTTGGTCCGATAGCGAGATTGAGCTCACCGAGGGCGATGACGAGGATGACGAGGCTCCGATTGAGACCGCAAAGACAACTTTGCTGCCGCGCCGCCATGCAAAGCGCGACCAGGTAACCGGTCAGCTTTCGATGGAAGACGACCCCGATAAGATCGACGAGTCCGAGCCGCCGTTTGCCGTGAATCCTGTTTCGGCAGCACCTCAGATCCCCGACTTCTTGAAGCATCCCAAGGTTGCCGATGCGTCTGCCTCGAGTGCTGTCGAATCGGCTGCGGCTAGCGATGGGGGAGCGGACGGCGGCGCCGCAGATAACGAGGGCGAAGAAGAGGACGGTCTCAAGCTTCCGCCGCTCGAGATCCTGCACGCCAACCCGCAGTCGGCGTCTTCCGCGTCTTCTGATAAGGAGCTGGAACAGACTGCCGAGTCGTTGCAGTCCACCTTGCTTGAGTTTGGCCGTAGCGCCCGCGTTGTCGGCTGGATTGCCGGCCCAACGGTCACGACCTTTAAGTTGCAGCCCGGTGAGGGCGAGCGCGTGAGCAAGATCTCGAGCCTCGAGGACGATATCGCGCTTTCGCTTGCCGCCCAGTCGGTGCGCATTTTCGCGCCGATCCCCGGTACCTCGCTCGTTGGTATCGAGATTCCCAATCGCAAGCGACAGAACGTCAACCTGGGCGATGTGCTTCCCTATGTGAAGGGCGGTCCGCTTGAGCTTGCCATCGGTCGCGATGCCGAGGGCACGCCGGTTGTCGCCGACCTCGCCAAGATGCCCCATCTGCTGATCGCCGGCACCACCGGTTCGGGTAAGTCGGTCATGATCAACTCCATCATCACGACCCTCCTCATGCGCGCTCTTCCCGAGGACGTTCGCCTGATCATGGTCGACCCCAAGCGCGTCGAGCTTGCGGGCTATAACGGCCTGCCGCATCTCTATGTGCCCGTGGTGACCGAGCCCAAGCAGGCGGCCAGTGCGCTGCAGTGGGCCGTGTCCGAGATGGAGCGTCGCCTGAAGGTCTTCGAGCGCCTCAACGTTCGCAAAATCTCGACGTATAACGAAAAGCAGGCCGCCGGCGAGTTTGAGCATTACGATAACCCGCCGCAAAAGATGCCCTATCTGGTCATCATCATCGATGAGCTTTCGGACCTGATGATGGTCGCCGGCAAGGATGTCGAGGCCTCGATCGTCCGTATCGCCCAGCTGGGCCGTGCCGCCGGTATTCACCTTATCGTGGCTACGCAGCGCCCCAGCTCCAACGTGGTGACGGGCCTTATTAAGGCCAACATCACCAACCGTATCGCCTTTAACGTGGCTACGGGCATCGATTCCCGCGTCATCATCGACCAGATGGGTGCCGAAAAGCTTACCGGTTTGGGCGACATGCTGTTCTCCAAGGTCGACTGGGGCAAGCCCCGCCGTATCCAGGGCTGTTTTGTCTCGGACGACGAGATCAACGAGATCGTCGAGTTCGTTAAGTCGCAGAGCGAGCCCGACTACCACGAGGAGATTCTGTCCGCCGTGGCGCCTGCTTCCATGTCCATGGCTGGTGGCGGCGGCATTGTTCGCACGGGCGTTGCCGAGCCGCAGGATGACGATCCGCTTATCTGGGAAGCCGCCCATATTGTGGTGGAATCGCAGCTGGGCTCCACATCTGGCCTGCAACGCCGCCTTAAGGTTGGCTATGCGCGCGCCGGGCGTATTATGGACATGCTGGAAGAAAAGGGTGTCGTCGGCCCGCCCGACGGTTCCAAGCCGCGCGAGGTCCTGCTGGATGAGGAGGGGCTCGCCGCGTTGGAGTCTGTCGACGCCGAGATGGCACGTGAAGATCGTGAGTTTGGAGGATTCTGATGGCTGCACGCTTTGGTGACATGCTGCTCGAACAGCGTCGCCGGATGGGCCTTTCCATCCAGCAGGTCGCCAACACCATCAAAATCAGGCCGCAGATCATCGAGTTTTTCGAGACCGGTAACTTTGCATCGATGCCCCCGCGTGGCTATGCGCAGGGCATGATTTCGAGCTACGCTCGCTTTTTGGGCCTCAATCCGCGCGAGGTCGTCAATGCCTACTTTGACGACCTGATGGCATACGAACGCGAGACGTCCCAGCAGGGCGGTCGTTTTCAGGACGCCGCCGGCTACGTCAATTCGCGTTCCTCGGTGGACAACGGGCGCTTCCTGATGGTTCAGGGCGGTCGTTCGACCCGCTATGGACAGCGTCCTCAGCAGGCCGGTTATATTACCGAGACGGGTTCGGGCGAGGAGATTCGCTTGCAGCGTGACCGGTTCCGCAGTACGCCGATGCCCGAGGACCGCGCACTTCCCGCTGCCCGTGGCGTGGCGCGTGACCCTCGTGCCGGCTACGGCGACGGCGGCTATTCCGATCGCGGTTGCCGTGGTGTCTCTACCGGACGCTCTCGCGGTGGCTATGCGGACGCCGATGCCACGCAGGTGACGCCGCGTCTTCGCTCTCAATCACAGCCGTATGACCAGCGCTCTTCGGCTCCGCGTTCGGGCCAGCGTGGCTATCAAGGCCGCGGTGAACTTGCGCCCCGCTCGGGTCAGCGCAGCCTTCAGGGCCAGGGCGGCTATCGCGGCCGTTCCGATAGCAATCGCGGTCGTATGCCTCAGGGAGGCGGCCGCAGCAGTTCCGGTCGTGGACGCGGCGGGTCACGTACTCCTCAAAACAACGGGCTCGATCCGCGTATCATCTACGCCGGCATCGGTGCCGTGGCGCTGCTGTTGATTGTGCTCATCGTGGTGCTTCTGCGTGGCTGCGCATCTTCGACGCCCGAGACCACGCCCGAGACGCCCGCTGCTACCAAGACGACGACCAAGAAGTCTTCTAAGAAGACCGAATCGACCGATTCGGACGCCACCAAGACGACGGCTAAAAAGGAAGAGAACGAGGTAACGAAGGTCAAGGTCTCCGTTGCCAAGGGAAAGACCGCGTGGATTGAGGTCAAGGTCGACGGCAAGTCGGTCTATGGCGCTCAGGCGACTGGCCCCTTTGAGCAGGAGTACACGCCCGAGTCCTCGATCGAGATCACCACGTCCAAGCCTTCCGATGTTACCGTTACCAAGAACGGTGAAAAGGTCCGTTACGATACCAAGACCTCGGGCGTGGCTCGTGTGACGATCACCGTTCCTAAGAAGGAGACGACTGATTCCGAGAATGGTGAAAGTTCTGATGGCACCGACACCACCGATGGTACCGACACCACCGACGGCACCGATGCCCAGTCCGCGGATGGCGCCGATACCGCAACTGACGGTCAGACGCCCACCGATTCTACCGACTATTCGTACGATAGCTACTAAGCCGCTCGTACGCGAAAGGAAACAGCATGGCTAAAGATTCCAGCTTCGACGTCGTGTCCGAGGTCAACATGCAAGAGGTCGACAACGCCTTCCAGCAGACCACGCGCGAGATTTCCCAGCGCTATGACCTTAAGGATTCCGGCGCCACGATCGAGCTTTCGAAGGGCGACAAGCTCTTTACGATCAACGCCCCGGCCGACTTTGTCTCCAAACAGATTGTCGACGTGCTGAGCTCCAAGCTCATCAAGCGCGGCATCGACCTCAAGGCTGTCTCGTGGGATGCTCCGCAGGCGGCATCGGGCGGCACCGTGCGCGTGCTCGGCCATATCGTCGAGGGTATCGACCAGGCGACCGCCAAGAAGATCAACAAGGACATCAAGGACCAAAAGCTCAAGGTCAAGGTGACCATCGAGGCCGACAAGCTGCGTGTTTCCTCTGCTTCGAAGGACGCGTTGCAGACCGTGATCCAGTTCCTGCGCGACCAGGACTACGGCCAGCCGCTGCAGTTCACCAACTACCGCTAATATCAATCGAAAGGACCGCTCTCCAACATGGATACACCGTTGGGCTCCGTGCTCTACATCACCCTCGGGTGCGCTAAGAACGAGGTTGACACCGACCGCATGCGTTCTCTTTTGACCGCCGCGGGCTACGAGGAGGCATTCGACCCGCAGGATGCCGATATCGCCATCGTCAATACTTGCTCGTTCCTCGCCTCCGCAACGTCCGAGAGCATCGAGACCACGCTCGAGCTCGCCAACGAGGTTCAGGACGGCGTTCGTTCTTGCCCCATCGTCATGTGCGGCTGCGTGCCGTCGCGCTATGGCGACGACCTGCCTGACGAGCTGCCAGAGGTTGCGGCCTTTGTGAAGGCCGACGAGGAGGACGGCATCGTGGCGGTCATCGATGGCGTGTTGGGTGTCGAGCGTGAGATTGCCGCCTATATTCCTCAGGTCAAGCGTACCGTCGAGGGTGCGGTTGCCTACGTCAAGATTTCTGATGGCTGCAACCGCTTCTGCAGCTTCTGCATGATCCCCTATATTCGCGGTCGCTATCATTCGCGCAATGCCGAGAGCATTATCTCTGAGGTACGCGACCTGGTTGCCGGCGGTGTGCGCGAGATCGTGCTGATCGGCCAGGACACGGGTATTTGGGGTACCGACTTTACTGACGAGGATGTCGCCGAGGGCTCGCCGCGCAATCTGGCGCAGCTGCTGCGTGCCGTCGCCGAGGCCGTGCGCCCGCACAACGTCTGGGTCCGCGTGCTCTATCTGCAGCCCGAGGGCATGACCGATGAGCTTATCGATACGATTCGCGATACGCCCGAGGTGCTGCCCTATATCGATATCCCCGTGCAGCACTGCGACGCGCGCATCCTCAAGGCTATGCGCCGTTCCGGTTCGCGCCAGGAGCTCGAGGACCTGTTCCGCGATCTGCGTGAGCGTATCCCCGGCATCGTGATCCGTTCCACGGCTATGGTCGGCTTCCCGACCGAGACCGACGACGAGTTCCGCGACCTTATCGACTTTATGGACACCGTCGGCTTTGACTACACGAGCGTCTTTGCCTACTCGCAGGAGGAGGGCAGCCTGGCCGCTAAGATGGAGGGTCAGGTCGACGAAGAGGTCAAGCTCGAGCGCGCCCAGGAGGCCATGGACCTGGCCGAGTCGCTCGGTTTTGCCGCCACCGCCGCACATGTGGGCGAGCGCGCCCAGGTGATCGTCGACGGTATCGAAGAGACCGAGGACGGCACCGAGCTGATCGGCCATGCCTGGTTCCAGGCGCCCGATTCCGATGGCGCGGTCCACTTGGACGCCAGTGAGGCGTCCGTGGGCGATATTCTGACCGTCGAGTTTACCGATAGCTTCTGCTATGAGCTTATCGGCCATGTTGTGGAGTAGGAGAGCATCGTGGCAAACGAGAGCAATAAGGAACTGACGAGTGTTTGGACGCCCGCCAACATCGTGACGTGCGTTCGCATCGTCTTTATCCCGGTGTTCATGATCGTGTCGGCGCTTTCTCACACGAGTGTTGCCGGTACGGATTGGAGCACCTTCGACGGCCCGCTCGCCGCCGCTGCCTTCATTCTGTATGTGATCCTGTCGTGCACCGATAAGGTCGACGGTTATCTGGCGCGTTCGCGCAACGAGATCACCGACTTCGGTAAATTCTTGGACCCCATCGCCGATAAGCTGCTCGTGTTTTCGGCCCTGCTGCTGTTCTTGGATTTTGGCGCGGTGACCGTGTGGTCCGTGTTCATTATCCTGTTCCGTGAGCTTCTGGTGAGCGCCCTTCGCATGGTCGCGAGTGCGGCCGGTGTGGTCGTTGCGGCCGATAAGCTCGGCAAGTACAAGACGGCGACCACGATGGTCTCCATCTGCGGTTACCTGTGCGTTTTTGCTATGGCCGGCTTGCACCTTGGCCCGGTGGCGCTGACGCTCGGCATCTACTCGGTGTCGCGCTTCCTGTATGCCGTTGCCGTTGTCTTGACCGTTATCTCGGGCGCCCAGTACTTCTGGAACTGCCGCAAGATCGTCTTTTCGGTCTAGGTCCTGGTGGGTATGACGGACTCTTTTGAGCAGATTTCCGCACATAACGAGGAGCTGGCGCGCGATATCGTCGAGCGCGCGAGCGCTCGGGGTGTGACGGTTTCGACGGCTGAGTCGCTGACGGCGGGTATGATCGCCTCGACGATTGCGGATATCCCGGGCGCCTCGGCGGTGCTGCGTGGCGGTGCGGTGACCTACTGCGATGAGATTAAGCATCGCGTGCTGGGTGTTGAGCAGGAGACGCTCGACCGCTACACCGCGGTGTCGCATCAAACTGCGCGCGAGATGGCGTCGAGTTCGCTGGAACTGTACCAGAGCGATATTGCAGTGAGCGCAACGGGTTATGCCGGCCCCGGCGGTGGTATTGAGGACGATCCTGCTGGCACTTTCTATATTGGCTGGGCACATCGTTCCGCCGATGGGGGAGTGCCGGTCGTGGACTCTGTGCGCTGCCACTATGAGGGCGACCGTTCGTGTGTTCGTGCCCATGCGGTCACGGAGGCATTGGGTCGCATTGCCCTTGTGCTCAACTCTATGGAATAGACGTGTTTTAAGGGGCCTCCGGGCCCCTTAATTGTGGAGATAGGGACCTTCGGCGAATTTTATCTTTGTGCAGGTAGTTGTCGTATTTTTCCTCGCCATGATTTTCTTGGTTCGCCTGCGGTCAAGTTTTTGGCCAGTGTTTGGTCGGCGTTTGGTTGGGTTTTGTAAAGGTCGGCTGCATATGATTTATCTGAACGGTTGACCACGAACAGCCGTTCGTTTATTATCGATGCAGGTTGTTAAGAGGAGGGCTATTCATGGCCAAGAATTCAGGTCCCGTACGTACCGTTCATGCTCGCACGACGGGTAAAGAGCGCGATGAGATGATCGCCACCACCAAGGCCGAGATCGAGAAGAAATTCGGCCAGGGTTCCATCATGAGGTACGGCGACGGTGGCCCCGAGCTCGAGGTCGAGGCCATCCCTACGGGCGCTCTGGCACTCGATGCCGCGCTGGGTATCGGCGGTGTGCCGCGCGGCCGTATCGTCGAGATTTACGGCCCCGAGTCCTCCGGTAAGACGACGCTTTCGCTCGAGATCTTGGCCGAGGCCCAGGCAATGGGTGGCGTCGTGGCATTTATCGATGCCGAGCATGCGCTCGATCCCACGTATGCCGCGCGCATCGGCGTGGATATCGACGAGGTGCTCATTTCCCAGCCCGATACGGGCGAGCAGGCGCTCGAGATTGTTGACATGCTCGTGCGTTCCGGCGCCATCGATGCCATCGTCGTCGACTCCGTCGCCGCGCTGACCCCGCGTGCCGAGATCGAGGGAGAAATCGGCGATACCACGGTCGGCTTGCAAGCTCGCCTGATGAGCCAGGCGCTTCGCAAGCTCGCCGGCTCGCTGTCCAAGTCCAACACGACGTGCATCTTCATTAACCAGCTGCGTGAGAAGATCGGCGTCATGTTCGGCAACCCCGAGACCACGACGGGCGGCCGCGCCCTTAAGTTCTTCTCTTCGGTGCGTATCGACATTCGCCGTATCGACAGCATTAAGCTTAAGGACGAGGTTATCGGTAACCGCGTGCGCGCCAAGGTCGTTAAGAACAAGGTGGCAGCTCCGTTCCGTTCTGCTGAGTTCGACATCATGTACGGCACGGGCATCTCTAAGGAGGGCTCGATTCTGGACATGGCTGTCGAGTGCGGCATCTGCAAGAAGATGGGCTCCTGGTTTGCCTATGGCGAGGACAAGCTCGGCAACGGTCGCGAGGCCGCCAAGGCGTTCCTGCGCGAACACCCCGATTGCGCCGACGAGATTGAGCATAAGGTCCGCCTCGCCTGCGGGCTTGAGTTTGATGACGATGCTCCGTCCGAGGTCGAGTTGACCGATCAGCCTGCGCCTGAGGAGTTTGACGAGCTTTATGCCATCGATGGTTCCGCCATGCTCGATGATGACGACGAGTAGCGGTTACGCTCATGTCGTATACGGTGACCGAGGCTACGGTCGTCTTTCCCGATAAGAAGTCGGCCTCCTCGTTCTCGAGCGGGTATGCGTCCAAAAAGCCTTGCGCACATATCGATTGTGAGCTTGAGGGCGGTTTTGAGCGGTCCATTTGGATTCCCGTGCGGGTCGCGCGGCTGTATGTCAAAAACCGCCCCGATCTTCCCTGTGATTGGGACAACTTTCGTGAGGCGGTGCAGCTCATCGAGCGTAAATGTGCGCTTACCATGGTGACCGAGATGTTATCGCGCCGCGACCATGCGACGGGTGAGGTCCGTGACAAGCTGGCTCGCTACGGCTTTCACCAGTCCGCGATCGATTTCGCCGTCGAGCGCGCCACCGAGTATCGCTTTTTAGACGAGAACCGCTTTTGCTCGTACTTTATCGAGGAACGCAAGCGGCGTGGTTGGGGACAGCGAAAAATCGAGACCGAGCTCAAGCGCCGTCATGTCGTGCTCGATGACATTCCCGGTTATCCCGAGGATTATTTTGCCGTCGAAGATGATTTGGCGCGTGCGTCAGCCCTGCTCGCTAAGCGGCGTGTTCCAGAGACGCGCGGATTCGAAAAACTGGTTCGGTTTTTGATGGGCAAGGGCTTCTCGTATCACATCGCCGCCGATGCCGTTAAGGCACGTCTCGATGCCGAACGTGAGGAATGTGCGGTTTAGGCGTATGCGTTTTGTGGCCCTGCCGTTCACCGTGTTTTAGCCGCCGTGCTGGGGCCATTTATTTGACAGTTGTTGTGGTTCAACGTACGATAAACACTGTCATTTGCTTTGTGATATGTGCTCATCTGTGATGAGTTTGTTTATATGTTTATCTGTATCCGACCCGCATAAGCTGCGCCCATATTACTCAAATGTCGCGAGCCGTTCGTAAGGACGGTTCGCTTTGTTGTGTAACGAATCCATAAAAAGGAGTGAGCATGCCTATCATCGCAGCGCTCGTTGGCATCGTTTTGGGTGCCATCGCCGCCATTGCCTACATGCGCACCGCCAAGCAGGGTAGTCTTCACGAGGCCGACGAAAAAATCCAGTCGGCACACGCACAGGCTGAGTCCCTGATCGGTGATGCCAAGCGTCAGGCCGAGACCCTCAAAAAAGAGGCTCTGCTCGAGGCTAAAGAGGAGATCATCAAGAACAAGCAGGCCGCAGAGGCCGAGGACAAGCAGCGTAAGAACGAGATTCGTACGCTCGAGAACCGCGTGATGCAGCGCGAGGAATCCCTCGATCGCCGCAACGACGCTCTCGACAAGCGCGAGCATCAGCTGTCCAGCCAGGCCGGTCAGGTCGAGAAGCGCTCCCGTGAGCTCGAGGAGCTCTGCGCAAAGCAGACCTCCGAGCTCGAGCGTATCGCCGACCTTACCCGCGAGGACGCCCACAAGGAGCTCCTCGATAAGGTTCGCGGCGAGGTCACCCACGAGGCCGCCACGATCATTCGCGAGTCCGAGCAGCAGGTTCGCGCCGAGTGCCACAAGACCGCCCAGGAGATTCTGTCTCTGGCGATTCAGCGCTGCGCCGCCGATCACACTGCTGAGGTCACCGTTACCTCCGTGCATATTCCGTCTGACGACCTGAAGGGTCGCATCATCGGTCGCGAGGGTCGCAACATCCGGACCTTCGAGCAGGTTTCCGGCGTCAACCTCGTGATCGACGACACGCCCGAGACCGTCGTTCTTTCGAGCTTCGACCCGGTCCGTCGCGAGACCGCCCGTGTCGCCCTCGAGAACCTCATCGCCGACGGCCGCATTCACCCCGCCCGCATCGAGGAGATGTATCACAAGGCTGCCGACCTGGTTCAGCAGCGCGTGCGCGAGGCTGGCGAGCAGGCTGCCTTCGATACCGGCATTCACGACCTGCACCCCGAGATCGTCAAGACCCTTGGTGCCCTGCGCTACCGTACTTCGTTTGGTCAGAACGTGCTTCAGCACTCCCTCGAAGTCTCTGACCTGTGCGGCGTGATGGCTTCCGAGCTTGGCCTGGACGTTGTGACCGCCAAGCGCGCCGGCCTGCTGCACGACCTGGGCAAGGCAATTGACCACGACGTCGAGGGCCCGCATGCCGTCATCGGCGCCGAGCTTGCCCGCCGTTATGGCGAGAAGCCTGTTATCGTTCATGCTATCGAGGCTCACCATGCCGATGTCGACCCCAACACGGTGCTCGATGTCCTGGTACAGGCCGCTGATGCTGTCTCTGCTTCTCGCCCCGGTGCCCGTCGCGAGTCTGCCGAGAACTACATCAAGCGTCTTGAGAAGCTCGAGGAGATCGCCAACTCCCATGAAGGCGTCGAGCGTACCTATGCCATGCAGGCTGGTCGCGAGGTCCACGTCATGGTTCAGCCGGACAAGATCTCCGATGCCCAGTCCACGGTCCTGGCTCACGATATCGCCCATCAGATCGAGGAAGAGATGGAGTATCCCGGTCAGGTGCGCGTCGTCGTGATTCGCGAGAGCCGCGCTGTCGATATCGCTAAATAACATGAGCGACGCGAACGAGCTCATCTCATTTATCGCGTCGATGTCGGGGGAGGGCAACCTTCGCGTCGAGGAGAACCTTGGCGAGGGGTATGTCCGCCTCCGCGTTTCGGAAGCCGAGCGGCGCCAGGCAAAGCACGACATTCAGCATGTCGAGGATATCGTCATCGAAATGCTCCGTAATGCTCGCGATGCCGGCGCCGACAAAGTCTATCTCGCTACGACCAAGGAAGATGGCGTCCGCACGCTTGTCTTTCTGGATAACGGTTCGGGTGTTCCGCAGGATATGCAAGAGCGAATCTTCGATGCCCGCGTTACCTCCAAGCTCGAGAGCATGAAGATGGACCGTTGGGGCGTTCACGGTCGTGGCATGGCATTGTTTTCGATCAAGCAGAACACCGACGAGGCCCGTGTGGTCACGTCTGGTGTCGACCTTGGCTCGGCCTTTAAGGTGAGCGTTGCGGCCGACCGCCTCAGTGAGCGTGCCGATCAGTCCAGCTGGCCCCAGGCCGTCAAGGATGAGGACGGACGTTATGTCTGTGCTCGCGGCCCGCATAATATTATTCGCGCTGCTTGTGAGTTTGCGCTCGAGGAGTTGCGTGGTTGCGATGTCTATCTTGGTTCTCCGTCTGAGATTGCCGCGACCCTTTATGCTCAGGCGTCAAGTCGGCTCGATACGTCGCGTCTCCTGTTTATTGATGACGAGAGCGAGCTTCCGGTTGTCGACCGTTTAGGCCTTGCCTCTGATGCCGAGGACTTTATCCGTATCTGTTCGGGTTTGGGTCTTGAGATGTCTGAGCGCACGGCCCATCGCATTTTGGCAGGGCAGATTAAGCCCGTTCGCGGTGTGACTGCGCGTCTGCTGCGCGAGCGTGATTCGTCCTCGCATGCGCCGGCTCCTGTCGATCTCGCGAAGGATCGTCGCGGGCTACGTATTGCCAAGGATGACATGGCACAGTTTTCGCGTGCTGTGGAGCGCGACTTTAATGACCTTGCCGCCCGGTACTATCTCAACCTTTGCGGCGACCCAAAGATTCGTGTTTCGCGTGATCGAATCACCGTGACCTTCGATCTTGCCAAAGAGGAATAGTGCCTTTACCGAGTCCACTCGGTACGATACAGTTATTGCAGTTAAAACGTACTTTTAAACGCAGGAGTTTCTTCATGGATTGCCTGAAGGTATCAAGCAAATCATCGCCCGCGTCCGTTGCCGGCGCCATCGCCGGCATGGTCAAGGATGGTGTACCCGTCAACATCCAGTGTGTCGGCGCCGGTGCGGTCAACCAGGCCATTAAGGCCGTGGCTATCGCGCGCGGTTTTTTGATTCCAACCGGTTTTGATATTTCCTGCGCGCCCGTGTTCTCCGACATCCTCATTAACGGGGAGTCGCGCACGGCCATCCGCCTTTCTATCTACGTTCACCAGATCAATCGAGCTGCTATGGATAACGTCGTCATGGATGATGTTAAGCCTGTGGCATAGCTTCTGCTTGCCTCGATTCGCCTCCCTTCCATCGTTAGGACTTATGCACATGGACCAGCGTTCCGTACGCGATATTCTTGCCGGTAAAACCTACTTTATCCGCACCTTTGGCTGCCAGATGAATCAGCACGATTCCGAGCGCGTGAGCGGTCTGCTCGATTCGTATGGTTGCCTCATGGCGCTCGATCCCGAGCATGCCGATATCGTTGTCTTCATGACATGCTGTGTGCGTGAGGCCGCCGATACTCGCCTGTACGGTCAGTGCAATTCCTGCAAAAGCCTGCCGCCTTCGCCTTCGGGTAAGCGTGTGGTTGCCGTGGGCGGCTGCATCGCGCAGCGTGATGGCGAGGGCCTGCTCACCAACGTCGATAACGTCAATGTCATCTTTGGTACGCATTCCATTGCGCATGTGGCCGAGCTCATTGCCGAGGCGTTCCTGGACGGCAAGCGTCATATCCGCACCAATGAGCATGAGGATACGGATGCGATGAGCATGCCGTGGCATCGCGAGACCCAGTATCACGCCTGGGTGCCCATCATGACGGGCTGCAATAATTTCTGCACCTATTGCATCGTGCCGTACGTGCGCGGTCGCGAAAAGAGCCGCCCCTTCGAGGAGATTGTCGACGAGGTGACCGGTCTGGTGCGCCAGGGCGTGCGCGAGATCACGCTGTTGGGCCAAAACGTTAACTCATATGGCCGCGATCTGTTTGGCAAGCCGCGTTTTGCCGATTTGCTGCGCGCGGTGGGCGATACGGGCGTCGAGCGCATCTTCTTTACGTCTTCGCATCCCAAGGACCTGCTGCCCGAGACCATCGACGCTATGGCCGAGACGCCCGCCGTCATGCCGCAGCTTCACTTGGCCGTTCAGTCGGGCTCCACGCGCATCCTCAAAGAGATGAATCGCCGTTATACACGCGAGGACTATCTGGGCCTGGTCGATCGCATTCGCAATCGCATGCCCGATATCGCGCTCTCGACCGACATTATCGTTGGCTTCCCGGGCGAGACTGAAGAAGACTTTGAGCAGACGCTCTCACTTGCCGAGACGGTCCGCTATGCTCAGGCCTATACCTTCATCTATTCCAAGCGCGCCGGTACCCCGGCTGCAGAGATTGACGACCCTACGCCGCATGAGGTTATTCTCGAGCGTTTCAACCGCCTGGTTAAGGTTATCGAGACCACGGCACACGAGTATAACCAGGGTGAGCTTCATACTGTGGTGCCGGCGCTCATTGAGGGAACGAGTAAAAAGAACGACGCGGTCCTGCTGGGCAAGAGTCCCAAGAATCAGACCGTTCATGCGCCTATCCCCGAGGGTTACAGCATCGATCAGCTTGTTGGCAAGATCGTTGATGTTGACGTTGACGTTGCCAAGACCTGGTATTTATCCGGCTCCGTTGTGGGCGAGCCGCGCTAATGGTTTCTCCCGGGACAGGTCTTTCCGCCGTTGCGATCGTCGGTCCGACGGCGGTTGGTAAGAGTGATGTTGCCGACCGTTTGGCAGCTCGTCTTTCGTCCGAAGTGCTGTCGTGCGATGCGATGCAAATCTATCGCGGCATGGACATCGGTACCGCAAAGATGGCGCCCAATGAGTGTGCGGCGCCACTGCGTCTCGTCGACATTGTAGAGCCGGGTGTGGCATATTCTGCTGCGCTTTATCAGGCTGACGCTCGCGCGCATGTTGAACGTCTCCTTGGTTCGGGTTGCCTGCCTGTTTTTTGCGGAGGTACGGGGCTGTATCTCAAGGCTGCCCTTGATGAGATGTACTTTCCCTCGGGTGAACTTGAGGACGATCGCCGTGCGGGCTATCAGGAGCTTGCCGAGCGCATAGGCGAGGAAGCGCTGCACGCGCTGCTTGCCGAGCGTGACCCCGAGTCCGCTGCGGTCATCCACCCCCATAATGTTCGTCGCGTGATTCGCGCGCTCGAAATGCACGATGATGGCGTCTCCTATGCGCAGCAAAAAAGTCAGTTTAGTGTTCCGCGCGAGCATTATCACGCCCTATGGTTTGGCTTGACGCGAAATCGCGAGGTGCTCTACGAGCGCATTAACCTGCGTGTCGATCTGATGTTTGAGCAGGGCCTTGTCGATGAGGTCCGCGGTCTTATGGGCCAGGGGCTGGGAGATGCCCTGACGTCGATGCAGGCAATTGGCTATAAAGAGATCATCGATGCTTTCAATGGCGTGATTTCTATGGATGAGGCTCGCGAACTCATCAAGATGCGTTCGCGTCGCTATGCCAAACGTCAGCTTTCGTGGTTTAAGCGCGATGACCGTATCGCGTGGTTCGATATGGATGAATGTACGATCGATGAGGTCGTTGCTGATATCCTGCATCGTATTGAGGCTGCCTAATGGCTCGTTTCCCCCTTGTTCCCACGGCACCCGAGCCCGAGCGTGCCATTTTGGTTGGTGTTGAGTGGCGCGACAATGCATGGCCACTCGATCGATCGCTCGATGAGCTGGAGCGCCTTGCCCACACGGCTGGTGCCCAGTGCGTGGCTCGCTTGTCTCAGCGTTTGGTAAAGCCGTATCCCAAATCATTTATCGGTTCCGGTAAGGTAGAGGAGCTGTGCGGTCTGGTACATCGCATGGATGCCGATGTCGTTATTTTTGACGACGACCTGACGCCCTCGCAGCAATCCTATTTGGAGAAAGCCGTGGGCGAGCCGGTAAAGATTATCGATCGTACGGCACTGATCTTGGATATCTTTGGCCTGCATGCTCAGACGCGTGAGGGACGCCTACAGGTACAGCTGGCGCAGCTTCAATATCTGTTGCCTCGTCTGCGCGGCATGTGGAGCCATCTCGCCAAGGAACAGACGCGCGGCGGCATCGGCTCACGCTTTGGTCAGGGCGAAAGTCAGCTCGAGGTCGACCGTCGCCTCATTCGTAATAAGATCGCTGCGCTTCGACGTGAGATCAAGCAGGTTGAACAGCGTCGTGATGTTCAATCCAAGAGTCGTATTGAGTCACCGGCGTTTCGCGTCGCGTTAGCCGGTTATACCAATGCCGGTAAATCGACGTTGCTCAATCGTCTGACCGGTTCTACGGTACTTTCGCAGGACAAGCTGTTTGCTACGCTCGACCCGACGACGCGTTCATATCGCCTGCCTGGCGGTCGCGGCATGACGATTACCGATACCGTCGGCTTTATTCAAAAGCTGCCGCATGGTCTGGTCGATGCCTTTAAATCGACGTTGTCTGAGGTGTTGGGTGCCGATTTAATTCTCAAAGTCGTAGATGCGTCTGACGAGGACTATGAACGGCAGCTGGAGGCTGTCGACCGCGTGCTTGATGAGATCGATGCCGGAGAGCGTTTAACGCTTACGGTGTTCAATAAAATCGATCTTCTCGATAGCGTCGATCGATTGAGTTTCCGTCGTCGTTATCCGGAAGCTGTTCTGTTCTCGGCCCAAACGGGCGAGGGGCTCGACGATCTCGTCGATCGCATTGCTCGCGAGGCGGCCGCCACCGATGTGCTGCTTTCCGCCGACATTCCATATCGTGAAGGTGCACTCATCACAGTCGTGCATGAGCAGGGGACCCTTTTGCACGAGGAATATCTTGAGGATGGCGTTCGTATTGTGGCGAAACTGCCGGCTCGTATTGCACCGCGGCTCGAGCGTTATCGCACCGAGTAGGCGAGCTCCAAAATGCCCAGTATGATGGGCTGATGTAGCAGATAAAAGGGGAGTGCATGACGTCCAAGGCTGGCGAGCGCCGGCAGGGGGTTGGCGTAGGCCCAGCTTGGGGCGGGATGTTTGCATCTTTGAGCGGTGCGCGCAGCAAAGTATCCTGTGAGATACATGAATATGAACGGGATGATTGGATAATAGTCGCCTGAAACAAACCGGGGGCCGGGAAATCCTAGCCACGCCAAATAGGGGAATGAATAGGTCGATTTCGGGATGCCCCATGTCGCCGCGAAGAGAGCGAGGCATATCGCAATGCCCCACGTGCTGGGCACTTTCTTAAGCATCGGTCGTGCTACGGTTGTCACAGCGGTACACGCCGCCATGCAATAAATGATGCCAAAGTTCACTGAATCGTCGACCGATACGAGCGTTGTTGCGATCCAGACAACCAAAGCTGCGGCAGCGTACTTGGCCGCTCGTTTGGCATTGTTGCGTGAGAGCGTGCACATCCAACCCGCGATAAACAAAAATACCCAGCTGATGCTGGCGCGCCAGATGTCTTGAAAGACGGTCTGGGTAAACCAGGGCATATCCCAGTCGTACAGGTAGGCGAGATCGTAGCAAGCGTGAAAACCTGCCATTGAAATCATCGTAAACCCGCGGACGGTATCAAAGATGGTGATGCGTTTTTGCATTACGAGAACCGGCGCATCAAGCCGACGACTTTGCCCAAGATAACGGGATTCGTTGCATAGATAGGCTCCATGGTGTCATTCTCAGGCTGCAGGCGTACGCGTCCCTGCTCCTTGTAGAATGTCTTGACGGTCGCTGAACCATCAATCATGGCCACGACAATTTCGCCGTTCATGGCACTCTTTTGTTCACGGACGATGATGTAATCGCCATTGAAGATGCCGACATTGATCATTGAGCTCCCATGCACCTCAAGGATAAAGGAACCCTGATCAGTGGCGATTTCGGTCGGGATAGTAAAAGTGTCTTCTATATTCTGCTCGGCCAGAATGGGAATCCCAGCCGCGACGCGACCAACGAGCGGTAGCGAGACCGTTCCGCGAGGTGCGGTGGGCTCGTCAGATTTAGAAATTGAGACAGAGGAACCGTCCTCGTTAAAGAGTTCCAGGGCGCGCGGTTTGGTGGCATCGCGCTTGAGTAGCCCGCGCGCCTCCAGGGCAGATAGATGGGCGTGCACGGTGCTGGGGGAGGAAAGGCCCACGGCAGAAGCCATCTCGCGCACGCTGGGCGGATAACCTTTCTCCTGCTGATATTCCTTGATGAAGTCGTAAATTTGCTGCTGACGCTTGGTAATTTTGCGAGCCATCAGGGCATCCTCTCTACCCATGTCAAACAAATGTTCGAATTTTGCTTGACAGGAACAACTGTTCGAAGATAATAATAACCGAACATTCGTTCTCGCGCTAGATAATTTTGTCCGCGCGGCTTGATAAAACGGTTCTCGTCAAAACACGCGAGAGGAGAACATGATGAACGCAACGAATATGGTCCAGGGTAACCTCGCCCTTAAACTCGAGACGCCTGCTGCGCCCGCTTTTACCGTCGTCAAGGGCGGACGTTCCGCTATTCAGCCGGTGGCTGTCAAGCCCGTTCGTTCCCAGCGTTCATCTGTGGTTACGACTCCTGTTGCCCTGAAGCCTTCGACGATCGTGGCCGTTGCCGTTGCGCTCACGTTGTTCTTTGTAATCTCAACGTCAGTTTTTAGCGCCCGTCATGCGGCATATGCCGATTCCGTCACCAACGTCACGTACGAGACGATTCGTGTCCAGTCCGGCGATTCCCTGTGGTCGCTTGCCGAGGAGCATCCGCTTGACGGTCTCTCTACGCAGGAGACTTCCGATTTGATCCGTAGTGTCAATCACCTTGAGCATGGTTCGCTCGATGCCGGTGTTGATCTTAAAGTTCCTGCCCGTTCATAACATTTTGCCCGGTGCATGGTACCCTTGTTAACGATTTGGAGGAGGTACCATGCGCTGTCCTAAATGCGGCAAGGCACATACCCGCGTCGTAGATTCCCGTATGCAGGAATCGAATAACACTATCAAGCGCCGTCGTGAATGCTGCTCGTGCAATTATCGCTTTACGACATTCGAGCGTTGTGAAGATCCTATCGAGGTTATTAAGTCAGACGGAACCAAGCAACGATTCGATCGCAATAAGCTGCTTGTCGGCTTGATGCGCGCCACGATCAAGCGCGATATCGACACCAAGAAGCTCAATGAGATTATCGACGATATCGAGGTTGAGCTTCGTTCCCGCACGCTTACGGCCGTTACGTCCCATGAGCTGGGCGACATGGTACTCAAGCGCTTGGCCAAGATCGATAAGGTGGCCTATATCCGTTTTGCCTCGGTCTACCGCGATTTCAAAGACGTCGATGAGTTTCTGCAAGAGCTTGACAAGCTAAGGTGATTTCATGTCCAACATTACCGTCAACATTAAACGTCTCGACCCCACCGTCGAGCTTCCCAAATACGCTCACCCCACAGACGCCGGCCTGGACCTGCGCTCCAACGAGGACTGCGTTCTGAAGCCTTTCGAGCGTCGTCTGGTCTCCACTGGGCTGGCCATCGCCCTGCCCGACGGCTACGCCGGCTTCGTCCAACCCCGCAGCGGCTTGGCCATCAAACAAGGCCTGTCTATAGTCAACACGCCCGGCCTCATCGACGCTCACTACCGAGGAGAACTCAAAGTCATCCTCATCAACCTAGACCCCACCAACAACATCCAAATCAACAAAGGCGATCGCATCGCCCAGCTAGTCATCCAAGAAGTCCCCACCGTCAACCTCGTAGAAGTAGAAGAACTTGACAAAACCGACCGAGGAGCCGGCGGTTTCGGTTCTAGCGGCGTCGCTTAGTCGTTTACGTACTGTCCGCTGACCGGCCCGACCCGCCTATATATCATCCCATGCTCAAACATTCTCGCTTCGCTGCGAAACTGCGCGTGGGACGATATATAGGCGGGCTGGGCCGGTCAACTACGTTTACGCACTACCAGCTGCGCCGGATCCCCAAATTTGAAGCTGCAAAGGCGAACCAAAGTAACTAATTGCAGTAAGCAGATGCGGCAAAGGGACTGTTCCTTTGCCGCATCTGCTTATCAGAAAGATTGATTGTTGTTTTCAAGCGAGTAGCCGCTCGCCCGCTTCTCACACATATCGTTCCACGCGCAGTTTCGCAGCGAGCGAAGCGAAGCGAGAATGTTTGAGCATGGAATGATATGTGTGAGAAGCGGGCGAGAGGGATACGAGCGCCCCGCGAGAATGTTTGAGCATGGAATGATATATGGGCGGCTCCCGCCGAGCAGCGGACGCTAAGACGCTAGCGGATATGCGCGGGTTTTCCGCCCCAGTAGAAGCGGCAGAAGGCTCGTTTTCGTTTTTGAGGTTTTCCTACGAGCTCCATGGTTGCGATGGCGATGTCTTCGGCTGCGTGGGGGCGGCGTAGGACTTCGCCGTTGATGAGTAGGGCTTTGAGTGACTCTGGATGGTCGTGTAGGTGACGGAGCGTCACGATGAGCTCTCGTGCTGTCGTGACATGCATGCTGGCGCCCATGCCGGTGAGCATGGTGGTGTTGGCTTTTTCCTGCCCGTACGATTTGCCGAGCAGGATCATCGGCAGATGTGCGCAGAGGCACTCAGTGACCGTGAGTCCGCCCGATTTGAGGATTGCCAGATCGCAGCCGTGCATGAGGGCTGCCATGTCATCGACATAGTCTAGCACCGTGACGTTTTCGAGCTTCATGGCGTCGAAGAGCGTCTTGAGGCGAGCGGCGTATTCCTTGTCCTTGCCGGGCAAAAAGACAAAGTGCATGTCTTCGAAGCTGCGCAGGAAGGGGAGGGTGTGATCCATCGCTGCTCGGAAGCGCACGTAGGGCTGCGGCAGACTGGCTCCGGCCATTACCAATACAACGGTTTTGTCTACGGGAAGATTAAACTTGCTCAGCTCATCCTCACGCTTGTAATCGGTGTCGAATCCGGCTCGAATGGGTATTCCCGTAATGCGGATCTTTGTCTCGGGCACTTTGCGCGGACGCAGCGTTTCGGCCATAAACTCATTAGCCACGCAGAACAGGTCAGTGTCCTTGTGGGGCCAAAAACCCTCAACTTCATAGTCCGTTGGCACGCAGATGACTGGGTAATCGATGCCCGTGATGACGCGGGCGCCCACTGCAACATTGGCTGCCGTAATGTGTGTTGCGACCACGGCAATGGGCCTGCGGGTGCGGACATATTCGTTGAAGGCGGGGAACATGATTCGTGACCATGCTGTGCCGCCGCCCCAGAGCAGATGCCCCGTAAACGTATAACGCCAGGTCAAGTCATAAATTGGGCGTGTGGCCCCCGTAAAAGATGCTGCGGTCTTATTGCCGTCAAATTTAATACGTCCAAAATCGAGGATATCGAGCACTTCAATCTCGATATCCTCAGGGACGCCTTTGGTGCCCCGGATAAGGTCAAATGCCTGCGCAATGGCGTTGGCAGCGGCTTTGTGGCCCGAACCGACCGAGGCGTGCACGATGGTTACCAGAGGCTTTTGTGCCGGTAAAACGGCCGGTTGCTCCGGTTGGGGAGTGACTGGCATGGGCAGGGGAGCGTCCTCGCTCGTCTGCGTCTGATCCATCATAACTCCCCTTCGACGTTGTAGCACGGACTTATCATTGTAGTGCATGAGTGTCATGTTCACGTAAATTTGGGTATGAGCGCAGAGAGCTACAACTTTTCGACGAGAGGACTCATCATGGCTACCAATCAGCTCATCGATGTTGCGATTATCGGCGGAGGCCCTGCGGGCTATGCTGCGGCTATTTATACGGCACGTGCCAATCTTTCGACAACCGTGATTGAACAGGGTATGTCGGGCGGACAGATTGCCACGACCAACGAGATCGAAAACTATCCGGGCATTCCGCTCCTGAGCGGTGTCGAGTTGGGCGAACGTTTTCAGCAGCATGCAGAAGGCTTGGGCGCACAAGTCGAATGGAGTATGGTGACGGGCATCGATTACGATGCGGATGCGTCGTTGTTTACCGTGCACCATGACACAGGCGAGACGATAGCTCGAAGCGTCATTGCCTGCATGGGCGCCACGCCACGCCCAGCTGGCTTTGTTTGTGAGGATGCGTATCGTGGCCGCGGTGTTTCGTATTGCGCAACATGTGATGGAATGTTCTTCCGCGGCAAGCAGGTCTTTGTGATCGGTGGCGGTAATGCGGCATGTGAAGAGGCTTTGTTTCTGTCCGACATTGCCAGTAGTGTGACCATCGTGCTGCGTCGCGATCAGTTTCGCGCTCCTGAAGGTGTGGTCCAGAAAGTGCTCGCGAAAGACAATATTTCAGTTAGGTACCAAACTAGTATCGTGCAGCTTTCTGGTGAAGCGATGCCCACAACGATCACGTTCAAGGACAATGCGACCGGTGAGACACATGCCGAGACCTTTGAACCGGGCTCGTTTGGCATCTTTGTCTTTACCGGCACGCAGCCCCATACCGAGCTTGTCGAGCATCTGGTCGATCTGGCACCGGACGGCGGTATTGTTACCGATGATTCCATGGCAACTCGTACGCCCGGTTTATTTGCAGCTGGTGATATCCGTTTCAAGCGTTTACGTCAGGTTGTGACCGCCGTTTCGGATGGCGCTATAGCGGCAACCAGCGCATACGCATTTCTCCGTGGATAAGTACGATAATATATCTTATGTAAGGTTGCTATCTTTAAACAAAGTGGTTGGACGATGCATCAATGTGTTGTCCAACCACTTTTACTTGCCGGCTATGTGGTATGCAAAACTAGATAACCTAGAATACAATATAGAAAATGAACGGAGGACTTTTATGAACCACGTTAAACACGTTATTCCGATGTCCGATTCGTCGGTCAGTATTAAGCCTGAGGATATTCAGCCCACGGTGCTGCCCGATGCATTTATCCAGTCCGATATCGTGCGTAAACTCAATACGTTGAGTCTGCCGCGCTATGATCAGCTGCCCAACGTGACGCTCTACCGCGACCAGGTGATTGAGTATGTCTCGCTATGGATGGAGCCGCTTTCTATTTGTGTTGAGCAACCTGTTATTACGCCTTCGATGATCAATAACTATGTAAAGGTTGGCTTGGTTCCCGCTCCCGTTAAAAAACAGTATGGTCGCGAGCAGATTGCGCGCCTGATTGCGATTTGCATCTTTAAGCAGGTGCTACCTATTGCTGCGGTGCAGGCACTCTTTAACATTCAGCGATTGAGCTACGATGCCCCGACGGCCTTTGATTATGTGGTTGATCAGCTTGAGGCATCGATTCGTTCGGCGTTTTCCGTCGAGCAGACGCCTGTTCCCGATACTGCGCATCAGGTAACGCGTGAGTCTCTGCTTGTTCGCAGCGCGGTATCGTCCTTCGTTTCGAAGGCGTACCTGATGAGTTATCTTAAGTTCAACGGGTTTAGTAGCTAACCGACGTATAAAACGGGCGGGACAAAGAGCCATCTGTCGCTTTGTCCCGCCCGTATTTGCTTGGTTGGACTTTATTTGCCCGAAGCTACGCCCATACCGTAGCCGATAATCAGGCCGTGCATCTCGGCGTAATAGGAATCCAGGCCGTTGCAGGGCATGATGATGGTCTTGGAGCCGGGCCAATGCTCGACTATGCGGTCAGTAAGCGCCTGGGCTCCAGCTTCGTTCTCAACGTGATCGATGACGACCTCACCGCCCGTAAAGCCCTCGGCTTCCATAGTGTCGATGATCTTGTTTAGCATCTTCTTTTCGCCTCGCGTGTGCCCCACGAGTTCGATTTTACCGGCCTCACTCGCTGTGCCCAAAATGCGGATATTGAGCTTGTTGGCAATGACGCCGGCTGCCTTAGGGATACGTCCAGCTTTGGCGAGGTTTTCGTAATTGCACAAACTGAAGAGGATTTTGCTGTTCTGCTCAAGGCTATCGAAGTATGCGCAAGCATCCTCGAATGAGACATTCGGATTGCTTGCAAGATAGCGGTCGAACAGCAAGAAAATGAGGTCCATTTTGCCGCCAGCTGCGCGTGAATTGACTAGATGAATCTGTCGGTCGGGCTCCTCGGCAAGAACCATATCGCGAGCCGTGGCTGCCGCATTGTAGCTGCCCGACACGCCCTCAGAGATCGGCATGCAGATGGTCTTGTCTGCCAATTTGAAGAGCTCGGCCCACTCCCCTACGCTGGGACAAGCGCTCGAAGAAGCGTTCGTCTCCGTCTGTACAGCGCAGTTGAGCTCATGCACATCGAGCGAAAGGTCATCGACGAATTCACGCTCCCCTACTCGAATTTTGAGGGGCGCAAATGCAAAGGTGGTCTGGGGTGCGGTCGGTTGCCAATCGCGGAGGTTGCAGCTTGAATCGGAGATAAGTGCCCAGCTCATAGAGGGTCCTTTCTAATTGTTCCCATACAATTATAGCCATCTTGCAAATTGAATGTACGGCTATCTAGTTTTGAATACTAGATAGCCGTACAAGATTAGAGAAAAAAGAATGGACCTCGCGACTTAAAGCCACGAGGTCCACATTCACACGCTGTGTAAGATGACTTAATAGCGCACGAAGATATAGTTGTTGTTCATGCCGGCGGCAACGGAGCTGATGATAACACCCGTGTTGTAGTCGGAAGCATGAATCATCTGACCACCACCGATGTAAATGCCGGTGTGGTACGAGTTGACAACAACGTCACCGGGTTGCGGATCGGATACACGCGTCCAGCCCATAAAGGTGCCCGTGGTGCCCAGGCGGCAATAGCGACCAGTGAGACAATAGCTAACAAAACCAGAGCAGTCGAAGCTGTTCGGGCCAATTCCGCCCCAGGAATAAGCGCAACCAAGCTTACTGTATGCACGCGAGACAACAGAACCGCCATCAACAGACTGGCTCGGAGCAGAAGGCGTCGGAGCCGGAGCGGGCGTGGGAGGCTGCGGCGTCGGAGCAGGTGCCGGCGTAGGAACCGGAGTGTTGCTGCCCTGGTTGTTGTTATTGCTGGTCTGGCCACCATTGTTGGTGTTCTCGGTCGTGCCGGCAGTCTCGTTGCTCACCGTGGCCTTCTCGGCGGTGCTGGCGTTGATGCCAGCCTGCAGCGCGGCGTTGGCCTCGGCCTCGGCGGCAAGCTCGGCCTGCAGCTGTGAATCCAGGGAGTTTACGACGTTCTGGGCTTCAGCCTGCTGGGCGTTAAGCTCGTCGACCTTCTGCTGCGTAGCGGCGACGTTCTTTTCCTGCTCGGCCTGCTTATCGGTGAGCTGCTGCTTAAGCTCCTTGACCTCCTGAATGGTCTGAGCCTGCTTATCGGACACCTTGCCGTAGTAGAACAGGCGGTTGAGCATATCGCTCAGGTCGTCGACGCCCGTCAGAACCTGAAGAAGGCTCAGACCGCCGGTCTTGTACTCGCCGGCAACGTAGGTCGAGAGCTTGGCCTGACCGTCAGCAATCTCCTGCTGCTTTTGCGTGATCTCGCCAGCAGTCTGATCGAGTGCCTGCGTTTGCGTGGCGAGCTCATCGTAAATCTGCTGGGTTTGGGTTCCGATCTGCTCGAGCTTAGTACGAGCAGCGGCAAGGTCGGATGCGGTATCGGCGTAGGCAGGAGCCGCGAGGCCCAAGCCCAAAACACAAGCGAGGGTTGCCGTAGCAGCGCAGCGTGCCATGTTTTTGTGCGTGTTTGCTGTGCGCATGTAGCTTCCTTTCCAGTAACTAAGGGTAACGGCTAGTCCACCGTCACCAGGCTAAAGAGCTCAACATCGTCATCAGACGGCGTGAGCTTCTCGCGCGGATTGAGGAACGCAAGCTCAAGGATACAACCGTAGCCTACGAGTTTAGCGCCCATATCTCGCACAAGTTTACCTGTTGCCTCGACGGTTCCGCCCGTCGCGACCAAGTCGTCCAGAATCAACACGGTATCTTTAGAGCTGATAGCGTCGGCGTGAATCTCGATTGAATCGGTGCCGTACTCGAGCTCATAGCTCTGGCTAATCGTCTTGCGAGGCAGCTTGCCCGGTTTACGTGCGGGAACAAAGCCGGCGCCCAGGGCGACGGCAACCGGTACGCCAACCATAAAGCCGCGAGCCTCGGGGCCCACGACCTTAGTGATGCCCATTCCGGCAAAATGCTCGGCAAGAGCATCGGTCATGGCCTTAAGCGCCTCGGGATTGCCAAAGAGCGGCGTGATGTCTTTAAAGATGACTCCGGGCTCGGGATAGTCGGGGATGTCGACGATGTGAGATTCGAAGTCGTACATTGCGTGACCTTTCATGGATTGCCGGATTGGCGGCGGCGGTTATTTGCCCGCGGTTGCGGTACCGGAATGCGAAGGGGTGACAACCTTGGACGGCTGTACGAGCGACTCGTCGTGCGATGCACCCGAAGGGGCAGCCTTCTCTTCGCTTTTGGCCTTGGTGGATTCGGAACGTGCGATCTCCTCGTCGAGCGCATCGATATCGGCATCCTCGACCACGGCGTTGAGCGACTCAAAAACGCGGTTCTTGAGCAGCGCGGTGTGCACGCCCTCCGTCAGGTCGTGAAGCTTCTTAAACGCACGTTCGAGCTTGGCATCGCGCTCGTCATCGGAGGTATCCATGCCGAGCATACTCACGAGCACCTGCTCAAACATCGAGGACTCGCGGTTGGCGGAAGACACGTATTGACGCAGGTTGCGCGGCTCGATATGGAAGCGTGACAGCTCGGAGCAGTAGCGGATGATCGGGAAATCGCGACCATCGACGAGCTCACGATTCTGCGGACTCTTGATGATGCGAATGAGGTCGTTCTCGGCGAGCGAGCGGATAAACGAAATCTCGACGCCCAGCATATCGGGAATGGTCTCAATGGGATGCAGCTTTTGCTTAGTCTCCTTGGGCTCCGTCTTGAGCGGAACATCGGACAGCAAGCCCACCTCGTAAGCGAGCGTTGACAGGTCCGTGGCGTTTTCCAAGCGCTGCTTAATCACGTTGAGCGGCATGTAGCGGGTCTTCTGCAAATGCAGGATGACCTCCAGGCGATCAACGTCCTCCTTAGAGTATTGACGGTATCCCTTAGGCGTACGATGAGGGGTAATGAGCCCCTCATCTTCTAGAAATCTAATTTTTGAGTTCGAAAGATCGGGGTATGCGCCTCGAAGTAGGTTGACGACTTGGCCGATACTCAGATAGTTGCGTTCGGCCATGCCCTACTCACCGGTTTCGATGCGCTCCGGCGTGCTCTCGTGGTAGATGAGCGTAAACGTACCGATCTGGACGGAAGAACCGTCGTGCAGCGGGGCTGCATTGACGATGGCACCGTCGACCCAGGTGCCATTGAGCGAGCCCAAGTCCTCGATGCGAGCGCCGAGGCCCTCGCGGATAATGCGCGCGTGGCTGCGCGATACGGTCATGTCATTGAGGAAGATGCCGTTCGCAGGATCGCGGCCGATGGTGGTCACGTCGTCCTCGAGCTCAAAGGCGGCACCAGTCTGCGGACCCTTGACGATGGACAGAACGGGGGCGGTGATGCGCACGTTGGCCATGAGGTCGGGAACGGTGACGTCGCTTGAAGGCACGCGGAATACGCAGGTAGCGTCAGCAGTCTTATCATTCTGAGGCATATTGTTAACCATGTTGTCCATGACAACCCCTAACTTATCGCGGACGTGCCGCAAATAATGAACCGTACGTAATCATACCCCAACGAATCAGTCTTCGATTTCAGGGTTCAGAAAGTCGATGTCCTCGTCCTCGGGATGCGCGAGAGCCTGTTTAATGGCCACTCCGCCCTTAATGGAATAGATGACAGCCGTGAGCATGGAGAAGATCACGCCGCCGTACACAAAGAAGATGCCGAGGGGCACCGAGCTTCCGTTGAGGCCCGGGAAGGCCGTAAGGGTTGAAGGTAAAAGATGCAGGCCGTCAATAACGGGGAACCCGAGCAGCATGAGCGAGAAGCCGGTCATGAGCAGTGCAGTGGCAATCTTTCCGGGAAAGACGACATCGATGGGGCGACGGTGATAATGACGAACGATAAGCGTGCCGATGCCCAGATAGATGTCGCGGCCAATAATGAGCACGCAGACCCAGATGGGCAGCTCTCCGCGGACCACCAGCCCAAGTACGCCGGTGAACAGCAGCGCACGGTCGCAGATGGGGTCCATGACCTTGCCGAGCCACGAGACCGTCTTGGTCATGCGGGCGATCTGACCGTCCATCCAGTCGGTAGAGGCGGCAACGGCGTAGATAACGATGGCGATGACGCGGTTGTTATCCGTCACAAACAGGTACAGAAATACCAGAGTGAGGATCAGGCGCGTAAAGGTGATGAAATTGGAGATCGTAAAGATCTTATTCGACGGGTAATCGGAAGTGCCGATAAGCTCCTTTTTGATCTTCTTTTTGATGCCCACAGGACTCCCCCGCTGGTTAACGACAAAACTTTCGCTACTATACCCGTTCCGGCGATGTCTATCCAGCGTAAGCATAGAGAGTCCAGACATGAGGAAGGCGCTTTTGGGCGGCGGTGGATTCTGCATTTGTGTACATCAGCCTCCAAAAGCGACATTTTTCGGCTTCTTTGGTGGCTGGTTTACACGTTTTGATTCGGTGATTACATCGATCGGGAAAGTTGTTGCTTTAGCAAATGCGTGCGGGTCGAGATTGGCTGGCACCAAAAGAGCCCATCGGCCGTTACGGCTTCGTTAGAAACGCGCCCCATCATGGATGGTGAACCCGAAAGGTAAGGCGCGCGGGCACGGTGGCTCGGCCCGCGC
>CABUAT010000014.1 GCA_902489665.1 uncultured Collinsella sp. | reverse complement strand
GCCATGCCGAAATGGCGCGAAGCACGCGGTTGACAAAACTATAGAGACACGTCCCAGAAAAATCATTTACAGGAGGTTGAGGGGGAGCTGGGGAGCGTCGCCCCAGAGCTTCTCGAGACGATAGAAGTCGCGTGCCTCGGGGGTGAAGACGTGGACGACGACCGAGCCGTAGTCCATAAGCATCCAGGTCTTCTGCTCGCGGCCCTCAATGGAGAACGGGTGCTCACCGCAAGCCTCGGCGACCTTCTCCTCGATCTCATCAACGATAGAATCGACCTGACGGTTATTGGTACCGGTGGCGAGCACAAAGTAGTCGCACACGTCGGAAAGCTCAGTCAGATCGAGCACTTGCACGTCCTCGCCCTTCTTGTCGTAGGCGGCCTGCGCGGCGGCGCGGGCGACATCCTCGGCGGCGACACCGCTCGCGGACAGCGAGGCAGCGGTGCGGTCGGACGTGGCGACGAAGCTCTTGTGCTCCACACCTTCAAGAATCTGCTCGTCAGTCATGGTCTCGTCGGCCATGGAATACCTCTTTCTAGACGCACCCGAGCTATCGTAGCTGGGCGTAATGGTTGTAAATCGTAATAGCCGTGGGATAAAGATAGCGCCCGGACTGGATCACATAGACCAGACCCTGCGCAAAACAGGAGAAGAACAACTCGTCAAGTGTCGACTCCCCCACCATCTTGCGCAGCGCGTGGGCATAATCACCATGGCGGTTGGGCTCGATGGCATCGGCCACAAAGACCACCATATCGAGCGGCGTCATGTCGCAGGCGCCCACGGTGTGACGGTCGACAGCCTGAAAGACCGCCGGCGACAGCTCGGGAAATAGCTGCGGAAGCTCATAGGCGGCGACCGGGCCATGCAAAAGCGGCGTCGCGGCAGACGGAGAGCCGGCAATCTTAATGCCGTAATGCAGAGCGCGCGTGACCAGCTCGTCGTCGGAGAGCACCTTGTCCCAGTCGTGAATCAGGCCGGCGGCGGCGGCATCAAAGCGGTCGACGCCATACACCTCAGCCAGATGGAGTGCGGTCTCGGCAACACCCAGCGAATGCATGTAGCGCTTGCGCTTATCCTTCATGCGCACATCGAGCAGCTCTTGAATGCGCTTGAGCAGCGCGCGCTCATCGCCCTCAAACTGATCCTCTACCGACAACGTAGACCCCCATCACTCAAAATCTTCTTGACCCAGATCGGCATACAGCCCGCGTTTGCGAATATAGCCAAGCACGGACTCGCTCGTAAGATAGCGCACGCTCATGCCACGGGCAACTCGCTTACGAATGTTGGTCGAACTAATCGCCAGCGCCGGAATCTGGATATAGCGCACGTCGAATGGCAGCCCCGATTCCTTAATCCGTGCCCGGGCCGTATCGATGTCAAAGCCGGGACGCGTCGCCGCAATAAACGTGGCAAGCTCGGCGATTCGGTTCGCATCATGCCAGGTCACAATATCGATAATCGCATCGGCACCCGTAATAAAGTAGAGCTTTACCTGTGGCGGGTAAAAGTCGCGAAGGGCATGAAGCGTATCGGCCGTATAGGTCACGCCCGGACGATCGATCTCGAAACGGCTCGCCAAAAAAGCCGGATTCGCAGCGGTGGCGAGGACCGTCATGGCATAACGGTCCTCGGCGGGCGTCACCGGTTTGTCGAGCTTAAAGGCGGGAGAGCCGGCCGGCATAAAGAGCACGGCGTCCAAGTCGAGCGACTCGCGCGCCTGCTCGGCGGTAACCAAGTGCCCGTAATGTATCGGGTCGAAGGTGCCACCCATAATGCCAAGCCGAAACTCCTGCCCATCCTTGATAGGCAGCTCAGGCAGACCAATTCCACCGCGCAGCGACATGACTTACTCGCCCTCCGGGGTCTCGACATCGTCCGCGACTTCTGCCGCATCGACAATCTCAACGCCATCGTCCGCAACATCGGCTACGTCAATAACCTCAACGTCTGCTTCCTCGAGATCCTCCTCGTACTCCGAGAAGTCCTCGGCGCCCTCAAAGTCAAAGGCGCGCTGGCAAATGCGTACCTCGTCGCCCGCACGGCAGCCGGCCTTCTCGAGCGCGTCGTCAACACCCATGCGCGCAAACTTATGCTGCAGGTAGATGACGGCTTCCTCGTTTTCCCAGTCGGTCTGGATGACCATACGCTCGATGGCGCGACCGACCACGCGGAAGGCATGGGGCTCTTCTTGAACAATGCGGAAACGCTTCTCACGCTGCAGGCGGCGGCGCTCCCACTCATCGTCGCGCAGATCGACCGGCTCATCGGAGACAGCCAACTCGGCGCGTAGCTTAGCTACCTGCTCGCCCACGGCAAGCATCAGCGTGTTGAGGCCGGCGCCCGTCACAGCAGACACGGCAAAGAACATATGTCCATCGTCGAGCGCGGCGCGTTTGAGATCGGCAATCTTGTCAGCCGTGCCCGGCGCATCGCACTTGTTGGCGACAACGATCTGCGGACGCTCCGAAAGCTCGGCGCCATATTGCTCGAGCTCGCGGTTAATGATGCGATAGTCCTCGACCGGATCGCGATCCTCAAAACCGCCCGTCATATCGACGACATGCATGATGAGTGCCGTGCGCTCGATGTGGCGCAGGAACTGATGGCCCAGGCCCTTGCCCTCGCTCGCACCCTCGATAAGGCCGGGGACGTCGGCAACGACATAGGAGTACTCGCCGGCACGCACCATACCCAGGTTGGGCACGAGCGTGGTAAACGGATAGTCGGCGATCTTGGGTCGGGCGGCACTCATACGCGCGATAAGCGAGGATTTGCCCACCGAGGGGAAGCCGACGAGCGCGGCATCGGCCATGAGCTTCATCTCGAGCTCAATCCAGTGCTCCTCGGCCGGCTCACCCAGCTGGGCGAACGCGGGCGCGCGGCGCACCGACGTCACAAAGTGCGTATTGCCAAGACCACCGGCGCCACCAGGGGCCACGACAACGCGCTCGCCATCATGCACCAAGTCGGCAATCTCGAACATCGGGGTCTGCGTCTCGGGGTCGAGCTCGCGTACCACGGTGCCCATGGGAACCTTAAGAATCAGGTCCTCGCCGCTCTTGCCGTTGCGGCGGGCACCCTGACCGTGCGTTCCACGCTCGGCACGAAAGTGATGCTTAAAGCGGTAGTCGATCAGCGAAGACAGCTGAGCATCGGCCTGGATGACGACATTGCCGCCACGACCGCCGTCGCCGCCATCGGGGCCACCCTTGGGGACAAAGGCCTCGCGCCTAAACGACATGCATCCGGCACCGCCGTCGCCGCCGCACACGTTAATGCGGCTGATATCGGTGAACTGTGACAACAGAATCGCCTCCTACAAAAAAGAGGGAGACCCTTGAATCCTAAAACTCAAGTGCCTCCCACATATGTGCTCTATGAAGGGTGAATTACGCGTTCGCGAGCGGGCGTACGCTGACCCTGTGCTTGATACCCTTGTGGAACTCAACGGTACCGTCGACCAGCGCGAACAGCGTGTCGTCCTTGCCACGGCCAACGTTCTCACCCGGGTGGATGTGCGTGCCGTGCTGACGGACGAGAATCGTGCCCGTGGTTACCGTCTGGCCGGCGAAGCGCTTCGTGCCAAGGCGCTGACCGCGGGAGTCACGGCCATTACGGGAGGAACCGAGTCCTTTTTTGTGTGCCATTGTGTATACCTACTCTTTCGTTACGAGTGTAATCTACTCGGCGACGGGAGCCTCGGCAACAGCCTCGGCCTCTGCCTTGACAGCCTTCTTGGCGCGGGACGTAGCCTGGACCTTCACGATCTTCAGCTTGGTGAGCTGCTGACGGTGACCCTTCAGACGACGATAGCGCTTACGCTTGTGGAACTTGAAGACCAGCTGCTTCTCGCCCTTGAACTGCTCAACGATCTGAGCGGTAACCTTGGCCTTGGCCAGCTTGTCGGGATCGGTGACGATCTTCTTACCATCGTTGAGGAAGATGACCGGCAGGGTGACCTTGTCGCCCTCATTGCCCTCGATCTTCTCGACGGTGATGACATCGTCGGTGGCGACCTTGTACTGCTTGCCGCCCGTGTTAACGATTGCGTACATGTTTACTTGCCCTTCATGCATCAGTTAGTGCAACAGCCGAATATAGTAGCAGGCGATAATACCCCCGTCAACGAGTATGTGGAGCAAATCCACAAGTTCGCACAGGTATGGGGCTGACGAGTCGGCCCTCGTCGTCCTCGCATGCTTGATTCTGACGCTCGACATCGTAGGAGCAGATGGTCACGAGGTCTTGCATACCGGTGGAAACAATAGGTGCATCGACGCCCGGGGTCAAGCCCTGCAACAAAACATCAGCAGCAGAAAGCAAAATCTCCGGTCGCATGGAGCCCTCGTTGTCGGCATGGGTGTCGAGCATGAGCACCAGATGGTCCTCACACTCCCCCGCCGCGAGCTCATAGCCAACGAGCGTATGGTCCAAATCAAGACGCTTGCTCTTTTTACCACGCGCGTAGTCGATGCCATGACCCGCGCGCAGCGTGTCGATCGCAGCGCGAACCTCGTCGGCGCTCACGGGGGCCTCGGGGTCCAGGTGCAAGTCGATGCGGTACGACAGACGCGTAAGCTGGGCTGTCAGCGCCGGCGTGCGCACGTCGATGTAGGCGGCCTCGATAGGCGCCAGATCGGCAGGCGACGCAGACGCCAGGCGCTCAAAGGCCTCGTCAAGCGCCACGAACTCGGTCATAAACAGGTCATACCACTCGCAGGTCGACGACGTACCCACCGGTAGCGCCGAAGAGAAGCCCACGCGCATGTGCGGAGAAAAGCCCTGCGTGACGGCATAGGGAAGTCCCGCACGGCGCACAATGCGCTCAATGGTATGGATTACTTCGAGATGGCCCAGGTACTTAAGGCGATCGCGCTTGCCATAGCGAACACGAAGCCTAAAGAGCGTGGGGTTGTCGGTCAGGCGCTCACTCATGCGCGATCACCCATCAATACATTCTTGGCGTGGAGCGTGGGGCAGATTCCGCAGCCGGTGCACGACGTGCGGGTGCAGTCGGGAGTCGTGACACCCTCGAGCGAGCGACGGTACTCGCGCTCGAGGAAGCCGCGCGAGCAGCCGGGGCTCACGTGCTCCCACGGCAGGCGCCAGTCCAACTCGTAAGGCAGGTGTACGAGCTCATTGAGGTCGATGTCGTTTTTTGCAGCAGCCTCCTTCCAGTTATCGAGCGAGAAATGCTCTACCCAGGCGTCAAAGCGAGACCCCGAGCGCCAAGCATCGATGATGACGGGCGTCATGTCACGCCCGGCGCGGGACAGCGCGGCCTCGATGAGCGAGGTCTCGGCATCGTGGTAATGCACGCGGACGGCACGGTTGCGAACGCTCGTGATAAGCAGCTTCTGGCGACGCTTGACGTCGTCGTAGTCGAGCTGCGGGCACCACTGGAACGGCGTGGCAGCCTTGGGGATAAACACCGAAACCGAGATGGACACCGAGATCGAGCCGCGACGAGCCTTGGGCACCACGGAACGACCGAGCTCCAGCACGTGATCGGCCAGATTGGCGATGGCCACGATGTCCTCGTCGCGCTCGCCGGGAAGGCCCATCATAAAGTAGAGCTTCATGCGGTTCCAGCCGGCCTCGAAGGCCGCCTTGGCCGCACGGTCCAGGTCCTCCTCGGTCACGTTCTTGTTAATGATGTCGCGCATGCGCTGGCTGCCGGCCTCGGGTGCGAACGTCAGGCCGCCCTTCTTTTCGCCGGCGACCGACTCGGCCATATCCACGCCAAATGAATCCAGGCGCTGCGACGGAATAGACACGCGAATACCCGTATCCTCCAGGCGACGGTTGAGCCTGCCGAGCACGTCACGAATGCAGGAGTGGTCGGTCGTGGAGAGCGAGGTCAGCGACACCTCGTCATAGCCGGTCTTTTCCAGACCCTGAATCACCGACGAGACGATCTGGTCGGCCGAGCGCTCGCGCACCGGGCGATAGGTCATGCCGGCCTGGCAAAAACGACAGCCGCGGGCGCAGCCGCGCAGGATCTCGATAGACAGGCGGTCGTGGACCAGCTGCGCATAGGGCACGCACGACTGCGACAGCGGATTCGTGGCACCGAAATCCTCGACGGCGCGCTTGTAGACCACGGTCGGCGCATCCTTGCCCTCACGCGGCACGGTGTAGCCATGCGGCGAGCAGGGCTCGTCATGGCGCACCTCATAGAGCGACGGCACGTAGTTGCCGGCAATGGATGCAAGCTGCTCAACAATCTGCGCGCGCGGGACTCCTTCGTCGCGCAGGCGGCGATGCAGCTGGCAGGTCTCGAGCAGCGATTCCTCACCCTCGCCGATGAGGACGGCATCGAAGAAGGCCGCGTACGGCTCGGGGTTGTACACCGAGGGACCGCCGGCGATGATGATGGGGTCGTCTTCGCCTCGGTCGGCCGCCAACAGCGGAATGCCAGCGAGGTCGAGAGCCTCGAGGAAGTTCGTCACCGCCATCTCGTGCGGCACATGCAGGCCGACAATATCAAACGAAGCGACGGGGGCAGCGCCTTCGAGCGACAGCAGGGGAATACCCGCCTCGCGCATGGCGTCACCCATATCGGGCCACGGCACATAGCCACGCTCGCAGGAGATGCCCTCGGCCTGGTTAAGGATGTTGTAGAGGATGGCGATGCCCTGGTTGGGCAAACCAACCTCGTACACATCCGGATAGATCAGGCAGCAACGATAGTCGGCATCGGCCTTTGAAAGCGTGCCCCACTCGTGATCGATATAGCGACTCGGCTTTTCGACCTTGGCGAGCAGCGGCTCAATTAAATGAAAACAGTCTTGATACGGAACGCGCAACGGAAAACCCCTAAGCAGCGAGATCGGATGCGTCCTCATAGGACGCCATAGGACGGGTAGCGCCCGCGACCGTGGTCACCAGATCGCGAACGCGGGAGAACGTGGCAGTGACCACCTCGTTGGCACGGCTGTAGTCGACATCGCGCTCGTAGAGCGAAACGAGCGCACGGCCCATGCCATAGGTGCCCGCGGCAGCAGTGAGCGCCTTGACGGCAAACCCAATATGCGGCGTCTGCTTGACGAGCGCACGGGTGACGGCGCGGATCACAAGACCGCCGGCAAGCACGCCCGCGACCTCGTAGCCGCGCTCAGGCTTAATGCCGCGTCCAAAGACGGCAGCGAGCTCAAAGAGCATGCCCACCTGCGCCAGCGCCATAACGGGATAATCGGCGCCCGGCAAAAACACCAGCGCACCGGTCGCCATATTGGTGAGCGCGCACGAGGTGATGATACGATTGGCCGCCGCGATGCGCATGAAGGCAAAGTTCGCCGCAAAAGCCGTTTCCTTGTCGGTGCGATCGAGAATCCAGCGGGCAAGCGTCTCGAGCAGATACGTCTTATCGGTTGCCGCTACCACGCCGAGCATGGGCGTGGACTCCTCGATAAACGGCACCTCCACAGCAGACTCGGCAAGCACGCACACGGGCGCGCCGGCGATCACGAGCTCCTGCACGGCACTCTCCAAGCGGTCGGAACCACACGAGAGCACCAGCACCACATCGGTATCGGTCTTTGGAGCTATTCGCTCCTCCCCCAGACGCTCGACGCGCACAATGCCCGAGGTCGTCTGCGGCACAAAGGCGTCACGCACCGTCTCGGCCAGAAAGCGCGAGGCGGACGAATCCAGATAGACCGAGACGCGCACCGGCGTATCGGAATCCTTCTTAACGGACGCGCCCATCTTAAAAGCGCGGGTCAGCTTATCTACGGGAATTTTCATAGCAAACCCCTCCAGCGGTTACGCGGCGCCCGAACGATGCCGCCATATGGATTGTACGATACCCACCGTCAGCAGCTGAATCATCATCGAAGACGAACCGAAGCTAATAAACGGTAGCGGAATACCGGTAATCGGCATCATGCCGATGCACATGCCGATGTTTTCGAAGGTCTGGAACGCCCACATGCCAACGATGCCCACACACGAAAGACGCAAAAACAGCGACTCACACTTAAAGGCGACGCGAATCGTCGAAAAGATCAGCAGCACGTAGAGGCACAGGAGCAAAAAGGAACCGCAAAAGCCAAAGGTCTCGGACAGGAAGGCGAAGACGAAGTCGGTGTGGAACTCAGGCAGAAAGCCGCCGGCCGACTGCGTCGCATGGCCCAAACCCTTACCAAAGAAGCCGCCCGAGCCAACGGCGATAAGCGACTGCTGCAGGTTGTAGGCATCGTCCGAATCGGCATTATCGGGGTCGATAAAGACCGTCAGACGGTTCATCTGATACTGCTTGATGAGCACATCATGGCCGAGCAACGAATCAAAGACCGAATCGAGCGCCAGAACGAGGGCCACCAGGCCCACGAGCAGGGCCAGCGTCGACAGCACCCATTCGCGGCGTGCACCGCTCATACAAATGACGATGGCGCCCGAAACAAGCACGACCAGGCCCGAGCCCAGGTCGCCCATGGCAACGACGGCCAAAAACGGAATGGACAGCATGCCGCAGAGCTTGACGTAGTCGCGAACGGTATCGATGCGACCGTTATACTGCGATCCAAGCGTAGCAATAAAGAAGATGGTGATGAGCTTGGCAAGCTCAACCGGCTGGAATGTCAAGCCGATACCGGGAATCTTGATCCAGCCCGTCATGCCCAGACCGCCCGTATAGGACAGACCCGGAATCTTGGGCGAGAAGATCACGATCAGGTCGATGACGAGCAACGCCGTCGAGAAATTGGAAATACCGCGCAGGTCGGTACGCCAGACGAGCACCGCCAGCACCGCCCCGATGCCAATTCCCAGCAGATGGCGTGAGAACGAGGCATCGGCCTTAAACTGCGAAGCCGACCAGATAATGATGGCACCGTAGGCGACGAGCGCCACAGTAGCCACGAGCACACCGATATGCACCTTTTGGCGAAACGTGCCGCGCGAGGCCGAAAGTTGTTTGTTGACACGGTCCAGGCTGCTGCGAGAACCGGTCTTGGTTGAACGGAACAGATCCGCCGGAGAAAAATCCATCGCAACATCCTATCGAACCGAAGAATCGCCCGAGGCCGAAGAGGTATCGGGCTCGTCATAAATCACGCCGAGCACGTCGCGCACGACATGCATCGCGGTATCTGAGCCGCCGCCGCCCTGCTCTAGGACAGTAGCGATGACATACTTGGGATCATCGGCCGGTGCATAGGCGCAGAACCACGCGTATTCGTCCTCGCCGCTTTTCTCGCCCGTGCCCGACTTGCCGTATACCTGCGGCGTCAGGGTGCCAAAGTGAGCCGCCAGGGACGTCGATGCCGTGTAAATCACGTCGTGCATGCCGTTGCGAACAAGAGCCAAATCCGAATCGCTGTTGATCTTGGCCTCCAGGCGCTTCTTCTTGCCCTTGCCGTTGTATTTATAGGCATCGCCGTCGCCATCGCGCGACACGGCAGACAAAAACACGTGAGGCACGTACTGTTTGCCGCCGTTGGCAAGACCCATATAGGCACACGCCATCTGCAGGGGCGTCACCAGGATGTCGCCCTGGCCGATGGCAATGTTGGTCATATCGCCGGCATTCCACTTGCGGTCCTCGGCAGAGGCGTCGGTAAAGTACGACTCTTTCCACTCGGCATCGGGAATACGGCCCGCGCCCTCACTCGGCAGATCGATACCGCAGGTCTTGCCCAAGCCCCAGCGACGAAAGATCTCCTGCAGGCCCTCGGAATGTTGCTCGTCATAAAAGAACGCCTTGCCCATGTCATAGAAGACGGGGTCGCACGAGTTGGCGATACCCGACTGCAGCGTCATGGTGCCGTGGCCAGACGTCAGCCAGCAGCGCTTGCCCCAAGCCTTGCCCAGGCCCGTCCAATAGCCCGTGCAGTTGGTTGTCTGCGTTGAAGTGTAGGTTCCAAACTCAAGACCGGCCAGTGCCGAGAGCGGCTTGATGGTCGAGGCCGACATGTACTGTCCGCTAATGGCGCGGTTGAGCAGCGGGTGCGAACCCTTGTCATCATTGAGCTCGGTCCACACGTCATTTGAGACACCACCGATAAAGACAGACGGATCGAACTTGGGCTGGCTCGCCATGCCCAGGATCTCGCCATTGTTGGGATCGAGACACACCACGGCGCCGTTGCCGGCATTACTGTAACCAGTGGTCTTGGCAAGCTCGATAGCGCTCGCCAGCGCCGTCTCACAGGCCTGTTGGATCTTAAGGTCGAGCGTGAGCTTAATGTCGGAGCCGGCCTTCGCGGGCACGGCACCGGCCTGACCGGTCACATTGCCCGAGGCATCGACCTTGACGGTCTGCTCGCCACGAATACCCTGCAGCAGGTTTTCGTAGTAGCTCTCAACGCCCGCCTGGCCCACGATATCGCCCGACTGGTACGTAATCTTGCCAGCAGAAGCATCATCATCGCCAGAGGTTTTCTTATTCTGAGCCTCGAGCTGCTCGGAGGTAATGGTGCCGGTATAGCCCAAGATATGGCATGCCGTCTCGCCATACGGATACTGGCGCTCGGTACGCTCGGCAATCTTGACGCCCGGGAACTCGCCGGCGTGCTCCTGAATATAGGCAACCGTGGAGCGGCGGACGTCCGTCGCAATGGTATGCAGGCTCTGGGCGCCCTCTGTATTGTCCTGGATATTGCGCAGAACCGCCACGTAGGGCATACCGAGCACGTTGGCAAGATGGCGAACTAAAACCTCATCCTCGGCAAGGTCGCGGTAGGCCACGACAGCAAGTGAGGGACGGTTCTGGACAAGCGCCACGCCATTGCGGTCGAGGATGCGGCCGCGCACAGCGGGTGTGGTAACGGTACGAGTCTGATTACTATTGGCCTGCTTCTCGTAATAGTCCGACGAGACCATCTGCATGCCCCACAGCTTGATGGCAAGCGCCGCAAACATCGCGCCCACACCCGTGGTGAGGATGGAAAAGCGGCCCTTAAAGGCGGTCGCCGCGGTATTGCCCTCGCCCTCGGTGGCGCGCGGGGCCGTTCCATGCTGCGTATCGTAGGTAAAACGGGAATCGCCACGACGCATGATGACCAGCGCGACCACGATGGCCACAACCAGCACGATACCGGCGATAATAACCGTCATCTGGGAAGACATCTACGGGCCTCCCCTATTTGAGCTTACGGGTCTTGGGCTTAAAGCGCATACCCGTCTGGCGTCCGCCACGTGCGGAGAATCCATAGCCAGACTGTGGCACGACGCCGGACATCAAAAACGGAATAGCAACCAGACCCGTCAGGATCGAGGACGGCAGCGCATGGCCGAAGATCGCCACGACAAAGCTCGTCTCCAAACCCATAAACAGCAAGACGATGCTGTAGATCACATTAATGACGAGCGCAAAGGCGCCCACGGTGATGCCGCGCGCACTCGGGGTACCACCCGTCTGACCGACGGCGCTGTGCACCAGGGCAAAAGAACCCACGGTCAGCAGGAGCGACATAACGCCCACCGGCACGGCAGCGGACAGGTCATAAAACAAGCCGCTGCAAAAACCGCACACGACGGCACGGGTCGGGTCGCCCGAGAACACGCTTAGGCACACCAGGATAATCATGAAGTTGACGCGACCGCCCGCAATGGAGATCTGCGGTGCCAGGCCTGCCTGCAGCAGCACGCACACGATGGCGGCGATTACAAACGTACGGGAGCTCATCCCCTGCTCGTGTAGATCCATGGACATGCCCCCTATTCGCTCGAGCCGGAATCGGTCGTCTCGGACGCGTCGGAACTGTCATCCGAACTCTCGTCCTTCGTCTTGGTCGCAGCGTCGCGCGACGTTCCCTGCGGCGTGCTATTAGCGGTGCTCACGTCCTCATCCGAAGCCGACTGTTCGTCGGTCAGCGAGGTAATGACCAGCACTTCCTCGTTGTTCTCGGCCGTGGTCTGAGCGCGCACCACAATGGTGTAGTACACGTCGTTTGCCGATTTCTCAACCGACGAGACGGTGCCAAGCGGTAGACCCTTGGGGAACACGCCGCCGATACCCGAGGTCACGATGATGTCGCCAACCTTAACATCGGAGTCGACGCTCACGTACTCAAGACGCAGCGTGCCGTCAGCCTGACCCTGCAGCATACCCTGGGCGCGCGTGTCCTGCACCATGGCGGATACACCGGAGTTCTCGTCGCCAATAAGGCGCACGGTAGAGGTCTTGGCCGATACCTCGATAATCTGGCCAATAACACCGGCAGAACTCGTCACGGGCATGTTGATGGTAAGGCCGTCGGCAGAGCCCTTGTCGATGGTAACGGTCGAGGTCCAGGCATCGCCGGAGGCACCAACGATACGAGCTGCGGTCGATTTGAGGTTGTAGGTCGACTGCAGGCCGACCAGCCCCTCCAGACGCTCGGCGGTCTTTTGAGCCTCGGAGAGCTCAGCAACTTTAGAGGTCAGTTCCTCGTTTTGCTTCTTGAGCTCGTCGAGCGTGTCCTGCGACGCCGTAAGGTTAGAGAACACGTTGCCGATCGCATTGAAAGGAGCCGCCACGGCCGAGCCCACGAAGCGCACCGGCGAGGTAATCGTCGTTACGCCCGAACGCACGGCATGAATCGGTCCTGCCTCGCCCTCGCGGATGTAAAACGTGAGCAGCAACACCGAAATCAGGCTGAAAACAATCAACGGGCGCATACCCGTTGATTGTCGCTTGGTATTCAGATTTGTGGAGAAACCCGAAGATCGTGCCAAATGGAATCCACCTTTTGGAAATTAAGCATTGGTCTGGACGAAGCCGCCATCAAACGCATTGGCCTCGAGCACGCGGGCACAGCCGTTAACGACGTTATCGAGCGCCGTGGGGCTGACGTTGACCGAAACGCCGGTCTCATCGCGCAGGCGCACGTCGAGACCGCGCAGCAGCGCGCCGCCACCAGTCAGCAAAATGCCGTAGTACATAAGGTCCGAGGCAAGATCGGGCGGCGTGGCATCGAGGGCGTCCTTAACGGCCTTGGCCATCTCGTCGAGCGGCTTGTTGAGCGCGCGACGAATCTCCTCGCTCTCGATGCGCACGGTCTTGGGCAGACCGGTGATCACGTCGCGGCCGTTGACCTCGACATCGAGCTCGTCCTTGAGCGGCACGGCGGAGCCGACCTTGATCTTGATGTCCTCTGCCGTACGCTCGCCGATGGCCAGGTTATAGGCATCACGAACGTGCGTGAGGATGGCCTGATCGAACTCGTCGCCGGCAATACGGATGGACTGCGAGACGACGATGCCGCCCATAGCGATAACGGCAACCTCGGTGGTACCGCCACCGATGTCGATGACCATGGAGCCGGTGGGTTCCTCGACGGGCAGGTCGGCGCCGATAGCGGCGGCCATAGGCTCTTCGATCAGATAGGCCTGGCGAGCGCCGGCCTGGATCGTAGCCTCAAAGACGGCACGCTTCTCGACCGACGTGACGCCGGAGGGAACGCAGACGACAACGCGCGGACGCGGGGTCCACGGATAGCGCTTCTCGGACGCCTTGTCGATAAAGTAGCGAAGCATGGCCTCGGTAACATCGAAGTCGGCGATGACGCCGTCCTTCAGGGGACGAACGGCCACGATGTTGCCGGGCGTACGGCCGAGCATGCGCTTTGCCTCGATACCGACCGCCAGGATGCGCTCGTCGTTCTTGTCGATGGCGACAACAGAGGGCTCGCGAATGACGATGCCCTTGCCGCGCACGGAGACAAGCGTATTTGCGGTGCCGAGGTCGATGGCAAGATCGCCCGCATAGCTACCGAAGAACATATCCATCAAAGAAAACAACGCAACTCCTGATGTGTTGGATGATTGCTGGAAAACTACTAGCTCATCATACTAGCGCAAGCCCGGCACCTCACTTGCGGTGAAGCGCCGGGCAAAGCTAAATCCCATAAGGTCACTACTGGTTGTCAGCAGCCGAGAAATCCATATCGAGCGAGGAAACGGCCCAGCCGATATGGTTATCGGAGCGCACGAATTTGACGGTGTACTCCTGCTCGCCGCCCTTGGACAGCGATGCCTTAACCTTAGCGGTCGTCTCGGTCATGGACTGATCCATGCCCTCGACGGACACGGTGGCACCCTGCGGAATCGAGGAGATGATCATCGACTTGGCGTCCTCGGACAGGCTCGAGGCCAGGCAAGACTCGGCCTTTGCGGTGTCACCGTCGCCGGCAGCCTGGAACAGATCGGTGATGACGGACTCCTGCGAGGGGTAGCCCATGCCGCGCGTATAAGCATAGCCAAGACCGCCGGCAGCGATCACGATGAGCAGAAGCAGCACCAGGAAAATCTTAAGACCCGTGTGGCGGTGGCGACGACGGACCTTGGCCTGCTTGCGGTCCTGCTGGACCATCTCGGACTCGGACAGCGTAAAGAAGCCGGTGTCAGAGGGGTCGGGCATAAACTGACCGGTCGCGCCCGTGGGATCGAGCGGGTCGACAGCGGGAGCGTCCATCGCGGGAGCCGGAGCCGTGGACATGGCCGTCTGGGCCGAAAGCGCGGCGAGCGAGTCGTGCACGCGGGCAAGCTCATCGGCCTGCTCGGGCGTGAGCTGGTAGATGCCATCGGCAGTAGCGGCGTTAAAGGCATCGAGCGCATCGGAGGGACGGCCGGCGGCGGAAAGCGCTTGGCCCATGCCGGCGTTGAGGGCGCGCGTATCGTCGCGCGGGCCGGCAAAGTCGATAGCCGTGCGGTAGGTCTCAACGGCGTCTGCGGGGCGGCCGAGCTTGATGAAGCAGCGGCCCAGATCGCCGAGGGCGGCGGCAGGAGCCGGGTTGGCGCCGTCGATGGCAGCCTGACGGAAGGCAGTACCGGCGTTGGCATAGTCGCCCGACTGGAACAGCGCATTGCCCAGACCCAGGTAGGCCTTAAACGGTGTGGCGTAGGAAGCGTCCTGGGTAGCTGCGGAGAACGCCTGGGCAGCCGTGGTGTAGTCGCCCACCGCGGCGAGTGCCTTGCCGCGGTTGGTGAGCAGGGCGCCGCGCTTGCCATAGGCGCCGTCGTTGAGGGCGGCGGCGTAGGCCTCGGCGGCCTCGGTGTACATGCCCAGATGCATCAGGGCGTTGCCGCGCAGGTGGTCGGCCTCACCCATGATCTCGTTGGGAGTCTTTGCCGCGCCAAGCATCTGGGCGGCAGCGGAAAAATCACCCGCGCGATAAGCGGCGCGGCCCTGTTGGATCAGCTGGCTATTCAAGGAAGTCCCCTTTACTCGTGAACGATCTCGACATGAACGATCTCGTCGCCGGCGCGCAGCTGCGAGATGACGTCGAGGCCCTCGACCGTGGTGCCAAAGACGGTGTAGCCGGAGTCGAGGTTGTGCTGGGCACCCAGGCAGAAGTAGAACTGCGAGCCCGCGGAATCGGGATCCATGGAGCGAGCCATGGCAAGCGCGCCGTCAACATGGCTGTTGCGCGGATTGGTGGCAAACTCGCCCTTGATGCAGTAGCCGGGGCCGCCGGTGCCGGGCATGCCGTCGGGGCCCTCAAGGCCGGCAGCGACGTCGGCGCCGGACATATCGCGCGTATTGGGGTCGCCGCCCTGGATCACAAAGCCGGGCACATAGCGATGGAACTTAAGGCCGTCATAAAAGCCCATCGTGGAAAGCTCGCAGAAGTTCGCCACATGGATGGGGGCGCCCTCACCGTCAAACTTGACCTTGATGGTGCCCTTCGACGTCTCGATCACCGCGCACTCGTCACCGACGAGCTGGTACTCGGGCGTATAGAGCTCTTTCTTAAAACCAAACATGTGGTTCCTTCCTCGTGCGTTTAAAGCATATTTGTACGAATTGTAGCAATAAGCACGGGCTTCCATCAATTGCGCACGCAGGTTATGCCGCCGGAGGGCAACAAATTACGAACGCTGCTGCGGCCTCCAGGCGCTCACGTTGGCGTCGTACTGGTTAAGCGCGCTGTTGCCGCCTTGTGCGATGGGCGCCAGGATCTCGCTCTGACGGGCGCTCAGCGACTCGCCGTCGGGAATGGACAGCGAGATATCCCAACTCTGGCAGATCACGTCGACACGCTCGTACATCCACTGGGCAAGCTGCTTTAGATGATCGATGTCTTCCGCATAGACCGTGTCGTCCTGAACCTTGAGGTTGTTGAGCTCATCCTGGGTCTTTTTAATCTGATCGCGCAGGGCATAGGCGCTCTGCGACAGCTCCTGGCGGGTGGAGAGCGGTGTGCGCAGATAGCCGTTATTAAACGAATCGATGACCTCGCCGATCTGGTCATCGTCGCTGTACGACACGATGGTCTGGTACAGGCCGTCGAGCCTGGTGTAGAGCTGGTCGTCGGTTAAGACGGTCTCCTCCTGAACGACCTCGGACGCATCCTCTTGCTTGGACTCTTTCTCGGTGGCCTCGCCCTTTTGGCGCGACGGGAAGGTAGTCTGGGCGGCTTGGCCAAACTGGTCGTAGAAGCCGGGCATGACGCCCATGGGGTCAGCGGTTACAAACCAATAGACGCCACCGCACACGGCGACGAGCACCGCGATGACGATGAGCGGCTTGGGGACATGGCGCTTGTGCTTGTGGTAGGCGTCCTCGTCGGGATGCACCTTGCGCTTGGGCTTTTGCTTTTTGGGCTGGGCATCATCGCGCAGGGACACCGGCGTGGGGATATCCACCTTGGGGATGCCAAAGTCCTTATCGAAGGCAGGCAGCACGCAGGTCTCGTTGGGGTCGGCCGCGTCGGAGAGCACCGCGGCGGCAGACGCCGGCGCATGGGGCACCTCGGTATCGATCTGCTCCTGCGTCAGGCGCGGAAAGCCGGCCGTACGCCCTGCGGCCAGGTCGGATGCGGCCGCGTCCTCGGAAAGGATGCCAGGCGCGGGGCGACCGCACTTGGGACAGGTACGGTCATGCGGGGACAGACGGGCGCCGCAGCCGTCGCAGAACACGAACTCGGTATGCTCGGGGCCATCGCCCGGACCAACGTATGCGTTGCAATAGGGGCAGAACGAGGCGCCGTCCTCGATGGTCTTTAGGCAATGCGGGCAGATCACGGCATCCTCTTTCCGAAGCAATTCAAACAATTGAGGTTAGAGCATAACATCGACACGGCCCCACAAGCGCAAGGCACCAATTCAACATCCCCGCTCACCCCTAAGTTGCGGTGAAATAGGGACTGAATAGGAGGTTAAAACGCTTAAACAGTCCCTATTTCACCGCAACTTAGGGAGGCGTTGGGGCTAGTCTTTCTTTACGGGCTTATTCTTCTTGCTGGGCATCGATACCTTGATGCCCTGGGCCGATTTGGTCACGCGGGAGCGCTTGGCACCGGCACTCTTCTTTTTCTTGGGCTGGGTCTGGGCCACGCCCTCGAGTGCGTGTGCCTCGGCCTCGCGAGCAGTGCGGCTCTCACGGCGCTGCGCCATATCGGCGGCAACGCGCTTGGCAAAACGATCGGCGGTCGATCCCGTCGAGCTCACCTTGCCGCCGCCGCGGCCCAGGCGAACGCGCACGCCACGGCCAAAGCCGGTAGCCGCATGACGGCGACGGGGCTTAAGCGAGTCCATCATCGTGGCAAGTTTAAAGAACACCGCACAGGTAAAGACGACGATAACCGCCAAAATGACCATCTGACCCATCGACAGGTTGGCGATGGACAGCAGCTCCGGGAACCCGATAACGCCCGTCAAAATACCTGCGACGACAAACACGAAAAGCACCACGCGCAAGGGCGTGAGCGGCTGCGAGATGCGCCAGATCAGGCTGACACTCGCCGCGCACGACGTGAGCAGGCACATGGTCGAAAGCGTAAGCTGGCTAAAGCCAAATACGCGTGCCACAAAGATATCGAGCGCCGCGGCCAAAATGACCGCAATCGACGCCGGCAGCGCACGCTTAAGCACGTTGGTCAAGAATGACCCCTTCACGCGGGCGTTGTTGGGCTCCAGGCCCAGTACAAAACCCGGCGCGCCGATGCAGAAGAAGTTGATGAGCGTCATCTGAATGGGCTCGAAGGGATACGGCGGCAGCGCGATGCACAGCGCCGCCAGGCCCATCGAGAAAAGCGTCTTGGTCAGAAAGAGCGCGGCAGAGCGCTGCAGGTTATTGATAGAACGACGGCCCTCGGCCACCACAGCGGGCATCGAGGCAAAGTCGTTATCGACGAGCACGATCTCGGCCACATTACGTGCGGCATCGGAGCCGGCGGCCATCGCCACGGAGCAGTCGGCCTCCTTGAGCGCCAGCACGTCGTTGACGCCGTCGCCCGTCATGGCCACGGTGTGCCCGCGGCGTTTGAGCGCCTGTACGAGCTCGCGCTTCTGCTGCGGCGTCACACGCCCAAAAACGTGATAGCGGTCCACAGCCGCATCAATCTTGGACGGCGTATCGAGCGTCGTGGCGTCGACGTAGGCATCGGCGCCCGGCACGCCCACCACGCGCGCGATCGACGACACCGTACGCGGGTCGTCGCCGCTGATCACGTTGAGGGTCACGCCCTGCTCGTTAAAGTAACCGATAGTCTCGGCTGCCGAGGTACGAATCTCGTCACGGATGGTCACAAAGCCCACGGGCTCGGCCTCGCCCACCATATCGCCATCGGGCGTAAAGCCGTCCACGCGCGCCACCACGAGCACACGGCAGGTATCGGCGAGCTCGGCCACACGATTCTCGACCTGAGCAAATGTGCGATCAGAGAGCACAAACTGCGCGGCGCCCATCACATAGGAGCCCTGCGCAAACGACGCGCCGCTCCACTTTTTGGACGACGAGAACGGAATGACCGACAGCGGCTCGGACACCTCGACTGGACGGTCGGCGTAGTAGTTGAGCAGCGCCTGGCAGGTCTCGTTGGCATCTGCCGAGGTCGCACGTGCCACGTTGGCAAGCGCAAAGTCGAGCACCGTGGTCTCGACAGGGACAGCCGCCTCGTCCGAGTCCGCGCCAAAGCCAACACCCTCAACAGGCAGCGGGTAGGTGCCCTCGACCTCCATACGGCCCGAGGTGATGGTGCCCGTCTTGTCCAGGCACAAAACGTCGACGCGCGCGAGCGTCTCGATGCAGTAGAGCTGCTGGGCCAGCACCTTGCGACGCGCCAGGCGCACCGTGGCAATCGCGAGCACCGACGAGGTCAGCAGCACCAGGCCCTGCGGAATCATGCCCAGCAGGGCACCTACCGTGGACAGCAGCGCCGAAGAAGGCACACGACCGGCCAGCAGCTCGGAGAAACACCAGGAAAGCGCGCTATCGCCCGGGGTTCCCGCAGCATCCCACAGCTCGCTCACACTCGAGGTAAAGAGCGCCAGACCAAGCGGAATCATGATAATGCTCGCGAACCGCACGATGGCGTTCAGCGCGTTCATGATCTCGGAATTGACCTTTTTGACGTACTTGGCCTCGTTGTTGATCTTTGCCACGTAGTTATCGGCGCCGACATGGATCACGCGGGCGCGTAGCAAGCCCGAGTCGATAAAACTGCCGCTCATGAGCTCGGAGCCTGGCTGTTTCTTGATGAGGTCGCTCTCGCCCGTCAGCAGACTCTCGTTGACGAGCGCCTCGCCCGACACCACCACGGCGTCGGCGGGAATCTGGTCACCGCGCCCCAGGCGAATGATATCGTCGAGCACGATCTGGTCCAGGTCGAGCTCCACCTCGGCGCCGTCGCGCACCGCGATGGCCTTCTTAGAGGTGAGCAGCGTAAGCTTGTCGACCATCCGCTTGGAACGCATGGACTGAATGACGCCAATTGCCGTGTTCAAGAACACCACGAACAGGAACGTCAGGTTCTTAAACGAACCGGTCAGCAACACCAAAATCGCCAAGACCACGTTGATCAAGTTAAACAGCGTGCAGAGGTTCTCGATGATGAGCTCGCGGACCGACTTGGTCTTGAGCTCCATGTTGCGGTTGATCTTACCGGCGGCGATGCGCTCCTCGACCTCGGCGGTCGAGAGTCCGCGCTCGATATCCGTTGTTGCCATACCACGTCCCATCATGTCGCGTCGGTATAAGAAAACCGCCCGGACCATGCGAGGTTCGGACGGTCTTACGTTCGATGGTGCCCCATGTTGGATTCGAACCAACGGCCTTCTGCTCCGGAGGCAGACGCTCTAATCCCCTGAGCTAATAGGGCGAACGGTAGGCATTATACCCAAGTGCGCCACGGGCTAACAAAATAATAGAAAAAGCTTTGCAATTCCGAGGAAGACGCGGCGCAACGGCCCACTTTAGAAGGCAAAAGCGAGTCAGATAGTATAAACTCTCATGCACCATATATACACGGCTCGCGATGCGGGCCGTTTTTGCAAAAGTTATCCATCGAGGAGAGAGGCACACCATGATTGCAATTTTAAAGCAGAGCGCCAGCGACGAGGCCGTCGGCCATATCGTCAGCTGGATTGAGAAAAAAGGCCTGAAGACCGACGTCTCGCGCGGCGAGAACGAGACGATCATCGGCCTGGTGGGCGATACGACCAAGATCGACCCGTTCCTGCTCGAGTCCATGGATGTCGTCGAGCGCGTGCAGCGCGTCTCGGAGCCGTTCAAGCGCGCCAACCGCAAGTTCCACCCCGAGGACTCCGTCATCGACTGCGGCCACGGCGTCAAGATCGGCGGCGACCAGTTCCAGGTCATCGCCGGTCCCTGCTCCGTCGAGGGCGAGAACCTCATCCGCATCGCACGTCGCGTAAAGGCCGCCGGCGCCACGATGCTGCGCGGCGGTGCCTACAAGCCCCGCACCTCCCCCTACGCCTACCAGGGCATGGGCCCTGCCGGCCTCGACCTGCTGTGCGAGGCGTCTGCCGAGCTCGACATGCCGATCGTCACCGAGATCATGGACCCACGCGACGTGCAGGTCTTCCTGGACAAGAAGATCGACGTCATGCAGATCGGCGCCCGCAACGCCCAGAACTTCCCTCTGCTCAAAGAGGTCGGCAAGACCAAGACTCCGGTCTTGCTTAAGCGCGGCATGTCCGGCACGATCGATGAGCTGCTCATGGCCGCCGAGTACATCATGAGCGAGGGCAACGACAACGTCATCCTGTGCGAGCGCGGCATCCGCACCTTCGAGACCCGCACCCGCAATACCTTCGACCTCAACGCCGTGCCGGTGCTGCACCACCTGTCGCACCTGCCCGTCGTCGCCGACCCCAGCCACGCCACCGGCTACACCCGCTACGTCGAGCCCATGGCGCTCGCCGCGACCGCCTGCGGTGCCAACGGCCTGGAGATCGAGGTCCACGACGAGCCGAGCCGCGCCTGGTCCGACGGCGCCCAGGCCCTCACCCCCGATCAGTTCGACGACACCATGCGCCGCATCCGAGCCATCCGCGAGGTTGTCTGCCAAGAGACCATGGAGTAGCCCATGGGTACGGTGAGAAACGCGCGCGTTAACCAGGGCGGCCCCAAGTGCGCCGGCATCGTCGGCCTTGGCCTCATCGGCGGTAGCTTTGCCCGCGGATATGCACAGGCGGGCGTCCGCGTGCTGGCCTGGGACCCCGATGACGATGTCATGACGGCCGCCAGCATGGGCACTGTCGCCGGAGAGCTCAACGACAAGACACTCGGCGAATGCGACATCATCGTCCTGGCCTGCTACCCCGAGGCCTGCATCGAGTGGCTCGAGACGCACGCCAAGGCGCTCGCCGACGCCACCGACACCGACGCCATCATGGGCCCCGTGGTAATCGACACGGTGGGCGTCAAGGGCATCGTGTGCGAACGCGCCTTTGAGCTTGCCCGCGAGCACGGCTTTTACTTTGTGGGCGCGCACCCCATGGCGGGCACGCAGTACTCGGGCTATGCGCACTCCCGCGCCGGCCTGTTCCAGGGCGCTCCGCTCGTGCTCGTGCCGCCCGCGGTGGACGACGCGCTCAAGCTGGAACTTTTGGGCCAGGTGCGCGAGATGGTGCGCCCCTTGGGCTTTGGCAAGTTCAGCGTGACCAGCGCCGCCGAGCACGACCGCGTCATCGCCTTCACGAGCCAGCTTGCGCACGTGGTGTCCAACGCCTACGTCAAGAGCCCGACCGCCCAGGTCCACCACGGCTTTTCAGCCGGTAGCTACCGCGATCTCACCCGCGTGGCGCACCTCAACCCGCAAATGTGGTCCGAGCTCATGATCGACGACGCCGACGCGCTTGCCTTCGAGATCGACCACCTGATCGAGTCGCTCGGCGCCTACAGCCGTGCGCTCAAGGACCGCGACCAGCGCTATCTGGAGAATCTCCTTGCCGAGGGCGACCGCATCAAGCGCGCACTCGATGACGAGGCCTCCCACTAGACCACCCATCACGCCAGGTCGAAAGGACCGAAGCTTATGGCGATTACCATCGATATCGACACTGCACGCCCCTACCAGGTGCATGTTGGCACGTTTTTGCTGGAGCAGGCAGGACCGCTCGTGCGCGCCACTGCCGGCGGCACCAAGGCCGTCATCGTGACGGACACCAACGTGGGCCCGCTCTACCAAATGCCTGTCAAACAGAGCCTGGAAGCGTCAGGCTACGAGGTAAGCATCTACACCTTCGAGGCCGGCGAAGCACACAAGCGCGCCGAGACCTACATCAACATCTTGGAGTTTGTGGCCGAGCACGAGCTTTCGCGCTCCGACGTGATCGTGGCGCTCGGCGGCGGCGTCGTGGGCGACGTGGCGGGCTTTGTGGCCGCCACCTACATGCGCGGCTGCAAGTTTGTGCAGATCCCCACGAGCCTGCTCGCCATGGTGGATTCGTCGGTGGGAGGCAAGACCGCCATCGACCTGGCTGCCGGCAAGAACTTGGCCGGCGCCTTTTGGCAGCCGAGCGTGGTTATCGCCGACGTGGGGTGCCTGGCCACCCTCACGCTCGAGCAGTTCGCCGACGGCTGCGGCGAGGTCGTCAAGCACGCCGTGATCGCCGACCCGGAGCTTTTCGCCGAGCTGGAGAAGACCCCGCTCACGCTGGAGCTGCTCAACCGCGATGTGGCCCGCGTAGCGCTCATCATCGCCCGCAATATCGACATCAAGCGCGCCGTGGTCGTCGCCGACGAGCGCGAAAACAACCAGCGCAAGCTCCTCAACTTTGGACACAGCGCCGGGCACGCCGTCGAGGCCTGCGAGCACTTTGAGCTGGGACACGGCAACTGCGTGTCGATCGGCATGGGTATCATCACGCGCGCCGCGGCCCTGCACGGCGTCTGCGATGCCGCACTGCCCGGTCGTATTGAGGAGCTCTGCGCCCGCCATGGCCTCAAGACCCGCTGCGACCTAGATGCCGATACCGTCTTTGCCGAGGCGCTCCACGACAAGAAGCGCGCGGGCGACACCATCGATCTAGTGATTCCGCACGGCATTGGCCGCTGCAGCATCGACCGCACACCGCTTTCCGCTTTCCACGAACTCATTGCCGAGGGCCTCGGCCAGAAGGGAGACGCATCCGCATGCTAGCCCGCATCACCCCGTCCCCACTCAAGGGCACCGTTCCCGCCATCGCGTCCAAGTCGATGGCGCATCGCCTCATCATCTGCGCCGCGCTCGCCAACGGCGAGACACACGTCACCTGCAACACCACCTGCGCCGACATCGAGGCTACGGTGCGTTGCCTTACGGCCCTGGGTGCTCGCATCGAGACCGTCGAGGACGGCTTCCAGGTCCACCCTACCATGAAGAGTGTTGAGTTTGGCCTGCTCAAGGCCCTTGCCGGTGGCACGCTTGACTGCGGCGAAAGCGGCTCCACGCTCCGCTTTATGTTGCCCGTCGCCTGCGCTCTGGGGGCAGAGGCCACCTTTGTGGGTCAGGGTCGTCTGGGCGCCCGCCCGCTCTCCCCACTCTCGGACGAGATCATCGCCGCCGGCTGCGACCTACAGGGTCTGGGCGGTTTTCCGCTCAAGACGAGCGGACGCATGCGCCCGGGCACCTTTGTGCTGCCGGGAAACGTGAGCTCACAGTACATCTCGGGCCTACTGCTGGCAGCACCGCTGCTGGCCCAGCCCTCCTGCGTACAGGTGACCGGCCTGATCGAGAGCCGCCCGTACATTAACCTGACGATCCAGGCAATGAAGGCCTTTGGCGTCGAGGTCAACGTCGAGCGTATTCCGGCCAAGGACGGCCAGCCCGAGGTCACGAACTTCCGCGTAAGCAGCGGCTCGTACCGCACGCCCGGCAGCGTAGCCGTCGAGGGCGACTGGTCCAACGCCGCCTTTTGGCTGTGCGCCGGCGCCATCGGCTCCGACCCCATCACCGTGGAGGGTGTGTCGCTGAGCTCCGCACAGGGCGACCGCAACGTGCTTGCTGCGCTTTCGCGCTTTGGCGCCCGCATCGTGCGCTCCACCAACGCCGCCACCGTGCAGTCCGACAAGCTCGCCGGCTTTGAGATGAGCGCCCACGACATTCCCGACCTGGTACCCGTTATCTCGGCCGTGGCCTCGCTGGCACAGGGCCGCACCTTTATCCGCGATTGCGCCCGTCTGCGTATCAAAGAATCCGACCGCCTGGTCACCACCACCCGCGAGCTCACCGCGCTGGGCGCGCAGGTGCGCATTGCCGGCGATGACCTCATCATCAAGGGTGTCGATGCCTTTACCGGCGGCGAGGTCGATTCGCACAACGACCATCGCATCGCCATGATGGCCGCCATCGCCGCAAGCCGTGCCACCGGCGAGGTCGTGATCCACGGCGCCGAGGCCGTCAACAAGTCCTATCCCGATTTCTTCGACCACTACCGCCTGCTGGGCGGCAAGGTCACACTCGAGGAGGAATAGCATGTCCTCGACCTTTGGCAACGTCTTGCACTTAAGCATCTTCGGCCAGTCGCACTCCCCCGCTATCGGCTGCTCGCTCGATGGCATTCCGGCGGGCATCGCCGTGGACCAGGAGAAGCTGCAGGCCTTCCTCGACCGTCGCGCTCCCGGTCGCGACGAGACCGCGACCAAACGCCGCGAGGCCGACGCCGCCCACATCATCGCCGGTGTTGTCGATGGACATACCACCGGCGCGCCCATCGCCGCGATTATCGAGAACACCAACACGCGCTCCAAGGATTACTCCGAGCTGCGCCGCAAGCCCCGCCCTGGGCACGCAGACTTTCCGGCGCGTGTGAAGTACCACAACATGCACGACGTCGCCGGCGGCGGGCACTTCTCCGGCCGTCTGACGGCCCCTCTATGCATCGCCGGCGGGATCGCGCTGCAGGCGCTCGAGGCCCGCGGCATTCAGGTCATGGCGCACGTCGCGCAGATCGGCGGCATCTCCGACCTGCCGATGGACGATATGGTCTATCGTGAGGCCGACCGCAAGGCGATCCTTACGAACGATCTGCCGTGCATTGACGCCGCCGCAGCCGGCCGCATGCGCGAGGAGATCCTGGCCGCGCGCGACGAACTCGACAGCATCGGCGGCATCGTGGAGTGCGGCATTTACGGGCTTCCCGCGGGCATCGGTGACCCCATGTTCGACGGCATCGAGAACCGCATCGCGCAAATCGCGTTTGGCATTCCCGCCGTAAAGGGCGTGGAGTTTGGCATGGGCTTTGCCGTGGCCGCCATGCGCGGCAGCGAGAACAACGATCCGTATCGCATCGACGCCGAGACCGGAAAGATCGAGGTCGAATCCAACAACGCCGGCGGCATCCTGGGCGGTATTTCGACCGGCGCGCCCGTCATGTGGCGTATGGCCGTAAAGCCGACGCCCTCCATTGGCCGCGAGCAGCAGACCGTGGACATGGACGCCATGGAAAATGTCGAACTCTCGGTCCACGGTCGTCACGATCCCTGCATCGTCCCCCGAGCTGTCCCCGTAGCCGAAGCAGCCGCAGCGCTGGCCATCTGGGACGCCCTCCTCGAGGACGCAGGCCAGCTCTAACCCGACTCACCTGGGTTGCCTGTCAACTCTGCCATTACGTGAAAGGGGCCTCCATGGACCTTGCCGATATTCGCCAGACCATCGATGGCATCGACACCACGCTCCTCAATAGCTTTGTCGAGCGTATGGACATTGCCACCGAGGTCGCCAAATCAAAGATCGAGATGGGCAAGGCCGTCTTTGACCCCGCCCGCGAGCGCTCAAAACTCAACAACCTCGCCAGCCGCGCGCCCGAGCGCTACGAGGCGCAGACCATCACCCTGTTCCGCCTCCTTATGAGCATGAGCAAGGCCGAGCAGCAGCGCTACATCAACGAGCTCAAGGGCATCACCGTCTCGCAAAAGGCCCACGCCACGGCTGCAGCCTTTGACACGCCCTTCCCTCAAACGGCCACAGTTGCCTGCCAGGGCGTGGAAGGTGCCTATAGCCAGATCGCCGCGTGCAAACTCTTCGACGTGCCCGACATCGCGTTTTTCGAGACCTTCGAAGGCGTTATGCGCGCTGTGCGCGACGGCTTCTGCGAGTTTGGCGTGCTGCCCATCGAGAACTCCACCGCCGGCTCGGTCAACGCCGTCTACGACCTGCTCGCCCAGTTCGACTTCCACATCGTGCGCTCGCTTCGCCTCAAGATCGACCACAACATGCTCGTCAAGCCCGGCACCAAGCTCGCCGACGTGCGCGAGGTTTACAGCCACGGCCAAGCCATTGCCCAGTGTGCGGGCTTTATCGAGTCCCACGACCTGCACGCCACCAAGTACCCCAACACCGCCATGTCGGCCGAGATGGTCGCCAATTCCGACCGCACCGATGTTGCCGCCATCGCATCGCGCAGCTGCGCGGCACTCTATGGCCTGGAGGTGCTGGAGTCCAACATCCAGGACTCGGACAACAACTACACGCGCTTTGTCGTCATCAGCCGCGAGCCACGCGTCTATCCCGGTGCCAACCGTACCTCGCTCATGATCACCACGGCCAACGAGCCGGGCGCCCTCTATCGCGTGCTCGAGCGCTTCTACGCACTCAACATCAACCTCATCAAGCTCGAGAGCCGCCCCATCCCCGGTCGCGACTTTGAGTTTATGTTCTACTTTGACCTGGACTGTCCCTTTGGCAGCAAGGCCCTCGACGACCTGCTCGATTCGATCGACGACGTATGCGAGAGCTTCACCTACTTTGGCAGCTACACGGAGGTGCTCTAGATGACCGATACCGCCGCAACCCGCCCCTACGGCGTGCTGGGCCGCGTGCTGGGCCACAGCTACACCCCGACCATCTACAAGGAGCTGGCGGGGCTTGAGTACGTGCGTTTTGAGCGCGAGCCCGAGGATCTTGAGGCTTTTATGACGGGCGACGAATGGGAGGGCACCAACGTGACCATCCCCTACAAGCGCGCCGTCATGGAATACCTGGACGAGCTGAGCCCGCTCGCCGAGCGCATGGGCAACGTCAACACCATCACGCGCCTGCCCGACGGCCGCCTGCACGGCGATAATACTGACTACTTCGGTTTCCAGTGCCTGGTCGAGGAGTTGGGCGTTGAGGTTGCCGGCAAGAAGGCCCTCGTGCTCGGTGCCACCGGCGGCGCCGGCACCACGGCAAGTATGGTGCTGGGAGACATGGGCGCCATCGTCGTACCCGTGGGTCGCACGAGCGAGGTCAACTACGACAATATCGCGCAGCAGTCCGACGCCTCCCTACTCGTCAACTGCACGCCCGCCGGCATGTTCCCCCATTGCCCCGACGCGCCTTGCACGCTCGAAGGCCTCGATGCGCTCGAGGGCGTCATCGACATTGTCTACAACCCCGCCCGCACGGGCCTGATGCTCGAGGCCGAGCGCCGCGGCATCCCCTGCATCGGCGGCCTGCTTATGCTTGTTGCCCAGGCGGCACAAGCTGTCGAGCGCTATACCGGCAAAGCCACCCCGCGCGAGAGGATCCTGGACGTAACGGAGCGCCTGTCACGCCGCGAACAGAACATCGCGCTGATCGGCATGCCGGGCTCGGGCAAGACCCGCGTGGGCGAGCAGATCGCCCAGCTCACGGGCCGCGAGCACATCGATCTCGATCGCGCCCTCGAGGAGCGCCTGGGCATGCCCTGCGCCGACTTTATCATCAAGTGCGGCGAGGCGGCCTTCCGCGAGCAGGAGACGGCAGCGCTGGCCGACATCTCCAAGCGCAGCGGCTTGGTGCTCTCCACCGGCGGCGGCGTGGTTACGCGCGACGAGAACTACCCTCTGCTGCACCAAAACAGCCAAATCGTGATGCTCAACCGCAAGCTCGACGAGCTCGCCCACAAGGGCCGCCCCATCACCGCGCGCGACGGCATCGACAAGCTGGCCGAGCAGCGTATGCCGCGCTACCGCGCCTGGGCCGACTACATCATCGACTCACGCGACTGCGCCGCCAACACCGCCCATGCCCTCCTCGACACCCTCCCACCCGCTCTCTAACCAAAACCACCACAAAGGGGGCAGGCACCTTTGTGGTGGTTTTTCAACTGCAAAGGAAGCAACCATGAAAGCACTCGTCATTAACGGCCCCAACCTCAACATGCTCGGCATTCGCGAGCCAGGCATCTACGGCAGCGACAACTACGATCGCTTAGTGCAGATCTGCCAGGAAGCGGGTGCCGCACAGGGCTTCGACGAGGTCGAGGTCTTCCAGTCTAACCACGAGGGCAGCATCGTCGACAAGATCCAGGAGGCTTACGGAAAGGTCGACGGCATCGTCATCAACCCGGCCGCCTACACGCACACAAGCGTGGCAATCCTTGACGCCCTCAGGGCCGTCGCCATCCCTGCCGTCGAGGTGCACATCAGTGCCGTAGAGACGCGCGAGGACTTCCGCCAGGTGAGCTATGCACGCCTAGCCTGCTTCGCCACCATCACCGGCGAAGGCCTCCAGGGCTACGCCCACGCGCTGGAGCTGCTGAAAGAGCATCTGGAAAAGTAAAATGCCAACCCCAACAAACAGCAGCGGCTTGTTCGCGCTCGGCTTCAGCAGCATACAAGATGAAAAAAGCCCAGACCACCAAGCGGTCCGGGCTTAATAAACGATGGTGCTCCATGGCGGATTCGAACCGTCGACCTTGGGATTAGAAGTCCCCTGCTCTATCCAACTGAGCTAATGGAGCAAATAACCACACGCCCAAGCAAGCGCAAGCCTGTCGGGCGCAAGTAATTATAACCTAGTTGAACTGCTCGCGATACGCCTTGCAGACCTCATCGACCGGGCCGTCCATGCGAAGGTCACCCTTCTCAATCCAAACGGCACGCTGGCAGATGCGCTCAACCTGCTCCATGGAGTGCGAAACGAACAGAACCGTCACGTCACCGCTCTGGATAAAGTGCTGAATGCGAGCCTCGCACTTTTGCTGGAAGAACACATCGCCGACGGACAGCGTCTCGTCAACGATCAGAATATCGGGCTCGGTGATCGTCGCGATTGCAAAGGCAATACGCGCCACCATGCCCGAGGAGAAGTTCTTAAGCGGCATGTCGACAAAGTTCTGCAGCTCAGCGAACTCGATAATGCCGTCAAAGTTGGCGTCGATGAACTCCTTGGTGTAGCCGAGCAGGGCACCGTTCAGATAGATGTTCTCGCGGGCGGTCAGCTCGGGGTCAAAGCCGGCACCAAGCTCAATCAGCGGCGCGATGTTACCGTGCACCTTAACGCTGCCCTCACTGGGCTCAAGCACGCCAGCGATGATCTTGAGCATCGTAGACTTGCCGGAACCATTGGTGCCGACCAGACCCACAACTTCGCCGCGATGAATATCGAACGAGATGTGCTTAAGCGCCCGAAACTCCTCAAAGAACAGCTCGTGCTTGGCAAGCTTAATGAAGTACTCCTTGAGGTTGGTCAGCGACTCAGACGCCATGTTAAAGATCATGGTGACGTCGTCGACCTCGACAGCCAGAGGCTGCTCGCTGTAATCAACAACAGATTCAGTCATCACAGCACTCCTTAGATGTAGAGGATGAACTTGCGCTCGGACTTATGGAACACGGTGTAGCCAATAACAAGCGCAAGAACCGCCCAGGCAACGCACATACCAAACGTCATAAGCGAGGGCGTAGTCTGGAACAGGAAGATATCGCGCATAAACTGCAGGTAGTTATACATGGGGTTCGCATAGACCAGAATGCGCACGAGATGCGGCATTTGCGCAACGAAGTCGGTCGTCCAGAAAATAGGCGTGATGTAAGTCCACGCCGTAATGACGACGCTCCACAGATGCATGACATCGCGGAAGAAGACCGTGAGGGCGGAGAGCATCATGCCCAGGCCCATGCAGAAGCACATAAGCAGCAGTAGGCAGACCGGCAGCAGAATCAGGTGCCAAGAAGGCATAACGTGGAACCACAGCATAACGATGGCAACGGCGACCAGCGAGAAGGCAAAGTTGACCAACGAGAAGAGCACCTTCTGCACCGGGAAGACCCAGCGGTGCACTTTAACCTTCTTGAGCAGCGGAGCCGCGCCCACGATCGACGTCAGGGCCTGGTTCGTAGACTCGGACATGACGGCAAAGGTGACGTTACCCACGATCAAGTACAGCGGGTACATCTCGGGCGTAATTGAGCCATTGCGGCCCTGGGCGAAAATCGTCGAGAACACGATGGCCATGACGATCATCATCAGCAGCGGGTTGAGCACCGACCATGCGACGCCCAGAACGCTACGGCGATACTTGATCTTAAAATCCTTGGTAACCAGCTGACGAAGGATAAACGCATCCTTCTCAAATTCGTTCTTAGCAAACGTCGCAGGCAGACTGCGAGTTTCTTGTTGCTTTGTCTGATCCGACACGGATGCAACTCCTTTACTCGTAATCGTTGACAAACGAACAGTATAGACCCGACGACCATGCAAACGATTCACGCAACAAAACTGGAGAACTAACCCACATCTTAGGATGCCATGACCAAACGGCTATACTTTCAAGGATTGAATGTATAAGGAGCATTGAGTGAATTCTGAATCCATCGCCGTCATCATCCCCTGCTACAACGAAGCGCTCACGATCGGCAAAGTCATCGACGACTTTCACCGCGAGCTTCCGCAAGCGACGGTCTATGTCTATGACAACAACTCGTCGGACGATACCTCACGCATCGCCACCGAGCACGGCGCCACGGTCCGCTTTGAGCCCCGTCAGGGAAAGGGCAACGTGTGCCGCCAGATGTTTCGCGACATCGACGCCGATTGCTACCTGATGGTCGACGGCGACGACACCTACCCCGCCGAGGCGGCCAAAGCCCTCTGCGAGCCTATCCTCAGCGGCACGGCCGACATGACCGTAGGCGATCGCCTTTCCAACGGCACCTATGCCGAGGAGAACAAGCGTGCCTTCCACGGCTTTGGCAACAATCTGGTCCGTGCCATGATCAAGTGGATCTATGGCTACAGCTTCGATGATGTCATGACCGGCTACCGTGCCATGAGCCGCCCGTTCGTTAAAACCTTCCCTGTGCTTTCCGAGGGCTTCCAGATCGAAACCGAGCTCTCGATCCACGCCGTCGACCACCGCTGGCGCATCAAGGATGTGCCCATCGAGTACCGCGACCGTCCGGAAGGTTCCGAGTCCAAGCTCAATACCGTAAGCGACGGCATTAAAGTCGTTGCGATGATTGGCACGCTGTTCAAGGACTACCGCCCTCTGAAGTTCTTCAGCCTCGTCGCGCTTCTGTTTGCGGTGATCGGCCTCGCCTTGGGCACGCCCATCGTTGTCGAGTATTTCCAGACCGGCCTCGTTCCGCGCTTCCCCACCGCCATGCTCGCCGCGTCGTTTATGTTCCTGTGCGGTCTGAGCCTTGCGACCGGCTTCATCCTCGATTCCGTGGCAAAGGTCGAAAAAAAGCAGTGGGAGGTCAACGTGTACAGCAAATACGCCTACGATGACCAGCCCGGCAGGTCCGCCACCACGCCAAGCGAGTGAAAGATCTTCCGCAAAATACTATTGGCACCACTGCGCAGATAGCCATCAACAAGAAAAGCCGCCGTTAAAGAACGGCGGCTTTTACTCTCGAAAAGTTGATAGCGGCTAGAGCGTCTTGAGGTACTCCCCAAGCTCTTCCTCCCAGTCGGGCATGTGGAACCCGACCGACTCGAGCCTGGAAAGGTCGAGCGCGGAGTGGACCGGGCGCGGGGCGACGGGTCCCTCGGCGCCGCCGTAGTAGTCGGCGGTGCTGACCGGCACGACCTTGTCCCCGTTGCCGTTGGCGGCCTCGAAGACGGCGCGGGCGATGTCGGCCCAGGACTTCACGGCGCCGGAGCCGGTGCAGTCGTAGGTGCCGTAGGGGGCGTGCGTCCCCAGCACATGGAAGATGGCCCGCGCCATGTCGCGCGTGAAGGTCAGGCGGCCCAGCTGGTCGTCCACGACGGTGACCTGGTCCAGCTTGTCGTCCGGGTCGGCGACGCGGTCGGAGAGCGCCTTCATCGTCTTGACGAAGTTGTGCCCCTCGCCGATGACCCAGGAGCTGCGCATGATGTAGTGGCGGGGGCAGCCGGCCACGGCAATGTCGCCCGCGGCCTTGGTCTGGCCGTAGACGGACAGCGGGCTGAGGGGCTCGTCCTCGGTATGGACCTCGGCCGTGCCGTCGAAGACGTAGTCGGAGGACACGTGCACGAGGGTGATCCCGTGCCCGGCGCAGGTGCGGGCGAGCAGGGCCGGGCCGGTGGCGTTGGCCTTCCAGGCGGTCACGCGGCCCTCGGGGGCCTCCGCTTTATCGACCGCCGTGTAGGCACCGCAGTTGATCACGGTGCCGTAGAGCGACCAGTCGTACTGCGCGTAGGCGTCCGGGTCGGACATGTCGAAGGTGTCGATGTCGCAGAAGTCGAAGTCCTTGGCGACGCCGCGCTCCTCGGCGAGCGCGCGCACCGCATGGCCCAGCTGGCCGTTGCAGCCGGTGACGAGGGTGCGCTTCGGCGCCATGGGGACGACGTCCCTCAGCATCGGGTGGTTGAGGTCCGCCTCGGAGACGGTGGCCTGGTCGAGCGGGATCGGCCACTCGATGGCGAGCTCGGGGTCGGCGAGGTTCACGAAGGTGTAGGTCCTCTTCAGCTCGAGCGACCAGTGGGCGTCCACCAGGTAGGTGTAGGCGGTGCCGTCCTCCAGGGCCTGGAAGGAGTTGCCCACGCCGCGCGGGACGTAGATGGCCTTGCTGGGATCCAAAACGGTCGTGAACACCTTGCCGAAGGTCTCGCTGCCCTCGCGCAGGTCCACCCAGGCGCCGAAGACGGAACCGCGGGCCACGGAGATGAACTTGTCCCAGGGCTCCGCGTGGATGCCGCGGGTGACGCCGCGGCTGTCGTTGTAGGAGACGTTGTTCTGGACGACCCTGAGGTCCGGGATGCCCAGCGCGGTCATCTTGGCGCGCTGCCAGTTCTCCTTGAACCAGCCGCGCGAGTCGCCGTGGACGGCGAGGTCGACGACCTTGAGGCCCACGATGCCGGTCTCGGCGACGGCGAGATCCTTCTCGAATGCGATGTCTGCCATGTCTCTCTCCCCTCCTACTGGCCCTGTGCGCGGTAACGGGCCTCGGTGGCCTCCTTGGCCGGGCGCCACCAAGACTCGTTGGCCACGTACCAGTCGATGGTGGCCTTCAGGCCCTCGGCGAAGTCGATGTGGGCCGGCCTCCAGCCCAGCTCGCGCTGGAGCTTGGTCGAGTCGATGGCGTAGCGGCGGTCGTGGCCGGGGCGGTCGGCGACCCAGTCGAAGTCCTCGGGGTCGCGGCCCATGGCCTCCAGGATCATGCGCAGGACGGTGATGTTGTTCTTCTCCCCATTGGCGCCGATGAGGTAGGTCTCCCCCATGCGGCCCTTGGTGAGGATGTCCCACACCGCGGAGCTGTGGTCCTCGGTGTGGATCCAGTCGCGGACGTTCTCGCCCTTCCCGTAGAGCTTGGGGCGGACGCCGTCGACGATGTTCGTGATCTGCCTGGGGATGAACTTCTCCACGTGCTGGTAGGGGCCGTAGTTGTTGGAGCAGTTGGAGATCGTGGTGTGCAGGCCGTAGGTGCGGGTCCATGCGCGCACGAGCATGTCGGAACTCGCCTTGGTGGAGCTATAGGGGCTCGAGGGCTTATACGGCGTCTCCTCGGTGAACTTGGCGGGGTCGTCGAGCGCCAGGTCGCCGTAGACCTCGTCGGTGGAGACGTGGTGGTAGCGGACGCCATATTTGCGGACGGCCTCCAGCAGGCGGAAGGTGCCCTCCACGTTGGTGCGCAAGAACGGCTCCGGGTCGGCGATGGAGTTGTCGTTGTGGCTCTCTGCGGCGTAGTGCACGATCGCGTCGTGGCCGGGGACGATCCTATCGAGCAGCTCCGCGTCGCAGATGTCACCGACGACGAGCTCGACCCTGTCCTCGGGCAGCCCCGCGATGTTCTCGGGGTTGCCGGCGTAGGTCAGCTTGTCCAGGACGGTCACGTGGACGCCCGGGTGGTTCTTCACCACGTAGTGCACGAAGTTGCTGCCGATGAAGCCGCAACCGCCCGTGACGATGATGTTCTTAGGTTCAAAAATCTCAGACATGAAAATCCAATCTGAAGCAAGTACAGCTTCTTTAGTATGCCGCAGGAAGTGACGCCGCGACACTATTCAACAAAACTATCGGACATTTCGGCATGCGATAAGAGCCATGACCTTCGCAGAATTACTTCCCCTACAAAACGCCTCCGGAATGCAGTCTTTGTCGTACCGGAAGACCGAATTCCCAGTTTTATCGCGTAAGTACTTATAGAAGAAGTCTTCCCAGCTTTTAAACTTCTCACTGTTTACAAAGGCTTCTGGGGTTTCCAAAACCGCCTTAACATCTAACCCTGAAATTACGCCAGAGCTCAGCAGAAGCCACTCGAATGACTCGGGAAGACAAACCGTAACAGTATCGCGATGAATGTCTTGCAGCTTAAGGACGCGGTCCGCATAGCACCCAAATGCCGCTCCGTCCGCGACAACAAACACGCGATCGTCGAAATGCTGATCCAACCAGCCCAAAATCGCGCTGTTCGTCATGGCCGAAGCACAGGTAAGCTCACTATCAGCGAAATGCCGTTCAAAGAACTGGAAACCAGACTTACTGTCCTCGCATAGAAGGATAGAAAAGTCCTGTTTTGGCGCCGATCGGGAAATAGCATAACGATGATTTCCGCGATCTTGATAAACAGGGACGAAAGAATGGTATTTTCCGCTCGTCTTAATCTTGTAAATCTCATCCACGCTATACGGAAGATTGGGGAAATCAGCCCTTGAGATCAGCACGAAATAATTCGAGGAATACAGCACATGATGGGCAAACTCATCAGAATGGATCTCTTTTAAGCCCTCATCGACAAATACAATCGAGTCATGAACGGACGAAAGCTGGTTTCGCCAATCATAATCGGTCAGGGCGACACAGGGACAATCGCATTGCAAGGAGACACCCGACTGCTCGCCCGTTCGCATGTAGTCTGCGACCATGTCAAACAGTGTCGTCTTACCCGTGCCACTATCGCCACGCACAATTGTGATGTTCCGCTTGATGGTAAATGTGTACTTAGTTCCCCTGCGGCGGGAAATCTTAACGAGATGCGAACCGTTCATAAGCAGTACCTACAGATACGGAATCGACTCGTGAATCAATTCGGCCATGTTGTGAACGATTCGGCCGCTATTCACGACTTTAATTTTAAAATCCTCGCGACCAAAGTCCATCACATGATAGAGATTCACAACGAGCTTGCGGTCTTTCGCCATGTCAAGAATCCACTTGGCACAGTTGTCACCACAGGTAGAGGCGTTAAAAATATGCTTACGATCAAATCTCATAAGCAGCAGCGTTTTCACGCCACCAGAAAGCTGGAGTGGGGAGATGGATCCAAGCACGGGGCTTTCGATGACGTTTTCGGAGACAACATCCGATCGATCGACATCTTTAATTATCGAGACTGCATAGGGATCCGTAATCCAAGTAGACCGGTAAGAGTTTTTGAAATATGTCGCTGTGTTGTAAATCGCTTCTGGCATATCGCCAAAGTAGACGCTTAACACATCCACTCCCAATCATATTATCTTTATGGTCAACGTAATCATAACGAAAGGGGCCACCAGATAAACGGTGACCCCTAAAAGAAAACAAGCTGGCGCTAGTACTCGCGCGGGCTGTTGACGATCTCGCCGGCGGCGACCTTCTTCAGGTGCTGCCCGTAGACCGACTTGCCGTAGGCCTTGGCGGCTTCCTCCAGCTCGGCGGTCGTGATCCAGCCGTTCTCCCAGGCGATCTCCTCGGGCACGGACACGGGCAGGTCCTGGGAGTGCTCCACGGCGCGGACGAACTCCGCCGCCTCGTGCAGGCTCTCCATGGTGCCGGTGTCCAGCCACGCGTAGCCGCGGCCGAGGGTGACCACGGACAGCGTCCCCTCCTCCAGGTACATCTGGTTGAGCGTGGTGATCTCGAGCTCGCCGCGGGCCGACGGCTCCACCCTATGCGCCTTGGCGGCGACGTCGCCCGGGTAGAAGTACAGGCCGGTGACGGCGTAGGAGCTCTTGGGGCGCTCGGGCTTCTCCTCGATGGAGACGGCCCTCCCCTCGCGGTCGAACTCCACGACGCCGAAGCGCTCGGGGTCGTCCACGTGGTAGCCGAAGACCGTGGCGCGGCCCGACTCGGCGTTCTGGACGGCGCGCGTCAGGTGGCGGGACAGGCCGTTGCCGTAGAAGATGTTGTCGCCCAGCACCAGGGCGCACGGCTCTCCGCCGATGAAGTCCTCGCCGATGGTGAAGGCCTGCGCCAGGCCGTCCGGCGAGGGCTGCTCCGCGTAGGAGAGGTTCACGCCGTAGCGCGAGCCGTCCCCGAGCAGGCGCTCGAAGTTGGGCAGGTCGGTCGGGGTGGAGATGACCAAGATGTCCCGGATGCCCGCCAGCATGAGGGTGGACAGCGGGTAGTAGATCATGGGCTTGTCGTAGACCGGCAGCAGCTGCTTGGAGGTCACGAGCGTGAGCGGGTACAGGCGCGTGCCGGACCCGCCGGCGAGGATGATGCCTTTCATAACATAACTCCTTAAAAAATAAAGCAGCCAGACATTGCATGCTTGCGGCAACGTTAACTTAAAGGTCTACGTTGCCGCAAGTATGCATCCATCACATTAAAACTATAGTATCAGTCATATAGGCGAACGACTCTATCCGTCAGTTTTGACCAGTCCCTCTCCTCCGCAGTCTTCAATCCCCCGTCATACAGCGTCTTACGAAGACCGTGATCATTAACGATGCGATTAATGCAGCTCACCGCAGCATCAATATCTCCCCGGTCATAAAGCAAGCAATTCAATCCGTCGCGAAGGAACTCTGCATTACCTCCATTGGGAACAGCAACAACAAAGCCGCCGGTCGCCATCATCTCCAGCGGGGGATATGAAAAACTTTCGAGAATGCTTGTCTTCAATAAAATATGACACTGGTTATAGATGTCTGATATTTGATCATGCGGTACTCTACCGAGGAAATTATCAATACGGTACCAAGGCTTCTTTTTACCAGTGTAGTTCATGTACCAAATCTCATATCTTTCAGAGTCAAGCCTTTCCACTACCCTGAAAGCTTCATCAACATTTTTATAATCAGAACCGCAATCCCCCTCAATTAGAATCCTAATTTTGGGCAAAGAAAAATCGCGCACAGAATGAGGGAACGCAGCAAGGTCAAGTCCGTTTGGCACAGACTTACAATCCTGACCGAACCTGTCCTGAAGCCATTCCTCACACCAAGGCGAAATTGTCAAATAGTCAATATCATTATTCAAATACGTGGCATTTGCTTGAAGGCGCAGTCTATCTCCTGGAAGATAAAAATCGGTCTCCAGATTCTGGACCAAGTACTTTTTCTTACCAATACGTGGATAGCGCCTAACAAAATCAAGAGTGTCCCAAAGGGTTGCAACTGCGGTATCAATTGCACCCGACAAAGGACATTTATCGAGCTTACCGCTAGGAACGACACGATTAAGAACAGGAATACGATGTCCGAAAACTTCAAGCCACTTTGTTGAATCATCAGTATTAAGCAACAATACATCAACGCCAGCGTCTTGAAGAATGCACAGATGCTTAAGGGCGACTAAGACACCACCGCTAGTATTCACGCTCGGCATGACCATTGCGAGATTGGGAGATTGTTCTTTTACAATAATATCTCGGATTGCTTTAGCAGCCGAAACAGTAGTGCAGTGCTCATGGCAGTATAAATATGCAGATTCGCCGACGCTCTTCCTAAGATCAGAATCTAATATCAGACGATTGAGGGCAGCACACCAGTCCTCAACACAATCGCAGAGAAATCCAGTAACGCCATCCTGAATCATCTTCTTAAAGGCGCCAACATTGCTAGCAACCGTAGGAACCTTAACAAGCGATGATTCAATCCATTTATTCTCGGATTTAGCTCGATTGAATAGAGTATTCTCCAAAGGAGCGATATTGATATCACAGGAAGCTATATAATTTGGAAGCCGACGCCAATCGCAAAATGGGAACGTGACAATACGTTCAGAAAATGGCATCAAGTCATCAGGAACATCGAGTTCCCCGCCCACCATCAGGGTGACGTTGTGATGAGTCTCCATTACCTTAGATAATGCTGGGAGCACTGAATTGAAATCTGCATTATGGGTAATGCTTCCGCTAAAATAGCCGATTCTGATTTCCTGAGTTTTCTGTTTTTCATCCCTTCGCTCAACCGCTCGCTTATAGGGAACCCTATCCTCGGGCAAGACGCTTGAGCTTTGCAAGCTGGGGAGTACATCTCGACGATAGATAGCAATATTCGAATAATCAATCATCGATTCAGATGCTACATTTCTATTTATATAGACCCTGGGAACATATTTTTTTAGTTCTTCCGCCATACCCTCAGTAGTAGTGATAGCGCAATCGCAAAGCTTCAGTGTTTCACCCATTCGCCTGACTCCATCGTCATAGCAAGACTTATCATGAGCAGTCATTGCATTAACGAACGGAATAGAATCGGTATAAGCAGTGTCGATAACCAAATCATCAATGTCATAAATAACACGCTTATTGAGTTTTTTTGCCTGCCTAATTAAAGATTCAACTTCATCACTTAGGGGACAACGGAAAATAATAAAAGTACGCGCATGCCTAAGAATATCCTTTTCCATCTCCCAGGCATTAACCTTTTGGACCGTTAAGCCGGCAGCCTCAAGTTCCTCAATCTGATGATCGACACGGTACCTAATAGGATGCGGAACGGAATAATCACATCCATTAATAAAAATAACATCAAAAAAAGAATTGTCTTGGCGAGAGCCAAAATCAAATCGAGGCCTATGCATTGAGAGTACATGGGAGACCTTCTTGGGGACGTTATAAAAGCCCTCTTCTTTAACGGTGTAACCAATGCCCTCAAGAAGGTTCAACATGAAACACTAACTCCTAAAACGCAGAAAGAATTGAAATAAAGTCAACAAATAGAATAGTACTCATTATCAATGAAGAACCAAGCAAGACATGTCCTTCAGAACTTGATTTTATCGGTCGCAAGATATTCAACAGAACCGGAAGGACCAGTGGGAATAAATATCGTCCTTGGACCCCCATGATAATATCTTCACGCTTATCAACAGTAAGAGTCCAGTTCCTCATCGTCATAACAATCAGGAAGAAATTGACGAATACAACAGCAATCATTACAAAGCGATCCGTACTGCAGAATAATTTTTTATTATTCTCATCGTTATAAAACAGAACAACGGACTGAAGAATGATGTAAAGCCAAAAACAAAATGGCCAAACATTAATCGAAAGAGCGCCAAGATTGTAACCTGCATAGGATTGAAACCAGAATGGCCCCATCTCCCAAATAGACTTAATAAAGACCTTTGCGCAATGCAGCGGCGCTCGCATCAAATCAAAAGAATCTGGCATGAAACTACCATGATAAAGAGACACGAACGCACAGCTCGCAACAAAAGCTATCGCAAAGAAGGAAAAGATGAACTTTATATAGCTGTCTGTTCCTTTAAGTTTTTTCCAGTGAATAAGATTCAAGAGTACCAACGGGAAAAACATTATCTTTGAAAGAAGCAGTAAAACGGATAGCAGTATTAACGCCAGCAGAGATCGATATGAGTACAACGAGTCCGCATAAATCTTAACAACTACAGCAACGTACAAAATGGCAACAATGTTTGCGACAGAATCAGCCGAAACAGACGCTTCCTGCTGCAATAAAATGGGATTTAGTAAAAAAATCAAAACAGCATTTTTACCAACTGGCATCAGTTTGATTATCCAATAAGCCGCGAAGCAATATATTAATCCAGCGCACACGCGCGAAACTGAAAGGGCCACAAAGGCATTGAAACCCGTTTGCTGCGCAAATCCTAGAATTACTCCCGGAATTAAATAAAGATGAGGGTAATAGCTCCCCAAATACGTATGGCACACAAAGACGCTAGACCAATCGGTAGGCTGAGTCATTGCATTAAAATAATCTGCGTACGATGAAGGAAACTGACCCAATTGGAAGCAAGAGACAACATCAAAGCCATTGCCGTTACGAGACAATAAGGCGGCCGCCTGCCAAATATGAGAAGCCTCGTCTGGAACATTAGCGGGCAGCATGAAAAGGCCAAAAGCAGTTACAGCGGGCACACCAATCACCACAAAGCAAATTGCGGGATTGTGCTGCTCTTTAATTAATAATAGGACACCAACGAACAAGCAGGCGATTAAGGGCAGAGCCGAGAGCCATAGCCCAGGCAATCCGATAGCGCTGGCTTTAAAGGCGCAATAGTAGAAAAATCCCAAGCAAAGAGAGAGTGCAGCTATAAGTGGATAAACGATAAACGTCAGAGCTTTTCGATAACTATCAGATAGTTTCAGATGACCAGTAAAGGTATCTAGATTCATAACTCTACAACTCCGTCTCGATAAATGTTCAACTTACGCCGGCATTGTTGCAGCGTCATAAAGAATTGCTTCTCATGCTAAGCGAATACAGGCTACAGACTATTGGAGCAAACCACTTGGGCCAGAATTTTTGAAGCATAGTTTCATCCTCCGACCTCCTTGTATCATCTTTAATCAACGCCGTGGTCTCAGAGCCTTCATGAATTCGATGAAACATTAAAACCTCGGGAGAATAAACGAAAGATCCGTCGATTTTCGAGAATCTTTCCCATGCCTCCCAGTCCAAGTCACATTTCATGTCTGTCATAAATAACGGTGTCTGTAAGATGCTTAGATTAAATGTCACAGAAGGACAGCAGATGGCGGAACCGAACCTCAGGATATCCCTTTTATCCTTAACCGATGAAAGAGCGCCGTGGCGAGCAAACTTACGAAGTAAAATTCTCTTAATTTTCAGAATAAGGAGGTTTTCTTCATATACGCCATTTCTTATCTCACCATAATTAGAAAAGAAGATTAAAGGTCGATCCGCTTCTTTCATAGCCCGCAGCATAGTTTCCGTATAACTAGAGCTATAGATATCATCCTGATGAGCTATAGTCACAAGCTTTGTATTTGAATTCGCAATAGCACAATTCCAGTCATGAGATATGCTAGGCGACCCCTCGTTAACAATTACCGGAATCGAATAATTAGACGCTATACGATCAATATAGGAATTAGGAGTTGACGTCGATATAAGGATATTACTTCGGGTGCTTTGGTTCACTAAAGAATCTAAACAGTCAGACAAGTACGGAGACTCGCCGTATGCGCACAATACAAATGTATGATCTTTTGCCAAGCACATGGCATTACTCCCTATTTTTTGATTCAAGCTCTTTTTCAAGCAATGCAATTCGTTGAGTTAAGTTAGCAATTGCAGAAGATTGTTTACTTGACAGACATGCCATAGAAAGAACAATGCATATCAAAAATAAAAACCCTAAGACAAAAACAAAATTGGCTGGAGTCTGAAAACCAAATAAACTTGAAATGAAGTAAAGAGGTTGCGGAAAGAGGCCGCATACCAACAAAACCAATGCAAGAACAATCCAAAGAAGTGAATACTTGAGCTGAAGGCTATCCTTTAATACAAGACGCAGCACAAAACAAAGCAAAACTAAACAAGCAGTAATGACACCAAACTGTAAGGAAATATGCATAACAACCCGTCCTAATTCGAGAATGAAGAGATGATAATCGCCAAAGTAACCTTTATCATGTAATAAATGCTACTAAAACCAGAAATTGACGACTTTCCCCCCTGTCGTTCTTTCATTACGACAGGCACTTCTGTAACGCGAAGGCCCTTAACCATAGCCGCAACAGCAGAATCCGGCTCCGGATAGTCTACGGGATATTTTTTACAGAACAGATCTATGGCCTTAGATCCACATGCGCGAAAACCAGAAGTGGGGTCGCTAACACGAACGTGAGTTGTAAGATGAATTACCGCAGAGAGCCATCTAATTCCAAGACGCCTCAAGAAGGTTGACTTGAAGCCTTCAGATTCCTCAAGAAATCGCGATCCGATAACTAAATCAGACCCATTATTTATTTCATCAAGCAAGCGCGATATGTAATGGGCGTCATGCTGCCCATCACCATCAACTTGGATGTCTACATCATAGCCAAAGCGTTTGGCATATTTGTGTCCGGCTTGAACCGCGCCTCCAATGCCAAGATTCTGCGGTAAATCCAGGACATTAACCCCCGCATCGCGACAAACACGCAAAGTGTCATCAGTGGAGCCATCGTTAATAACTACATAATCGTATCCAGCTTCCTCCACAGAAGAAACCGTATCTAAAATGTTCGCCTCTTCATTAAAAGCTGGGATGATAACCAGCGCTCTTAATTCATGCATCATCTGAATCCTCAGTACAGAATATCAATCAAACAGCCCAAGTCGAACTGAAAAACCCTATCGAAACAAGGAGAGCGAATTTACAGTTCGGATGTGACAGATTGCTTCGCCTTCCGATTTAATAGGTTAATTATACAAAGGAAGGAAAATAATAATCCAAAACCGTATGCCACCAAGATAATGATATTGATGACATTTGCATCAGAAGCAAATACCGGATTCACAAAACAATAACGAGAAAGAAACACGGCCAACGCTAACGAAGCGGCACCAGAAATCGTGCCAATAATCGGTTTCCCAAATGCAATAAAGACATCAATAGTGAAAAAGTTCAAACCAGTGAATGCGGTAGCAACGAGTGCCAACGGAAGATAATCTGAGTGAAGGCCAACTTCTTTGCCATAAATAGCAGTAAGCACAGGTTCGCCTATGAAAGCACTAGCCATGGCACACATCGCCGTCAAAACGAATACGGAAACGAGCATCTTAATAAATACTAAGCGTAATCGGTGAGTTTCGTTTTCTCGCCACATTGCCGAAATAGGTCCAAGCAGGGGGGCATATAGATAAGATACGAGAGCCTGAATTACGGCAGTCGGAGTGGCAACGGCGGCATAAAAACCCAACGCCTCATTTCCATAGGAAAGGCCATAGAACTGTCTTGTTACGCTAACAACAGCCGTGCACGCAAGAGATGCAACAAAGCCGGGAAAGCAGATACGCGACAATTTGATAAGGGAAGTAAAATCAAAATCAGGTATAACGGCACAAAACCGTTTTGTCATTCTAAAATCATATGTAAGCACAACAGCTATGGTAACAAAAGCCATTGAAGCAACGGCTATTACCAAGTTATCAAATAGCAACAAGCACAACGAAAAGGAGACTAGAACTCCTACGCCACGAACTATTTGAGAGATAGCCGCAATGTCCAATCTGTTGTTTACCTGATCCACACCGTGAAGAACATCGACAAATGAATCACCAGCTTTAAATAGGCAATAAACAGCAACAATTGCCCAATCGTTGAATGCAACAGAGACTAAACAATAGAAGAAGCAAATTACACAGGCAAGTATTGTTGCAACGATTCTATGAGCGATAAAATTCCCAGTCGTAAAATCAGAATAGCTCTCAGAAACCTGAACGGGGCGCGCTCTAAGCAAAACAATGGTCGCAAAAATATTACCAACAGACATAGCCACAGCAAGGCTACCAGACATGCTAATGTCGGAACCAAGTGTCACCACAAGAACAGTAATCAGCCAGTTGCAAATCAAATACGCCATCGAGCCGACGCTGTTCCAAACAAGACTCTGCTCAACAGAGAGTTCTTTCGTTTTTCTATTAGACACAATCACTCCAGCAGTGGATCATCAGGCCTTGTTGAATAAAAACAAAACGCGAAGAAGTAAATCAGAAATCAAAGTAGGTCGCAGACGCTTTGGGAAAAATGCTTTCCTAAGTCTTGAAATAATCCCATCATCATTGGTGAAAATATCAAGCTCATGTTTCTGCTCAAAACTAAGCTCATCATAAAACACCGCAGAAAAATGGCTTAACTTTTTACTCTCATCTTTCGATCTATCACCAAATAGCTCGTCCTTAAAATAGGTCTTTAAAAGATCAAAATAACGATTATCTCCAGACGTGACCGCAGAGGAATGACGAACATGTGAAGCCGTACAGACGGAATCAAACAATACCTTTCCAAATGCCGAAGCACACCGAATCAGCCAGCGATCATGCATTTCATTCCCTGGATCTACCTCAAGAATAAAGGCCCTGCAGGCAAGGCGATTAAATACTATCGTGAAGCCTAGTCCGGGAGTATAAAACAAGGTGTTATGAAAAGAGAGGTACTTGTCCTGCGGAGCCGACTCGCGTATCGTCTCGCCATCTTCGTTTACATATGAAAAGGAAGAAAAGTAGACAGTCGGCACCTTGTCTCCACTATTTTCAATTGCCCTGACTGCCCGTTCAATTTTATCGGTCTTCCAAATATCATCCTGATCGGCAAATGCATAGTAGTCATATTCGGGAACCCGTTTGATAATTTCATAAAAACAATTTGGGCACCCAAGATTACCGATTGAATCTTGAATTAAATGAATGCTGGAGTTTGACCGACAGTACCATTGTGCAATTTCAACAGTTTCATCCGTTGAACCATCATCACGAATATAGACGGAGCAATTAGGCCAAGTTTGCTCCAAGATACTATCAAGCTGTTTGGCCAAATACTTTCCGCCGTTATATGTGGGTAAGACAATGCAAACAGACTTGTCTTTGATTTTATCCATAATCCTATTTATTTCTTTGCGAGGCACGATATTTAAGAAATGCGGGAATCAACCCGCTGATCACTTTATAACGAAGCTGAGGAAAAGGCCTGGTTAGGAAATTAAAAGTCCGCCAAGCAAGAAAATAAGCGCCCCAACCATCTTCATCTTTCGCGTCCTTCCAGAACGTTTCTGATAAATAAAAGTGATACTCATTATTGAAGCGATGAGTATTCCCCCGCCGCCATGGCCTCTCTTCGCCGAGATAATGGACAACGATGGGCTTCGATCTTGCGGTATTAAAACTGTTTTCATCCGAAAAGCCCGGCATTAACGAGTTTAAGAATATAAACGGATAGTAGTCAAAGATATTGGAATAATTGAACGCAGGGGATAAACTGCAAATCTTATCTTTAAGTACTGCATTTAGAGCATCTTGATCATTCGCAAACAAGCGTCCTGAGCGGCGCTCGCAATAATCCAATAATTGATCTTCGCAACAAGTTGATCTCCATTGCTTTAAATCAACGAGCAACACGCCAGCATTGTGGTACAGACAGCCATTTAAGTCTAAATCATTAAGTCGAGATGGGCCGACCGTTGGCTCGGGAACCATTCCAACCACGCAACCCTTAAGATCTTGATTCCAAAGAAGAGCAATATCCCCAAGAACAATCGTATCGCCATCGAGGTAAATAACTCTTTCGATCTCATTAGGTAGAAAATGTGCCATCAAAAGCCTAGCAAGAACTATTTCATTCCATCCCGATGTATCAAAATCAAACCCGAGAGCATCTTTGAAGTTCGAAATATCATAAAATACAAGGTTTTGGTTGTATTCGGTCACCATCTCCTGGAGCAAACGCTGGTTATCCTCTGTAATGCCATTAGAGAAGACATGAAAAGTAATGTCTTGAATACCGGAATGATTTGAAACAACCGAGCAAATATTGGCGGCCAACTGTGGGACAAAATTGTTATCAACCGTATAAAGCAAATTCATGATTACCAAACTTCACCTTAATTCACCCAATAGAAATTAATGATGACGACTTAATGAAAGAGGCCGAAACGAAATCCTTACACAAAGGATAAAGTCTAGCACGGTTTGTCTCTTTCAAATAACTTGCAACTAAGGAGGGTGAATTGAGGGGACTACAACCCCATCAATTCACCCCCACTTCATTAGCGTTGGTATATAGGCAAATTGGATCTATATTTAGCTTTTCTCAACCAGCCTAACCTCAAGCGCTTCTAGATGCAGAGCCTCACCAGTTGTACCGGCACACTCGCCCGATTTAACCCAGTCTAGCCAACCTTTGCTTTGAACGTGTGCCCTATAGACAACGTCATAATGCTTGGCAAGATCTCCCGTCAGTTTTATTTCAACAGCCTCAACAGCAAGAGACTTCCCCGTAGTACCGGCAACCTTTCCATTTTTGACCCACTTTTGCCAGCCGATATTTTGAACGTGAGCTCGATACTCGATGCCGCCGGAATACCCTAGGTCAGGCTTGCTAATCGTCAACGCCTCAACAGCAAGATTTCGGCCAGTTGTGCCAACGGTCATGCCTTCGTAAACAGGCGACTGCCAACCAAGGTTTGAAACATGTGCCTTGATTGAAAACGCTCTCTGAATAGAGGGCTGACTCGTATCCCCAGGAGCGGGCGAACCCTTTTCGACCAAAACGACCTGAAATGCCTCTAGCCTCAAAACGAAACCGGTCGTTCCGGCAACTTGATCATTGCAGGCCCAACCGAGCCATCCCTTATCCTGAACGTGAGCTCGATAATAAACGTCATAGTGATTGGCCATCTCACCAGTCAGGCGAATCTGAATAGCCTGGACAGACTTGCTCTGGCCCGTAGTACCAGAAACTTTCCCCTCCTTCACATAGCCCTGCCAGCCATAATCGGAAACATGTGTCCTGTACTCCAATGCACCATCATAGGGAGCATTCTGCAGATTGAGAGTAATAGCCTCGACGGCTTTTGACTGCCCAACGGTACCGGAAGCATTTCCACCCTTAGAGGCCGATTGCCAGCCGTCATTTGAAACATGCGAAGTTGCCAAGACGTCAAGAGGGCCTCGTGACACCTTAACAACATCATAGCCCGACTCGCCCTTCTTGAAATAAGTCAGAGCACCGCTATTGTGCGAATAGATAGCAAAGTCGTAATTTGCCGAAGCAAGTATGGAATCCGAAAACTCTACGAGATAGCAAGAGTCTCCCTGTTTGCAAAGGGATCTGATAGCAGCATCCGTGTCTTCGGTAATCGGAGAAGCAAACCAATCCATAATGGAATAATCGATGACGGCACCCGGCTTCAAGGCCTCGGCCTTTGTGGAATTCCAAAGTCCACCAGCAGCATCGGCACTGGCCGAGTTATACGTACTAGACCCATAACCAGACAGACCGATCTCCGGATTAAAGAAGAGGATCAGCTCTGCAGCGACGGAAGAATCGACATCGGTAATGCCAAGACGGTCAAGCTGTTCCTGCTTTTGGGGATACATACCCGTCGGTGTGTTTGGATGCCCCTTGTAATAATACAAATAGTCATCGCCATAGATAACTTCGGTCAAGTTGGCATAGTCGTCAAAATTCTGCTCGTAAGAAACGTACGTTCCAAGCAGCATCATTACCTTTTTGCCCTGCTGAGTCGCCGCATCAAAATAGCCATCGTTAAAGTTGTACAGCGCCTTAAACGCTTGGACTGTATCCTCTCCCCTATTCTGCAGGCTCGTAAGCATGCCCGAAACATTCACCTTCTTAACGCCGGGATCGGACGCGATCTTATTCGCAAAGGCATTATCGTCACCACTCGTAAACAGATTCGTTCGAGTCATCCACCACTGAGTGCCAGGCTCAATACTCAGCACGGCATACATAGAATCCCAGTGATCGTGATAATCGCTATACGACTTTGAGACCTCACCGGTTTCGTATTCCTTATTCTTGGCGGCGTTCCATAAAGTAATCAGCTCCGCTTGCTTAGAATCTGGATCCTTAACGTCAAAGGCTTCGTTGGTAAAGACATACGTGGCGGATCCATCGGACAACAGCCGAATGGAGTATTGGCCTGCGGGAATCTTGTTGGCGTAAATCATCCTATGGATCAACGAACAGGTGATGTCATTGATATACAGATTGAACTTTGCCTTGGAATTGATCTTGTAGAGAGCAGCGACATAATCCGCGAACGCCTGATAGCTCGAACTAGAAGCATTCTCCTCATGAGTCAGATACGGAAGACCGTACATCCCGGATGGAAGCGAGTTCCAGTTATAGGCACTTGGACGATCGAGCATTACAATTGACGGAACGGTCGTTCCAGCAGAAGAGGTACTGATATCCCAGAAAGATAGCGAATAGAGAACAACGGGGAAAGAAGCACTCAAAGGGGCAAGGTTGTACTCACTCGCAGAAATGCCAATTGACTGATGGTCCTCTTGAACGATGTTTCCGTTCTTCAAATACTGCAACGTAACGTCAAACGGACCATAATCGCTAAATTCAATTTCACTGGAGCTAGAGCCCAGATCTCCGAGTGCAATCGTGCTTGAGACGGAACGGGTGACCCTCCCTCCATACGACATGGAGCCTGCCACCTTTATCGAATCAGCGATCCCGAGTCGTTTTATATCCTCGATCTGCGGAATATTCAGGGTTACTTTAGTCGTCTCCCCAACCTGAGAAAGAGAGCAATTAAAGACATATGGGACATAGGCACCAGCAGTATCGCCGGGCGCCGCGTCACCCTTTTTTACAATGACGATCTGTATTGCTTCAACGGCATAAGACCAACCGGTGGTTCCCGCAGTCGACCCATTTGAAGTCCATCCAAGCCAGCCGAAATTAGAAGCATGAACGCGATAATACAGGTCATAAGAAGCCGCCCTGTTGCCCGTCAGCTTGAGCTCGACGGCTTCAATCTGAAGGCCCTTTCCCGTTGTGCCGGAGACGGCTCCATTAGAAACCCAATCCTGCCAGCCTTCATTTTGAACATGAGAGCGGTATTCGATACCAAGGTCTTCTGAATTAGGGAGGGAAACCCTGAGTGCTTCAAGCCTACGGGACTGGCCTGTTGTGCCAGAGGTCGAGCCATTCGATGTAAACGTCGGCTCCCAACCAATGCCTGAAATGTGAGATTTATAGCTGACGTCCGGGGCCGCCTCTTTGGGCTCCACGGCAGCATCAATCGAAGGCGCCGTTTCATCGGCTACAGCAGCAGTTTGATCCGAGGGGTCGGATTGGGTCTCTGGAACGGATTCATATTCGTTGGAACCAACATTTTGATCTGCCCAACAAGCCAAAGGGCTCAAAAGCAGCATCGTCATGAAGCAGGAAATCAGAACAATAAATGCTCTAAATTGCCTTTTCAAAAGAATCGCCTCCTAGATAGACGGTCGTCAATAACCATACTATCGGGAGTTAGCTTCATTAATGTCACCAATTAGGTGAACGAAGAAAAAGGAGCCTAATCCAACGGCAAGGGCCCTTTCCTGTTGCCAAGACTACGGCAACAGGAAAGGGCCCTCTAACAAGCTCTCACCGCTTACGGGAATAGTTAGTAGATTACCACCTTGGTAGCAAGGGGCACGTTATCCCAAATCCATTTAGCGCGATCAATGGGCAAACGCACGCAGCCTTGTGAAACATGCATTCCCATTCGGCTGTCCATGGGATTAAAAGTTCCCTGGTAGTACGGTATTGAATGGAACAGATAGTCACCGTAAAACTGCGTGTAGTAGTAGCAGGTATACCCATGTCCAAACGAGTAGCCCTTGCCGGTGACGGTATACTCACCCGTAGGCGTTGGAGTACTAGGGGCGCCGGTAGAGCAAGTCCAGTATTGAGCGTAACTCCACGACCCGCGCTGTCCACGAAAAACTCCAAGGCGGCATGCTTGCCTGTCAACCATAATGAGCCAGCTTGTGCTGCTCGAATATCTATTAGCTCGATTAAGCATAGTCATCATATCTGCCGGCAACAAGGGCTGGTCAGTAAACGGACGCGCAGTAGAACCGGGAGCACCAGCGCCCTTGGGAACAATCTTCACTTGAACAGACTCGACTCTGCAGCCTATCCTAGACGTACCCGCAGGCTGCCCATTTGAGGTCCAGTCGAGCCACCCAAAGTCTTGGCAATATGCTCGATACCAAACATCAAAGTAGTTCGATAAATCACCGGTCAACTTAATCTTAAGAGCCTCGATACGCTTTGCGCAGCCTACTGTGCCAGCGACATTCCCATTGGAAGTCCAACCTTGCCAGCCCACATCCTGTACATGGGCGGAGTACTCAATACCGCCTGATACGCTACTGGGGACATTCAACTTCAGCGCCTCAATAGCAAGCGATCTGCCGGTTGTGCCCGCAACACCACCGTTGCCAACGGGATTCATCCAACCAAGCGTGGCGACATGCGCCTGGAGCGTTAGAGCTGGAGCAGAGATAAATGCGGGCGCAGACGATGAGCCAGGATTCCCGCCCTTCGCGACAAGCTTAATTTGGACAGCTTCTATCTGGATATTTAACCCGGTAGTTCCAGCGGAATCGCCGTTTTTGGCCCAACCCAACCAACCATAACCAGCCGAATGAACTCGATAGTAGATGTCATACTGATTCGCGAGGGGACCATTAATGCGCAGCTCAAGAGCCTGAATGGCCAATCCTTGTCCAACGGTCCCAACATAACCGGCAGACCGCCATTCCTGCCAACCAATATTGGCAACATGGGCTCGTGCCTCAACCAGAGAATCATCATCCACACCGGCCAGCACCACATTCAGAGCTTGAAGCGAAAGCGATTTTCCCGTTGTGCCGGCATCCTGCCCATCTAAAACAGATGGAAACCACCCACGGCTAGCGGAATGGGCCTGATAAACAACATGAGCGCAATCGGCGGAAGTATCGGAAACAAATGCTCCGTCCGTTACTCCGGGAGCGCCACTGCCTTTACTGATAATCCTTACTTCGACAGCCTTAAGGAATGAACCCGGTATCGTTGCCCCCGCATCCGCGCCATTACACGCCCAGCCAAGCCATCCTTTTTTGGAGTCAAAACACCGGTACCAAACGTCATAGGCATTAGACAAATCACCAGTAAGAGTCAATCTCACGGCCTTCAAAGTACGGCCATCATTTTTAGAATTGAGCGCGGCACCGTCAGAAACAACTCCGCTCCATCCACTAAATTCATAGCAGCCTGAATAACCGATTGAACCTGAAGTCTCTTGATTATCAAACGAAATAGAAAGCGATGTTAAAGGCTCAGAGCCGCTCTCGGAACCCATTAAAATCGTTTTACCCTGCACAGTGCCCAAGCTATTGCCATTAAGGCCATACGAACTGCCACTCAGAACATCCGTAGCTCCAATAAAATGATTCGCTGTATCTCCAGGAGCAGAGCAGCCCTTTTCGACCAACATAACCTGAATACCCTGAATGGCGGCACCCTTCCCCACCGAGCCCGCAGGAGACCCGTTGGACGTCCAGCCCAACCATCCGCCCAATTTGGAAGCATACACACGGTACCAAATGTCGTAAGTTGCAGATATCTCGTCATTGAGCTTAAACTGAACGGACTCAACTGACCGAGACTGCCCGGTCGTGCCAACAGTACCTGAAGACCAGCTTTGCCAACCAATGCCAGAGACGTGCGCGCGAGAGGAAATAGAGCCTCCGTGGCCATACCAATTAACACTAAGCGACAGTGCCTCGATTGCATTTCTTGAGTCAATGACCCCCGATGTCTTTCCGTCCGCGACAACACCCATCCATCCAACATTGGAGATATGAGATCGATAGGAAACAGTAGGCGGTTCCTGGGAATGGTCCCTAAAGGCATCGCCTCGCGCTGGCGCATCTTGAGCATTTTTTGGAAGCACCTTTATCTGAATAGCTTCGATCTGATAAGCATAGCCCTGTGTTCCAGCAGGCTCACCATTTGAGGCCCAGCCAAGCCAACCAACATTTGCAGAATGAACGCGATACCAAATGTCATACGAGTCAGAAAGACCGCCCGACAAAGATAGCTTGATCGCTTCGATGGCTCGCGACTGTCCAACTGTTCCAGATGTCTGCCCGTTACCCACCGGCTGAGGCTCCCAGCCGATCCCGGAAATGTGTGATTGGACCGAAATGCTGTCATTCCCCAAAGGGGTGCCATCTTGTGAAAGCAGATTGATCTTGAGGGCTTCAACGCGCTTAGCACGACCTGTTGTGCCAGCCGTCATTCCATTTGAAACGGGAGCCTGCCAGCCAATATCCTGTACATGAGTCTGGTATGAAACAGAACCAAAGACAGCAGATACATCATTTTCGGGTTTCGGCGAATCAGTCGCATTGGAAGCAGACTCGCTAGAAACGGATGAGGGAGAATCATTGTCTGACACAGTCGGCTGCTCGACTTCAACCCCCTGCTGTTCATCATTTAGGACGAAACTCTCGTCTTCCGAGCTGCTGGCGGCGCTATTGGAATAATCAGTAGACTCCGGCTGCACCGGTAAAGAATCAGCCCAGACAGAAAGGGGCGTCAGAAGACAATGAAGAATCAGTGATGGCGTCATTGCCGTTGCTAGCAGTCGTTGCTGAGTATTTGCTCGCTTGAGCACTGTTGAATATCGCGAAACAGCACCGCCGATAT
>CABUAT010000013.1 GCA_902489665.1 uncultured Collinsella sp. | reverse complement strand
CTTAGAGGTCCTCGCGCCAGAAGGGCATGCTCATGCAGCGCGGGCCGCCGCGGCCGCGGGAGAGCTCGGCGGAGGGCACGACGAGAAGGTCCAGGCCCTCCTTGTACAGCACGTCGTTGGTGACGGTGTTGCGGGCGTAGACGCAGATCTTGCCGGGCTCGACGCACAGGGTGTTGGAGCCGTCGTTCCACTGCTCGCGGGAGGCCGCGATCGGGTCGCCGCCGCCGCAGGGGATCAGCTTGACCTGGTCGACGCCGGTGGCGTCCTCCAGGACGTGCTCGAGGGTGTCCTCGATCAGGCGGATGTTCACGTCGCCCGGGTTCTTGCCGGCGGTCAGCTCGTAGACGCGCAGGGTGCCCATGATGGCGGGGTGGATCGTGAACTTATCGACGTCGATCTGGGTGAAGACCGTGTCGAGGTGCATGAAGGCGCGCGAGACCGGGATGTCGAAGGCCAGGATGCGCTCGACCTTGGAGTCGGAGTTCCAGAAGATGTTCTGGGCCATGACGTCGATCGCGGCGGCCTGGGTGCGCTGGGAGATGCCGACGGCGAGGGTCTTCTCGTTGATGTTCAGCACGTCGCCGCCCTCGGTGTGGAACTGGCAGTCGCGGCGGAAGTACAGCGAGACGTCCTTGTAGTCGGGGTGGTACTTGAAGATGTACTTGCCGTACAGGGTCTCGCGGTTGCGGGTGACCGAGTACATGCGGTTGAGGTTGACGCCCTCGCCGACGACCGCGAACGGGTCGCGGGTGAAGTAGAGGTTGGGCATCGGGTCGATGATCAGGTCGGACTCGGACTCGGAGTTGACCAGGGAGTCGAGGGTCGTGGACGCCGTGAGGGGCATGTCGATCTCGGACTTGGTCATGCCGGCCATGGTCTTCTTGACGAACTCGAGGTTGTCCTCGATGGAGTCCAGCTTCTCGCGGACGATCTGCGGCATGTGCTGGCCGCGGATGCCGGCCTCGGCGATGTACTGGTCGGTGAACTCGGCGCGGGCGCCGGGGACCTGGTCGAACACCTCGGCGACGAGGTTCTCGAGATAGAGGACCTCCACGCCCTGGTCCCTCAGGATCTGGGCGAAGGTGTCGTGCTCCTGCTGCGCGACCTCCAGGAACGGGACGTCGTCGAACAGGAGTCGCTCGAGCTCGTCGGGCGGCAGGTTGAGGAGCTCGTCGCCGGGACGGTGCAGGCAGACCTTCCTGAGCTTGCCGATCTCGGAAGGCACGTGCAGACCTTTCGTCATGGCCTCCTACCTTTCTTTCGGGCCCTTGTCAGGGCCGATTCGTTAGCGCCCCTCCGTGTGAGGCGTTATTGCTGACGACATATTTATATCCAAAATCAGCCCATACTTCCACCTTGCCCACGAACGGTTTTTTATAGGGGGTGAACGGCATACACATATACTTCACGCATGGCACACTTCATCTTAATAAAGCGTATTTACGTGCTTAAACGCGTTTTCAATCCTAAAATCAAATGGAACTTAACTTTGTTAAACCATCCTCAAATTGCATATTTCCACTAAAGCTATGAATAGAATTAGCGGTTCATACCGCGTCTCAACCATTTTCATTTTTATTCAGAAAAAAGTTTGTCCTATTCATTTCTGGTAAATAAATTACCGTTTACCAGACGCTTGATACCGTTCACCGGAAACTCAGTATAAGGCCCAGCGGATACCGGCTCGCTTTACGGCCCCATTTGTAACAACTTGACTTCTCGGTATAGAAAAACGGACCCGCTTCACTAGGGAAACGGGTCCGTTTTCGATTATCTTCGGCCAATTTAGATAACGCCCTCGAAGATCATCGGAATCCTAGCGATCAAACTCCGCCAGCGCCTCGCCCAAAAGCCTCAGGCCCTCGCGCAGAACGTCCTCGCTCGCGCAGTAGCCCAGGCGTGCGCCACAGGGAAGCTCAAAGCGGCTGCCGGGTACCAGCAGCACTCCCCTCTCGGACAGCAGGCGCTTGCAGAACTCCTCGTCGTCCTCGGGAATATCCAGCTGGATAAACGAGGTAGACACGCCCTGTGGGGCCGTCCAGGAAACGCGATGCTGCGTATCGATCCAAGCCTGCGCGATATCGCGGTTGCCAAACACGATCTTGCGATTGCGCTCGAGGATCTTGTCCTTGTGCTCAAGCACATAGGTCGCCAAGGCGTCGTTGAACACACCGCCGCAGATCATGGTGTAATCGCGATAGGTACGGATGCGGTTGGACACCTCTTCGTCTGCCACGACCCAGCCCACGCGGGCCGCAGGCGTCGAATAGGTCTTCGACAACGAGTTGGTGACAATGGCCCTCTCGTACACGTCGACCATCGACATAAAGGACTCAGTGTTTTCGAGCGGCAGATACACCTCGTCGCACAGCACGTAGGCGCCCACCGAACGGGCGATCTCGGCAATCTGGCCGAGCATATCGGTATCGAGCACCGTACCGATGGGGTTCGATGCGTTGTTTATGCAGATAAGCTTGGTGTTGGGGCGCACCAAGCGCTTGAGTTCCTCGATATCGGGCTTCCAGCCGAGTTCCTCGCAAAGCTCCCAATACTCGACCTCGGCGCCCAGCGTGCGCGGAATCTCGTAGAGCGGCGCGTAGGTGGGCCACTCGGCGATAACGTGGTCGCCGGGCTCGACCACGGCCATGATGGCGTTGAGGTTCGCACCCGTGCAGCCATTGGTCTGCAGAATGTGGTCGGGATTGACCTCCCGACGATACAGCTTGGCAACCACGGCCTTAAACTCCGGCGAGCCCTCGATCCAGCCGTAGTTCATCTTCTCGCGGTCCAAGCGCTCGTAGAACGTGGCGCCGTCCTGCTCATCGAGCGCGCGCAGCTCGCCCATGGTGAGCGACGAGATCGTCGACTGGGCGATGTCCCACGTGGCACTTTTCTCCCAAACGTTGAGCCATTCCTCAACGCCAATCGTCTTGATGTCCATGGCCAAGCTCCTTACAAAAGCAGTCATCCAATCGTGTTGACGTCCCTCATACAAGATTGGGGCGGTGCGAAAACCCGCACCGCCCCAATGGGAGACATCTAATGGCAGCTAGATGTATGTATTATGACCTGTACGGGTCCTGAAAGACCTTAGAGGTCCTCGCGCCAGAAGGGCATGCTCATGCAGCGCGGGCCGCCGCGGCCGCGGGAGAGCTCGGCGGAGGGCACGACGAGAAGGTCCAGGCCCTCCTTGTACAGCACGTCGTTGGTGACGGTGTTGCGGGCGTAGACGCAGATCTTGCCGGGCTCGACGCACAGGGTGTTGGAGCCGTCGTTCCACTGCTCGCGGGAGGCCGCGATCGGGTCGCCGCCGCCGCAGGGGATCAGCTTGACCTGGTCGACGCCGGTGGCGTCCTCCAGGACGTGCTCGAGGGTGTCCTCGATCAGGCGGATGTTCACGTCGCCCGGGTTCTTGCCGGCGGTCAGCTCGTAGACGCGCAGGGTGCCCATGATGGCGGGGTGGATCGTGAACTTATCGACGTCGATCTGGGTGAAGACCGTGTCGAGGTGCATGAAGGCGCGCGAGACCGGGATGTCGAAGGCCAGGATGCGCTCGACCTTGGAGTCGGAGTTCCAGAAGATGTTCTGGGCCATGACGTCGATCGCGGCGGCCTGGGTGCGCTGGGAGATGCCGACGGCGAGGGTCTTCTCGTTGATGTTCAGCACGTCGCCGCCCTCGGTGTGGAACTGGCAGTCGCGGCGGAAGTACAGCGAGACGTCCTTGTAGTCGGGGTGGTACTTGAAGATGTACTTGCCGTACAGGGTCTCGCGGTTGCGGGTGACCGAGTACATGCGGTTGAGGTTGACGCCCTCGCCGACGACCGCGAACGGGTCGCGGGTGAAGTAGAGGTTGGGCATCGGGTCGATGATCAGGTCGGACTCGGACTCGGAGTTGACCAGGGAGTCGAGGGTCGTGGACGCCGTGAGGGGCATGTCGATCTCGGACTTGGTCATGCCGGCCATGGTCTTCTTGACGAACTCGAGGTTGTCCTCGATGGAGTCCAGCTTCTCGCGGACGATCTGCGGCATGTGCTGGCCGCGGATGCCGGCCTCGGCGATGTACTGGTCGGTGAACTCGGCGCGGGCGCCGGGGACCTGGTCGAACACCTCGGCGACGAGGTTCTCGAGATAGAGGACCTCCACGCCCTGGTCCCTCAGGATCTGGGCGAAGGTGTCGTGCTCCTGCTGCGCGACCTCCAGGAACGGGACGTCGTCGAACAGGAGTCGCTCGAGCTCGTCGGGCGGCAGGTTGAGGAGCTCGTCGCCGGGACGGTGCAGGCAGACCTTCCTGAGCTTGCCGATCTCGGAAGGCACGTGCAGACCTTTCGTCATGGCCTCCTACCTTTCTTTCGGGCCTTACTGGCCGAATGTATCAGCGCCCCTCCGTATGGGACGCTGCTTGCTGACAGCTCTAGTTATATCCAAAAACCACCTGCAATTCCACCTCGCCCCCGAACGGTCAGCAAAGTGCGATGAACGGTATATCTCATATGATTCCCCCATGATGCACTTCGGTTCTCTAAAGCAGGTTTTCAAAGGTAAATGTTCTTTTTTCTAAGGAATTAAGCTAGATTGCACAAATATTTTCATGTTTAGGAATTGCATAGCTAAAACGGTTTTCTGCATATATATGTCGTTTGTCCATGATTCAATTTGGATTCGATTATATTCAGCTCGCAATCATTCTTATTCATACATCCTCACCAATTGAGTATGGATATAGATTGTTTCTAAACGAGTTGCGCAGTTAGTTGCATGCCTTGGCAGCGTAAGAAGTAGGTAAAGATACCGTTCACGCGATACGTCCGTGCCACAGGTCGACTAAATTGAGACAATAGTGAATAGTGTTAGGCTACCGTCCCCTGTGGGGACTGAACGGACAGATGCATATGCCGAGCAAAATCGAAAAGAAGCAAGCCGCCGCAAAGCTGCGCAAACCGCCGCGCGACTTCTCATGCACGCAAAACCGAGAGCTCAGCTGGCTACGCTTTGACAACCGCGTGCTCGACGAAGCCTTCGACGAAACCGTTCCGTTATTCGAGCGACTAAAGTTCGTCTCGATCTTCGAGTCCAACCTCGACGAGTTTCTCATGGTGCGCGTGGGCGGCCTGTCCGATCTGGCGGAGCTCAAAAAACAACCTGTCGACAACAAGAGCAATATGACCGCCTCCGAACAGGTCGATGCTGTCATGGCCGAAATGCCCGGGCTCCTTACCCGTTGGGAGTCCATCTTTAAGAGCATCGAGGGCAAGCTCGACACCTTGGGCGTTCACCGCGCCCACATCGATTCGCTTACGCCCGAGGAGCGCACCTTTGTAACCCGCTACTTCCAGGCCTACGTGTCGCCGGTCATCTCGCCGCTGGTCATCGATCCTCGCCACCCCTTCCCCAACCTGCGCAACGGCGCGCTCTATCTGGCCTGTGGTCTGGACGGCGCCACCGACGAGGAGAGCCTACTGGGCCTTATCGAGATTCCCGCCTCGATGAACCGCGTGGTCGAGATCCCCTCGCCCACCGGCACCTACTCCTACATCTTGCTCGAGGACGTCATCCTCGCCTGCCTGGACAGCTGCTTTGGCTCCTATAAGCCGCTGGATCGTGCGCTGATCCGCGTCACCCGCAACGCCGACATCGATCCGGACGGCGAGGGCATCGAAGAGGAAGAGGACTACCGCCAGCACATGAAGCGCATTCTCAAGAAGCGCCTGCGCCTGCAGCCGGTAGTGCTCGCGGTCTCGGGGTCGCTCGAGAAGGCGACGCTCAAGACTATCCGCAAGGCGCTCGAGCTTTCGCGCCGCTCTGTCTTTACCTGCGATATCCCGCTCAACCTGGGCTACGTCTTTGGCATTGAGGGCAAGATTCCCGAGCACCTGCGCAACGAGCTGCTCTTTACGCCGTTTAAGCCACAGCCCAACCCCACCATCGACATGACCCGCTCCATCCGCGAGCAGGTGCTGCAGCACGACAAGCTGCTCTTCTACCCTTACGAGGCCATGAATCCGTTCCTGGATCTGGTACACGAGGCAGCCTACGATCCCGAGTGCATCTCGTTGCGCATCACGCTCTACCGCGTGGCCAAGCAGAGCCGCCTATGCGAGTCGCTGATCGATGCCGCCGAGAACGGCAAAGAGGTCACGGTGCTCATGGAGCTCCGCGCCCGCTTTGACGAGCAGAACAACATCGAGTGGGCCGAGCGTCTGGAAGAGGCAGGCTGCACCGTCATCTACGGCTCCGAAGGCTTTAAGTGCCACTCCAAGATCTGCCAGCTCACCTATCGCGAGGGCATGGCGCTCACCCGCCTCACGCTTTTGGGCACCGGCAACTTTAACGAGAAGACGGCCAAACTCTACAGCGACTTTATGCTCATGACAGCCCATCCCGGCATCGGTGAAGACGCCAACCTGTTCTTCCGCAATCTGTCGCTGGGCAACCTGCGCGGCGACTACCGCTTCCTGGGTGTGGCGCCCGTCGGACTGAAACCGCTCATCATGCGCGGGCTTGACCGCGAGATCCAGCGCGCCCTTGCCGGCGAGCCCGCCCGCGTGTTCTTTAAGCTCAACTCACTGACCGACCGCGAGGTTATCGACAAGATCGCCGAGGCATCGTGTGCCGGCGTGCGCGTAGACATGATCATCCGCGGCATCTCGTGCCTCAAGCCCGGTGTTCCGGGCAAGACCGAGAACGTGCATGTCCGCTCCATCGTCGGACGCTTTTTGGAGCACGCGCGCGTCTATGCTTTCGGCGTGGACTCGGACATGATTTACCTGAGCTCAGCCGATATGATGACGCGCAACACCGAGCACCGCGTGGAGATCGCCTTCCCCGTGCTCGACCCCACCTGCCGCGCCCTAGTGCACGAGTACATGGGCATGCAGCTGCGGGACAACGTGAAGGCCCGCAGCCTCACGAGCGACGGCACCTGGGTCCCCGTGGAGCGTGCAGAGGGTGAAAAACCCTTCAACTCGCAGGAAGCTCTGCTGGAGCGTGCCTATCGCAACGCCGAGGCCGCCGCGCAACAGCGCGCACAGGAGAAGGAACGCGTAGCCGAGGAGGCTATTCAGGCCGAGGTTGAACATGGGGCAGCTGCCAAACCGAAAGCGGTTGCCGCTCCCCCGGTGAATGAGCCCGAGGCTGCCGCAGAGCCCGCCGTGGAGAAAGCGCCCGCGCCCGCTACCGCGACTCCGGGGCCCGCCGCCGAGGCAAAGCCCGCCCCTGCTCCTGAGCCGCAGCCGGCCGCACCCAAGGTCCAAGAGGTCCAGGCGACCGTCATTGAGCCCGAGCCTGCACCTGCACCTCAGCCCGATCCGCAGGTCACCAAGCCCGCACCCGAGACGAGCGCCCGTCGCGATAAGCCCGCTGGCAAGACCAAGGCCATCGAGCGCCATCGCCCCGGCCGCGTGCGCATGGGCCTGGGTCTGATCGGCCTGGGTCTTAAGACGCTCATTACCGGCAAGACGAAATAGTCGTTTGTAGAAGCAGTTTGTAGAAGCGCCCCGCATTTGAGGAAAGCCTCGGATGCGGGGCGCTTTTCCCTGCTACCATGGTGCGAACAACAACGCGAATGACAGGCAGGAATATGAAGCTCACTATAGAATCGATGACCTACGGCGCCGACGGGCTGGCGCACGCCGACAACGGCAAGGCCGTCTTTGTGCAGGGTGCCGTGGCAGGCGACACCGTCGAGGCCGAGGTCGTACAGGACGGCAAGTCATTCATGCGCGCCCGCACCACCGAGATTCTGGAGCCAAGCCCCAATCGCATTCAGCCTCCCTGCCCCTTCGTGGGCATCTGCGGCGGCTGCTCGTGGGGCAATCTCTCACGCACGGCACAGCTCGCCGCCAAGGAGCAAAACCTGCGCTCCACGCTCGAGCGCATCGGCAAGTTCGCTCCTGAGCTGGCAGATGAGTTGGTACAGCCCATCTGCCACACCAAGGACGACTGGGGCTACCGCAATAAAATCGAGCTCGAACCGACCGTCGTCAACGGTCGCGTGCGCCTTGGCATGCACGGTGTCGACCCCAGCAAAATCGTGACCGTCGATATGTGTCCGCTGTTCGATAAGCGCTTCCCGAAGGCACTCAAATCGGTCGTCGGCGCACTCAACTATCTAAGCGGCAGCCATGACTTGGGGCTCGAACGCGTGGGCATTCGCGCATCGCGCCGCACCAAGGCACTCGAGGTCGCACTCTGGACGCCCACAGGCTCTTTTCCGCGCTCGCAGGTCTCCCGCGTGCTGGCGGACGCCGCTCATCCTACGAGCATCGTACGCGTGATGAGCAAGGGCGAAAAGAAGGCCCGCCGTGTCTCCAAGGTCGAAATGCTCGCCGGAGAGGGCTCATGGACCGAGAATATCGCCGAGGATCAGATGCGCTTGTCTGCCCCGTCTTTTTTCCAGGTCAACACCAAGGGTGCCGAGATTTTGATCGATCTTGTCATGGAAGCGCTCGACCCGCAGGAAGACGAGCTTGCCGTGGACCTGTACTGCGGTGCCGGCACCTTTACCCTGCCGCTCGCCCGCCGCTGCGACTTTGTCGCTGCCGTCGAGGCCTACGGCCCCGCCGTGCGCGATCTACGCCGTAACCTGGAAATCAACAAGCTTGATAACGTCGACGTCATTGGCGGAGACGCGGTGCGCGAGTTCCCCGACCAGGATGCCGACATCTTGGTGGTCGACCCGCCGCGCGCAGGCCTCGCCCCCGAGGCGATCGGCCTTATCGCCAGCACGAGTGCCCGCGATGTCGCCTACGTGAGCTGCGACCCGGCCACCCTGGCGCGCGATCTCAAACGCTTTGTCGAAGAAGGCACCTTCTCCCCCGTAAAGATCACGCCAGTTGACCTATTCCCGCAAACCTTCCACTGCGAGACCGTCGTCCACCTTAGGCGCAACTAGCCACTTAATCATTGCTCAGAAAAATCATTGGGAAATCGAGCGTGGCAAGCGGAGGTCTTCGGGGTATAAGACGGCTAATCGTATGCCGCCTATGAAAGGAACCCTCATGCCCAGCGTTGCCGTTCTCGCCGCCGATGGCTTTGAAACTATTGAATGCTTGACCATGGTCGATGTCATGCGTCGCGGCGGCGTGCGTGCCACGCTCGTCTCGATCATGCCCACGCGTGAGGTCGTAAGCTCGCTGCAGATCCCCGTGACCTGCGATGCGCTCTTTGATGAGATCGACTTTGACGAGTACGACTGCGTCGTGCTACCCGGCGGCCTACCCGGTGCCACCAACCTGCGCGCCGATCAGCGCGTCTGCGACGTGGTCTGCGAGTTCGCCGCGACCAAGCACGTCGCCGCCATCTGCGCCGCCCCGTTTATCCTGGGCGAGCTCGATCTGCTCGAGGGGCGCCACGCCACGTGCTTCCCTGGCTTTGAGAAAAGCTTCCCCGAAGGCACCTATACCGGCGAGAAGGTTACGCAAGACGGCAACATCATCACCGCCAGCGGCATGGCCCAGTCGCTCCCCTTTGCGCTTGAGCTGCTGCGCACGCTCGCCGGCGACAAGGCCGTCGAGAAGGTCGCCGAGGGCATTCAGCTATGATTTTGGCTTCGCAATCACCGCGCCGCATCGAGTTGATGCACGAGGCGGGCTATGACATTCGCATCATTCCTGCCGATATCGACGAAACGCCGTTTGATGGCGAGGCCCCGCTTACGCTCGTTGAACGCTTAGCACGCGCAAAAGCCGCCGCCGTTGCCACCGAGCATGCCGAGCCCAATGAGCTGACGGTCGCGGCCGACACCATCGTCACCTTTGACGGCAAGATTCTGGGCAAGCCGGCAACCGAGGACGAGGCGCGCACCATGCTCCGTGAGCTTTCGGGCCGCACGCACCAGGTCGCAACCGGCGTCTGCATCGTTAAAGCAGGCGATACGGCTGCCCCGCATGCCGCCGAGAGCCTGTCCTTTGTCGATGTGACCGACGTAACGTTCTACGAGCTCACCGACGAGCAGATCGAGCACTACGTCGCCTCGGGTGAGCCCATGGACAAGGCCGGCGCCTACGGCATTCAGGGCACAGGAGGACGCATGCTCGTGCACGATATTTCGGGCGACTTCTATAACGTGGTGGGCCTACCCATCGCCCGCGTCGCGCGCGCGATTCAAAAACTCTCGTAATTGCATCTGGCGCTGGGTATCCCCCGGCGCCTACAATTTTGGCGTACCGTACGGATCCCGACCGGGCACAAGGCGCGGCGGAAAACCGATAGGAGTTAAACATGGATACACTGCTCGAGGCCATTGACGTCTGCGATGTCGATGGCTTTTGCTATGGCAACTATACGGACGAGGAGGCCGGCACCGGTTGCACCGTAATCGTGGCACCCGAGGGCGCCACCGGCGGCATTGACGTTCGCGGCGGTGCTCCGGCATCGCGCGAAACCGACCTGCTGCGACCCGAGAACACCGTCGACAAGGTCCACGCTGTCTGCCTTTCGGGTGGATCGGCCTTTGGCCTCGAGGCTGCAAGCGGCGTCGCTCGCGAGCTTGAGAGCCGCGGCATCGGCCTTCCCGTCGGCCCCACGCAGGTGCCTATCGTGTGCTCCAGCTGTATCTTCGACCTCGCCTTTGGTAACCCCACCGTTCGCCCTGACATTGAGGCCGGCATCGCCGCGGTGCGCGAAGCACTCGACCACACCCCCGCCACGCTCGAGCAGGGCAACGTGGGCGCCGGCACCGGCGCCACTGTAGGCAAGCTCATGGGGCCTGCCACCTGCATGAAGGCCGGCCTTGGAACTGCTGCCGTGGCGCTCGGCCCCGTCAAGGTGGGCGCCGTGGTCTCGGTCAACGCCTGCGGCAACGTCGTCGACCCCTTCACCGGCGAGTGGGTCGCCGGTATGCGCGCCGCAGCCGATAGCGACCAGATCGTCGACATGGAACTCGCAGCCTTTGCCGCCGCCGGATCCATGCAGATGCCGCTCGACCGCACCAACACCACCATCAGCTGCATCGTCACCAACGTGGAACTCACTAAGGCACAAGCCACCAAGGTCTCCCAGATGGCCGCAGACGCCTACGCACACGCCATCCGTCCCACACACACCACCAACGACGGCGACACCATCTACACCCTCGCCAGCGGCAAACTGGGCGCCCGGACAAGCGCCGCCGTTCCCCTAGACCTGCTGGGCATGCTCGCAGTAAGGGCCCTGGAAACTGCCATCGTAAACGGAGCCAAAACCGCCAAAACCTCCCACGGCATCCCCGGCGCCGCAAAGTAGTCCACTCGACCGTCGGTCGGAGGCGGGCGGGCATTACGTTTGCTGCTCTACAGTCCTATGCAAGACGAAGGCCACATTAAGTGGCCTTCTTTGCATGCGGAACTCGCGACAAACGTAATGCCCGCCCGCCTCCGACCGACTTCCAACCTAATTCTTTTCAGCCCAGGCCCCTGTGTACCGCGCGTCGAAGATCTTCAAATTCAAATAACCTGACAATCGATTCTTATTGCAGAGGCCCCTTGGTCTTTAGTTTGATACAAGTTCCGCACGAGCCGGATAGCACTTAATGTGCTTTCCGTGCGAGCAGGACTGTTCGCAGTAGCAAACTAAAGGCCAAGGGGCCCAGTCAACCTATCAGCAGCGATTACTCAGCAGCTAGTTGAATTTGAAGATCTTTGAGGCAAGACGGTATAGGCCGAGTGTGGTTTTGTCTCCGGCCCGTCCGCGCAGATTGGTGAAGAACCCGACCACGCCGTAGCGGGCACGACGATACATGCGCTCGTCGTAGGCCTTCAAATCATTCCACAGCGTCTTTAGGCGCTCGTCGGCGCAATCTTCCTCGGAAAGCTTGGTAAGCACCGAGCAGATCGCCATCATCATGGTGAAGTAGCCCATCATGTACGAACGCAGGCGCGACGACTCAACATCGCTGTACAGGTGGTACGACTCCATCATGATACGCGTAACACGGAACTGCTGGTCCAGACGCTTGACCATCGTTGCCTCGTTGACGCTCTGACCTTCGCGGCCGATAAAGTAGCGGTAGAGGTCGATGTCGGCGTAGTACATGGTCTTGCAACGCGGCAGTGGCACGTAGGCGTAGATGTTGTCCACATAGAACGTGTGCGGCGGCATGGGAAGGTTGGACTCGCGCAGCACATCCGTGCGATAGCACAGGCTGTGCATGAGTAGGTTCTGGTCCAGGCGGAAATGACCGATCTGATCCCAGGAAAAGATCTTTTTGCGCGGCAGGGCAAATTTGTAGCCAATAGCGGTATGCGTGCCCTCGTAAACCTTCTCGTACACGTAGTTCGAGATAAACAGGTCAACGCGCTGATCGCGCTCTTCAAAGCCACGCAGAATCGACAGCATAGTCGAAAGAGCCGCAGCGTCGAGCCAGTCATCCGAGTCGACAACCTTGTAGTAGGTGCCCTGCGCCTCGCGCAGACCCGAAAGGACGGCAATACCGTGACCGCCATTCTCCTGGTGCACCGCGCGGATGATTCCAGGATAACGGGCCTCCCACTCGTCGGCCTTGGCGGCCGTCTCGTCCTTGGAGCCGTCGTCCACCACGACAATCTCGATATCGGTGGCGTAATTGCTCCCCTCCAAGATGGAGGTGATGCAATGGTCCATGTCCTTGGCGGCGTTATACGAGGGAATACCGAATGTTATGACTTTATGCATGGCAGGCGATAATCTCATCCGAAAGATCGAGGGCGGAATTGGTCACAGCGTCCATATCGTAGTAACGATACTCGGCCAGACGACCCACCGGGTGGAAGTTCGTCAGGTTCTGGACGCGCTCAAGATAGCGCTCATAGAGCTCACGATTCTCGGGCTCAAGAATGGCGTAGTACGGCGTCTCGCCCGAGCCGGGCGTATAGGCCTTGGAGTACTCCTTCATGATGGTGGTCTTGCCGGACAGGACCTGACCGGTCATGTTCTTGAACTCGGTGATGCGCGTGTAGTCCTCGCTCGTGGTGTAGTTGACGGTGCCCACGGGCTGGAACTGGTCCATATCGAGCGTCTCGAACTTCATATCGAGCGTGCGGTACGGCAACGCGCCCAAGTCGAGGTTGAACAGCTCGTCGAGTGGACCGGTGTAGACGATCTCGCCGCCGTAGACCTTACCGTCGACCTTGACGGTGGTCTCGTCGATCTCAAAGAGATCGCGGGCGTCCACGTCGCAGAACACGTCAATCAGGTCGTGGTCGAGCATGTGCTCAAAGAGCGCCGTGTAGCCCTCCTGCGGCATGCCCTGGAAGGGAGCTTGCGGGAAGTAGCGGTCATCATCGCCCACAAAGACGGGAACGCGGCCGGTGATCGAGGGGTCGATCTGATCGGGCGTCTGGCCCCACTGCTTCATGGTGTAATGCAAAAAGACGTTCTCATAGACGTAATCAGCGACCTCGGCCAGGTCGGGGTCGTTCTTCTTGCGCAGCTCCATGATGGGCACCTTGACGTCCTTGCCAAAGGTCTCCACGAGCTTCTGATACAGCTCCTCGCCACGCTCATCGCCAAAGGCGAGTTTGAGGCTCGCATGGTTAAAGGGCACGGGCATAAGGGTGCCGTTGATGTTAGCGAGCACCTTGTGCTGATAATCCGTCCACTTGGTAAAGCGCGACAGGAAATTGTGCACGCGCTCGTTAAAAGTGTGATAGATATGCGGACCGTACTCGTGGATCAGGATTCCGGCCTCGTCAGTGCAGTCATAGGCATTGCCCGCAATGTGGCTACGGCGTTCCAAAACGGCAACACGATAGCCGATGGTCTCGGCAAGACGGCGGGCACAAACGGCACCGGCATATCCAGCACCGACGACAATCATGTCGTACGCGCCGGCGTTAAAGCCTTCAGGCAGGCCTGAGGTAATCTGCATCGATACTCCTTGTCAAAAGCCACGGGCTTGTTAGCTGGGCTTTTCTCGAACATTCTTCGAGACATATTTATCAGAGCGATTATAGCGCTAATGCGTCCTATAATGAGCTTGCCACACAAGGAAAGCTCAAGCACCGTGGCGAACATAATTGAAAGGTAAACCCGCTAGCAGCGGGTTTATTCGTGAACAGCCGGGTGCCTGGAGCTTAGCGAAACGCTTGTAAGGAGTAACATGAGCGATTTCCTAAACCGTATGAAGTCTGCCGCCAAGGCCGACCTTAAGACCATCGTCCTGCCCGAGGGCGAGGACCCGCGCACCATCGTCGCGGCGAACAAGATCATCGAGGAGGGCCTGGCCAACATCGTCATCCTGGGCAATCCCGATGACATCAACGTTCCCGGCGCCACCATCATCGACCCGCGCAATGCCGAGAAGCACGAGGAGTACGCGCAGAAGTTTGCCGAGCTCCGCGCCAAGAAGGGCGTCACCATCGAGCAGGCTCGCGCCCAGGTAATGGATGCCACCTACTTTGGCACCATGATGGTTAAGATGGGCGATGCCGACGGCCTGGTCTCCGGCGCCTGTCACTCCACCGCCGATACCCTGCGCCCCGCTCTGCAGATCCTCAAGACCGCCCCGGGCACCAAGCTGGTCTCGGCCTTCTTCGTGATGTGCACCGACACCCCGCAGTTTGGCACCGACGGCACGCTGATCTTCGCCGACTGCGGCCTCAACATCAACCCGTCCTCTGACGAGCTCTCAGAGATCGCCATCGCCTCGGCCCACTCCTGGTCCACCTTCATGGGCAACGTCGAGCCGCACGTGGCCATGCTCTCCTACTCTACCATGGGCTCCGCCGGCGGCGAGGTCGCCAAGAAGGTCCAGGAGGCCGTGAAGTTCTGCAAGGAGAAGGCTCCCGAGCTCGCCATCGACGGCGACCTGCAGCTCGACGCCGCCATCGTCCCCACCGTCGCCCAGCTCAAGGCTCCCGGTTCCTCCGTCGCCGGCAAGGCCAACGTGCTCGTGTTCCCCGACCTCGAGGCCGGCAACATCGGCTACAAGCTGGTCCAGCGCTTCGCCGGCGCCGATGCCTACGGCCCCATCCTGCAGGGCATCGCCAAGCCGGTCAACGACCTGTCGCGCGGCTGCTCTGCCGACGACATCGTGGGCGTCGTGGCCATCACCGCCGTCCAGGCTCAGATGGCTGAGTAGCGTACGCACTCGCCCGAAGGCCGTACGGGCTAACCCCTGAAAACGTCCTCGACCAATGAAACGCCCCCGTTCTGCTCCTTCGGAGCTACGAACGGGGGCGTTTCTGGTCTGACGCTCCTATTTGGCAAGGTGTTTTTTAGAATCCATTTTGCGCTCGGCCTCGAAGGCTTGCCTGTCCCAATCGAGCGGAAGTCCGGCCTCGACCCATGCCTCGTAGGCCCTCCTTATGGGCTTGAGCTCCCTTTGGCCCCTCTCCAGCATCGAGATGTACTTCTCGCTGGTGCCCAGTATGGACGCCGCCCTCACCTGGCTGACCTTCGCCGCGCGCCTGGCCGCCACGAGCTCCGAGGCGTCCTCGGGCCTCCTGATCTCGTGCGGGCGCATCAGCGCCCGGTACGCCTCCCTGGCCACGTAGCGCTTGAGGCACCTCATGACCTCCCTGTCGCTCTTTCCCCGCCCCCTGGCCCTCTCGGCGTACTCGGCGGTCTCGGGGTCGCGCATGACCCTCTGCCTCGCGATCTCGTGCAGCGCGCTGTTCGCCTGCCGGTCGCCGCCCCTGTTGAGCCTGTGCCTCACGGTCTTGCCGCTCGAGGCGGGGATGGGGCAGGCGCCGCATATCGCCGCGAACGACGCCTCGGAGCGCAGCCTGCCCGGGTTGTCCCCGGCCGCGACCGCGAGCTTGGCCGCGCTCACGGGCCCGCACCCGTACATCGCCAGCAGCGCGGGGCAGTTCTCCTCCAGGGACGCCTCGATCGCGCGCTCCATGTCGAGCGCCGCGCTCGGCGCGCCGCCGCCCACAGGTCCGCCAGCGCGCCGAGCGCGGCGCCCAGCGCGCCCTCGGCGCGCACGGAGGGGAGCTCCTCCATCAGCCTCGGCCCTCCCATGCCGCGGAACCTCGACCTGAGCCCTTCCGGCGCGGTGGTGAGCAGCGACCTCGCGGTGTTGATCGCCGAGGTCCGCGCCTTCACCGCCCCGGAGCGCGCCGCGAGCATGCAGCGCACCCCGTCGACCCACCCGTCCTGGCTCTTGGGGGTCCCGAGCCTTGAGCCGGACATCGCCGCGCGGGCGGCCCTCTCCGCGTCCGCCTCGTCGCACTTTCCCTGCCCCGGGCGCCTCCTCTGCATCCTCGCCGGGGAGAGCGCCTCGCGCACGGGCATCCCCAGCGACGCGAGGTGCCTGGTGAGGCCCGCCCCGTAGGACGACGTCCCCTCCATCGCGATGCAGGCCGGCTCCCCGGCCGCGGCGATCGCCCCGGCGAGTGCCTCGTAGCCCGCCGCGTCGGCGGGGAACTGGCGGGACAGGACCTTGCGGCCCCTCCAGTCCAGGACGTACAGCCAGTGCGAGTCGGCGTGGGTGTCGACCCCGCAGAAGACCGGCCCGCGGGCGTCGGGTATCGATTCGTTTTGCATGTCTCGCTCCGTTCTTTCCGTGCTCGCCTGGACCGGGCAGACGGCACACTGACGGGGCGCGATAGAATGCGGTTGTTCGGGTCCGCGGTATCGCTCCATGCTCCTATTAGGTCATGCGGCGGTCTCGGCTCGCCGCGGCCCGCGCGGGACATGTCAGGAAACGAGGGCAGCCCTGTGGGCGCCAGCGGAATGTGGGGTCACCGCGCGGTCCGCATCTGATGGTGTCGACGTCAATGGTATACGGGTGCATCATCGACGTCTTCAATACAGAAAATATCAGTGCGGAATGTTTTCAGGGGTTAGCCCGTACGGCCTTCTACCGTCACGTGGCATTCAGGGGATCTGGGGTGGACGGCGACTTGGCTGCGAGCTGGGCTGAGGAACTGAATGGATGGGTGCCGTTGCTGGGAGCGCAGGCGTTGCTGATGATGATCACTTTGGAGATTGAAAGGCCGGTGGGCTTCGGCGGTTGTTGTGCCGGAAACTACATCCCAGTTTGGAGGCGGATTGTGGGATGTGGCTTCCGCTTGGGGCCTGTTTGGGAAACTTTGGGACGGAATTTTGCTTTATTGTGGGTCGCACTTTCCGCAACGCGCCTCAACCGGAAAGCGTGTCCCAGTATTTGCGCTCGAAATGGGATGGAGTTTCCGTCGTCCGCCTGCTAGCAAAAAGGCCTCCGGAGCTGTTGCTTTGGAGGCCTTTCGTTTACTTGCAAATGCGCGCGTTAGTTGTTCTTGGTCAGACGCTCGACGTCGTGGGCGATCATGTATTCCTCGTCGGTGGGGATGACCATGACCGTGACGGAGGAACCGGCGGCACTGATGACCTGCGGGCCATTGCCCACGGCCTCGCGGTTCTTGTTGTTGTCGATGCGCACGCCCAGCCACTCAAAGCAGTCGCAGAAGGCCTTGCGGATCGACCAGTCGTTCTCGCCGATACCGGCGGTAAAGGTGATGGTGTCCACGCCCGCCATGGAAGCGATCATTGAGCCGGCCTGCTGCATGGCCTTGTAGGCAAACATATCAAAGGCGAGCAGGCAGCGCTCGTCGCCCTCGGAGGCACGTGTACGGATGTCACGGGCATCGTTGGAGATGCCCGAGATGGCAAGCAGACCGGACTGCTTGTTCATCATGTCGTCGACTTCCTGGTAACTGTAGCCGCCCTCGCGCTGAAGATAGCACACGGTGGCCGGGTCGATGGAACCGCAACGGGTACCCATCATCAGGCCGTCAAGCGGCGTGAGGCCCATCGTGGTGTCACGGCACACGCCGTCCTCAATGGCGGCAAGCGAAGCACCGTTGCCCAGATGGCACGAAAGCAGGCGGTGGCAGCGCGAGCCCAGGATCTCCTTGGCCATCATCCACTCGTAGCGGTGGCTCGTACCGTGTGCGCCGTACTTGCGCACGTGGTACTTGTCGCACACGTCCTTAGGCAGCGCGTAGGTGTAGGCGACCTCGGGCATGGTCATGTGGAACGAGGTGTCGAAGACGGCCACGTTGGGCAGCTCCGGATACTTCTCGCGGCAATATTCGATTGCCGCGGCCTCGCCGTAGTTGTGCAGCGGAGCAAGCGGTGCCACCTCAAGAATCTTGGCCATGACCTCGTCGTCAACGACTGCGGAATCATCGAAGTGCCAGCCGCCCTGAACGATACGATGCCCAATGCCATCGATCGTAAAGTCGGTCTTCTCGAGCTCCTCGAACACGCGCGCGATAGCAGAGCGATGATCGGGGAAGGGAACCTCCTCGGTCTGCTTGGCGCCACCGTTCTCGGAATGACCAAAGATACCCATGTCCGAGCCGATACGCTCACAGTTGCCCTTGGCGAAAACCTCGCGGGTATCGGTATCCAGAAGCTGATATTTAAGGCTTGAGCTGCCGGCGTTGACAACAAGTACGTTCATGAGACTCCTTTGCAGTGCAATACGGTCGACGCAGACCTCTTAAGGCGACCGCATTTTAATAAGAAGTTATCACATCTTGATAAATAGCTATCAGGTATATCGCCCAACGAGCGCAAAAGAGGGGCTGAACGGCACTTGGTCGTCCAGCCCCTCCCCTCTTGCAATTACTTGCCGTTGACGATGCGCTCGACGTCAGAAGCGATCATGAACTCCTCGTCCGTGGGGATGACGAAAATCTTGACCTTGGAATCCTTGGCAGACAGGCACCAAGCGCCATCGCCACGCAGGGCGTTACGGGCATGGTCCATCTTGACGCCCATAAAGGCCAGACGGTCGGCAACGCCAGCGCGAACGGCCGGAGCGTGCTCGCCGATGCCGGCGGTAAAGACCAGGGTGTCCATGCCGCACATGGAAGTAGCCATCTCGGCGGCCTTAGCGGCAATCTTGTAGACGAACATATCGAAGGCGAGCTGAGCCTCGGGGTCACCAGCAGCGGCGAGCTCCTCGACGTTGCGGCAGTCGTTGGTCTTGCCACCGGTCACAGCCAAAAGGCCAGACTTCTTGTTCATCATCTCGTCGACCTCGTCGAAGGTGTAGCCACCCTCGCGCTGCAGGTAGCACACGGTAGCCGGGTCGATGGAGCCGCAGCGGGTGCCCATCATGACGCCGTCGAGCGGCGTCAAGCCCATGGTGGTGTCCATGCACTTGCCGTCCTCGATGGCGCACAGGGAAGCGCCGGAGCCGATATGGCACACGACGACCTTGCGGGCCTCGCCGTTGGTCATCTCGGCGACCTTCTTGGAGATGTAGCGATAGCTGGTGCCGTGGGCGCCGTACTTACGGATGTGCAGCTTGTCGCAAACATCCTTGGGAAGGGCGTAGGTCTTGGCGACCTCGGGCATGTTGAAGTGGAAAGCGGTGTCGTAGACCGTGACGTTGGGCAGATCGGGATACTGCTCCAGGCAGTACTCGATAACGTTGGCCTCGGGGTTGTTGTGCAGCGGCGCCAGCGGGGCGACCTCGCGAATCTTGGCGAGGACGTCCTCGTCGACGAGGGAGGAATCACCAAAGTACCAACCGCCCTGAACGATACGGTGGCCGATGCCCTCGATCTTGACGCCGTTGGCCTCAAGGTCCTTCAGGACGACCTCGATGGCGACCTTGTGGTCGGGGAACTCGATGTTCTCGGTCACCTTCTTGGAGCCATTGGCAGCATGGGTGAAGGTACCACCGGTAAAGCAGACGCGCTCGCAGGAGCCCTTTGCGGACACCTTATGGGACTTGGTGTCGATGACCTGATACTTAAGGGTCGAAGATCCCGCGTTGACGACCAGAACGTTCATGTGTCTCCCTACTAACAGGCGGTGTGGCGCCGCCAGGTTACATACGCTTCAATAATAAACCCAAACGCCCTCGCGCTCGGGTTTATTGCGTTGATATATAAGTTATCGGTGTTTGAGCTTCCGTTTCATTGCAAGGAAGAAGCGTCCTCAGATGAGGTTCTCGCCCAGGTTTTTGCCGCCGAGAACGTGCATGTGGAAGTGCATGACGGTCTGGCCGGCGTTGACGCCCTTGTTGGAGATGACGCGGAAACCGTCCTCCAAGCCCTTGGCCTTAGCGACCTCCTGGATGGCGTGAGCCATAGCGCCCATGGTCTCGGCAGGTACGTTGTCGGCGATGTCACTGTAGTGCTTCTTGGGGATCACGAGCGTATGGACCGGCGCCTGGGGATTGAGGTCGTCGAAGGCGATGACCTGGTCGTCCTCATAGACAACGGTCGAGGGGATCTCGTGGTTGGCAATTTTGCAGAAGATGCAATCGCACATGGTTGGTTCCTTTCTCACAGACCAAGGTAATTATATTTGGTCGGGATGGTTAGAACGAGAGGTTGTCGTCCGTGTTGGCGGCTTCGCCGTCGGCGAGCACGTCGTTGCCGTCGACGTCCTTAAGAAGCACCGAGACCTTCTGCTCGGCATCGGACAGGCGGGTGCGCAGGCTCTTGAGGAGCTCGACGCCGCGGGTATAGCTCTCGAGCGACTCCTCGAGCTCCATATCGCCCGACTCCAAGCTGCGGATGATGAGCTCCAACTCCTGCGAAGCCTGCTTGTACGTAAGCTGCTCGACCGGGGTCTTCTCTGCCATATCTGTTTCCTTTCCTAAAGGTTTATCGCTATGAAACGCGGCCTACTCGACCGCATCGACCGTTGCCGCCACGTTGCCGTCTGCCATGCGCACGCGAATGGCGTCGCCCGGCTTAAAGGTCTTGGCACTTGTAGCCACGCCGTCAACGCTGTACGCGATGGAATAGCCGCGGGCAAGCACCTTGAGCGGCGACAGGGCATCGAGCGAGGCTGCCGCACGGCCCAGGTCGGACGCTGGCTTGTTGAGCATCGTGCGCCCCTGATGCTCCAGACGGGAACTCGCAAGCGTGAGCGCATGGCGCTTGCCATCGAGCCCCGAGGTGCTTGCAACCAGACGCTCGGGCAGGTGCTCAAAGTTGGAGCGGAATGTCCCGACCGAGCGCGCTATGGCGCCCGACAGGCGATCGGCAGTCAGGGCAAGCTCGGACTCGCGACGCTCAACCATAAACGTTGGGTCGTTGAGGCACGGGCGGCACGCAGCCGCATCGAGCGCATCGCCCAAGCGGGCCGTATAGGTATCCCAGGCGCGGCGACCGCGCTGGTCGAGCATCTCCAGGTCGACCTGGGCCGACCCAATCATCGATGCCATCGCAGCGCCCAGGCGCTGATGGCGCGCCTCGAGCACATCGGCCAACTCCGTCATAGCCGGCGCCACCGATTCTGCCGCCGCCGTGGGCGTGGAGGCGCGGCGGTCGCTCACCATGTCGCAAATCGAGGTATCGGGCTCATGGCCGATACCGGTCACCACGGGCACGGGACAGGCAGCCACCGCGCGGGCAAGCTCCTCGTCATTAAAGGTCATGAGGTCCTCAAAGGAGCCGCCGCCGCGCACCAGCAAAATACAGTCGGGCGCCGGCGTAATGGAAGCGGCGCGGCGCAAGCCTTCAATAAGCTCTGCCGGCGCACCCTCGCCCTGGACCTTTGCGCCCACGCAGACGAGCTCGACGAGCGGGTTGCGACGGCGCAGCGTACGCTTGACGTCGTCGATTACGGCGCCCGAAAGCGAGGTGACGACTGCCACGCGCGAGCAGAACACCGGAATGCGGCGCTTGCGCGCATCGTCCATCAGGCCTTCGCGGCGAAGCTTTTCGGCCAACTGCGCCACTTGTTGACGCAGCAAGCCCTCCCCCGCCAGCGAGAACGAGCGGGCGACAAAGCTCATACGGCCCGTGGCCTTATAGAGATTGAAGCTGCCCTTAAAGCTCACCTGCATGCCGTCGCGCAGATCGAACGTGCGCTTGAGATAGGCGCCCTTCCAGATGATGCAGTCAACGGCGGCCGAGTCGTCCTTAATCTGGAAGTAGCAGTGGCCGCTTCGGGCATTGGGGCCACGGAAGCCCGTGACCTCGCCCAGAACGCTCAGCTGCGGAATGGCATCGAGCGCACCGGCGGCGATCTCCACCGCCTGGCTCACGCTGAGCTCCTTGCGCTCCTGCTCGTCCGAACCGTCGAACTCAGCGGAAACGGCATTGCCGGTCAAATTCCAGCCTGCCACGCAGCCTCCTTTCGTTATCGTGCACAAGGGCTCCGGCCCTGCGCAAATTCAAGTCCAACACATAGTACAGCGCCGCGGGGACACAAATCTCCGCGGCGCCTGTCAAGCCAATTTGTTATCGGTTGGAGTTTCTGTTGTAGCGAGCCATCAGGTAGAGCAGCTGAATGATCGAAGTGAGCGCAGCGGCAACATAGGTAAGCGCGGCTGCCGTCAGGACCTTCTTGGCACCATTGACCTGCTTGGAGCTCATGCCCGACTGCTCGATATACGCCACGGCGCGGCGGCTGGCATCAATCTCGACCGGCAGCGTAACCAACTGGAACAGCACACTAAACGAGAAGAAGATCAGCGCGAGGGTTGTGAGTCCTGCGATGTTCATAAACAGGCCCAAGAGCAACACGATGGTCCAAGTGTTCTGGGTAAAGTTGACAACCGGAACCAGGGCGGTACGCACCTTCATCATGGCGTAGCCGCTTTGACGCTGAGCGGCGTGACCTGCCTCGTGGCAGGCGACGGCAACGCTTGCCACCGAGCCGCCCGAGCGGTTGGCGTCCGACAGATACAGGTTGTTGTCCTGCGGGTTGTAATGGTCGGTGAGCTCGCCGGCAACGCCCTTGATACCCACGGCGTTGCAACCGTTGGCGTCGAGCATGCGGCGAGCAACCGCAGCGCCCGTGTCGCCGTCCGAGCGTACCTTGGACCACGTCTTGTACGTCGAGTTGATATAGCTCTGCGCGGCAAGACCAAGCACCGTACAGACAAGAACAACCAGCAGGTACAGCGGGTCGATACCAAAGCCGTATCCATAGTAATAAGGCATGCGAATTCCTCCGAATCGAGTTACACGTTGGAGGCATTTTACCCATTCGCCCAACCAAAGAGACAGCATCAATGTTTTGGCATTGCCGCTCTCGAACGTTTGCAGTGCCTGTCAAAACCGCGTAACTATAAAAGCTCTATCTTTCCGTCCTTCACGGTGAGCCCCATATTGCCCGAAAGCAGATCGTCCAGGCGTGAGCCCACGAGCTCAAAGCGCCAGCCTTCGCGCAGGGGGCTCTGCTCGGGATGCTCAATGTAGTCAGCCAGATCATCGCGCGAGGCGATGACTGAGGTTGCCACGCCCGAGCGCTCGGCAACCAGGCGAATGAGCGCATACATCAGGTCCGTCACGCTCTCCAGCTCCGGCGAGATCTGACGGTGTCCGCGCACCATGAGCGGCAGACGATCGTGCGGGCAGCTCGCGCCGCGCTTGATGGCCATGAGCGCGCCGTCCACGTCGCGCTCTCCCAGCTGATCGGTACCGCGGATACTGCGGAACTCCTCAACGCGCACGGGATTGCGCTTGACGAGCGCCAGCAGCGTATCGTCGGACATGACCCACTTGCGCGGGATGTTGCGGCGCTCGGCACGGTCCTCGCGCCAAGCGGCAAGCTCGCGCGCGATGCCCAGCTGATGGCGGCTGCAGGAGTTGATGCGCTTGACCTTGCGGAACGCCTCGTGACGGTCGGCGCGATAGTGCGACTCATCGGCCAGCGGGCGCAGCTCGTCGAGCACCCAGTCCACGCGGCCCAGCTCGCGCAGACGGCTCATCATCTCGGTATAGGCGACGATCAGGTACTTGACGTCATCGATCGCATATTCAATCTGTTTATCGGTCAGCGGGCGGCGCGACCAGTCGGTCAGCGACTCGGTCTTGGGCAGCGAGACGCCGCAAAATGTCTGCACGAGTGCGCCGTAGGAAATCTGCTGGCGCTCGCCCAAAAAGGCGGCGGCCACCTGCGTATCAAAAATAGGACGCGGCAGCACGCCCACGGTATGGAGCATGACCTCCATATCCTGCGAGCAGGCGTGGAACACCTTGGTCACGCTCTCGTCGGCCATAAGCTCGGCAAGCGGCGACAGGTCGTCGATCACCAGCGGATCGACCGCGACACTCTCGGCAGGGGTGGCAATCTGGACCAGGCACAGACGCGGATGGAACGTGCGCTCGCGCAAAAACTCGGTATCGACGGCAATCGCGTCGAACTCGCGGGCGCGCTGGCAAAAGTCGAGTAGAGCCTGATGTGTGGAAATGTACATATCAACCCATCGAATAAGGTTAGGCCCGAAAAACACGGGTAGGATATCGGCATTGCCTTACAACTATACTCGGTTAGTCACAGAACGGGAACGTAAGTATGCGCTGCCTTATCATCCACAACCCGGCATCGGGCCCCAGCTCAGATGAAATCTTCGCATTCACGCACGCCCTTGCGCAGGGCGGCGACGAGGTCGTGATGCGTTTTATCGGCGATGGCATGGAGCCCGAGGACGCCGTGGCAGACGTGCGCGAATTCGATCGCGTGGTTGTCTCGGGCGGCGACGGCACCGTCTCCAACGTGCTCGACCAGATGCGCGGATGCGGCGTCCCCACACTCGTCTTCCCCTCTGGCACGGCCTGCCTGTTCTTTAACAACATCGGCAATGCCCCCGAGGCGGCGGCGCTTGCCAAGGCCTGCCGCGACGGCCGTACCGTCAAAGCGGACATGGGCGAGCTCTTTTGGCTCGACGAGGACGGCAACGAGAAGCGCCATGGTTTCATCATCATCGCCGGCTCGGGCTACGATGCCGAGATCATGATGAAGGCCGCCCCCAGCAAAAACGACATCGGCGAGATCGCCTACTTCCTGTCTGCGCTCGCCACGCCCAACCCCACGGTGGCGCACTTTACGATTGAGCATGACGGCATTGTCGAGGAACTCGATGGCATCTGCTGCATGGCAGGCAACACCTCGGTTATCCAAAACGACATCAACCTGTTCCCCAACTGTCGCATGAACGACGGCATGGTCGACATCGCGGTCATCGAACCCGTTAAAACCGTGCAGCTGCTGCCCACCGTGATCACCGCCGCGCTCGACCCCGCCGGCAAGGTGCTCGGTCGCCCGCAGTTCAAGATCATCCAGACCAAGGAAGCCAAGATCACCTGCACGCCGTCGCTGGGCATGCAGTTCGATGGCGAGATCATCTCCAGCAACTCCGGTGTCTTTGGCGCTCGCGCTCTACCGCAATGTCTCGACCTGATCGTCGATGAATTCTCACCACTCGGTAAATAGGAGGACCCCATGAACGACAATCCCCTGCTCGGCTTTATCGTCATTGTTTTGGCCATGCTCGTAGGCTATGCGATCAACGTGATCCACCGTCGGAAGAAGTAATTCCACATTGGTATGATATTCATCCGATTATCATCTCCCCCGCTGTTTATGCATTTGCCAAACAGCGGGGGATTTTTCATTTCGGTATTTCCAGACGCTTTATCCAGATACAGTAATTGCAGGGCGTCTTTATTTGGCTAAAGCTACAGACTGAGTATAATTAACCGCTCATCGTATATTTCATTACGCTTATCGAGTAAGTATTTTTCATAGATGAATATTGTTTCCGATTCGTTACGCTAAGGGAGTGTCTTTATTGGCTGAAGCCCTCTGGCGACAGAGGGCTTTCGCACGCTGGGAGGGATTATGAGGAAAACTCACCCCGTCAACGCGCTCAAAAAGCTGGGCATAGGCCTCGCCTTTGGAGCTGCAACCATCATGTCCATGCCGACCTCTGCGCTCGCCTGCACGCAGATGTACATGGGCAAAGATCTAACGGCCGACGGCAACACGTACTATGGCCGTGCCGAGGACTTTGGCAAGCGCTATCTCAAGCACTATGGCATCGAACCCGCCCACGAAGCCGGCTTTACGTACAGCTCGAATGAGTCTGCTTTCGAATACACTTCGAATAAGCCTACATATCGCTACAGCTACGTACGTGACCATCCCTCCAATTGGGAGGGCCACACCGACGCCTACTCCGAAGCCGGTATCAACGAGAAGGGTGTCTCTTGCTCCGCTACGCTGAGCACCTCCTATAACGAGGATGCCAAAGCAGCAGACCCAATCGATGAGGCTACCGGCATCGGCGAGTACAGCTACGGCAGCGTCATCCTGGGCCAGAGCGCCAATGCCCGCGAGGGCGTCGAGCTCCTCGGCAGCCTGATCGACGAGCAGGGCACTTGCACTAACGACCAGATCATTATCGCCGACAACAACGAGACCTGGCTGTTCGCCACGCTTTCTGCCCATCAATGGATTGCCATGAAGCTGGCCGACGACGTCGCCTCACTCAACCCCAACATCGGCAGCCTCAACTACGATGTCGACCTGAACGATACTGAGAACTGCCTGCACTCCAAGGACATCGAGTCCATGCCCGTGGAGAAGGGTTTCGCCAAATACTCCGCTGACGGTAAATTCGATGTCGCCCAAACGTATGGCGAAAGCCTCGCCGATTCTGGCGTTAACCAATGGTCCCGCTATGTGCAAGGCCGCCATTATTTTGCTAGTCAGCTGACCGAAGGCACGGATTACGAAATTAAAACTATCACCGATAAGGATGGAAAACCCGTCCAAAAGGGAGCTATGGTCAGCGAAATCCAGCCTCTGTTCTTCAAGCCTGGCAAGTCTGGTTGGAGCACCTTTGAGCTGATTCGTGCCTTCGGCAACCGCGGAGAGAACGTCCCTGGTCTCAACGCGAACACTGATGGCGTTTATTGCATCGGCAGCGAGCGCAACACCGAGATCAATCTCTTCCAGATTCGTCGCGGGTATGATCCCGAAGTCGCTACCATCCAGTGGGAAATGCTCTCCCGTGCCGCGTACTCTGTCGCCATCCCGCTGTACTCCGCTCTGATAACTGAAGTTAGCCCCTACTTCAGCGATCAGACCGTCTCCTTCGACCACTGCAATGCGAAAGACGTCGTGTACAACGAGGAGCCCGAGAACTCCATTAACTACGTCCTCATGGACATCAGCTCGCTCTGCTTTGAGAACCCTGACACCCTTGGTACCAGTGTCCGCACCTACCTCGACGCGCTCCAGAACGAGCTCATCGAGCAGAACAAGGAAGTTGACGCCGCTATGCTGGCCGAGACGACCACCGAGGGTCGCACCGCTCTGGCCAACAAGGCAGGCAAGGCTGCCACCGAGAACACCTACAAGAAGTGCAAGGCCCTGCTCCAGGAGATGCGCGCTTATCAGAAGGCCGGAAACTTTGACGAGCGCTTCACCCCGAGCGACCTGAACACCGAGACCAAGGGCCTCAAGGAGTCCATCACCTACGCCAAGGACGCCCTTGCCACCGACCCGGTCACCCCAGATCAGCCCGGCACTCCCGAGCAGCCCGGTAAGCCCGAACAGCCCAGCACCCCCGAGCAGCCTGAGCAGCCCACTAAGCCCGAGCAGCCCGCTGTCAAGCCTGAGAAGTCTGGCAAGTCGGACAACACCACGACCACGGCAACCACCAACAAGACGAACACCAAGGGCGGCCTGCCCACCACTGGCGATCGTTTTGATGGCCGCATGGTGGCCGCATTCGCCATCGCTGGCGTTGCCGTCATCTCCGCAGGCGGTTATATCCTCTATCGCCGCAACAAGGAGTAATCCCTCACTGGTGCGGGCGGGATGGCACGGTTCGTCCCGCCTGCCTTTTTGACCAGTGGGAAACACCGCTGAAATCTTTTCAAAAAAGATTTCCCCGCAAACACTTTGCTGTGCTATAGTGCAGCGCAACAGCAATCAGGTGCTACTGCGCCACGGCATCACGAAAGGAGCCACCGATATGAAGAACACGATGAAGTCTCTCAACAACTGGTGGTGGCGTGATGCGAATACGATCGGTCGACGGTGAGTCCCTCACGCCTGTTTTTGCGCTCTAGGTGATTGGAAGGCCTCCGGTTTCGACCGGGGGCCTTTTTCTATCTCGAGCCCGATCGCATTCGCATCACGCGCCTCCGCTTTTCTCTTACACCCCCTTCCGAAAGGATTTTCACCATGTCCCAGAACACCACCGCCACCCAGCCCCGTACCGTCCAGACCGCCGACCGCGGCAAGCTCGATGTCCGCGCCCTTGTCCTGCTCGCCATCCTGCTTGCCGCCGGCTTCATCCTCAACTTCACTGTTGGCAAGGCCATCTCGGGCATCTCGGGCGGCATGATCAGCCCCGAGTTCATCATCTCGGCCTTCTGCCTCACTATCCTGGTCGTTCGCCCCAATATTGGCCAGGCGCTCGTCATCGGCCTCATCTCGGCCGCCGTGATTCAGATCACCACCACCTCGCCGTTCGTCGATTTTGCCGCCGAGGGCATCGCCGCTATGCTCATGGCCGCCATCGTCAACGCCGCTGGCAAGAACGGGCAGGTTAAGCCTGCCATCGCCATCGTCGCAACCTTCGTGACCACCTTTGTCTCGGGCGTTATCTTCATGGTCATCAAGATGGCCATGCTCGGCGTGGTAGGCGAGCTCGCCGCCGCCATGTTGCCCGTCGTCGCCATGACCGCCGTCTTTAACGCCATTCTGGTCGGCGCCCTCTACATGCCCATCCAGAAGGCCCTTAAGCTCAACTAACCTGCTCGGCTTTACGAGCCACCCCATCTTGGCGTTCATTCGTCGCTCGCGTACCCAAGTACGCTTCGTTCCTCTTTTGCGCCAACCTGGGGCCCCTCGTAAAGCCGTCTCCATGCTTCACCACCAAAGACCGTCCCAAACAACGAGCTTTTTTGGGACGGTCTTAAACAACTGGTCATTTAAGACTGTCCCCAATGACTATGAAAGGTATCCATGGAAACGATCATCAACGTCGACGATGTCTCGTTCTCCTATGGCACGCAGACCGAGCAGGCGCTCAGCCACATCTCGCTCAGCGTGAACAAGGGAGATTTCATCGGCATCATCGGGCCCTCGGGCGCCGGCAAGTCCACGCTTGCCGCCTGCCTGTCGGGTGCCGTGCCCCACCACTACACCGGCACGTTCTTTGGGTCCGTCATGGTCGACGGCCACGACACCTGCGAAGTCTCGCTCACCGACGTCTCGCAAATCGTCGGCAGTGTGCTGCAGGATATCGACACGCAGATGGTCGCTTCGGTCGTCGAGGACGAGATGCTCTTTGGCCTCGAGAACTTTGGCGTTCCCCACGACCAGATCGAGCAGCGCGTGAGCGAAACGCTCGAGACCGTCGGCATCAGCGACCTGCGCGACCGCGAGATCGCCACCCTCTCGGGCGGACAAAAGCAAAAGGTAGCCATCGCCGCCATCCTCGCTATGCGTCCGCGCGTCTTGGTTCTCGACGAGCCCACCGCGGCGCTCGACCCCGCCAGCTCCACGCTGGTTTTCGAGACCCTGCGTGAGGCCAACCGTGCACTCGGCATCACCATCGTCGTCGTTGAGCAAAAGGTCGCCTTGCTCTCGGAGTACTGCAACCGCGTGCTCGTGCTCAACCATGGCGAAATTGCGCTGCAGGGCGAGCCACACGAGGTCTTCGCGCATACCGACGAGCTCCGTGCCATCGGCGTCGACTGCCCTCGCGTCACGCGCATCTTCAATAGCCTCGAGGCTGATGGCCTGGTAAGCGGTACCCCCTGCTTGGATGTCGATGAGGCCGAGCGCCTGATTTCGGGCATAGTCGACCCCGCACACGTGGCCATCGAAGCCCAGACGCCCGCCGGTTCCCCGCATGCACCGTCGTTGCGCCCTCATGCCAAGGACGCCGAACCCGTACTCACCTTCGACCATGTTGAGTTTGCCTATCCCAATGGCGGAGCCGCCGTACACGACCTTAGCCTGACGCTCTATCCTGGCGAGCTCGTGGGCATCGTCGGCCAAAACGGCGCCGGCAAGACCACGCTCACCAAACTGCTCACAGGCTTGCTTAAGCCCGCCTCGGGCAGCGTGCGCGTCACGGGACTGGATACCGCAACCGTTCCCACGAGCCGCATCGCTCGCGAGGTCGCGACCCTTTTCCAAAACCCCGACCGCCAGATCTGCAAGGACACCGTGCTCGACGAGGTCGCCTTTGGCCTGGAGCTTACCGGCATCGACCGTGCCGAGGCGCTGCGTCGCGCCCAGCTCGTCATCGACCGCTTTGGCTTGCCGGCCGACGAGGCGCCCTTCTCGCTCTCGCGCGGTCAGCGACAAATGGTGGCGCTTGCCTCCGTCGTAGTGGTTGAGCCCAAGATCGTCGTGCTCGACGAGCCCACGAGCGGCCTTGATTACCGCGAGTGCATGACCGTCATGGAAACAGTGCGCACCATGGCCGAGCGCGGTTGCGCCGTTATCATGGTCTGCCACGATATGGAAGTCGTCTCGGATTTTGCCGAGCGCATTGTGGTAATGGCCGACGGTCGCATCCTCGACCGCGGCCGCACGCACGAGCTATTCTCGAACATCGATCTCATGCGGCGTGCCTACGTGGAGCCTCCCCAGGTTATTGAACTCTCGCGCCGTCTGGCATCTTCCGTCTCGCCCGCTTTTGCGCAGGTGAGCGAGGTCACCGATGTCGTTCGAATTACCAAGGAGATGGTCCACCGTGGTTAACGTCATCGACTACATGCCGGGCGATACGCTGCTGCATCGCCTGAACCCCGTCGTCAAACTGGGCCTCGCCGCCGCCATCATCGTCGGCATCTTTTTGTCCGACACCTACGTGGCGCTGCTGGGCTTTTTGGCACTCACCCTTGCACTGGGTGCCTATGCCGGCGTCGTCGACCGTCTGTTCTCGCTGCTCAAGTTGCTGATTCCGCTCGCGCTTATCATGCTGGTGCTCCAGCTGGCCTTTATGCGCGATGGCAACGTGGTGTGGAGCTTTATCACCGACACGGGCCTCATCACGGGATCGAAGGCCTGTCTGCGCCTGCTGGGTGTGGCGTTACCACTCATCCTCATGCTCATGGTGACCAAGCTCAACGACCTTGCCAACGCCTGCGTCGAGGTGCTGCACGTACCGTATCGCTATGCCTTCACCTTTACCACGGCGCTGCGCTTTGTGCCGGTGTTTGGTCAGGAGATGAACGCCATCATGGAGGCGCAGACCGCACGCGGCGTCGAGTACGACACCAAGAACCCCATTAAGAAGCTTAAGCTCATGCTGCCACTGTGCGTGCCGCTGCTCATCTCAAGCGTGGGCAAAACCGATGCCACAGCCTTGGCGGCAGAACAACGCGGCTTCTATCTGCGTACGCGCGCCAGCTCGTACAAGCGCTACCCCATCAAGGGCCTAGACATCGCCGTGCTCATCGTCAGCATCGCCCTCATCGCCATCGGCTTCCTGTTCTAGTTCACTACCGACAGCAACCGCCCAACGCAAAAGGCCTCGGCTCGCACCAAACGAGCCGAGGCCTTTACTGTTTCACCAGATAAAACCTACCAATATTAACCTGTCCCTTTTTGGCAGATCGGAAGCTAGAGGCGGTAGGGAGCACCGCAACGGATGATGGATTCGCGCACCAGGACGTCCATGGCGTCGAGGGTGATCTCGGGCATCTCTCGGTACTTCTGCAGCACCGAGAGCTCGGTGCAGGCCAGAATGACGCGGTCGCAGCCGCTACGGGCGAACTCCCACATCACGCGGTCGAACTTATCCATATCGGGCTCACGTCCGGCCTTCACATCATCGTAGATAAGCGACATCACATCGTTCTGACGTTTCTCGCTGGGATAGACGACCTCAACACCCGCAGCCTTACATTCGCGGCCGTAGACGCCCGCGCCCACGGTGCCATCGGTTCCCATAATGCCAATCTTGTGCACCGGCTCGGCCGGCATACTCAGGTTGGGGTCGAACTCGCACTCCCCCATCACCGCACCGGCCAGAGCATAGCGCACCGACTCACGCGGCATGTGGATAATCGGCACCTTCGTAAACGACTGGATCTGGTCATAGAAGTAGTGTGACGTGTTGCAGGGAATGGCAATGTGTGCACAGCCCAGCGACTCGAGTGCCTGGGCGCACTCTTTCATGGTCGCCAGCAGCTTGGCATGCTCGCCGGTCTTAATGGCCAGCGTGCGGTCGGGCATGGTCGACTTGGAGAGCACCACCATGTCGATATGTTCCTGATCGCAGGCAGCAGCCGTATGACGCACCACTTGGTCGTAGTAATACGACGTGGCCTCGGCGCCCATGCCGCCGATAACTCCCAGCTTTTCCATCGCCGCCTCCTTGGTGACGCTTGCGCAATTGCGCGTATCATACCCGCGCCCGCCCGATGCAAACCGGACGGGCGCCGCACTCATCTACTTGTAATACGTCTTGAACAGCTTAAAGTGGCGCAGCTTGGTGTGCCACATGCGCAGCCAGCGGTTAAAGACAAAGTCGCCCTTCATAAACGAAGGGTCGGCGCCCTTACCTTCCTTGTCCAGGCGATGCACCTTAGCGCGCAGCTCGGGATCCTTGACGTACTTGTCGACGACGCCCATGGGGACGACCATCCACAGGGCCTCGTCCTGAGCCGTCACAAACTCCGGCTCAAACGGGCGGTTGAACACATACTCGTCCACCACATACTTGGCAACGTTAAAGCCGCTGTTGGTGACGTAGTAGTTGCTGCGGCCCTGGCGCGTGTTGAAATCGAAGAACTTAAACGAGCCGTCGCGCTCGTCGTACTTAACGTCAAAATTGGAATAGCCCACAAAGTGAAGGTCCTCGAGCAACTTGCGCACGCCGCCCATGAGCTCGTCGTTGGGCTCGGTAATGATACAGGCATGGTTGCCGACACCGTGGGGCTGATGCTCCTCGAGCAGCACATGGCCCAGGCACATCATGCGGACCTTACCGTTGCGGTCGGAATAGCTGGTGAGCACGCGCATGTACTCGTCGTTGCCGGGCACGCGATCCTGCAAGATCAGATCGTCGGTGTAGCCGCTGGCATACGAATCGCGAATGACCTGTTCCAGCTCGGCGCGGTCGGCAATCTCATAGGCCTTCTTCTGGCCCTCGAACTCGTGCTGCCACCACATGATGCCGTCAGAAGGCTTCAGAATCATCGGGTAAGGAAAATCGATCTGGTCGAGCACTTCGGCAGGCGCCTCACCCTGGGCATTAAGCATCGCCTTGGTAAAGGTAAACGTGTGCGGATAGGGCACGCCATGCTTCTCGCACAGCTCGTAGAAGATCTCCTTCTTCTGGCACTGCTCGAGCATGCTGTAGGGCGCGTAGGGAGCGACGATGTTATCCGCCAACTCATGGGCATCCTTGGCTTGAGCCACGAGGGCGACATAGTTGTCGCCACAGCCCACAAGGACAATCGTCTTATCGGCATGCGCTTGGGCAATGCCGTTGACGGTTTTGAGCATCACGGGCATGGTGTCGATATCCACGTTGGGCGTGTAGTCGATAATCTGGCTGCGGTACGCGGGACCCGTCTGATACTTGCCGAAGACCAGACTCTTGACCTGGTACTCCTCGTAGAAGGCGCGCGCCACCGAATAGGCGTTGATGTCGCCACCAAGCAGCACGGGAATGAACTCGCGCTCTGTAAATTGCAATGCCATGGAAACTTCCTATCATGAACTGCCCACACAACGGGCGGTCTTTGCGCAACTGATTCATTCTAGCGTGCCAAGCCGCCGTCGCCTAAAGCTCCACCGTATCTATGGCAATCGACGTAATCGTCCAGCACGAAGACGGCGCCCACCGTTGTATGACAATGGGCAATGAACCTACCGTTGTTGTAGGATTCAGCGTATTGACATCCTCGAGCGAAAGGCGCGCACGTGCCCCAAGACCATCCGACCGATAATCCCATCCTCAATGCCGCGAGGCGCGAGCTGGCGGAACGTGCGAAAGCGACCGCTCCCCTGTGCACGGCAAACGACGCCTACAACGGACCCGCCCGCATCGTCTCGATCAACACGTCGGCACACAAGGGCACGCGCAAGTCGCCCGTCGCCGATGGGCACGACACCGTTATAGAGCAATTTGGCCTCGCCTCCGATGCGCACGCCGGGCATTGGCACCGTCAGGTTTCCTTTTTGGCCGCAGAGTCCATCCAGACGGCGCAGGCCCGCGGACTCGATGTGCGCAAGGGTGACTTTGGAGAGAACTTCACAACCCGGGGCATCAACCTGCTCTCGCTCCCCTTGGGCACACAGCTCAAGCTTGGAAGCGACGTGCTCGTCGAAATCAGCCAAATCGGCAAGGTCTGCCACACCCGTTGCGCCATCTACTATCTCGCCGGCGACTGCATCTTTCCCCACGAGGGCGTTTTTGGCGTGGTACTAAAGGGCGGAGAGGTCTACGCCGGCGACGATATCCAGGTAATCAAACTCGGCGACGGCACCTGTTCGTTCACCCCCGCCGAGGCCCTCAAAGAGATTGAGCAGGCTCGCCAGAAGGGCACGCTGTAGTTATAAAACCCCACGTTGAGATGGCTTTTACAGCCCAAAACTCCCTTTCAAACAGGGCTCTGTAACGTTAAAGTTGAACTCTATGGTTTCTCAACAATTCATCATAACTGCAGGTCAAAGCCAAAGTCTCAAGTTCAACTTGACCCTTTGGAACCTTTAAGGTTCAAGTTGAGGTCGAAAGCAGTAGTAGAATACCGTTCGAACCATAACCTACGATTGATTGCAGAGGGACTGGATGCAGCATTCGAATCATCGCACCGCAGCGCTCATTGCGTCGAAGCCGGCTCGTATCATCACGAGCGCCGCGCTCGCCGTTGCGCTGACGGCCACGCCGATGCTCTCCCCCGTTGCGGCGTATGCCGCCTCGCAGGCAACGCAGGACCAGCTTTCCGCAGCCCAGCAGAAGATCGAAGCCGCCACGAGCGCCTACAACGACGCCCGCACCAAACTCGATGACCTGCAAAAGCAGATTGACTCCAATGAGGCAAGCATCGAGGAAATCGAGGCTAAGCTTCCCGAGCAGCAGGCCAAGGCAAGCTCCGCCATGCGCGATCTGTACAAGTATCAGAAGGGCACCAATCCCATCGTGAGCTTCCTGGTCAACGCGCAGAGCCTGGGTGAGTTCATCACGACCTGCAAATACACCAACCAGATCACGAGCTCGAGCGTCGACGAGATCGAAGAGCTCAATAATATGCAAACCGAACTCGAGCAGAACAAGGCTGAGCTCCAGCAGGCCAAGTCTCAGCTTGAGGCAGAGCAGAAAAACGCCGAGGATGCGCTGGCGCAGGCCCAGCAGCTCCGCAGCGAGGCACAGGCAAAAGCCGAGCAGGAAAATGCCGCCGAGCTTGCCAAGCTTGAGGCCGATAAGGCCGCTGCCGCCGAGAAGCTATCGGGCGAGGGCGTAAGCGGCAGCAATTCCAGCAGCCAGGCCACCAACACCAACACCACCATCGACACCACGGTGAACAACGCCAATACCGGTAGCTCCGATTACGATTCGTTCATTAATGAGTGGACGAGCCGCATCGACAATTATCTCGCCGGCTCCCCCATGGCAGGCCAGGGCTATAACTTTGCCGTCGCCGCTTGGAATACCGGTGTCGACCCCCGTTGGTCCCCCGCCATCGCCTGCATCGAGAGCACCAAGGGTGCTTATTGCGCCAATTCTTACAACGCCTGGGGCTGGAGTGCACGTGGCGGCGGCTGGCGCAGCTTTGGCAGCTGGAGCGAGGGCATCTCCGCTCACGTTGCCTATCTGGGTGCCAACTACGGCTCCACCCTTACCCCGGCAGCGGCCAAAAAGTACTGCCCGCCCACGTGGCAGGACTGGTACAACAAAGTCGCCGCTCAGATGAACCGCATCTAAGTGCAACTGCAAAGGGCCCCAATGGGGCCCTTTTCTTTTAGGTAGCGGAGGCATCGACGACGCCGGTCGCATTGGCAACCGCGACTATGACGATCATGCATAGGAGCAGCACACCCAATGCCTTGAGCCAGAGTTTCGCGAGCTTCTTGCCGCGATAGCTGTCGAGCAGTGCGAATCGCCGACGAAGACGGCGCTTATCGAGCAGCGCAAAATGCATAAGCACCATAAGGCCATCGACAAAGAAAAAATACTCGATTATGAGAAGCCACGTCGGGTAGCTTTGGTTTGCTCCCGTGGGGTGAAAGACGGCAAAGTGACTTCCGGCAAAGAACACAAGCAGCGAGAGGCAGACGAGCGTATTCCAAATACGCCCCAGAGACTCCGGAACGCGAGAGAGCAGACCGCATGCAGCGGAGGCGGCAGGCCTAGGAAGCCCCGTGGGGTTCTGGAGCCCTTGGGGCGTCAACACCGTCTCCGAGGCCGGAGTACGGACAGGCGCAGGAGGCCGCACGGGGCGACTTAGATCGTATGCCGCGCGCGTCGCCCGTCCCAACGCTTCCGCACTCGCAAAACGCTTGGCCGGGTCGAGCGCCATCGACATGCAGACGGCATCGGCAAGTGGAGTGGGAATGCCGCGCGCCTCGCATTGTTCGCGCATGTCGAGCCCTGGTTTAGGGTCGACTCCCGTCAAGCAGAAGAACAACAGGGCGCCAAGTGCGTAGACATCGCTGCGCACACTCGTCTGCCCAAACCCATACTGCTCGGGCGGCGCATAGGGTCGCGTGCCGAACTTGACGGTGTCGGCATCGGCGCCATCGCGCCATACGCGGGCGATTCCCAAGTCGATAATCACCAGCGATGAAAATGTCAGGCCGTCATCAGGCGTATAGTTAGCACCTGTCACGATGATATTCGACGGCTTGAGGTCACGATGGATCACCGGCGCCGACGTCTCCCCCGCCATTGCAAAACCGGCGTGGAGCTCGCCCACGGCATCGCATAGGGCAGGATACAATTCGTGCGCATAATCGGGGGTGGCTCCCAGACGGTCCACCAGCGCCCCGAGCGTCTCCCCTTCGATGTATTCTATAACCACGTTGAGCTCGTCGCCCACACGACGACAATCGACGATTCTGGGCAGGTGCTCAAAACGCCTGCCTGCCCGCTGAGCGGCAAACAGACGCTCGTATGCCCCGCCGATTTGAGCCGAAGCATCGATGCGTTTACGGACAAAGGGGCCGAGCGAACCACCGCCGGTTCCTTCAAAGTACACGAGCTCGGTTGCTTCAACGGACGAGCGCTTAAGTACACGCTCCACGCGATAGCTGTCGTCGCGATCGAGCGACGCCAGGTGCTCGGCAAGCGCTGCGGTCAGCTCGTCATCGGAATATGTTGGGCTCTGAGTATCCATAGCCTCCATCATAGCGCAGGGCGCAGACACCCCATGGCATCCGCGCCCCGTTCGTTTGCATCGTTGTTCGACAGCTCTACCGGCTCAGATATCAGCCGCTAACTCACCGTCTCCTCGCCAAAGCGATACAGTTCCTCGTTGACCTTTTGGAGACTGCACCCGCGATCGATGCAAAAGATAATAATCGCATCGCGGCGGTCCTTGCAGTTAAGGACGCTTACCCCGGCAGCCGTCAGCGCACGGTTGGTCTCTTTGAGCGTCAGCGCCATCGCAAAGGCAATCTGCAGCACCTTATTGCGACTCGGATGACGCGCACCGGTAAAGATCTGATAGCCAAAGGTCTCATTGAGATCAGCCATACGGACCACGCGCGAGCGCTCCAGGCCCTTTTCCTGCAGTAGCTGCTTCAGGTAGTCCGAAAGCGACGGAGCGGCAAAGTCGTGCTCCCTGATATAGCCATCGATGTTCGGCGCATCGAGAAGCTCATTGAGCAACTCCTCGGTCAGCTTTCTATCGGACATACGACTTCACCTCCCATTCGGCGCAACGGTAGCGACATGCTAGGCCAGCACCCAGCTTGCAGTGGCAGACTTATCAAACATGTTGGCAAAATACAGTGCCTTCTTGATATCGCCATCAAAGTAGATATTGCCCGCCACGGAGCCACCGGCGGAAAGGGTACCAGACTGCAGCTCATCGGAGCCCTCGCTGTAGTAACCCTGATTCTGTTGAGCGCCGTTGGCGTCCTCGCCCTTCCAGTCGTAGATATTGTAATCTGCGCCCTCATCGCCATTGTTGACGTACGTGACGTGAATGCCCGTCATGGTCGAACCGTCATAATTTGTGAGGCCGGGCTGGACGGAATCGACAACGACGGAAAGACCGGCAGCCGTGGTCACCGTCGCACCAACCGCCAGGTCAGTCGTAGACTGCTCTTCCCTCTTCGCCTCTTCCTTCTTGTCGCCATCGCCAGCGTCCTCGGTGACGGTCGCCTTATCGCTACCACAACCGGCAAGAAGACCGGCAGTCCCCAAGGCGACGGTGGCGAATGCGCCCAGTGCAGCGCGACGGCTCAGCAGCACTTCGTTTTCGAGCTTTTCCATTATGCATCCTTCCTACGATCCGGCTACCGTGCCGGTACACAGCACATCGTAGGAAGGATTGAACTTGGATTCATTAGCTGAGAGCTAAGGCTGCGGTAAACGGCCAATGCAGTTATCCAAACGCCGAGCAAACGCACTTTGCGCAACCGTCTGCTGGCAGTGCATCAACCCACCGTGACGGATTCCCCGGTAAAGGTGCTCACAAGCAACAGGATAAAGAAGGCCAAATAGCTGATGCTCAGCAGGTAGGCGATGACCAAAAAGGCAATCCATCCAACATTGGTCTTACCGTCGGCACGGCGTTGCTCGCGATTGCGGCAAAGCCAAATCGTCACGCCAATGGCCACAATCAGCAACACGAGTGCCGCTGCTGCCAACCCAGCAAGCGCAAACATAACGCCAATGCTCACAGCAATAACCGGAAGCAACAACAAGCCGCATCCACACCCACCGGGACTATAAACGGCAGTCTGTCGGCGTCGCCCCATCGTCACTCCATCACAAGCAATCGTTTGTAGACATCGAGGCCTTTGAGTAGGATTTCCTCGTCAAAGAGCATGGTATCAGTGTGAAGGGCGCTCGTGGCATAGGCGGGACAGCCATCCGAATCGCTCGGGTTATCTTGGCCGGCAGGCGCGCCCGTGCCCAGCAGGAAAAACACGCCCGGCAGATGGCGCTGATAGAAGGCAAAGTCCTCGGCAATTAGCAGCGGTTCATCAACGAGCTGCAACCCGGGCAAGGCAGGGATGATGTTGGCAAACAGCTCGGGGTCGTTATCGACCGGTGGATAGCCCTCGGCGAAGTCGAGATCATACGTGCAGCCCGTTTCGGTGCACGCCTCGTCGAGCACACGGCGTACGCCCTCGCGCGCACGGTCGAACATAGCGTCTGTAAACACGCGCAAGCTACCAGCAACATGGGCCTCCCCCGCCACCGCATTGCAGACGGTGCCTGCCTGCAGCAGGCCGAACTTGCCAATGCAGGGCTCATCGGCACCCAGCTCATCCATCAGTTCGCGCTCGGCAACCAAGAACTTGGCAGCCGCCAGCGCCGCATCGTGCGACTCCTCGACCGGAACGCCATAGGTCTTAGCGATATGGATGCTCGTCCCGTGAATATGAATGTGTGTCTCACTCGAACGCGCCAGCAGCGGACCGGAACAACTCGCCAACGTGCCGGCAGGCAGATCGGGCCACACATGAAAGCCAAAAATGCGGTCGGCCCCATAGCGCTCGAACACACCGCTCTCGCATACCGTCTTGGCACCACCGGTCGTTTCCTCGGCCGGCTGGAACACAAAGAGAACGTTGCGCCTAATGGCGCCCGGCTGTTCGCGAATCGTACGGTCGACATACGTCGCGGCGGCAAGCGCCATGGCCATGTGTCCGTCATGTCCGCAAGCGTGCATCTTGCCGGGATGGGTCGAGGCAAAGGCCGCTCCCGTCGCCTCCGCGATGGGCAGCGCATCCATATCGGCGCGAATCGCCGTGGCATGCGCGGCACCAACGCCGGCGTCGAAGAAAGCGCAGACGCAGCTGGGGCACGGATGGGTCACCTCGCAAGCAAGCGGTGCCAACACGCCCTCGATATAGGCAATGGTTTGCGGAAGATCGAAATCGAGCTCCGGAATGCGATGGAGATCGCGGCGATAGCGACGGAGTTCTTGGAGCTCGGTCATAGAGGATCCCTTCGTGAGGCGCATCTGTGCAACTTATTGTGATACAGGATTGTGGCGCACATGTTTCCAGCATATCCCTGCATTTTTTAAACGTTATATACGAATACTCTTGTTTGGTAAAGTGCAACGTGATAGGGTCTTTACCACTTGATAGAGGCGCGGGCACGAAGAGCCGCGGGCGAGCCGGCAGGCTTTGACCCCGTGGGGAGGCGAAACCCGCCGAACTGGGTTTTTCGGGCACGAACAACCTGGTGGGCCTGTGGGAAACACCCACAGGACTGTCTGCAGCAATGCGGGAGCGCTATCCGGACATTGGGTCCACGCTATGCGGATTCGATGCGCAGATGGCGCCGTCTGGATAGCGAGGTTTACGGGACATGGCATTGACCCCCAACGAGGCATATGCGGCCAAGCAGCCGTTTGTGGACAAGGAGACACTCGAGCATATCGTCGAGCAGTTCCCCACGCCGTTTCATCTATACGACGAGGCGGGCATCCGCCGCAACATGCAAGAAGTGCGCGACGCCTTTGCATGGAACCCGGGCTTTAAGGAATACTTTGCCGTCAAGGCCAACCCCAACCCGGCGCTCATCTCCATTCTCAACGAATACGGCTGCGGCTGCGACTGCTCGAGCTATACCGAGCTCATGATCGCCCGCTCGCTGGGTATCACGGGACACGACATCATGTTCTCGTCCAACGATACGCCGGCTGCCGACTTTGAGCTCGCCGACAAGCTGGGTGCCATCGTCAACTTTGACGACATCAGCCACATCGAGTTCTTTGAGCGCGTTGCGGGGCCCATCCCCAAGACGGTCAGCTGCCGCTTTAATCCAGGCGGTCTGTTCCAGCTCTCCAACGGCATCATGGACAACCCGGGCGACTCCAAATATGGCATGACCACCGAGCAACTCTTCGAGGCCTTCCGCATGCTCAAGGCCAAGGGCGCCGAGGACTTTGGCATCCACGCATTCCTTGCCAGCAACACCGTCACCAACGACTACTACCCCAAGCTCGCGCGCATCCTCTTTGAGCTTGCCGTACGCCTGGAGCGCGAGACCGGCGCACACGTCGCCTTCATCAATCTGTCCGGCGGCGTCGGCATCCCCTACCTGCCCGAGCAGCAGGCTAACGACATCCACGCCATCGGCGAGGGCGTACACGCAGCCTACGACGAGATTCTGGTCCCCGCCGGCATGGGCGATGTGGCGATCTGTACCGAGATGGGTCGCTTTATGATGGGCCCCTACGGCTGCCTGGTCACCAAGGCCATCCACGAGAAGCAGATCTACAAAGACTATATCGGCGTGGACGCCAGTGCCGTCGACCTCATTCGTCCCGCCATGTATGGCGCTTACCACCACATCACGGTGATGGGTCAGCCGGGCGGCGCCGACAAGGCCACGGCGCCCGTCACGAACACCTATGACATAACGGGCGATCTGTGCGAGAACAACGATAAGTTCGCCATCGACCGCGAGCTGCCGCATATCGACATGGGTGACCTGCTTGTAATCCACGATACCGGTGCGCATGGCTACTCCATGGGCTACAACTACAACGGACGTCTGCGCTCCGCCGAGGTCCTGCTGCGCCCCGATGGCGCGGCCGAACTCATCCGCCGCGCCGAGCGCCCGGGCGATTACTTTTCCACGCTCGACGTGCTGCCGTGCGGCCGAGAGCTGCTGGCCAAGTCGCGCGCCGAAAGCGCCCGCCGTCGCGCCCAAGACGAGCGCCTGGCAGTCGCAGCTCAATGGAACAAACGCATCCAGATCGCGGAGGCGAAGGAGAAGAACATGGACATCCGCAATCTCGAGGGCTCAATCGTCGCCCTGGTTACGCCATTTAAAAAGGACGGCAGTGTCGACTTTGACGCGCTCGAGCGCCTTATCGATTTCCACCTGCAAAACGGCACCGACGCCATCCTCACCCTGGGCACCACCGGTGAGAGTGCCACGATGACCGATGACGAGGACAACTCCGTCGTCGCCGCCGTGGTCAAGCAAGTTGCAGGACGCGTCCCCGTCATCGCCGGCTCGGGCTCCAACTCCACGCAGACCATGCTCACCAAGTCGCTTACTTACCAGGGCTTGGGAGCCGACGGCCTGCTGCTCATTACCCCCTACTACAACAAGTCCAACGAAGAGGGTATCTACCGGCACTTTAAGACCGTCGCCGATGCCGTTGATATCCCCTGCATCCTGTACAACATCCCCGGCCGCTGCGGCTGCGGCATCAGCGAGCGCAACGTAGAGCGCTTGGCCGCGCACCCCAACATCATGGGCATTAAGGAGGCCTCGGGCAACGTCGCCTACGCTGCCAAGATCGCCCACCTGCTGTCCGACGATTTCCGCATGTACTCGGGCGAGGACGCGCTCACCGTGCCGCTCATGAGCCTGGGCGCTTCGGGCACCATCAGCGTGTGGGCCGACGTTCAGCCGCAGCTCGTGCACGACATGTGCCGCGCCTATCTGGACGGCGACGTGGAGCGCGCCCGCGATATCCAGATTGCCGGTCAGCCGCTCATCAACGCCCTTTTTAGTGAGGTCAACCCCATCCCCGTTAAGGAAGCGCTCGCCCAGATGGGTATGATCGAGGCAAACTACCGCATGCCGCTGTGCCCCATGGCAGACGACACGCGCTCCGCACTTACCGATGCTCTGAAGGGAGCTGGTCTGCTTGATTAAGACCGTCATTATGGGAACGGGCCGCATGGGCTCGCTCATCCGCACTACCGCCGAGGGCATTGTCGACGCCGCCGATCAGCCCGTTTTTGATATCGTCGCCCAGATCGGTTTTGATCTGTCCGAGCTCGAGAGCGCCCCGGTAGCCGACGTCATCATCGACTTCTCGAACGTCGTGACCTTCGATGCCGTCGTCGCCTATGTCGAGCGCACGGGCGCCGCACTCGTTTCCGGAACCACGGGCTATTCACCTGAGCAGATGGACCGCCTGCGCGAGCTGGGCCAGAATGCCCGTGTCATGCACTCGGGCAACTACTCTATCGGCATCGCAGCCCTGCGTCATCTGGTAGCACAGGCCACACGCGAGCTGCCCGGCTTTGACTGCGAGATCGTCGAGACGCACCACAACCAAAAGGTCGACGCCCCGAGCGGCACTGCCAAGCTACTGCTCGACGCCGTCGTCGAAGCTGAACCCGAGGCAGGCTACCACCCCGTCTATGGCCGCGAGGGCATGTGCGGCGCGCGCGACCCCAAGGAGATCGGCATGCACTCGCTGCGCGGCGGCACCGTAGCTGGCGTACACGAGGTGGGTTTCTTTGGCCAGGACGAGGAGATCGCGCTCACCCACCGCGCCACGAGCCGTCGGATCTTTGTCAACGGCGCCTTGGCAGCCGCGCAGAAGCTCGTCACCCGCGAACCCGGCTTCTATACGTTCGACAAGGTCATGTTTGCCTAACCAGGTATCAACCGAATCCACCCAAAGGAGAGATAGCAAATGAGCAACGCAGCCGAGATGGATGCACAGGAGATTATCAACTACATCGCCACCGCGCCCAAAAAGACGCCCGTCAAGCTGTACGTGCGCGAGAAGCCGGGCATGAAGGTTGCCTGGGGCAACGCACATGTCTACGGCGGTCGTCGTGGCAAGACCGTCTTTGGCGACTGGGATGAGCTCAAGGCCATCCTCGATGCCAATGCCGACTCCATCGACTACTACGATGTCGAGAATGACTGCCGCAACTCTGCCGTGCCCATGCTCGACCTTAAGGGCATCAACGCCCGCATCGAGCCGGGCGCGATCATCCGTGACCGCGTCGAGATCGGCGATCGCGCCGTCATCATGATGGGTGCCATCATCAACATCGGCTCCGTCATTGGCGAAGGCTCCATGATTGATATGGGCGCCGTGCTGGGCGGCCGCGCCACCGTGGGCAAGAACTGCCACATCGGCGCCGGCACCGTGCTGGCAGGCGTTGTGGAGCCCGCCAGCGCCACGCCCGTCATCATCGAGGACGATGTCATGATCGGCGCCAACGCCGTGGTCCTGGAGGGCGTGCACGTAGGCAAGGGCGCTGTCGTTGCCGCCGGCGCCGTGTGCGTCGAGGATGTCCCCGCCGGCGCCGTCGTGGCCGGTGTCCCCGCCCGCGTCATCAAGATGCGCGACGAGAAGACCGACAGCAAGACCGGCCTGGAAGAGGGCCTGCGCCAGCTGTAGAAGTTACGCGGTTTTGCCAAACCGCGTAACGGCTCGACGCTGCAAACGCCCCTAAGCGGCAATCTGACGTTCACTCGTCGGTCGCGTACCGAAGTACGCTTCCCTCCTCTTTCACGTCACCTTGCTCGCCTAGGGGCGTTTTCGCTGACGTATGCTCAACCTGCGGCGCAATGTCAGCAACCAAGCCGAAAACAAAAAAGGCCGAAGCACCATCGGGGCTTCGGCCTTCATCATCTCAGGGTTCCGTCGTATTCAACCATGGCGGGTCGCTTTGACAGGCGTCCTGCGGCCGTCTTATAGACCTCGGAACGGTCGCGCCGCCCTATTGCCACGATCTCGGCAATCTCAACCGTTCCGTCCTCCCGGATTCGAAAAACCATTCGAAGTCCTGCATTCCGCCATTTAATCTTTTTGCAGCCGGCAAGCTCACCGTGAAGCGGCGTTCCAATTTCATCAGCGCGCGTCTTTAATTTCGCGACTGCAATACGGACGAGTCTTCGCTGAGATCCATCTAGTTTTTGATATTCCTTCTCGACGTCTCGATTCAAAAAGCCGACGACAAAATGCCCACTCATTCGAAAAGATCCTCATCGGGGATCACGTCCGGATCCATCGATTCAAACTCCGCGAGCTCCTCGGTAGTTAGGGCGTCCTCAAACGGAACAAATTCATGCGGACCATGCTTGACTCGATCCGCAGCGATGCGATTTATCTCAAGTTCGTGCAGATACTGCAGCGCACCGTACATTTCCTCATAGGCGGCATAGTCGATAATCACGGTATCGATATCGTTATGATCGGCAATGAACTGTGGTGCGCGTTTTGCGCGTTTACGAATGGCAGATAACGACTTGCTTGCTTCGGTAGCCGAAACAACCTGGTCTTTTGTAAACACCGGTTTTTCCAGAACAAGTGGGGACATTTTGACCTCCAAAAAATAATCTGGATTATATTTCAAAGTATACTTCAAAATATAATCCAGACTTTTATTCGAAAAAAGCCCTATCGATTCTCGATGCTGCCGATATTCTTGAGCTCGATGGAGATGAGACCGTTGGGCTCATTGACGAACTCGATGTACTCGGAGTTCGAACCCATCTCGGCCGGGAAGCTGATCTCGATACCCGTGTCGGTACGGATCTTGTGATTGCGCACGGCCGCGCGCTCGACCTGTTTGCGCTCCACGGGAACGCGCTCGGGAACCTTCTCCTCGGTCAGTGCCGCGCGCACACTCTCTTTGATGACCGGCTCGTCCTCAAAGACCTCATCGACGATATCCCAAGGCGGCAGCTCCTCGTCATCCTCAACCTTCTCGGCAACGGCAGCCTTAACCTTAGCGAGCGCTACGGCCGTATTGGCACCGTGCTCCTCGGCGACTTCCTCGACCACACGCGTGACGGTGTCGATGACCTCCTTGCCCGATACGCCCGTGTCGCACTGAAGCAGGCCATCGGGGATAAGCATACGGTCCTCGCCGGCAATCTTGCGCTTCTTGTCCACATAGCCGACCTCCATGGTGCTCGCGCGCACGATGGCATAGCTCGGCACCTTTTGCGAGGGGTTCGGCAGAATGGCGTAGTGGCGCGCGATGTCGTTGCGCACCTCCCCCTCCTCGCGGCTCACTTCGTGCATAAAAGCCTGCTTGGAGCCCAGCAGCATCACGGCAAACCAGCGGGCATCCTCATCGTCATCAAAGTCCGCCACAAGCACGTCAGTGGACTCGGCTTTCTCGGCCTTGGTAAGTTCGGAAGAGATGAACTCCGCAATCTGCTGAGACAGGTCCACGAACTCACGCTCACCAAAGAAATAGCCCTTGAGCTCGCCGCCGAATGCGGAGTTCTCGGCAAACGTGGCACGCTTGTTATCAGCCGAGGTACGAGCGCGCCGCAGGTGCGTGGTTACGAAATTACGCACGGTGCGGCTCTCGATATCGAGCTCGCGTTGACTCATGACGTTGACGGCAGAGTCAAAGTCCAGGATATGCAGAATCGCGTGATTGATTTTCATATACGGCATTCCGTTCTAGATCGATTTCGGCACGAACCAGTATAGCGGTCGATCCCGCCCCAGGCGCATCGAAGATTGGTGCATCGGGGACAGGTTACTTTGCACCAATAGCTAGCGCAGGAGCTCGGACTGCCAAGCCTCGAGCTGTTCTGCCAAGCTCTTGCCGGCAGCGGGCATGTCGATCTGGGGACGTTTGGGCAGAAGTGCACACTTAAGAATCGCAACGATAGTCTGCGAGACAAAGCGTCGCGTATCCTTGTCAAAGCCTTGCGCAGCCTGGAGCATCACGGGCAGGCTCTCGCGCAGATTCCCAGCGATATCTGCAAACCGCTCAGCACCCGTAGCCTCAAACACGGAGAACAACGCATCTACAAAACGCTCGCGCTCGCTAGGTGACACTGCAAGCAGCATCTCGCGAATGGAGCCATCAACGTATCGAGCACCGGCGGACAGGCGCTCACAGTACACGAAGTCGCGACCATCAACCACCCAGCTAAAGGGATTGTGCTGCAGCAGGCTGAACTCGGTGCTCTCAACGATGGCATAGTCCTCCTGTGTCTCGAACATCATGCCAAAGATCGACGACCGAGGTAGCGTCTTGTCGATTCGACTGGAAAGATCGGCAAAGGAGCTGCCGCTCAGAAACTCCTCGACGAAGCCCGGACCATCATGGGAATACGCCCGTTCGATTCGCTCACGGGCGACATCGGAGCACATCGCCGCACCGTACACCGCAAGGTTTCCACCCTTGGAATGACCTCCGCACAAAAGCGGCCCGTCAATCGCATCCGCCGCCTCGTCCACATAACGCGCCGCGGATTCCTGGGCCGGCACAGGACACCGGAACGCCATGTTAAAGTCCTCTTTCCAGCCCACAATCGTGCTGTCGGTCCCCCGGAAGGCAAGATAGCTAAACCCCGCCGGAAATCGGAACGTCATGGCCGCAAACTGCTCCGTTGTCTCGGCATCACTCACGCTTCGATAGCCGCAAACACGAACGCCACGGTAGCGAGGGCTTGCTGCCACAGCCTCCAACAGGGCACGGCTCCCCTCCGGATCCCACAGGTCGCCAATCATGTCTTGGTAGCACTCGGCGCGCAGCAGCTCGCGTACGTCTAGGCCCTGCCAGTTCGTCAGCTCCGCCATATCACCCGGCAAACGCAAATAGGACAACCACGCAAAGACCAGGCTATCCACCGCGCAGAACGGCCGTTCCTCAAACGGATCAAACGCCGTCTGGGCATAGGTCAAAAAATTAGGCGAATCCGACATGGCCCTCCCATCAACTATGGTGCATTGGGGTGGTGCAAAGTAACCTGACCCCCTCGCACCAAAAAGGCGCCCGGACCGTGTGGCCCGGACGCCTTTCATTGTAGCCTGTTGCTTAAACGAGCCGAATTTAGCAGGAGAAGTCGACGCTGTCGATGATGTCCTTGAGGGCCTTTGCGGAGGCGGTGAGCTCATGCTGCTCGTCATCGTTCAGCGGCACGGGGACGCGGCAGACAACGCCATCGCGGCCGACGACGGTCGGCATGGAGATGGCCAGATCGGACAGGCCATACTCGCCCACCATGAGCGAGGAGACAGGCAGAACGGTCTGCTCATCGCGCATGACGGCAGTGCAGATGCGCTTGACGGCCATGGCAACGCCATAGTAGGTAGCGTGCTTCTTCTCGATGATGGTGTAGGCGGAGTTCTTGACGTCCTCGGCGATACGCTTCTCGGCAGCCTCGTGCTCCAGATGACCGTGAAGCTCGCAGAAGGTGTTCAGCGGAACGCCAGCAACCTGAGCGCTGGACCAAGCGACAAACTCGGAGTCGCCGTGCTCGCCCATGACATAGGCCTGGACATCGCGCGGGTCAACCTCAACGTGGGCACCAAGCATCTGCTGCAGACGGCCAGTGTCGAGCACGGTGCCGGAGCCGATGACATGGCCCTCGGGCAGGCCGGACATCTTAATGGCAGCATAGGTCAGAACATCAACCGGGTTGGAGACGATTAGCAGAATGCCGTCGAAGCCGGACTTCTTAATCTCGGGGATAATGGACTTAAAGATGTTTACGTTCTTGTTGACCAGGTCCAGGCGGGTCTCACCGGGCTTCTGGGCAGCGCCAGCGGTGACGACGATCATGGCGGCGTCGGCGACATCGGAATAATCGCCGGCGTAGATCTTCATCGGCTCGGCAAACGTCATGCCGTGCGCGATATCCAGAGCCTCACCCTCGGCGCGGTTCTTGTCCACGTCGATGAGAACCATCTCGGAGAACAGACCACTCTGCATCAGCGCGAACGCCGAAGACGAACCGACGAAACCGCAGCCGACAATAGCGACCTTCTTCTCGTTAACCATTACTTTCTCCCATCTCTCTCCACAAGCAAGCCGCCCGGGAACGACCCGAGCGGCTTGCCGTAATCCCAATACATCCAATCGGGACTTTGATTATGCTCCTATTCGCAGCCAAAAATCGACCGTTTACCGAAATTGTTTGCAGGATTCGTATAATAACTGCACGAAATCGGTTTCGAGCTATTGACGAGCCGAAATACCTTTCTAATACAGGCCCGCCTCGCGAATGGCCTCGACAGCCAAAGCGATCTGATCGGGCGGCAGGACCAGTGCCATACGCACGTGCCCCTCCCCCGAAGGGCCAAAGCTCGCGCCCGGCGTCACCACAACGCCGGCCTTCTCCATGAGCTCCTCGCAAAACGCCATGGAATCGGTGCGACCACCGGGAAGCTTGGCCCACACAAACATAGAGCCATGCGCGTTGGGACGCTCCCAGCCCAGGCCCTCAAGACCGTCGCACAGGGTATCGCGGCGCTCCTGGTACTTCAGACGCTGCGCCTCGACCTCATCGCGCGGACCGTTCAGGCAGGCGATGGCGGCCTTCTGAATCGGGAAGAACATACCAAAGTCGATCTGGCTGCGCAGCTTGGCAAAGGCGGAGACCACGTCCTCGCGGCCGACCAAAAAGCCGATACGCGCACCGGTGACGTTAAACGACTTGGAGAGCGAGAAGAATTCCACGCCCACCTCGAGCGCGCCAGGGTACTGCAAAAAGCTTCCGCCCGGCTCGCCGTCGAACACGATGTCGGAGTACGCGTTGTCATGGACGATGAGCAGGTCGTGCTCGCGGGCAAAAGCGATGATCTCCTCGTAGACCTCGGGCGTGCCCACCGAGCCGACCGGGTTCGCGGGCAGCGACACGATCATATACTTGGCACGGTCGGCCACCTCGGGATCGATACCCGCCACATAGGGCAGGTAATTATGCTCGGCAACCAGCGGATAGTATTCGAGCTTGGCATCGGCGATCTTGGCGCCCGCCTCAAAGACCGGGTAGCACGGATCGGGAACCAGAATGGTGTCACCCGGATCGAGCAGGGCCAGGCCCAAATGGCCCACGCCCTCCTGCGTGCCGTTGCACGACTGCACCATGGACGGCGTGATGCCCGAAACGCCAAAGCGGCGCTCGTAGTAATCGCACACGGCCTGCTTGAGTTCGGGCAGGTCGCGCAGGGCATACTTCCACATCTCGGGATCTTGGGCTGCTTGCGTGAGTGCCTCGGCCACGTGGTCGTACGGCTTAAAGTCGGGCGTGCCCACGCTCATGTTATAAATGGTCTTGCCCTGAGCCTTCAGCGCGAGAAGCTTGTTGTTGAGCGAGGCGAAGACCTCCGCGCCAAAGCGGTCGAGACGCTGCGATGCCTGCATGGTGCCACCTTTCGATATAAAAAACGCGGCGCTCCGACAAGAGCGCCGCGCGATACGGGCCATCAGATTGCAAAAGTGTAACGCTTGCAACCCCCGTATTGGTTCAATTTAGCCAACCTTAGTAAACTGGATTGAGCGCGTCGATCTGCGCAAGCCACAGACGCGAGCTAGCGTCACTCGGCATACGCCAATCGCCGCGCGGGCTGAGCGTCACCGAGCCCACCTTGGGACCATCGGGCAGGCAGCTGCGCTTAAACTGCTGGGCAAAGAAGCGACGGTAGAACGTACGTAGCCACATGTGGACGGTCTTGGCGTCGTAGACGCCCTCGAAGCTCTTGAGCGCCATGCGGTAGATCTTGCCCGGCTCAAAGCCAAAACGCAGCAGGTAGTAGAGGAAGTAGTCGTGCAACTCGTACGGGCCCACCAAATCCTCGGTCTTCTGCGCAATCTCGCCGTCGCCCGTGGGCGGCAGAAGCTCGGGGGACACCGGCGTATCGAGGATATCGAGCAAGACCTCGGCAATGCGCCCGCCAAAGACATCGGCGGCATAGCGCACCAGATGGCGCACAAGCGTCTTGGGCACGCTCGCGTTGACGGCGTACATGCTCATGTGGTCGCCGTTATAGGTAGCCCAGCCGAGTGCCAGCTCCGACAGGTCGCCCGTGCCAATGACAAAACCGCCAGCCTGGTTGGCCAGATCCATCAGAATCTGCGTACGCTCGCGCGCCTGGCTGTTCTCGTAGGTCACATCCTGCACGGCCGGATCATGCTCGATATCCTTAAAGTGCTGTTCCACGGCAGCATGGATTGAGACCTCGCGGAAGCTCACACCCAAGTCACGAGCGAGCGACTCGGCATTGGACTTAGTGCGGTGCGTCGTGCCAAAGCCGGGCATGGACACGGCCGTGATACCGGTGCGCGGCAGGCCCAAGGCATCGAACGCACGCACGGTCACAAGTAGCGCCAGCGTGGAATCGAGACCGCCCGAAAGGCCGATGACGGCCGCCTTGGTGCCCGTATGGGCAAGGCGGGTCTTGAGGCCCGCGGTTTGTAGATCGAGGATCGTCTCGCAGCGCTCGGCCAAGTCGCCGTGGTCGGCCGGCACAAAGGGCGCGCGCGGGAAAACGCGGTCGATATCGCAGGCATCGCGCAGGACAGGTTCTTCGGCCAGCACGCCCTCAAACGAAAACTCAACGGTCGTGGCCTCCGGAGCATCGTCGGTACGCGCCCACGTCGTCGAGCGACGGCGTTCGGCAACCAGGCGGTCAAGGTCAACGTCGGCGATGGCCATGTCGCAGGTAAGCAGTTTGGTCGCGGCGAGCTTGGAGCCGTTTTCGTAGACGAGGTTCTCGCCCGCAAAAACCATGTCGGTCGTGGACTCGCCCTCGCTCGCGTCCGCATAGGCATAGGCGCAGTACAGGCGTGCGCTCTGGTTAGAGATGAGGCTGCGGCGATAGTCTGCCTTACCGATGATTTCGTCCGAAGCCGACGGGTTGAGAATCACCGTCGCACCGGCAAGCGCCATCTCGGTCGAAGGCGGCGCCGGCACCCACAGGTCCTCACAGACCTCAACGCCCAGCACCATATCCTCGGCACCCTCATCACAGCAACGGTAGATAAGCCCCGAACCCAGCGGAACCGGACCCTGACCGGCAAATTCAACCCACACGGGATCCGCAGGCGCCGGAGCAAACCAGCGACGCTCATAGAACTCGCCATAGTTGGGCAGATACTTCTTGGCCGTGAGGCCCAAAAGCTCGCCCGCACAGCACACGGCCGCGCAGTTGTAGATGTTTTCAGCCACCGCAACGGGCAAGCCAACGGTAAAGACGATCGGCAGCTCACGAGTCTCATCGAGGATATGCACCAGAGCAGCCTCGCAGGCATGCAGCAGCGTGCGATTATGGAACAGATCGGCCGCGGTATAGCCGCACAAGTTGAGCTCGGGCAGCACCAGCGCGCGAACGCCGCGCTCGGCAGCCTCGCGAACAGCCGCCAGCGCAACCTCGGCATTGCCCTCGACATCGGCCACGCGAATCCGCGGCGACGCCGCCGCCACACGCAAAAAGCCATCAGACTGAGAAAGGTGAAGATTCATAAGAATGCTCCCGTGCGTAGACGCCATTCACAACAATTAGCAAGTCCTATTGTAGTTCAACCGCCGGGTGTAACCGCATCCCACCAACTTGGTGAGCAATTGATGAGTTGATGGTATCTGTTAAATGTCACGTACGATTCACATCTGGTGGGTACCCTGATGGCTACACGAAACGAAGCAGATTTACACCGGGAGGACCCCGTTTGACAACCAAGTACACCGACGCGCCGCGCACGCGCGTCATGACGCCGGCATCGCTCAACAACGGCGTGCACGAGAACCATTCCATCGGACAGACCATGGCCATCGCGCCCAAAAAGGGCCTGTTCGATGACATTTCCATTCCCCAGATCATCGCCGGCGCCGCAGCTGCTGCCACGAGCGTAGCGCTTGCCTCCAAGATTGGTATCGCTGGTTCAGTAATTGGTGCCGCCGTGAGCTCGGTCATCACCGTTGTGTCCTCGCAGGTCTACCGCCACTTTATCTCTGCCAGCGCCAAAGCCCTCAAAGGTACGCACGCCGACGTCGACTACCCCGCCGGCGCCTATGAGCCCGTTGAGCTTAATGCCGAGGAGCACCTGGGCGGCGCCGCGACTACGCAGGAGATGCGCCAGGTTGCGGGGCGTACGACCACGGCGCGCGTCGCCCCTAACAGCCTGCGCGCCAAGGCCGCGGCAGAGCGCAGCCAGACGCAAAAGAAGGTCATCGTCTTCTCGATCGCCATCGCCATCGTCGCGGTCATCGCCTGCACCGGCGCCATCCTTATAACCACCGCCGGTGAGGGTCTGGGCGAGCGCCCCGAGCCAATCCTTTCGTCGCGCACGACCGAGAGCGATGCAAATGGCAACACCCAGTCGCAGGATCAGCAGGCGCAGACGGACGATACGCAAGACAGTTCTACCTCTGCCAATTCGTCCTCGAACACCCAAAACCAATCGCAGGGCACCGATTCCTCTACGGCCAACAGCAGCACGCCGTCCGGCACGACCGACTCAAGCCAAACGACTGGCGGTTCGCAGCCGAGCACGGGCGGCCAGACGAGCGACACCACTTCGGGAACGGGCACAGCAGACAGCAACAACACCAACAGCTCGAACAGCTCGAGCGGAACCGCGTCCGGCACGGCATCTGACAACTCGAGCCAAGGCACGGCATCGGGCAACTAAGCACATTTGCCTCTCATAGATAACCGACCTATACAACGGGCGCGAATCGAAAGCGGTTGGTTGATTTCCGATCTCAGCCGAACACATTGAGCAAATAGGCCATTCCCGCAGTT
>CABUAT010000012.1 GCA_902489665.1 uncultured Collinsella sp. | reverse complement strand
CACATTAAGTGCTCTCCGGCTCGTGCGGAACTCGCGATCGACCTTATATATTTGCCCTCCCCGGGGCTCCCGCACAACGGGACCTCAGTTGGGTTCTATCCCGGTTGCAGTTGCTTCGCTCCTGCACCACTTGGCTGGTGCGGCGGTTTGGCGTTGGAACGGTTCTTTTTCTGATATATGCTGGTTGCGGCTCTTCTTTTGGGAGGAGTCGCTTTTTTGTTGCTAGGAGGTTGGCCCGTGGTTGATGGGAATGCTCGCTCTGAGCTTCTTTCTGTTGATTGGAATGGCGAGTGGATGCGTCTGCAAGCTGATCGGCGGCGGGCTGATGATTCTTTTGAGTGGGATAAGCGGGCTCGGCATTTTCGACCGCTTGAGACTGCTCCGTATGCCCGGGATTTTATAAAGTTGTTGGCGCTTGAGCCCGGCGAGTCGGTGCTGGATATGGGATGTGGGGCTGGGTCGATTGCTATTCCGCTTGCGCAAGACGGACATCCCGTGATTGCGGCTGATTTCTCCCCCGCCATGCTGGGCACGCTTGATGCCGGCATTGAGTATTACGGGCTCGAAGATCTTATTACGCCGCTTGAGCTTGCTTGGGATGATGACTGGTATTTGGTTGGACCGATTGCAAAAGCGGTAGATGTTGCCTTTGCCAGTCGGTCGGTTACGACGACCAACCTAAAAGGCGCGCTTGCCAAGCTTGATCGTACGGCTCGTCGGCGTTGTGCTGTCACGATGGTCGCCAACTCCAGCCCGCGCTATGATCTGCACCTGATGAACGCTATCGGCGCCTCCGTTACCTGCAGCAATGGCTTTGTGTATGCTTTTAATATCCTCATTCAGATGGGTGCGTTGCCGCAGGTTACATACTTTGAATCGCCTCGTCGCGATACTTTCGATAGCCTTGAGGCGGGCGTAGCAGATTTTTCCCGCATGCTTGAGCATGGCAACGAGGATAAGGTCGACCGTCTGCGCGACTACATCGCCCAGCACATGATCGAGAATCCCCATGCCGGTGAGCCGGGCTCCAAGGGCGTGCCGCAGGGGCGCTATATGCTCGATCATGTCCGCAAGGTTCGTTGGGCGTTTATTGCATGGGAGCCGGTCTCTGCGCCCAGCTCATAGCCTGTTCGCAGCCCGCACCGCCCACTCACTCGGCATCCGCATTCTTTTTGAACTGGGCAAACGCGCTCCACACCACGCCGTTCCTGCGCTATCGTGGGACAGCTCACGTAGATTAAGGCCCCGTCGCGGGGCGCCCCATACATAGAAAGCGAGAACCCATGGCACTGACAGGAGCACAGGTCAAGCAGCTTCGCAGCATGGCCCATCACCTCAACCCCGCCATCATCATCGGCAAGTCCGACGTCAACGAGGGCACCGTCGAGCAGACGGTCGCCTACCTAGAGAAGCACGAGCTCGTTAAGTGCTCCGTGCTCGATGGCTCCAGCCTTTCCGCCCGCGAGGCCGCCGAGGAGCTCGCCGAGCGTTGCCACGCCGATGTCGTCCAGGTTATCGGCCGCAAGTTCTCGCTGTATCGCGAGTCCTCGCGCAAGGACATCGAGAAGATCAAGCTCGTCTAAGAGCCAGTGATCGGCGAGCCAACACATAGCAAGCTTACGGGTGCCCAAGTACTTCGGGCGCCCGTTTTTTATCGCTCGACCAGCACGCGATTGAGCCGCCCCTCCACCAAGCGCTCGTATAGACGCCGCGTCTCGGGCTCGGGCACGCCATTGACCTGCTCCCTCAGATGGTGCATATGCCCGCTGTACAGCTCGACGATATCGCGCCGTCGCCCCGCCGCACTGTAGACGCGCATGGCGCAGCGCACCATATCCTCACGCGCCGTTTCCTGCCGAAGCCCCGACTCCGCCAGCCAAATCGCCGACTGCAGATCGTTTTCTTCTAGAGCGGCATTTGCTCCCTTAATCATGCAATCGATGTACTTTGACTGCATAATGCGTCGCATACGCAAAAAGTAGGTGGGATTACAGCCATTGGGAACATACAGCGGTCCGGCATAAAGCTGCTCAATCTTAAGGCACAGCTCAACTAAATGGGGTCCGCGCGCACCCGTGCGATTTCCCAAAATCTCACGGCTTATCTGGTCAAACAGCCGTACATCGGTCTTGACGTAGTCGCCGTTGAGTCCGATGCATTCATTTTGGATGAGCACACACGACTTGCCGTCTGGCGTCGGTCCCAAAGCCGACCGCAAGCGCGATATCGTCGAGTACAGGTTGTTGCGGGCGCTATTGAACTCGGCATGGGGCCACAGCTCCATGGCCAGCGTCTCACGATCGACGAGCGCATCCATGCCCAGCGCAAGCCGCTCGGCAAGCGTCGCCGCCTTCTTGCGGCGCCACATTTTGTCCGTGATGGGAAACCCGTCGCGCTCGGCGCGAAACGCACCAAACATGCGAATCTCGATATGGTCGATGGTATCAACGGCTTCAACCTCGCCAGCCTGGAATAGGCGCTCGCCCTCCCCTTCCAAATCGTCGCGCAGCGAGTACCGCGACAGTTCGCGCACGGGAAGCTTCTTGCGTATCCTGCCCGCCGGCTCGCCCAGACAATGCATGGCAAGGCGCGCAAAGAGCCGATACGATGGCTCTAGAATCCCCGCACGATTCATGGACATCCAGGCCGCAAGATCGCTGTCTCGGCCCGCACAGGCCAAATGCAGCGCCACCATCCAGGCCTCCGCTCCACCAACCTGCGTCTGGCTTATATCGAGCAACTCCGCTTCCTCGCGCACCGAAACCATCGAGGTGTTACGCAGATATGCCGCGCGCTCCAGCAGCAATGCGTTATCGCGCATGTACGCAATCGACTCCTCGGCAAGTTTGAGCACTTGGACCGCACGGAACTTTGCATTAACCGGCCGTCCCTCTGCCAGCGACTGCCAGCCTTCTAGCAACAGCCCAAACAGCTGAATCTGGTTGTCGCGCATGCGCACGGCAAAACGATCGAGCTCGTTGAACGCCGCGTCGTCGGTTACCGGCAAGCCGGAAAGGAGCCGCCGTGCCGCCAACACCATGCGCACCCAGATAGCCATCGCCTTAAGCCCACGTACGTCGAGCGCCTCCCGCACCACCGTCATCTCGTCGTCGCGCTCGTCGGTTCCCGCAAACGACCCGTCAAAGAGCTCCACCAGCATGCCATCGGCCCGTATAACAATCCCCGCGATGTCGAGCTCGCAGTCGTAGGCCTTGCTCGTTTTGAGCTGTTGTAGAACGCCGCCGTCATTTCCCCGCTCGGTCAGACAGCGTTTGACCTCGATATGCGCAGACAACATATCGAGTGCGGTATGGGACGTCTCTATTTCTGGCACGGCCAGGTTCGTAGGAAGCCCAAGCCCGTTGTCCCCATAGCAAACAGCCGTCAGCGTCTGGGCCACCCTCCATGAAACAGGGTCTATTTCGCAGGCCGCCCGTTCGCCCCCGCGTTCGACGACCGATGCCATATAGCGAGCGAGCTTTGTATTGGATACGCTGACCGCTGCCAGATATACGCCAAGCGCTTCGGCAGGCGTTGGCTCTGGAGCCGGATCGTCGGCATCGATCGTGCCCAGCGCCGCTCGGCAGATATCGGCCCCGTGCCCCGTCAGAGCCAGATCGACCCCATACTGCCCAGCAAGTTCAAGGACCGCTTCACGGTCCAAAAAGGCGTCCGCCAGGCCCATCGCCGCATCGCATCGGCCCGCCTTAAGCAAAATCCGGGCCGCCCTCGGAACAAGTTCGGGGCGAACCTCGGCCACCAACTTACGCAAGCGCAAGCGTCCGTTATCCTCCGTGCCCAGACACGTAAAACTCCGCTCGGCGGGATCCAAGCCAAAGATCGGGTAGTCGCGCACAAAATAGGACTGGTCGACCATCGACAGCCTCACCCCACAGGCCTCGAGTTCTGCGATATTGCCCTCGCCCATCAAAACCATGAGACATGCCACGCAAAACAGCGCATTATTGTCGAGCGAAGCCAGATCGGCAAGTGCCGCGCCATATACGTTGACAATCTCGTTTTCGAGCAGACCGGCTACGTCGCCTTGGCCATACAGACCCGTCTGCAATGCCGAAACGAGCTCGGGCACGCCCTGCGTGAGCTGATAAAAGTCGAGCGATGTGCTGATCGAAAACGCCGATGCCCACGCCGAATACTCATAGGCATGCACCTTGAGCATTTGCGCATTGATCTTAACCGAGTCACCCAGCCCATGAATCAGCTGACGATTTGAAGGACGGCAGGAGATCAAGACCCCTACCCCCATAGCGCGCAGGCCGCGAATCCTGTCAATGAGGTCTTCGGTATCATGCTGATCGAGGTTTGGCACATTATCAATCGCGACAAGGGAATGCGGCTTGTCTTTAAGCTCTTCGGTTACCACCTCGAGCTGCATAAACACCTCGCGTCCAATGGCGCGATCCGCCTCGATAATCCGCACGGGGCCTCGCGTCGGATCGCTTTTTACCTCTTGGGTGTACTGCAGCAGCACCGAGGTTTTCCCAAAGCCATCAGGCGCGTAAAGAACCACGATGCCGGCCTTTCGACCCTTGGCGATAAGCTCATTCAGCAGACGCTCGCGTCGCACCATATAGCCTCCGCCCAGCGGCATCAGTTCGAGGTCGTCTATACTATCCAAATCGTTTACCATGCCCGCTCCTCTACTCGACCGTATGGACACCGTAACCGCAAGACCATACAAGCCGCACCATGAATAGGGCGGTTTTGTGTTTTAGGTTGTCTTTCGGTACGCAAGCGGCAAGTTTTAGTACAGCGAGGGCCGATTGTTATTAATCCCCCGACTAATCGGTCTTTGAGCAGGTAAATGTACTTGTCTGCTTGTCCCATCCCAGTGGCAGTGTAACGCATGCGAACATGGTTCACCCCTGTCATTCAACTCGCCTAGCACCCGCTACCGTCTGCGACCTTTTAGTGGCATTTTTGCATAGAATCTGGTATGGAATGAATCAAACTGTTGGGCGTTCGCCATCCGTCAAACTTGCAGCAAGATTTTGGTCAAGCATGCGGTAAGGACAGCAAAAAGGCCCCCGCAAAGCGGAGGCCTTCGGCAAAGCTATGTCGAAGTGACGGGCTCGCGCTACTCGCAGAGCGAAAGGGCGGCCTCGTCGGCGACGACAACGCAGTTGGTGTGCAGCTGCAGGATTGAAGCCGGGCACGCGGGCGTAACCGGACCATAGCACATGTCATGCACGGCCTGGGCCTTGGCCTCGCCGTTGGCGACGACCAGGATCATGCGGGCATACATGATGGTCTGGGTACCCATGGTGTAGGCCTGACGGGGCACGTCGTCGATGCTGTCGAACAGACGGCTGTTGGCCTGAATGGTGCTCTCGGTGAGGTCGACGCAGTGCGTACCCTTGGAGAAGTGGTCATCGGGCTCGTTGAAGCCGATGTGACCGTTGTTGCCAATACCGAGCAGCTGCAGATCGGGGTAACCGGCGGCAGCGACGATCTTGTCGTACTCGGAGCAGGCAGCGGCGGCATCGGGGTTGGAACCATCGGGCACATGCGTGTTGTTCAGATCGATGTTGATGTGATCGAAGAAGTTCTCACGCATAAAGTAGTGATAGCTCTGGGGATCGTCGTGCGAAAGGCCACGGTACTCGTCCAGGTTGTAGGTGCTGACATCGGCAAAGTCAACGTCGCCCTTCTCATACCAAGCGGCAAGCTGCTTGTAGGCGCCAATCGGGGTAGAGCCGGTGGCAAGACCCAACACGCAATCGGGCTTGAGGATAACCTGCGCCGAGATGATATTGGCGGCCTTGCGGCTCATATCCTCGTAGTCTTTAGCTTTAATGATCTTCATTACGCGTCCTTTCTCGTACAAGAGAGGCAAGGCTCCCTTACAAGCACTTGCCCGCGGCCCGCGTCGGCCGCAACCAACGTGTGCGGCCACCAGGGCGAGGTCGCGTAATGTATGTGTCTCGTGTCTAGCCGCGTCGAGGCCCCTGCCCGTCCACGGTGACCCGAAGCTGTTTAGCCTCGGACGTTTCCCATCTTGCCACGGAGGGCGTCCTCTTTCAAGGGCGCCCTCCGTAAACGTGTTTGAATTGTAGGCTAATGGCCACGTGCACTTGTTAGCGCTCGCGAGCAACGATGAGCTGGTCCATCTCTTCGACATGCACGCCAACGGAGCCCTTGATGCTCGAGAACTCAACGGAGTTGCACACCAAGATGGGAACCGTCACATCGTAGCCCTCGGCAGCAATTGCCTCGCGATCGAACTCAATAAGTACATCGCCCTTATGGACGATGTCACCCACTTGCGCATGTACGGTAAAGTGCTTGCCCTCGAGCTGAACAGTGTCCAAACCAACGTGGATGAGCACGTCCAAGCCATCGACCGTGTTAAGCGCAACGGCGTGTCCCGTGGGAAAAATGGCCTCGACCTTGGCATCAGCCGGTGCAATCACACGCGTTCCGGTGGGCTGAATCGCCACGCCCTGGCCCAAAAGGCCGGTGGCAAACGTCTGGTCGTTTACCTCGGAGAGCGGAATGACGTCGCCCGAGATGGGAGCATCCAGCGTAAGGACTCGACCACGCATACCAAAAGACCTTAGGACTTTAGTGAACATGCTCCCCCTCGGACATACCAATCAATCAAAATAACCTTAACAGTTTACCACTTGGCAACGGTTTTTGACCATTAGGGAAGTTCGCGCTTGACAACCTCGACGATGTCGTCGACAACGCGCTGGGTCAGCTCGTGCGTCTCGGCCTCGGCCATCACGCGGACCAGCGGCTCGGTACCGCTCGGGCGCACCAGAATGCGGCCGCGGCCGTCAAGCTCCTTCTCGGCAGCAGCGACGGCATCCCAGATAGGCTGGCAATCGTCCAAGCCGGCCTTGTTGTCGGAATGCACGTTGACGAGCACCTGCGGGTACTTCTTCATGATACCGGCAAGATCGGTGAGGGTGCGACCGGTGCGCTTGAGCACGGCCAGCAGCTGCAGAGCCGTCACCAGGCCGTCGCCGGTGGTGTTGTGCTCCAGGAAGATGATGTGGCCGGACTGTTCGCCGCCGATGACGGCGCCGTCCGCGAGCATGCGCTCAAGAACATAACGGTCGCCCACGGCGGTCTGAACCATCTCGAAGCCCTGCTCCTTCATAGCGATGGAGAAGCCCAGGTTGCACATGACGGTCGAGACGATCTCGGAGTTGGCGAGCTTGCCGCGAGCGGCGAGGTCAGAACCGCAGATAGCCAGGATGTAGTCACCGTCGATCTCATTGCCCTCGCTGTCCACGAACAGCACGCGATCGGCGTCGCCGTCGTGGGCCAGGCCGATATCGGCGTGGGTGCGCAGCACGAGCTCGCGCAAGGGCTCAAGGTGAGTGGAGCCGCACTCAACGTTAATGTCGGTGCCACAATAATCGGTGTTGATGGCATGGACCGTGGCACCCAGGCGCTGCAGCGCGGCGGGCGTAGTCTGGCAGGAAGCACCGTGACCGCAGTCGACGGCAACGACCAGGCCGTCGAGCCTAAGACCGTCAAGCGTATCGATGGCGTGGTCGACGTATGCCTTGCGGGCGTCCTTCATCTTGATGATGTGGCCCACGCCGGCGCCAGTCGGCAGCGTGTCGGCAGCCATGGCTTCCTCGGACATGACCCAGGCGCTGATCTCTTCCTCGACAGCATCGGGAAGCTTCATACCCTTGCGGCTAAAGAACTTGATGCCGTTGAACTCCGGCGGATTATGCGAAGCAGAGATGACGATGCCGCCGTCGAGCTCGTTTTGAACAGTGAGCAGCGCCACGGCGGGCGTGGGAATGACGCCGCAGCAATGCGGACGGCCGCCCTCGGCCATAATGCCGGCGGTCAGAGCGCTCTCGAGCATGGTGCCCGAAAGGCGCGTGTCGCGGCCGATGCAAATATCCGGACCAAGGAACTTGGTCGCCGCGCGGCCCAGGCGAAACGCGAGGTCGCACGAGAGGTCGGCATTGGCGACGCCACGGACGCCGTCGGTACCGAAGATGTTCTGGGGCATAGGATCGCTCCTTCCCTAGCAGGCGATATGCAACCGCCCACCCTAGTCGAAAAAGAAAAGCGGGACCCGCCGAGGAATCGGCAGGCCCCGCTTGTACATTGTATCTCGAAAGGAGATAAAACCTTAGCGCTTGGAGAACTGGGGAGCGCGGCGGGCCTTCTTGAGGCCGTACTTCTTGCGCTCGACCACGCGAGCATCGCGCGTAAGGAAACCGGCCTTCTTGAGGTCAGCACGGTAGTCGCCAGCGTTCAGAAGAGCGCGAGCGATGCCCAGACGCAGAGCGCCGGACTGACCGGAGATGCCGCCGCCATCGCACAGAGCGATAACGTCGAACTGACCGGCGGTGTCGGTCACCTTGAAGGGAGCAAGGGCGTTCTCAACGAGCTGATGACGGCCGAAATACTGCTCGGCGTCACGCTTGTTGATGGTCACCTTGCCGGTGCCGGGGACGAGACGGACGCGGGCGACGGCGTTCTTACGACGGCCGGTACCCTGGTAGACAACGGTGTTCTCAGCCATCTTTAAGCCTCCAGCTCAATCTTCGTGGGGTTCTGGGCAGCATGCGGATGCTCGGCACCAGCGTAGACCTTAAGCTTGGTCATCTGGGCACGGCCGAGGGTGGTCTTGGGCAGCATACCGCGAACGGCGCGCTCGATGACCTTCTCCGGGTGCTTCTCCATAGCCTGGCGGAAGCTCTCAGCCTTGAGGCCGCCGTTGTAGCCGCTGTGGCGATAATAGGTCTTCGTGTCGGCCTTGTTACCGGTAAGCTGGACCTTATCGGCGTTGATGACGACAACGAAGTCGCCGCAGTCGCTGTTGGGCGTGAACTGGGGCTTGTTCTTACCGCGCAGGATCATTGCGATCTGGGTGGCAAGACGGCCCAGGACAGCACCATCGGCGTCGACGAGAACCCAGTTGCGCTGGACCTCGCCCTGCTTGGCGTAGTGAGTCGATTTCGAAATCACTTAGACTCCTCCATGTACAGTACGTGTTGTTACAGAGATTCACGGGGCTCTGCAAGTAACCCGTCCATATTACCCCGCTCGCCGTACGAGTCAACAGGTATTTTGGCTCCGACCAGAGTTTCTGCACATGTCATCCACGAGCCGTGATTTTTCCAGCTCTTTAGCTGTTGTCATTTTTTTGAGGGTTCGCTATCGCTAGCGCTCAACGAACTCTTGGATTTCCGCGAGCAGGCGCTTTGCCTCCTGACGGCCCTGGATATACAGGTCCAAAAGCTTTGCCGAATCGTGCTCGACATGGCCGACCTCGACCGGCTTTTGCGGAGCAACGACCAGCGCACGGCCCTCGCGCTCATACTTCCACAGATGCATGCGCTGGATGTTATAACGGTCGTGGCGCGTCTCGATAGCCTCGAGCAGATAGGGGTAGTCGGCATAGCGGGCGCGCGCGGCGGGCATAAACTCGTAGGGCTTTTTCTCGTACGAGCGGTCCTGCGTGACAATGACGACCGCACGGTCGAAGCCCGCCTCCTCGAGCACATGCTCGATAGGAACCGAATCGGCTACGCCGCCGTCGACGTATTTGTGCCCGTCAATCTCGACCGGCGGCGTCACCAGCGGCAGCGACGTCGATGCGCGCACGGCGTCGAGGTCGAGCACGGCGCTTTTGACCGGCAGGTACGTGGCGGTTCCAAACAACATGTCCGTCGCAACGGCGTACATCTCGATGGGGCTGGCGTCGAACGTCTCGTTGTCAAAGGGATCCAGGCGGTCCTGGACATCGTTGAAGATAAAGTCGTAGCCAACGATAGAGCCCGTGGACGCAAACGATGCGGCGCCCATGAAGCGGCTATCGTTGCAGAAAGCCAGGTTGATGCGGTTGGCACGGCCGATTTGGTGCGACTTGTAGTTCACGCCGTTGAGGGCGCCGGCCGATACGCCATATACCGCCGGAATCTCGACGCCGGCCTCCATGAGAACGTCGAGCACGCCTGCGGTAAATTGCCCGCGGAAGCTGCCGCCCTCCAAAACGAGCGCGACCTTGCCGGCGTTCTTTGCCTTATCTTCTGCAGTCATATTGACCTCCTGCGATTGCGTTTTGGCCTTCTTCTACCCAGTTTTGGGATGGCGAGCGCGCAGGTTTTTCGAGGCGGTAGGTGAAGCGGAAAGTGTGTCCCAGTTTGAGGCGGGATTCCGGGATGCGCTTTCCGCTTGGACCGCCGCTGGGAAAGCGCGTCCCGTTCTGAGCGCGGATTCCGGGATGAACTTTCCGCTAGCCATTCATTTGGAAACTGCATCCCATTCCGAACGAGGATTCCGGGATGTACTTTCCGCTTGAGCTGCCATTGGGAAAGCATATCCCACTCTACGGCTCGATTCCGGGTCGCAGTTTCCGCTTGAGGCATCATCCGGAAACTACGTCCCAGTCTGAGCGCGGATTCCGGGACGCGCTTTCCGCCTGGGCTGCCATCGGGAAAGCGCATCCCACCCTGCGTTGCTGCGGCATTTTCTTTACGTCCGCGCCCTGCACAGAGTTCGATTCTCCGCGGTGCGGGAGGGGATCCGTTGATGCGGCGCATGGCCGGCTGAGATTCGATAAACATCGCATCCATATTGAGCTGATAGTTTGCGCGGAGAATCCGCGTGTTCGCTTCGCGAACCCGCACCGGCTTCGGCCGCCTGCCGGCGTCCTCGCCCGCTCGCTACAAACGCTCCGCGTTTGTTTAACGCTCGCGCCCTGCACAGAGTTCGATTCTCCGCGGTACGGACTGGAAATAAAAAGGCAGGTAGATACGAATATCTACCTGCCTGTTGCTTATGGTGGAGGCGCGGAGAATCGAACTCCGGTCCACGAAAGCCCCCTGATTGGCATCTCCAAGCTCAGCCGCTGGTTTAGTCTCGGACGCTTTGCGCGCAGCGACACGCTCGCGGCGTCCTAACCGGTTCGGTCTTAGCCTGCGCCATACCGATTACGTGCGCAGGAGCATTCCCCTAACATGACGTCGCGCCGGTGTCGGGGAAATCACCGGGTTGACGCGCCGCTATAAACTAAGCAGCGAGAGCCATAGGCTCAAAAGAAGAGTTGTTGTCAATTCAATTTGACGGTACCCCTGTTTAACGAGGCGAGGAGACCTCGGCTTGCTTCCTCTCTCAGAGCTATCGTGTCGAAACCAGTCGCCCCCGAATGTCGGGAAGTCTGGATGGCATTGGGCACGCGCACCCAACACCCGTCGACTTTTCAAGGAACGTGCAGGGCGAGCCCCGCTTGTGGAGTGTTATCTTACCACGTTCTGAAAGCGGACAGCTGTTCTATGCACGAGCTGTGAAGACCCCAATGTGCGCCGCACTTCGCACTTTTGCTACCGATCGCGTCACGTATATTTTCGCCAAGCAAAATTGACCCGTCGAAAGGACCGTTATGGATACCAAACAGCAACTCGTCAATGCCCTCGCAGGCCTGGGTTCAACCATTACCGAAGCTATGGATGTCATCGAAGGCTTTGTCCCCTGTGGACATCCCGCCCTCACGGTATCGAACGCACTCGTCGCGCTGGACGCTGACGATGATGCAGCTCTCGCCCAGCAGCTTGAGACCGTCGAGGGCTTTATCGACCACGTGAGTGAGAACCGCGGCGTGGCCGCCTACCACGGCATCGAGGTCGAGCTCGCGGGTCCCAAAGCCGATCTGCTCGCAGCAATCCGCGAGGTAGGCGCCCTTATGCAGACCGCAGGCGTCAAGAACACCCAGGTCAACGAGTGGGTCTACCGCAGTCTGGCAGTACTCGGCAGCTCCGACGAAAAGGCAGCCGAAAAGCTCGCAGAAAGTCCCGCCATTAAGGCCGAGCTTTTGTAAATAGCAGACGCGGGCCCCTTGGCGCATCGTCGTCCAAGAGGCCCGCAAACAGTTCGCGTCAACCGATGGCCGCGCCGCCGCGTTCGGCCAAAGCCAGAATCGGCATCATTTGGCGCGGCGTCTTTGCTGCAAGATCGGCATGTTCGAGCAGTTTACGGTCGTTGGTCACCAAGTAATCGACCTGCGCGCGTTTGCATGCGGCGAGTACCAAGTTGTCCTCGTAATCGCGATGGAGCGTCAGATATTTGTCGGCTAGCCACAGATCGGATGCATCAGCGCCCACGGCCGTGGCGTTTTCGGTCATGTTCCGAACAAACGCCAACGCCGCATCGCCAATTGCACGGGCAGATGCCTCGTCGAGCGCTCCCCCGCTGGCAAGAACGCTGCGCTTCAGTTCGTGTTGGACAACGTACAGCACGTCCTTGGCGATATGCACCGGAAAGAACAGCAATGCCCCCGTCTCCGTCGCCTGACCAATAAACGCACGCGCGGCAAGCGACTCGGCATGGTCGACGCAAAACGAATCAACCCATACGTTGGCGTCTACCATGATCTTGAGAGGCGCCCCACTCACTGGATCATCCCCTTTTGGCGATAATGCTCATCCATGGCTTCGGAATAGATTGTGTCCCAATCGCGGTCATCGGATACAGGCGACGCAGCGATGCCCAGGTCCGCGTAAAGCTGATCCGCCGCCGCCCATGATGCGGCGAACGGAGTATCGTGCGCGACGGTTTGTTGCCGACCATCAACGGCAGACAGCACTTCCTCACACTGCCCGCCACCCTGTGCGACCTTGGCCACAACCTTTTTGATGAGCTCGGGCAGTGACCCGCCCGAAAGCCGCAGTGCCTCCTCGGCACGGTTCTTGACCTGGCGATCCACGCGAACGTTCACCTGCGCCATGCCGCTAACAGCACCCACGTTGATTCCACTCCCTTCAAATGCTAGCACCGCTAGCAACACTATATAGAGAAGCTAGCAAATGGTCAAATGCAAAAGGCCTGCGCCAAGACGACACCGATGCCGTCTGGGCGCAGGCCAGATAACGTGAGCGAACACGTCTGCTAGCGCAGGTAAGCCTTTGCGTTGCCCAGGCTGTAGGCGATCGTCGAGCCGTTGTGCAGCAGCGACGACGCCTGCGGGGTAATCGCGCCGGTAATGCCCAGTGCCAAGAGCGCCGAGTTGGTGAGCATCACCTTGGAATACGAACTCGTCAGACGGTCGACAAGCCCCTGGCTCATGCGGCGCAGGCGCACGATTGCGGCCAGATCCGTATCGGTCAGGATGATATCGGCGACCTCCTTGGCGATGTCGCTTCCGCCGCCCATTGCCAACCCCACGTCGGCCAAACCGAGCGCCGGCGAATCGTTGACGCCGTCGCCCACCATGGCAACGTGGCGCCCCTCGCGCTTAATGCGCTCCACATAGGCGTACTTGTCCTCGGGCAGCAGTTCGGCCTTAAACTCGTCGACACCCGCTTCGCGCGCAATGCGCTCGGCCGTGCGTTCCGAGTCGCCCGTGAGCATGACCACGTGCTTAACGCCCAGCGCATGCAGGTCGGCGATGGCCTCACGGACCCCGGACTTGAGCGGGTCCTCGATACCGAGCACGCCCACAACGGTGCCGTCGACCGCCAGGTACAGAGGCGACAGGCCCTGCATCTGGGACTCGATTTGCTCCTTAATGTCGGACTCGAGCTGCGCGCCCTCATCCTCAAACACAAAGTGTGCCGAGCCAATAATTGCGCGACGCCCTTCGATGGACGAAGCGATGCCGTGCGCCACGATGTACTCGACGGCAGCATGGCGCTCGCGATGCTCGAGTCCGCGTTCACGTGCCGCATTGACCACGGCGCGCGCCACCGGATGCGGAAAATGCTCCTCCAAGCAAGCAGAAAGGCGCAGGATCTCGTCCTCGCTCCAGCCGTCGGTCGTCAGCACGCAAGCCAGGCGCGGCTGGGCCTCGGTGAGCGTGCCAGTCTTATCAAACACAATGGTGTCGGCCTTGGCAAACGACTCAAAGTACTTGGCGCCCTTGACCATGACGCCCATCTTGGCAGCATCGCTCATGGCAGTCATGACGGCGACGGAACCCGTGAGCTTGAGTGCGCACGAGTAGTCGACCATCAGCGCCGCCGAGGTCTTGATGAGGCTACGCGTGGTGAGAGCGACAAGGCCCGCGAGCAGGAAGTTCCACGGGACGATCTTGTTGGCAAGGTCCTCCATATGCGACTGGCCCTCGGACTTGAGTGAGTCGGCGGTCTGCACGAGCGAGACGATCGAGCGCAGCTTGGTCTGCGCCGTGTTGGCGCGCACGCGCACCAAGATGCTGCCGTCTTCCACGACGGTGCCGGCGAACACGTCGTCGCCCACGCTGCGCTCGACGGCCAACGGCTCGCCGGTCATGGTCGCCTGGTTGACCATGGCGCTCCCCTGTTCGACCACACCGTCAATGCAGATGGACATGCCGGTGCGTACGGCGACCAGATCGCCGGGCTCGAGCTCGGTCGCAGCAACGCTCACCTCGGTGTCGCCGACGACCTTTTGCGCCTTGTCGGGCACGTCGAGCAGCGAGTTGATGAGCTCGTTTTCGCTCATGGCACGGGTGTAGTCCTCGAGCAGCTCGCCCACGTTGAGCAGGAACATCGTCTGCCCCGCGGTGTCGACATCACGCTTGACGAACGAAATGCCGATGGCCGAAGCGTCGAGCACAGGAACGGTCAGGCGCGGCTGCGCCAGTTCATGAAGGGCAGCGCGCAAAAATGCCATGTAACCGGCCACGACAAACACCGCACGCAGAGGCGTCGGCAAGAACCAGCGACGTGCGTAATGGGCACCGACGAGTGTCGCCAGGTCCATAACGAGTTTGTGCTTGCGCGGCTCGAGTTGCATCACGTAACCCGACTTGGCATCGGCGATAGCTTGAGCATCGAGTGCGCCCAGGGCGTCGAGCACGCTCGCGCGGCGCGGCTCATCGTACTCCAGCGCCATCTGACCAATACGGCCATAAACGCGCACCTTGTGCACGCCGTCGATATCGCCGCTGAGCTTAAGAAGTGCATCGAGATCGCTCTCTGGCACAGGACCCGCCAATTGAAGACGGGTCCTGCCGGGGATCTCGCTAATAATCGAGAATCTCATAGTTTGTGCCTGGGAGCGTTACTCGGCTGCCTCGTCAGCAGCGGCCTCGCTCTGGGTGATGTAGGCAGCCTCGGCAACCATGTCATCGACATTGGCCTTGGCCTGCTCGACCATGTCCTGGTAGCCGTTCTTGATGCGCATGCCGCACGCGATACCCTGCACGCAGGCATTCTTGACCGGAGCGCTGGTAAGCAGCTTGATGCCGGCCGTGCCAAGCAGAAAACCGCCACCGACAAGCAGGGTATTGAACGTCGACTTCTTCATGTTGCTTCTCCCTTTTGCCGCATTGGACGCGGCACGGTGCCTCAGCACCCGAGTAAATAAGTTTGCTCGAGCACACTTTTGAAAAATAGTTTAGTTTATCTAACTATTAAGGTCAACAAAGGTTAACTTTTTGGAAATCTTGAGGCGCAATGTGCCCAAAGGGACAGCCCCTTTGCCACCCGCACAAAAAAAATGAGGGCGCCAACGGTGCCCTCATCACCAAATTCCATTCAGCCCCACCTGACCCGAACGGCCAAGTCGTCACGGAACCCGGGAGCCCCGGCAGGGCGGGTGCTTGCTCAAAATGAGTTCCGCACGCAAAGAAGGCCACTTAATGTGGCCTTCGTCTTGCGCAGGACTGTTCGAAATTTTGAGGAAGCACCCGCCCTGCCGGGGCTCCCGGGTTCCCGCTTACGAGAGCGACGTTCTCAGCAACTCGTTGAAGAGCTTCGGGTTGCCCTTGCCGCGGCTCGCCTTCATGCACTGGCCCACCAAAAAGCCGATGACCTTCTGGTTGCCGTCACGATACTGCTGCGCCTGATCGGCACAGTTAGCCAGCACCTCGTCCACGATCGGCTGCAGCGCGCCGGCGTCGCTCACCTGACGCATGCCGCGCTCGTCGACGATCTTGTTGGGGTCGTCGCCGGTCTGGGCCATGGCCTCAAAGACCTCGTGCGCCTGGTTGGAGCTGATGGCATCGGTCGCCAGCAGCTTAGCCAGCGCTGTTACCTGAGCCGGCGTGATGCCGGACTCGGTGAGCGACACACCCGCGCCCTTAAGGTAGGCGATCATCTCGTTCACCAGCAGGTTTGCGACCGTCTGGGCCTCCTTGCCAGCCATACCGGCAGCGCCGGCCTCAAAGAAGTCGGCAAACTCGGGGTCGCCAGCAATCTGCTCGGCGTCGGCCGCCTTAATGCCAAAGTCGGCCTCAAAACGGGCGCGCTTGGCATCGGGCAGCTCGGGAATCTCGCCACGGCAGCGGTCGATGAACTCATCGTCCAGATCGAACGGCGCCAGGTCGGGATCGGGGAACAGGCGATAGTCGTCGGCCGTCTCCTTCACACGCATAACCACGGTACGCTTGCGACTAGGCTCCCAGTGGCGGGTCTCCTGATAGATGATGCCGCCCTCCTCGAGCACCTCGGCCTGGCGGCAAATCTCGTAGGCAAGGCCGTCGTGCAGGCTCTTAAACGAGTTGAGGTTCTTGAGCTCGGTCTTGGTGCCCAGCTTGGTCTCGCCACGGCGGCGCAGCGACACGTTGCCATCGCAGCGCATGGAGCCCTTCTCCATGGAGCAGTCTGAAATGCCCAGCGTCACAAAAATGCGACGGAGCTTCTCCATAAACAGGCGAGCCTCCTCAGGCGTGCGCAGATCGGGCTCAGTCACGAGCTCAATCAGCGGCGTGCCGCAGCGGTTGTAGTCGACGAGCGACTCGGCCGCGGCGGTAATGCGGCCCTCGGCACCGCCCACGTGGACCATCTTGGCGGCGTCCTCCTCCATGTGGATGCGCAGGATGCGAATGGGCACCGTGTAGGAACCGTCCTCGCGACGCTCGGGCATCTGCAGGTTGGACGCGTCATAGCTGGCCAGGTGGCCGGCGCGTTGGTTGCCCTCTCGCATGGTCGACGTCATGGACGTGGACAGGCCCTCGGCGTTGGCCGAAGCGCTCGCCAGGCTCTGGGCCTCGGCCTCACCAAACGCGCAGTCGGGACGCTCGGCGGCACCGCGACCGGTCACATCCAGATCAAGGTGACCGTACATGGCAAAGGCGACCGGACCCTGCGTGGTCTGGAAGTTCTTGGCCATGTCGGGATAGAAGTAGTGCTTGCGGTAGAACATCGAGTGACGCTGGATCTCGCAGTTGGTGGCAAGGCCGGCCTTGACGATGCTCTCGATGGCGCGCTTGTTAGGCACCGGCAGGGCGCCGGGCAGGCCCAGGCACACCGGGCACACGTTGGCGTTGGGCTCGTCATCGTGGCTGAGCTTGCAGTTGCAGAACATCTTGGTATCGAGTGCGGTGAGCTCGGTATGGATCTCCAGGCCGATCACGGCCTCCCAATCCTGCAGGACCTCGGAAAGCTCCTTCATTACAGCTCGCCTCCCTTCCCGGCAAAATCGGGCGCGACGGAAAGCGCGGGCGCACCCGTGGCGGCATCGGCAAAGCCGCGCTCCAGGGCGCGGGCAAACGTGAGCAGCTGGCGGTCCTTAAATGCCGGACCAACCAGCTGGGCAGAAACGGGCAGCTTGGTGTCCTCGCCCAGGCCCAGCGGCACCGAGATGCCACCGTTGCCGCAAATGTTGAGTGAAATGGTGTACAGGTCCGAAAGGTACATCTGCGTGGGGTCGCTGATTTCGCCAAACTTAAAGGCCGTGCGCGGCGAGGCGGGCATGAGGATGGTGTCCACCTTGGCATACGCGGCGTCGTAGTCCTGCGTGATGAGCGTGCGGGCCTTTTGCGCAGCGTAGTAGTACTTGTCGTACACGCCCGAGCTCAGCAGGTAGGCGCCGAGCATCTGACGGCGCTTGGCCTCGGCGCCAAAGCCGTGGGCGCGCGAAAGCGAACTCTGGTCGGACAGGTTGGCGCAGCCCTCCTCCTGGTAGCCGTAGCGAATGCCGTCGAAACGGGCCAGGTTGGAGAACGCCTCGGCCGGGCCGATGACGTAGTAGGCGGCGATGGCGGCGTCCAAGTGCGGCAGGTCGACCTCGACCAGCTCGGCACCCTGGTTCTGCAGCTCCTGAGCGGCGCGCTGAACAGCGGCCTTGACCTCGGGCGTCAGACCTTCGGCCTCCATAAACGCAGGGATAATGCCCACGCGCTTGCCCTCGACGCTGTCGTTGAGATGCTCGGTAAAGTCGACGGCGCAATCCTGGCTGGTGCAGTCGTACGGATCGTGGCCCGCGCCGGTGAGCGCGTTCATGGCCAGCGCGACATCCTCGACCGTGCGGCCAAAGGGGCCCACCTGGTCGAGCGACGAGCCAAAGGCAACCACGCCGTAACGGCTCACGGCACCATACGTGGGCTTAAAGCCCACCACACCGCACAGCGACGCCGGCTGGCGAATAGAGCCGCCGGTGTCCGAGCCCAGCGAGAGCGCGACTTCGCCCGCGGCGACGGCTGCAGCGGAGCCGCCCGAGGAGCCGCCGGGCACGCGCTCGGTATCCCAGGGGTTGTTGGTGCGGTGGAACGCCGAGCTCTCGGTGGAGCTGCCGAAGGCAAACTCGTCCATATTGGCCTTGCCCATGGGCAGGCAGCCGGCATCGAGCATGCGCTGGACGCAGGTAGCGGTGTAGACGCTCTGGTAGTTCTCGAGCATGCGGGAAGCGCAGGTGGTGCGCGTGCCCACGAGGTTCATGTTGTCCTTAATGGCCAGCGGCACGCCCGCGAGCGGGGGCAGCGGCTTGCCTGCGGCGCGGTCGGCATCCACGCGCGCAGCGGCCTCGAGCGCAAGCTCGGGCGCCACCTGCAGGAATGCCTGGACCCCGCCCTCGCGCGCCTCGATGGCGGCAAGGGAGGCCTGGGCCACCTCGGTAGCGGTAAAGTCGCCGGCGGCAACGCCCGCGGCGATCTGGGCGGCGGTAAGGGAATCGAAGCTTAGCGCCATTACTCGCTCTCCCCCTCTCCCAAAATGGACGGCACGCGGAAGTAGCGGTCGCGCGCGCTGCCGGCGTTTTCCAGCGCGACGTCGAGCGGCAGGTCGCGCTCGGGCTCGCGCAGGTCATCGCCCATCACGTTGGACAGGCTTCCGATGGGATGGAACGTGGGCTCCACGTCGGGCAAGTCATATTGCAAGACGGGCTCGAGCATCTGGACGGCGTCGTTCAGGTAGGACGTCATCTGGGTGAGCTCGTCATCGGTCAGTGCGATCTTTGCGTACTCGGCGATGCCGCGCACGTCTTTCTCGCTGAGTGCCATAGGCGCTCCCTTCCGCATAACAGTTAAACCGCTCTAGTATACAAGGCAACGCCGCTTGGAGCAGGTGCTTTACCTAAATGCAGCGAAAACGTAACGAGGGCGGCGCCACCACAAAGGGGACAGGCACCTTTGTGGTGGTTTGGGCCGACACGCTTGTCTGGTCCGATACTTTGTCTCGATGTGTAACATCTAGACCGTCAAAAGCCGGTTTACTGTTACAGATCGAGATTCTCGGTCCACTCCCTGCGTTTTGTCTCAATCTGTAACAGGTGGAGCCGATTTTCCCGTCAAGATGTTACAGATTGAGATGTTTGAAGATCGGAATGGGAGAATCGACCCTGTGTGGTGGGGACATAAGCCCGTATTTGAGTTTTCAATATATCCCGGATCGGCGGGGCGATTCGGGATACAATAGCTACAGGAAACGACGCATCCCGCGTAAGTGTTCGAAAGCGCGGGCAGCCTAGTTTTCTGGTTTTGTTAAATGCCCGGGCCTCTAACCCCGGGCATTCTTATTTGCGCTTGCGGCGCAACTGCCTTCTACCGTCCGCACCGCGCGTACGCCTACGAAGCAAGAACGTAGATGGACGAGAAAAGTGTCCGCAAGTCTCATGGCCATCACATACCACCTGCCAAAGGGATGGGTGAGCGAGCGTTACTCCTGCTCGGACTCCTCAGCCTGCTTACGGCTGCGGATGAGGTGCGCCACGCCGATGCACAGCACCGCGCCGCCAGCGATCCACGTGAAGGTCACGCCGTTAAGACCGGTGAGCGGGAGGCCGGAGCCCTTCTTGTTCTTGACGGTAAGGGTAACAGTGCCGTCACCAGAAGAGGAATTGGTGACGAGACCAGAGCCATTCTTGGATGTGGTCACCGTCAACGTATTCTCGCCCTCGTTCTGATTAAGACCCGTGGCAGTAATGGTGAACGTGAATTTGGGCACGGTGTTATAGCCGGGGAGCGTATGGGTCTCCTCGACCGTGTAGGCGCCAGCATCGAGGCCCTTGACGCTGATTTCGCCCTTATCATCAGTCGTAAAATCATAAGCAGTATTGCCCAAAGAACCGTTCTCTTAGACATACTGGGCGCCGGCGCCCTCGTCGGTTCCCTTGGAAGAGGTGCCGGGCGGAGAGCGGAGTATGGCCACCGGACCCACCGAAACACATCTCCACCGTTCCTTCAACTGGGAAAATGCCGCCCCGGGGCCCGGGATGACCCCGGGGGCTTTCGGCTAACTGCGGGAACGGCCTATCCGCTCAATGTGTTCAGCTGAGATCAGAAATCAACCGGAGAAATCGACCCTCCTAAAAGGAGGCCATGTATGAAGACTGCATATCCCTTTTGCCTTCATATACACAAGAGCGCCCCTCGGGGCGCTTCTGAGAGGCTCCCCCTGGGATGTACCCCAGGGGGAGCCTATGGACCTTAGGGGCCGCTGCGAACCGTTCGCAATCGGGCCGTCGAAGGCCTCGTTACTTAAGCTCAGGCCAGAAATCCTTGTTGGCCTCGATCATGTCGTCGAGAATCTCCTTGGCGACCGTCATGGACGGCACGGTCTTGTTGAGCGTGAACGCCTTGAGCGCCTTCTCATACGAACCCTCGATGCACGCCTCGACCACGAGCTTCTCGGAGTTGAGCTGCTGCATCATGAGGCCCTGCTGGAACAGCGGGATGTTGTCGCACGAGATGACCTCGGGGCCGTTCTTGCCGATGTAGGCGGGCAGCTCCACCATCGCGTCGTACGGCATGTTCGGGATCGCGCCGCGGTTCTGGCAAATGACCAGGAAGCGTGCGAAGGCGCTACACTTCGAGCGATATTGAGCACCAACGAGGGCGCTAGCGCAGGTGTCGCCCGCGATACTTAGGAGAATCAGCATCGGAATCGGGGGAAGCCGAGGAGGCTGAAGCAGAGGAGGCGAAGGGAGCCGCAGGCCTGGAGGCTCCCACGGTCCACCCGTTTCCGCCATCGCCACCAGCCGCGTCGGCGTCCAGCGTCACCGCGGCGGCAACGGCAGCACGCTGCGCCGCGCGCCGCTTCTTGCGCACGTGCCCGGCCACAACGAGACCCACAACAATCGCCAGCAGCGCGCCCAGAACGCCCAGCGCCACCGCGGTGGTGTTAATGCCCTGTGCCTCCTCGGGCACGGGGACCTCATCCGGAATGCTTGCACGCACACCCGATACCAGCAGGCGGTGCGAGTTCACGCCGTAGGGCGTGCAGGTCATGAGCGTCACGCGGTCCTCGCCGGCGGTCACGCGCAACTTGGAGTCGTCGTCGGGCTCTATCACGTCTATGCGGTCGATCTTGTAGCCCAGTTCTTCGCCCATCACCTCGATGTAGAACGAGTCACCCACCCGCAGCTCGTCCAAGCGCGTGAACAGGAGCGAGCCCGGCACGCCACGGTGTCCGGTGAGCACGGCATGCGTGCTCTCGCCGCCCACGGGCAGCGACGTTCCGTACAGGTGACCGGCTCCCGCGGCGAGCACCTCGTTGGAGGTGCCATGGTACACGGGCAAGTTCACGTCGATCTTGGGGATACGCACCGAGCACATAAGGCCCGATCCCGCGTCGAGCAGGCCCTGGTACGTGGTGTCTTGCGAGGCGATGGAGTCCTTGGCACCTGTTGCGGTGGAGGCGCCGGAGGTGCTACCGAACGGGTCCACAACCTCGCCGATGACGTCCTGACCGCCGGCGGCCAACTGCTCGTTGTAGGCGCGCGCGGCCGCGAGGGCCTCCTCCGCTTGCGGATAGGGCCAGCCATCCACGGTGTTTTGGGCCGCGGTAACTGCGGCCGTCTGCTCGGCCTGGGACATGGCGCGCAGGACGAGGGGCGTGGCCACGATAACAAAGCCGGCGGCAAAGCACAGAAGGGAAAGCAGGCGCAGGACGAGGGGCGGTTTACGTCGGCTGGGGGAAGCCGGGTTCGAACCGCCGCTCGGCGTGCGCATCGTCGATACGGGCTTGATTGCCTCCATGTGGTTCACCTCCGGGGGTGTGGGTGCGAGGGCACGGTTAAAGCACCGACCCCGCCGCGTGTCCAAGCGCGACGGGGTGCGGCGAAAGGGAATATGAGAACGCGGCGCGCAGGCGCTGATAGGAGACGACGATCGCCCGCTCGCCGCGTCATCAAGCTAGGGAATTAAGCGCGCATACGTGCACTCAGGGCGAAGGCGGCGCCAGCAGCCATGAGCAGCACGCCCACGGTGATGAAAACCTTGATGCCCAGGTCGCCGGTCATAGGCAGCTCGGTGAGGTTCATGGCGTTCCAAATCTTGATGGTCGAGTTCTCAACGGAGACGCGAGAGTCGTTATCGTTTGTACCCTTGGCATAAGAAACGGCAATGATGGTCTTCTGACCCTCGGGATTGTTGGCATTCACCGTAGCGGATACCGTAAAGTTGAACTTCGGCAGGGAGAGGGCGGTGTAACCATTGGGAGGAACGATCTCCTCGATCTCATACGTGCCAGCATCGAGACCATTGAAGTCGATGACGCCATCAGCTAGGGTGGCGAACACGCCGGCTTCGGCACCAGCCTGAGTATCCTTCGGAGCCGCGGGCAGGGTCTTCCATGCGCCGTTCTCGTAACCGAGATAGCTGTCTCCCGCCTTAATCGTGAACTTAGCACCCCGGAGCTTAGTGGTCATGTCCTTGGCGGTCTTCAAGATGTTGAACTTATAGGAGTAGACATTCACCTCGTCACCAGGAATGGTCTGCTCATCGGAGGTGTTGTTGGGGTTGTGCGACCAGGTGAGTGAGTCCTTGTTGGGGTTGCCCTTGATGTCGGTGGAATCAGAAAGCTTGGCATCAGCATCAAGGGTGGCACTCACTAGTACGGTCACCTTTGCGCCCTCGTCCAGCTTAGTGGCGCCCTCACTCTGGTTCACGTATTTGCCAAGGTCGATGACGGTATCTACACCATTGGCGTACTTTTCATCGATATCAGTAGTGGCAGCATAGGAAACACTGTAGTCGGTATCCGCCTTAAGAGTAACGTCTCCAACCTTGACCGATACAACGTTTACGCCTTTGGGGGCGTCATCGACAAACGAAGAAATGGCAGAACTAGCAGTGTCGTTGATCTTGAACACACGGCCGGTCGAATAGCCGGTGTAGTAAGGAACGGTAGTCTCAAGCGTGTAGTACACGGTGTCACCCACGGAGAAGGACGGCTCATTGTTGTAGGTACCGTCAGCATTGGCAAGATGCTTGGAGATATTCGGAATCACGTTCTTCACGGTAACGGCACCATCGATATCGGTGTCCGGAATGCTCGTCGGCGTAATGATGGGCAGTGAGAAGGACTCCTTGTCAGCAGCGGGACTGGTAGCGTCCTTCAGGAACCAGATACCCGGGACTTTAAAGGTTTTCACATTGGCGTTGTTGTTCGTAGCCGTGGTGAACGGGGTCGCAGTAGAAGCCCCAGGGAAGGTCTGGTCCTCGAGGTTCTGGGCAAAGGTGCGCAGCGCGGCGTCGTTGTTCCAGGGCGAGGAGAGGTTAGGGGTTCCGGTATTGCTAAACACATGCATGATCAGGAAGCCCATAGGGTTGTTCGACGAGTTGCCGTCGGACACATAATAGTTCTTGTCCTGCTTGTAGGCAGTAAGCACGTTCTGGGCATTGCCCGTCTTATCAATGACAGCATTGAAGTCCATCGCGGCCTCGATGGTGCTCACGAGCTTCTCGTTGGTATCAATCGTATAGGCAATCGACTTGTCATTGTTAACAACAACGTCCTTCAGCTCGGCAAGCTGCCAGCCGTTGAACTCGTGATCGGCAGCATCCGTCGACTGCTTGTTGATCGTAATGCTGTAGGTGGGATCAGCCTTGGCCACAGGCGCTCCACCCACCAGGCCGGTTACGACGATCGCTACGGCGGCGGCGCCGGCGATCAGCTTTTGTACGAATCGGTTCATGATTCCCCTTTCAGAAATGAGCCCGACATTCATAAACATCTATCTACCAGCGCCATCGGACGGGTCGTCCTGGCGGCGCTTTGTAGCGAACCAATACGCTCCCGCAGCGATGCCGCTCAGAAGCATGAGACCGGCGCCCACGAGGAGCATGGAGTTTTCGGTCCAACCCGCGCCGGTGAGCGGGAGGTCCGTGAGAACTTTCACGTTGGTGAAGGTGGAGGTGGGGATGGCGTCGGGCGCGGCGGCGGAGGGTTGAACCACGACGCCCTGCCCGTTCTCACCCAGGGCGTTGCCCATGTCGTCCTTCACCTGGGTGACCGTGGTCGAGGTGGTGAGGCCGGTGTACTTGCCATCGACCATGACGGCCTTCACCGTGACGGCAACCTGGTACTCGGCCTTGGAGTAGCGGAGCTTGTCGATGGCATCGGCGTTAGGCGCGACCTACTTCACCGTGTAGGTGTAGGTCTTGGCGTAGTCACCCGCCGTACCGGAGGTATCGGACAGGTGCGACTTGTTGAACGTCATGGCGCCAAAGGTCGCGGTGACGTCGTTGAGCTTAGTGGAGCCTGAGGGAACGACGGAAATAGTCGTCGGTTCGGGCTTAGGTGCGTTACCCCTATTTTCCCCTGTAGCCTCGATGCTGAATTTGAACGCAACGTACTTATCGCTGGAATCCTTCGGCCAGTCCGTATTGCGAACAGATTTGGTCACCGGGATCGTCACGGACGTAGTGGTAAGAGAATCGGAGATGTACGCGTTGCCGCTCTCGTCAATAGACGGCTTTTTATCCTCGGTCCACGTAACGGAGCCGTCCTTGGACACCTTGAACTCGTAACCCGCGTCATTCAAGTTGTAGCCAATCGGAGCCTGGGTCTCAACAAGCGTGTACGTACCCGGCAGCAAGCCCTCGAGCTTGAACTTGCCATCGGCGGAATCAGAATCTGCCCACTTGTCGCTGGCAGCCCCCGTATTCGTATCGTTATCAATAACAGTAAAGGATACAGCGTCCGCAATTTTTACACCATCGGCGTCATTAGTCTTGGTGAGCTTCCACTCAGAACCTGCCAAAGGAGTGAGTTTTGCGTCGCCCTTCTCCACCTTGGTCCAAGACACCGTGGTCTTGGCGTTGAGGATGGCGCCCTTAGGGTTATTCTTGAACGGGACCAGTGAGTTGCCGCTTGCCGTATTCACATAACCCTGAACATAGTTCACCTGCTCGCCGGTGTTGTTCATGGTTGCGTAGTAGATGGTGTCCGACTTCTGATAACCAGCCGGCGCCTTGACCTCGCGAATGTAGTACTTGAAGCAGTCTTTATCGTTGGGATCGCCGATGTTGGCCTTCTGATTCAAATAGTTGAACTGAAGCTCGCCATCACCCGAAGCGTAATCATTTGCGCCACCATCCGTCACCGTCACGATAGCGTTATCGCCGCCCGCGACAGCATCCTCGACAGAACCATAGATAGCCCACTCGGAACCCGCGAGCGGCTTGCTGTCCGCAGCGTCGACCTTGCTCCATGCAATGACAGAGCCGTCCGGTGTATACGAGCCAGACCACGGGAAGTTGTGACGCTCCTGGTCCATATCGATGACGGAAGCCGAATTACCCTCGTTGAAGCTGTACGCGACCTTAGGGTTGTTCATCATGAAGTCTTCGCCCACGTACACACGACCGTTGGTGGTCACATGATCGTCGAAACTTCCTTTGGGAACGAGAATCGATCCGAGCATAGCAGCGGCGGGGTCATCGTCGGTCCACTTAGCATTGGTTTCATCGCCGCCATAGCCCCAGTCTTTTCTACCCTCGCCCGCAATGCCACCACGGATGGTGAGGCTCGTGGTATCGACGAAGTTCCACATGATGGACTGAGAAGCCGTCGCGTATGCCTCGCCCAGCGGCTTGCCGGAATATTGAGTTTCGTAACCACGCGAAATCTCGGTGCCGTTCCACCAAAAGCGCCAGCCGTTGTGGAACTCGACAGAATCAGCACCTGTAACGTTCACGACAACGGATGCGCCTTCGGGGACATCGACGAACTTAAAGTCGACGCCGCGGTAGTAGACGCCATCCTTCCAGTTGGAGAGCTCGGAACCGGCGATGGTGAAGACCTGTTGCATAGAAGTTCCATCGCCGGTAAAGGTGATGAGTCGCTCGGTGTTGCGAATCTTATTGCTCGGGATTCCGGTATCGAGCGCACCGGAAACAGACTTGTCGCTACCATCGTCGCTACCATCGTCGCTAGCATCGAATTTGAGTGTATAGCTTGTTCCGTCGTTATTGTACTTGTTGATGACGTAGTTGCTATTAGGCTCTGCAAAGCCGTTGACATCCACCTCGCCGGTCTCTTCAAACGAGTCGAGCTGTTTCGATAGCTTCGAGAGGTACCCATCTTCACCGTTGTAGCTCGAATAATCGTTATTGTTGACATTAGTCAAATCAACAGTTTGATTGAACAGGTTGCTTTCCTGAAAGTTCTTGCCCTCGTACCAATTACCCTGCGTTGTCACCACGGATTGGCGTTTACTGTTACCGAGCCAGTATGTGATGGGGCCTGCGATCTGCGCAGTATAGGCAAAGCCGGAAGGATTCGCGCCCTCAGAAGATTTCTGCTGTCCGACCCAAGCGCCTTTGTTCCAAGCGCCAACGGTAGTCGTCTCCGGCGAGTCGCCGCTATAACCAACGCTCATATTGGTGATCGCACTTTTAATTCCGGCCACCGCGAGCACGGTGCTGCCGGCGACAGGACGGAACTGGGAACCAAAACCAACGGTGCCAAAGCGGAAACCAGCGCCGCCACTATTATTATAGGGCCAGCTCTCTTTGAGTGGATTCATGGCAAGCTTGCCACGGACCACGGTAAGGCCCTCCGCCTCAGCGGCATATGAGCCGGTGGGGGCGTTGCTCGCATCAAGATTGCTAGTGCCGTCGCTCGGCTTACCACCGATGTACATGTCGCGGCCAACGTAGGTAGCAACGCCGGGATCGGGGGTGGAGACATCGATATTCGTACCGATACCGATAGACGTGGGCTTGTAGATGCCCTTGTTCACAGTGGTAGCCGCGCTCGCAAAGGTGGCGGCGCTATTCTGGTTTTCGGCATCCTCGCTGGTGTTATCTACAGCAGCGGACTCACTTGAGGGACCCCTCCCCATTACAGTTTCCCCGGTAGAAAATGCCTGGGCGTCGTTGGCGATGGCCTGCGAGATCGGGGGCATAACGAGCGACAGCACCAGGCTCAAAACGGAAGCTCCGCACAAAACACCTGCTAGCACACGATGTGCCGCTTTATTGTTCTGCTTAGATTTATCCGAGTTTGCTGTCATCGATGTCTCCTCCCCAAGAGACCGCGATCTTGCTCTTTCACGAATTAGTATAGAGCGCGCAACCTATAATTGCTCGCGCAAGATATACATATTATTACTCATTGTTTAAACAACGAAAAGCCCGATTCTGTCAATTTCTTTTCTCAGAGTCTTTTCCTTGACATTTGTTTAATCATGCTGTGTTATTCGATTTTTCAATTATGGAAAACCGCAGGTAGAACTGCTGGCAAATATAGAGAAATGACACTCTGTTGTTATTTGTACAACATTTTGTTTTAACCTACTCAATCTGTGAACGGTCGATATTTGGCTGCGAGTGGTCGTTTGTTCACCGCGTCGATTCGCCTCGGAACAATAAGCGTCCCGGCAATCGGTTGCCGGGACGCCTGATCGAACCACCACAAAGGTGCCTGTCCCCTTCGTGGTGGTTTTTGTCCAGCGCGCGGCGCTACAGTAGATGCTCCTCGATAAAGATCGCGATGCCGTCTTTGTCGTTGCTCGCGGTTACAAAATCGGCGGCGGAGCGGGTGGCTTCGCTGCCATTTGCCATGGCCACACCCACGCCGGCGTCGGCCACCATGCAGGTGTCGTTGTCCGCATCGCCAAACACGCAGATGTCCTGGAGCTCCATGTCGTTGAGCTCCGCCACACGCACAAGGCCGCGCGTCTTGGACACGCGCGGATCCATGAACTCGTAGAGCCGTTGCGTGGTTTGCAGGGCCGCCGCCTTAACAGTGTCATCGGCAAACGTCGATGCTCGCTCAATCACCCGCGGCATTACCTCGGGCGCCATGGTAAACATCACCTTGGGCTGCGGCTCGCGCAAGAACTCGGCAAAATCGACCACCTGGTAGGGCACGCCGTCGACGCGCGACAGGTGCTCGACGCACGCGTTGCTCTCGGGCACGTAGAACACGCCGTCTCGGGGGCAGACGGGCGTTGCCGGAAGGTCCGCCATGTGCTTGCAGATGCGCGCGATGGTCTCGCCCGGCAGCGGATAGCTCAGCTCGTTGATGTCGTGCGCGCGGTCGATGACCTCGGCGCCACCGCAGCCCACCATCACGTCTACCAGGCCTTCGATGCCCCAGAGCTCGTACATGGCCTCGGTCGCGTGGGCGTCGCGCCCGGTGCACAGGCCAAAGAGCACACCGCGCTCGCGCAGGGCGCGGATCGCCGCCACGGTGCGCGGGGACACCGTGTGCTGGCTCGTGAGCAGCGTGCCGTCGATATCGCAGAACACGGCTTTGATGTGGTTGAAGGTGGTGTCCATGGGAGCCTTTCTGGGTTGTGCGGCGGTGCTGGATGTATTCGCAAACGGCATACATGGTATACCAAGGCGCAGGTGCGGCCCCTCAAAGCAAAACCATCACAAAGGTGCCTGGCCCCTTTGTGGTGGCCTGGCCCGCAGAGGAGCCGGACTCGCAGGATGGCCTGGTCCTGAGCGCAATCCATCACAACATTCGACGTTTTTCGGCAAAATCGCGATTTTCATCGAATGTTGTGATGGTTTTACTGCCTTGCGGCACGATCAAAATGCCGGCGGCCAAACAGCAGCAACGCCGCGGGAACTGCCGTCACGACCACACCCGCCCCTACGAGCGTCTGCTGCACGCCAAATGTCGCCGCCAGCCACGGGGCAATCGCCAGCGGGGCTACGCCGGCAAACATGTTGCCAAAGCCCATGACCGAGTTCACGCGACCAAGCTGCTCGAGCGGGGCCGTCGTCTGCACGATAGTGTTGTGGAGCGGGTTGACGACGCCCCAGGCCACGCCCAGGGCAATCTGGCCGACGAGGGCTACGCCCACGTACGATGTTCCCACATAGAGCAAACTTCCCAGACCCACGGACATAAGCGCCGCGAGCAGCGTTTTAAGGTTGATCAGGTGCGGCGGCAAACGGAGCGCAATAACGGCGCCCAGCACCGCGCCCACACCGCTGGCCGACGAGAGCCAGCCCATCCACTCAACGCCGACGTGCAGGACATCGCGGTAGAAGAACGACTCCAGTGGATCGAAGGCGCCATAGCCAAAGTTCGAAAGAAAGATAATGAAGAACAGCAGGGCGAGGACGCTGTTGGTGAAGACTGTCTTGATGCTGGCTGCGAAGGTGGCGCGAGAAGATGTGTTGGGGTCGGGACTTTGGCTGGCCTTATCCGACGTGATGTCGCCGATTGCGGGTTTGCCTTCGTGTGTGGCGGCCTGACCTGCACTTTGCCTAAAGCCCCAACCGGCGGCGAGCGCCAGTACGGTAAAGATCATCATGAGCACAAACACCGCGCGCGACGACGCAGCCGCCGCGACAAAGCCGCCCAGCGTGGGGCCAACGATGATACTCACGTTTGAAAACATGGCGATGGCGGAGTTGATGTCTTTGAGCTCGACAGGATCGTCAGTGAGGTAAGCCGGATAGGATGTGGCGATGGGCTGGGCAAACCCCATCACAAAGCCCAAGAGCGCCGCGCCGAGCAGGACGATGCCGGTCGCGCTACCAAAAACGAGGATTGCCGCGCCGGTTGCCAGCGTGCCCACGATGCTCAGCAAGAAATGACGGCGCGGGCCCCAGGCGTCGAGCGTCGCGCCACCCGCAAAGGATCCCAAGATCACGAATACGTTCATAAAAAGGACGGCCAGCGATGTCGCCACAACCGAGGCATCGTCTGCATAGGTGAGCGTTCCGATGACACCGATAAAATAACTGGTCTGAAAGCCGGTATATATGAGGAAGCGCATTGCCACCAGGTGCTTAGCCTGCGCGGACAGCGATGATTGAGGCTTTGAGAAAAGAGAGGCGAGCATGGAGACTCCTTGTTTCATACGAATACGGGCGGTGGGCATTCACCACCGTCTGTCAAATCAATCTATTCGCAAGAAACACTAAGGACGCATCAAGCCCCTTCTCTCCGTTTTTCGCCCGTCATGAACTACTTGGTAGATTGTAAGGCATGCCCCACACATCTACCAAAGCAAAAACCACCACAAAGGTGCCTGGCCCCTTTGTGGTGGTAATGACGTTTTCCCTGATAAAACCTGCCAAAATAAACCTGTCTTTTTTGGCTGGTTTTAGGCCAGATAATCTTGAATAAGGTCGCAGATGGCTCGGGCGTCGTTGATGTTGATGGCTCGGGTCGCAAAGCCGGCGTCGAAGGCCTGACGCGCCAGGGCTTCGTTGCAGGCAAGGGCCAACGTGTGACCGTCGACCAGGTCGAGCGAGCTCTTGCCGCGCAGACGGTCGACACCGGAGCGTGCGACGACGATGTTGTCGAAGCCCTCGGTCTTGTAGCCCTCGATGATTACTACGTCGACATCGTTGTAGCGCGACAGCAGCTCGCGCGCGGGCATCTCGTCCTCCTCGCGCGTGTCGGCGTACTCCGCCCAGCGCGTGGCGCAGATGAGGCCCACGTGTTTTGAGCCGGCCTGGTGATGGCGCCACGTATCCTTAGCGGGCACGTCGATATCAAAGCCGTGGTGCCCGTGATGCTTGAGCGAACCCACGCGCAGGCCGCGGCGGGTGAGCTCGGCGATAACCTTCTCGACGAGCGTGGTCTTGCCCGAGTTTTGGTAGCCGATAAACGCGATCGCGGGGACGGCCGGTGTCGGAGCTGCGGGCGCGACGGCGACGGGTGCGTTTGCGAGCGCGGCACCGTCAGTGGCCACGGTCTCAGCGGCAGCGGCCTGACGCTCTGCGCGATCCCATACGCCCGAGCGGCCGCCCTCCTTGTGCAGCAGGCGCACGTCGACGATCTCCATGCCGCGATCGACCGCCTTGCACATGTCATAGATCGTTAGGCACGCGGCACTCGCTCCAGTCAGTGCCTCCATCTCGATACCCGTCTTGCCCGTCACGCCCGCCGTGACCAGCACGTGAAAGCCAACCTGCCCGTCCGTGCGCGCCGGCGCCCAGCCCTCAGGCACGTCATCGACAGGCGTCCCTGCCGGAGCGATGGGCTCAATATCGCACTTACTCTTGGTAATGAGCAACGGATGGCACATGGGGATGATGTCGCTCGTGCGTTTGATGGCCATGATGCCCGCCACACGCGCGCAGGCAAGCACGTCGCCCTTTTTGGCGCGGTCCTGCAGCACCATGGCCTGCGTCTCGGGATGCATGAGGATGGTGCCCTCTGCGATGGCAATGCGATAGGTCTCGGCTTTGTCGGACACGTCAACCATGCGTACCTCGCCCTTGGCGTCCACGTGCGTCAACTCGTCACGACGGGCGTCGCGGGCGGGCTCGGTGGCAGCGCTGGCAGACGGCTGCGCGGACGCGTCGGCGTTACCAGCATTCGCCGCAGCCGTGGCTTTGTGGGCAGACATCGCGGCCCTGCGAGCGGCCTTGGTGGCATCGGCGTACCTGCTCTTGGCCATATGATCATCCTCCGATTTGGGACATAAATCGTTGCGTGCCCTCAATTATCGCGTGTTCCTGCGGTTTGTGGGCCACGGCATCGCGCCAAATCGAAAGTACCTGCATATCATCACCACGGCGCAGGGCGTCGCGCACCGAATACTCGGCATCGCTGAACAGGCACGGACGCACGTTGCCATCGGCCGTCAGGCGCAGACGGTTGCAGTTCGCGCAAAAATGATTGGACATGGCGCTGATAAAGCCGACCGTTCCCGCCGCGCCCGGAAAGTGCCAATAGCGCGCAGGACCCGCGCCGGCAGGAGCGTCGTTGATGTCGAGCGGCTCGAGCTCGCCCAGTCCCGTCGCGGCGGCCCCGGCATTGATGCGCGCCCGCAGCTCGTCGCTCGGCACGGTGTCGCTCGCGTCCCACAGCTCGGGATTGAGTGTGGGCGCGTGAGGGTCTACGGCACAATGCGAGCTCGTGTGCTCGTCGCCGATGGGCATGTATTCGATAAAGCGCAGGTGGATGGGACGGTCGAGCGTGAGCCGCGCAAGGGACGCCACATCCTGGTTGAACCGGCGCACCACAACGCAGTTGACCTTAACGGGCTCAAAGCCCCAAGCCAGCGCCGCGTCGATACCAGCCATGGTCTGCTCGAGTCGACCCAGGCGCGTGATCCTTCCAAAGAGCGTAGGGTCGAGTGTGTCGAGCGAGATGTTAACGCGGTTAAGCCCGGCGTCTTTGAGCTGCGGCGCCAGCTTGGGCAGCAGAGCGCCATTGGTGGTAAGCGAGATGTCCTCGATCTGCGGAATCGCGCGGATGTCACGAATGAGCGGAATAATACGGCGGCTGACCAGCGGCTCGCCACCCGTCAGGCGTACGCGGCGAATGCCCTCCCCCGCCACCATGCGCACAAAGCGGGCGATTTCCTCGGCGCTGAGCAGCTCGTCGTGTGCACGGGGCGCCACGCCATCGGCCGGCATGCAGTAAATGCAGCGGAAATTGCACTTGTCGGTAACGGCAATGCGCAGGTAGTTGATATCGCGGCCAAAGCCGTCATGTTGCACGTGCCCGTCCACGCAACCCTCCCCTCACGCGGCGTTTTATTCTTCGGAAAACATAATACCCCATGCGAGAATCATGCCGACACCCGTACGACAGGACAGGCCGCTTCGAGCAAGACCGGCTTCCCAAGCCCATCCTCAGCACAGACCATCACAACATTCGTTGCTTTTCCCGTTTTTGGCAAAAAACGTCGAATGTTGTGATGGTTTGCCTGCCCACGGTACCCCGTAGAGGGACCAAAACGTCCCTAAAGGCCGCCGTCCCAGTGCCGAATCACGAATTCTCGCAGGTCGTTTTGACGTTTCTGGAACGCTTCGCTTCGGTCGCACTTAAGGCCCATAGCGAGCGCGATGGCGTTCATCGCCCGGTGCAATTGCAGCTGGTGGGCAAACTGAGTCCCGGTGAGGACGATCATCCTAAAGCCCAGCGCGCTCAGCACGGTCATACGCTCCGCATCCGACGCGCTGCGCTGTTTATCAAGATGGTCCGAGCCGTTGTATTCAATCCCTGTACCGCTTGCAGGCGCATATACATCGATCTCGAAATACCCGGCCTTTGCAAGATACTTGAACTCGTTGGGAACATTGACCCGATGGTTGAGCTCGATCTTGGCGTATCCCAGCCCGCCCTGGGAACGTTTTGCTACGACCATGATTGCGGTGGCCGTCTCCATGGGCGACCGCGCGCCATCGTGCACGCGCTTGAGCACGGCGGCCGCGCGTATGGCCCCCTGACGAGATCGGTTCTCATTGCAATAAGCAATCAAGTCGGCAACGGTATATCTCTGCCCCATCTCGACATAATCGCCTGTCGACAGATGATTCAAATGGTATCGGGCGCAGATTTCGTAGCCATATTCCAGCTGCTCGGGCTCACTCATCCACGAACCCGCCTGGACAAAGCACATGGCCTCATCAACCACTAGAAGGCCCTCTGCCACCTCGATAAGATGGCCTGGAGGTACCGGCGCTCCAAACACGTGGCACCTAAATCCAGCCGGCGTCGAACGCTCAAAATCGAAGTTGACGAGCGTGTCGATATGATCGAGCTCTTCTCGTGGAATACCGAGCGAAACCAGATGGTCGGCAACGATCCCAACCGCCGTTGAAGCCCTCAGCCCCTTGGCATCGAGTCCCAATTTGGGCAGGCTCGCGGTCGGTTCCGCCTCGTTAGCAAGCGAGTCCTCATCGTATAGACTGCTTGCTCGCGAGAGCGACTCGGACGGGCGCGCCACGTTGTGGTACAGCCAGGCAGTCTTATGGGACAGGACGATCGGCAGGTCCATGAGCCCTCCAATGGAGTCGGATAACCAACCTTATTCCCCTGCTCACGGGTCCGCACACCTTCGTGCGCAAGAAAGCGATTCCACCCGGTCGAGTGGCAGAAAAACCATCACAACATTCGATGCTTTTCCCGTTTTTGGCGAAAAGTGTCGAATGTTGTGATGGTTTGAGTCGAGGTGAGGGGCACGGAGGGATCAAAGCATCGTGCTCGAACGGGTTAATCCAGCTCTTTTAAGCCATGCGCCAGCTGCCAGTACTCGCCGTGCTGGGCGAGCAACTCTTCGTGCGTGCCGCGCTCGATGATGCGGCCGTGTTCGAGGACCATGATGGCGTCGGCGTCGCGGACGGTGGACAGGCGGTGCGCGATCATAAACGTGGTGCGACCGCGCATGATGCGGTCCATACCGCGCTCGATGAGCTTTTCGGTACGCGTGTCAATGGAGCTCGTGGCCTCGTCCAGGATGAGCACCGGCGGGTCGGCCACGGCCACGCGCGCGATGGCGAGCAGTTGGCGCTGGCCCTGTGACAGGTTAGCGCCGTCGGCCGTAACCGGTGTGTCGTACCCTCTAGGCAGGCGGCGGATAAACGAGTCGGCGCAGGCTGCCTCGGCAGCGGCGCGCACCTCCTCGTCGGTCGCGTCGAGCTTGCCAAAACGGATGTTCTGCGCAATGGTGCCGCTAAACAGGTGCGTATCCTGCAGCACAATGCCGAGCGACCCGCGCAGGCTGGCCTTGGCAATGTGCTTGACGTCGATGCCGTCGTACGTGATCTCGCCGTCATCGACCTCGTAGAAGCGGTTGATGAGGTTGGTAATGGTCGTCTTGCCGGCGCCCGTGGAGCCCACAAACGCAATCTTTTGCCCCGGCTTGGCAAACAGGTTGAGGTCCGTGAGCACGCGGGCGCCCGGCACGTAGGAAAAGTCCACGGCATGGAAGCGCACGTCGCCGGCAAGCGGGACCAAGCCGCACGTGAGCTCGGTGCCGTCGGCGGCCACCGCGCGGCCCGACTCATCAACGGCTGCCACGTCATTCAGGTGCCCGTAGACGCCCACGCCCTGGCCCTCGGGAATTTTCCACGCCCACGCGGCATCGCCCGTCTGCACCAGCTCCACGCAGCCCTCGTCCACCTCGGGCTCAAGGTCCATAGCCGCAAACAGGCGCTCGGCACCGGCCAACGCGTTGAGCAAGAAGTTGCCGAGCTGCGTAAACTGGTTGATGGGCATGGCGGCCTGGCGCACAAAGACCAGGTAGCTTGCAAGTGCGCCCACATCGGCGAGCCCCTTGATGCAGAGCATGCCGCCCGCCACGGCGACGATGGCATAGTTGACGTAGCCAATCACGACGGTCATGGGCACCATGGAGTTGGCATAGCTCACGGCGGCGGTACCGGTGCGGCGAAGCTCGTCGTTGCGGCAGGTGAAGCCGGCGACATTCGCTGCCTCACGGTTAAAGACCTTGATGACCTTTTGGCCCGAGACCATTTCTTCGATATATCCGTCCAGGTCGCCAAGCGATGCCTGCTGGGCAGCAAAGAAACGCTTAGAGCGCGCGCCCGAGTAGCGCGCATACAGCACAATGGCCGCATCGCACACGAGTGTGATAATCGTGAGCTGCCAGTTAAGGATGATGAGCATAGCCGTGGTGCCCACAACCTGAATGGCGGCCTGAATCACGTTGGCAAAGCTGTTGTTAAGCGCCTCGGAGACGGTGTCGACGTCGTTGGTGAAAAAACTCATGATGTCGCCCGAGCGCGTGCTGTCAAAATAACTGAGCGGCAGCGTCTGGATGTGCGCGAACAGGTCGCGGCGAATATCGGACACCACGCGTTGGGCCGCGCGCACCATGATCTGCGAGTAGCCCAGGGCCGAAAGCACGCCCGCGGCGTAGATGATCGCCGTCAGGATGACCTGCTTGGCGAGCAGTTCCTCCCCGCCCGTAGCCAAACCGTTAACGATGGGGCGCACCATGTAGGTGCCGGCGAGGCTCGCGATGGCGGCGACGGAGGCGAGCACGCCCACCGCGAGCAACGAGAACTTGGCATGCCCCATGTAGGAGAGCAGGCGGCGCACAGTGCGTTTGAGGTCGGCCGGGCGTGCTTGGGCTGCGGTCTTAGGCATGGCGCTCACCCCCTTCCAAGGGCGATCCGCATGCGACGGAGGAAAATGGATCATTCGCGCAGCCACCGTCGTTGCCATCGCCGGCGTCCGCGTTCCTCGCAAACTCCATCTGCGAGGCATAAATCTCCTGGTATATGTTGTCGCCCGCTAGCAGTTCCTCGTGCGTGCCCACGCCGTGGACACGACCGTCGTCCAATACCACAATGCGATCGGCATCCATGACACTCGCGATGCGCTGGGCGATGATGAGCACGGTCGCATCGGGAATCCGAGCGATGTGCTCGCGAATCTTTGCGTCGGTCGCCATATCGACCGCGCTGGTGGAGTCATCAAAAATGAGCACGCGCGGATGCTTGAGCAGCGTGCGCGCGATGCACAGACGTTGCTTCTGGCCACCCGAGACACCGGCGCCGCCTTGGCCCAACTCGCCGTCCAGCCCGCCGATGCGATCAAGGAACTCGTCCACGCACGCCGCGCGGCAAGCCGCGAGGAGCTCATCGTCCGACGCCTGCGGATTGCCCCACTGCAGGTTCTCGCGCACGGTACCCGTAAACAGCACATTCTTTTGCAGCACAATGCCCACGGCGTCGCGTAGAGTCGCGAGATCGTAGTCGCGCACGTCGCGCCCGCCCACAAGCACGGCGCCTTCGGTGGCGTCGTACAGGCGCGCAATCAGCTGCACAAGCGAGCTCTTGCCCGAGCCCGTGCCGCCGAGGATGCCCACCGTCGAGCCGCTCTCGATGCGAAGGTCGATATGCTCGAGCACATCCTCGGCTGCATCCGCGCGGTATTTAAAGGAAACGTCGCGAAATTCGATACTGCCGTCCGCTGGCGCCGCAGTCGCGAGGTCTCCCGCGGGGTTGGCGATAAAGGGCTCCTCATCGAGCACCTCGACGATACGGCCCACGCTCGTGAGAGCGCGTGTGAGCAGCAAAAACACGTTGGAAATCATCATGAGCGAGTTCATGATCAGCAGCACGTAACTCATAAAGCCCGTGAGCGAGCCCACGCCCAAGCGACCTTCGATGATCATGCGGCCGCCAATCCACAGAATGGAAAGCGCCGCCACGTACATCGACAGCTGAAACACCGGCAGGTTGAGCACAGCGTTGCCAAAGGTCTTGGTCGCCGTGCCGGCGAGCTCGGTATTGACGGTGTCGAACTTGTCGCACTCGTGCTCAGCGCGCACGTAAGCCTTCACGGCGCGCACGGCGGTAAGGTCCTCTTGCACCACGCCGTTGAGGTGGTCCATCGAGGTCTGGAGTTGGCGGTAGAGCGGACTCACGCGATAGGTGATGACGCCCAGCACGATTGCCAGCACGGGCAAGATGATCGCAAAGACGGTGGCGAGCGGGCGCGACAGCATCAGCGCGTAGATAAGGCCGACGATAAGCGTCACCGGGCCGCGCACCATAGGGCGAAAGCCGTTGCCCACAGCATTTTGGATAACGGTGATGTCCGTGGTCATGCGGGTGACGAGCGAGCTGGCGTCGTAGTTGTCCAGGTTGCCAAAGGCGAGCGTTTGAATCTTTTTGTACTCGGCCTCGCGCAGGTTGGCGCCTAGGCCCGAAGCAACGCGGGCGGACGTGTGGGCATAACCCAAGCCCAGTACCAGCGAAAGCGCAGCGCACACCAACATGTACGCGCCCTGCAGCAGCATGTAGTTGATATCACCCGCAGGCACGCCCACATCGATGATGTTGGCCATGATGACCGGTATAAACAGCTCGAGCACCGTCTCGACCGACACAAAGAACACGCCGAGGATGGCATCGCGACGGTATGCCCCTAGATAGGAAAACAGTATTTTGAGATTGCGCACGCAGGTTCAACCCCCATCAAACGTTGTTCGCAAACGCACGTATTATTGCGCGCCGAATAATGGTGTCAAGTATTCCGAAATCGTTTTCTGCAAGTTTAGCGCCGGCGGCGAGTTCTCGTGATGTGTGTCCATATTCACTCGGAATAATGGTGCGCGCGACTTTTTTCGCCCCACTGCCGACACAAACCTTGACTCTACAATCGTTGTAGGGTTTTCACTACACTGGTAGTTAAACGAACCAAGACAGAAAGTGCCCCGCCCATGGAACACGACCTCACACGCGGCAATGTCCTTAAGACCATCGCGGTCTTTGCCCTGCCCTATATGCTCTCGTACTTTTTGCAGATGCTCTACGGCATGGCCGATCTGTACATGATGGGGCAGTTTAGCGGCGCTGCCGGCATCACCGCCGTGGGCAATGGCGCTCAGACGCTCTATATCATTACCGTGACGCTCGTGGGCCTAGCCATGGGAACGACGGTCATCGTCGGCCACGCCGTGGGTTCGCGTCGCTTCGACCGCGCCGAGACCGCCATCGGCAACACCATCACGCTCTTTATGGGCGTCTCGGTGGTACTGGCCGTCATCTTGTTTGCACTATGCCCGCAAATCGTGGCGCTCATTGGTACGCCGCCCGAGGCGGTCGAAGGCACCGCCGCCTACCTGCGTATCTGCTTTGTCGGCATTCCCTTTATCGCCGCGTACAACATCCTCTCGGCCATCTTTCGCGGCCTGGGCGATTCGCGCTCGCCCATGTACGTGATCGGTGTGGCGTGCATCATCAACATCGCGCTCGATTTTCTGTTTATCGGGCACATGGGGCTCGGCCCCGTGGGCGCGGCGCTCGGCACGGTAACCGCCCAGACGGCCAGCGTTGCCCTCGCGCTCGTGTGGCTCAAGAGCCGCCGCACGAACATCCACGTTAAGCGCAGCGACCTGCGCCCCCAGCCCGAGGTGCTCGGCAGCATCCTTAAGATCGGCGTGCCCGTGGCCGTCCAGGACGGCTGCATCCAGGTGGCGTTTATGTTTATCACCGTCATCGCCAACCACCGAGGGCTCGTCGACGCTGCCGCCGTGGGCCTGGTCGAGAAGATGATCAGCTTTTTGTTCATTGTGCCGAGTTCCATGGGTGCCACCGTCAGCGCGCTCACGGCGCAAAATGCCGGTGCGGGCAAGGGCAACCGCGCGCGTCAGGTGCTCAAGAATGCCATGACGGTCTCGGTGGTGTACGGCTGCCTGATCACGGTGCTGATGTGGCTGGTGGCACCGGCGTTTATTGGCTTTTTTGCCAAGGACCCTGCGGTGGTCGCGGCCGGTACCGGCTATATGCACAGTTATATTTTCGACGCAATCTTTGCCGGCATCCACATTTGCTTTAGCGGCTTTTTCGCTGCATACGGCAAGAGCTACATCGGCTTTGCGCACAACGTGCTGGCCGTGGCGCTCATTCGCGTGCCGGGCGCGTGGTTGCTGTCGAATGCCTATTCCGACACGCTGTTTCCCATGGGTATCGCCTCGCCGTGCGGGTCGATTCTGTCGGCAGTCATCTGTGTTGTCGCGTTTACCGTGCTCAACCGACGCGGGGCTTTTGACAAGTTGGCAGCGTAGCGGGGCAACGCGAAATCGCCCTTATCGACGACATCATCAGCGACGACCCGGCGACCCAAGTGACGCGGATCGCGGTGCCGGTTGCCCCAGCAAAGTAAGAACCGCCCGGAAGGCATCATGCTTCCGGGCGGTTCTTACTAATCATCATCCAGCAACTCGAATCGATTTCTAGATATCACCAATGCAGCATAATCTTGGCTTTGGTGAAAAACATGGGCAATCACAACGTCCTCGTTATCGTAGTAATAAAGCATTACATAAGAATTAACGAGGCAAGCATGGTAACCAAGCACTGCAAGCTCGGGTAACTTCGATAAGCCGTAGTCAACTACACCACTTTGAAGAAGCTGGAGCTGGCTACGGTATTTATCAAGAAAGTGCCGGGCAGTAAAAATACCATGCCCCAATAGATAATCAACGATATCGTCAACTTCTTGTTCAGCTGTAGGCAGAATCTTGACGTTATAGGCCATATTTTGCCTCAAGGTCATCGAGAGCCTCAAAGGCATCACGCGCCGTGCCAGCAGCACGCTCCCGCTCGGCCACAGCTATACGAGCCATCAGACGAGCCTTAGCCTGTTCCTGAACCATGAGGTCGTAGTCCTCGGATCGAAGTACAACAAATTTGCTATAGCCGTTTTTTGTAACAGTCACTGGACCAGTAGTAGTTTCAACGAGCTCCGAGAATTTCGCGGTGTCCCGCATATCTTTAATTGGAACGCAAACAGGCATGGCACACTCCTAACATAATTGTGTACATAATTATGAAGTATAGCTCAGCTAACGAGCGTCGGCTACAGGATAACCGCCATGCCGGGGACAGTCCCCGATATGGCGGTTTTACTCCTCCGGAATCGGAAACGCACGGATGAACTCTGCAGGCGAGAAGGTCTTGATGGTCGAGCGCACAAAAGCGGCGCGGTCACGCGTGATGATAAAGTCCACGCCGGCACGCTCGGCCATCGCACGGATACAGCCGTCCTCAAAGTCCGGCTCATCGGAATAGGCGGAGGTAAAACAAGCTTCTTGGTCGAGAGGCTCTACCGAGTAGCTCTTAAGACAGTCGCGCACTACCTCGCGGGCGCGCGCCTCGCCTGCCTGTTTAGTGAGAATGTAGTACACGTCCTTGAGAGAGCAGGCCGAAACAACGCCCTCGATAAGCCCCACGTCAACGAGCCCCTTGATCGTTTGCGCCGCTGCGTGCTCCGGCCGGCCCGGAAGCACGCAATCGAGCAGAAAATTGGTATCGAGAAATGCCCTCATAGGTAGCGCTCCCTCGCGACGCGCTTTTCATCTTCAACCGTCATCGTATCGAGCGGCGTTCCCTTTGGCATGTTAGCCACGATATCGAGATACTCCTGGTAGTCCTCATTCTCCGCGAGCATCTCACGGATCTCCTTCCAGGTGATCTTGGGATGCCACATCGTACCCACGTCGCGCTTGGGCTTGCCCGTGTCGCACGTCGGTTTTGCGCCCCCACGCTCCTGGGCAGCGTCATATTCCACTGCAACCGGGCCTTGATAGTCGAGCGGCACGATCTTGAACAACGGCTTGCTCCGCTTGAAGACCACAACCTCCTCGCCCTCATTGGCAACCTTTTCGGCCACCTGCGTAAGGTTTTGGCGCAGTTCCGAAAACGCGACGGTAACCATAACTGCTCCTCTCAACATATATCTTCACTGCTAAGTATACACGTTAATGTTAATGTTTATATATAAAGACCGCCGCAATGGAGAACCGTCATTGTGAGGTCCCTCTGCCCTGCATGAATCTCTTATCGCTCTGGGACGGCACCGGTTCGCAGGATCGCCCTCATCGACAATATCGTCAGCGACGACCCCGCGACCTACGTGACGCAGATCACGGTGCCGGTTGCCCCGTCCAAATAAGAACCGCCCGGAAGGCGTCGTGCTTCCGGGCGGTTCTTCAATTTGGTTATCGATGCGCTAAGCCTCCGGCACCTCACCGGTCGCAAGAATCTGCTCGAGCGCGTCCTCGTCCAGCACAGGCACACCCAGCTGCTCGGCTTTGGTGAGCTTGGAGCCCGCCTTGGGGCCGGCGACCAGATAGCTCGTCTTCTTCGACACACTGCCCGAAACCTTGGCGCCGAGCACCTTGAGCGCCGCGCCTGCCTCGTCGCGCGTGCGGTTGACGAGCGTGCCGGTGAGCACGAAGGTCAGACCCGCGAGTGGCTGCGCGTCGGCGAGCTCGCCCGCCACGCCAGCGTCGGCTGCGGCTTGCGCATGAGCGGCGCCCAAGTCGACCTCGAGAGACAGGCCCGCTTGGCGCAGACGCTCCAGCACGGCAAGATTTTCGGGCACGGCCAGGAACTGCTTAACGCTCGCCGCAATCTTGGGACCGATGCCCTCGCATTCGGCGATGTCCTCTTCGCTCGCCAAGATAAGCTTGTCAATCGACAGGAATCGCTCGGCGATGACCTCGCCCACGCTCTTGCCCACATGGCGGATACCCAGGGCAAACAGCACGCGACCGAGCGGCTGGCTCTTGGACTTGTTGAGCTCGGCGATGATTTTCTCGGCCGTCTTGAGGCCCACCGGAATGGGGTCGCCCTTCTTGACGCCCTTTTTGCTGTTGGAGCTGGCATAGGTGCGCCCCGTGTCCAGGCCTGCGATGTCGTCGACCGTGAGCTGGTAGAAGTCTGCGACATCGTGGATCAGGCCGGCGGCGATCATCTTGTCGACGATCTCGTCGCCCAGGCCGTCGACGTCCATGCAGCCGCGGCTCACCCAGTGGAGCAAGCGCTCCTTGAGCTGTGCGGGGCAATCGATGGAGACGCAACGGTAAGCGACCTCGCCATCCTCGTGGACAACGGGGCTGCCGCACACGGGGCAGACCTCGGGCATGTGCCAGTCGACCGAATCGACCGGGCGCTTGTCGAGCACCGGGCCCACAACCTCGGGGATTACGTCGCCCGCCTTGTGCACGATGATGGTGTCGCCCTCGCGCACGTTTTTGCGGCGAATCTCGTCGATGTTGTGCAGCGTGGCGCGCGCGATGGTGGAGCCGGCGACCGTCACTGGATCGAACTCGGCGACCGGCGTGAGCACGCCGGTGCGGCCCACCTGGATGCGAATTTCGCGCAGGACGGTCTGCTTTTCCTCGGGCGGGAACTTAAAGGCAATGGCCCAGCGCGGCGCGCGGGCGGTAAAGCCCAGGTCGAGCTGCTGCTGAAAGCTATCGACCTTTACGACCACGCCGTCGATGTCGTAATCGAGGTCACCGCGGTGCTCGAGCGCCTGGGCGCAGAACTCGTGGACCTCGGCCGGCGTGGCGCAACGTGCCACGTTGGGGTTGACGCTAAAGCCGGCACTGCGCAGCCAATCGAGGAACTCGCGCTGGCTGTGGACGTGCAGCGGGTCGGTATCGGCGATGGCATAGATAAAGGTGGCCAGGTCGCGGCGCGCCGTGACCTTGGGATCCTTTTGGCGCAGGCTGCCGGCGGCGGCGTTGCGCGGGTTGGCGAAGGGGTCGCGGCCCTCGGCATCGGCCTCGTCGTTCAGGCGCACAAAGCTGCCCTTAGGCATGTAGACCTCGCCGCGCACCTCAATGGTGCGCTCGCGGTCGGCGCCCATGTGGACAAGCGCCGGCTCGGACAGGTGCATGGGCACATCCTTGATGGTGCGCACGTTGAGCGACACATCCTCGCCCGTGGTGCCATCGCCACGTGTGGCCGCACGTACGAAGGTGCCGTTTTGGTAGGTAAGGGCCACGCCCAGGCCGTCAATCTTTAGCTCGCAGGTATAGGTAACGCTGCCGGCACCGAGCGCATCCTCGGTGCGCTGGAGCCACGCGTCGAGCTCGTCCAGATCCATGGCATCGTCCATGGAATACATGCGCGCCATGTGCGTGACCGGCATAAACTGCTCGCTCACGTAGCCGCCCACGCGTTGGGTGTAGCTGTCGGGCGTTACCAGATCGGGGTAGGTCGCCTCAATTTCCTGCAGCTCAACGAGCATTTTGTCAAAGGCGGCGTCCGTGATCTCGGGCGCATCGAGCATGTAGTAGCGATAGGCGTGGTAATCGAGCTCGTGGCGCAGCTCGGCCGCACGCGCTGCCGCCTGGGCACGGGCATCGTCCGGTGCGGTGGCTTCCGCGGTCGCGGGTGTTTCGGTATCGATGTCCACGCCGTCACCAAACAGGCTCGATTGCTCCATAGCGGCACTCCTTCGCTCGATTTCAAACGGATACAAGAGTACCACCGGTCGCAATGGGGCCGAATAGCGGTCTCAAACCGCACCGAATCGGCAGCCGCCAGACTGGGGTGGACAGTTAGTTCAGATACGTATAAATCCTAGAGCTGGATTAGACACGAACACCCCTGTTTCAACTAATTTGGGCTCCCTGAGACCATGTAAACGTCCCGCTCGCCCTCCCAAACACCCATTCAAACCCCATCCCAATCAAAAATTGCTCAAAACGCATCCCAAGCTGCCCCAGATTTATACGTATCTGAACTAACTGTCCAGACCATTACGAACCAGGCCTCTTGCCAGCCACAAGTGATCCGTTTTCCTCCGCCCCCAACGGATCAATAAGAAAAGAGGGGCTGTCCCGCGTTGATGGGACAGCCCCTCTGGCTTCGGTATGTGCGATACGGCTCGTTAGTAACCCTGGCCGTAGCCCTGACCCTGGCCCTGCTGGCCCAGCAGCTCCTCCAGATACTGGCGCAACTGCTCGTCGGTAATACCGCCGTTGCCGGTGTCGGTCGCACTGTCGTCCTGTTGCTGGTTCTGCAACTCCTCGTCGGAGCCCAGCTCGACCGTGACCTTCTTCTCTTCCTTGCCGCGCACGAGCGTGATCTCGACCTTCTCGCCCACCTCGTGGCTGCGCAGCGCGATGATCAGGCCATCGGCGCTCGTAATCTCATCGTCGCCCAGCTTGGTAATGACATCGCCCTCTTGGATGCCAGCCTTGGCGGCAGGACCGTCCTCGACGACGCTTGCCACATACGCGCCGCTATCGGTGCTCAGCTTGTTGGTGCGGGCGTTAAGCGCATTGACGCTCGAAAGCGTGGCGCCCATGTACGGATGTACCGGCGTCTTGCCGTCGATAATCTGGTCGGCAATGTTCTTGGCGTAGTTAACGGGAATGGCAAAGCCCACGCCCGAGCTGGAGCCCGAATAGCTCTCGATAAGCGAGTTAATACCCACGAGCTCGCCGTTGTCGTTGACGAGTGCGCCACCGGAGTTGCCCGGGTTGATGGCGGCATCGGTCTGGATCATGTTGGCGTAGATGGTGTTGCCGCTGGTAGAGCTCATGGCCGTGGAGCGATACAGCGCCGACACAATGCCCGTGGAGACAGACTGCTCGTTGCCGAACGGCGAGCCGATCGCCATGACCCACTCGCCCACGTTGAGCTTGGAGGAGTCGCCGATCTCGATCGGGGTGAGCTTGGAAGCATCGGCGTCCTTGAGCTTGATGACGGCCAGGTCGCTCGAGGCATCGTTGCCCACGAACTCGGCCTCGTAGGTGGTGCCGTCATCCATGGTCACCACGTACTGGTCATAGCCATCGACCACATGGTTGTTGGTGAGGATATGGCCCTCGGTATCGAGCACAACGCCCGAGCCGACGCTGCCCGAGCCGTCCGACTCGTCGGCAGGCTGCGAAAGCGAGCCATTCTGGCTACCGCTCGAAGTAGCAGTGATGGAAACGACGGAGGGCAAGGCCTTGGCAGAAACGGCCTCGGCCAGCGTGGTGTCCTCGGAGTCGATGGTGATCTTTTGCGTCGATGAACCCGAAGCACCCGCCGTCACGGCGTTCCTGCCGCCGCCGATATCGAGCGTGCCGCTCATAATGAGTGCGATGACCAACAGGGCGCCGCAGGCACAGCCGGCGAGTGCCGTAATAAAGATCGGCAGCTTTTTGGTCTTAGTCTTGACCACTGTGTGCTTGTTTACAACCTGCTGGCTGCCCAGCGGCTTGCCAGTCTGTGTGTCGTAGGCCTGCACGTAGGGAATGTTGCTGTCGGCAGGCGTCGACTCCACCTGCACGCGCGGCTGCTGCTGGGTCTCGCCGGCGTTGCCCGCGTCCTGGGGACGCTGAGAATCGTTCTCGCTCATAGCTGCGATCCTTTCGTCAAATAACCAAAGGCCCGCCAAACACGTGGCGGGCCATCATTGTTCACGTTGAGTTGTACCCCAATATGCGGGTGCACGTGTATGAGAACGCAATCTTTTAGGAAGGCTTAAGTTCTGTTGCGGACCCGAAAGGAACCCACGCATGCGGCAAAACCACCACAAAGGTGCCTGTCCCCTTTGTGGTGAAAAGCTAGTCCTTAAACAGATAGCCCACGCCGCGGACGGTGGTGATATGTGCCGCGATCTGCGGGCCCACCTTGGAGCGGATGCGTCGGATGTGCACGTCGACGGTACGCGTACCGCCGCAGTACTCAAAGCCCCACACGCGGTGCAGCAGTACCTCGCGGCTGTAGGCACGGTTGGGATGCGTCGCCAAAAAGCTCAGCAGCGAATACTCCATCAGCGTCAGGTCGATGGGCTCGCTATCGAGCGTCACCTGGTAGGTAGCCAGGTTAATCTCGAGGTTGTCGATGTTGAGCACATCGTCGGCGGCGACGGTCTCCTCCTCGCCCATCAAGCGCTGCGCGCGAGCCTTGAGCTCGTTGGGCGTCGCCGTGGGACATACAAAGTCGGCATGCGCGTGATTCGGCAGGCGCAGGGTGCCGAGCGCCTCGTCGTCGACGATCACCAGCATGGGGACGCCGCCGCGATCGTCAAGCCACTTGGCAATCTGATCGATGCGGTCGCTGCGGATGCCGTCGGAATCGAGGATCAGCAGGTCGAAGTCGTGCGCCGCAGTCGGCGAATCGGGGGTTGCCAGGCTCACCTCGACACCCAGGGTGGTCGTCAAGCTGCGGGCAAACTCGTGGAAGCGCGTCGTGCGCGCCATGAACAGGGCACTCTTTTCGGACATATCGGCCTCCAAGGAAATGAGCTCAATCGTACTGGAACAAGCCAGCGCGATTAGGAGTTCGCCAGATAATGCTTGATCTCCCACTCGGTGATCGTGGACTCAAACTTATGCCACTCGTTGCGCTTCTTTTTGAGGAAGAAGCTGTGGATGTGCTCGCCGAGGGCATCCTTCATAAACTGCGAGTCCTCAAAGACGTCGAGCGCCTCTTTGAGCGAGCGCGGCAGCGGCGTGTAGCCGGCCTCGAGCATCTGACGGTCGGTGAGTTTGAGTGTCTCGGCCGTGGCCTCGGGCGGGAGCTCCAGCTTGCGCTCGATGCCATCGAGACCAGCCGCCAGCGTGACGGCGTTAACCAGGTACGGATTGGCCATGGGGTCGGGGCTGCGCAGCTCGATGCGCGTGGACAGCTGCTTGCCGGGCTTGTAGACCGGGATGCGGATCATGCTCGCGCGGTTGCGCAGGCCCCACGTGGCGTACTGCGGCACGGAGTCGCCACCCGTGGTGATGCGCTTGTACGAGTTGACCGTAGGGTTGGTGATGGCGCTGATCTCGCGCGCGTGCGCCAAGATGCCGGCCATATAGTGCTTGGCGGTATCGGAGAGATGGTACTTCTCGTCGTCCTCGCCCCAAAAGACGTTGTTGCCGTCGTGGTCGAACAGCGACTGATGCAAAAACATAGCGCTGCCGTCCTCGCCCGCCAACGGCTTGGGCATAAAGGAGGCGTGGCAACCGCTCTCGTAGGCCTGCTGCTTAATGATGAGCTTGGCCGTGGTGATGGCGTCGGACATGCTCAGGGCCTCGGCGTGGCGCAGGCTCATGCCATGCTGCGAGCGACCGGCGGCGTGGAAGGTGTACTCCACGGGCACGGACATCTTCTCGAGCGTGAGGACCGTGTTGCGGCGCAGGTCGCGAGCGGCGTCGCTCACCGAAAGATCGAAGTAGCCCACGTTGTCGAGCGGCTCGGGGGTGTGCTCGTCGGGGAAGTAGTAATACTCCAGCTCGGCACCCACGTTGAGCAGATAACCGGCCTTCTCGGCCTTATAGAACATGCGGCGCAGGGCATCGCGCGGGTCGCCGGCAAAGGGCTTGCAATCGGGAGTGCACACATCGCAGAACACGCGGGCGACGCCGTTGTGGCTCGGGCGCCACGGCAAAATCTGGAAGGTCGAAGCATCGGGAAACGCCAGCATGTCGGCTTCCTCGGGCGTGGCAAAGCCCTCGATGGCGGAGCCGTCAAAGCCAATACCCTCCTCAAAAGCGACTTCGAGGTCCTCGGGGCTAATGGCAAAGTTCTTGAGGCGGCCGAGAATGTCGACAAACCACAGACGCACAAAGCGGATGTCACGCTGCTCTACGGAGCGGAGTACGTAATCGATGTTCTGCTGGTTCATGTCGCTCCCCTTTCTTTCGGGCGGGTTTCGACTGGTCTATATCGCAGATACTATCGCAGAAAAATGTTTCCGCAGGGTTAAAGCGTATCAAGCGCTCAAAAAACGTGCGCGAACAGGCAGTTGCGAACGAACGGCTAGCGCGAGGTCGAGGCGCGGTGTTCGATGTGGCCGGGAATCTCGATGCGCTTGGGGGCGAGCTTTGCGGCCTCGCCCACGGTGGTGGTAACAACGTCGATGCGCTCGGAAAGGCGCTCGACTACGCGCTCGGCAATGGTGAGGGTGTCCTGCGCGGCCGTGGTCACACCGCCAAAGAGCACGTGGTTCCAGGGATAATCGTCAAATGTCGCGATCTTAAGACCAGCCGGCAGCGAGGGACCAAGCTGCGCCAGCGCCTCGGTCAGACGCAGGAAAACCAGGCCGTTGACGGCGATAAGGCCGAGCCTTTTGCCCGCGTAGTCGCGGATGGTCTTGTCCAAACGGCCAACGCCCGTGGCGCCACCGTCGGCCAGGGTGACGACCTCGCCCGCAAGGCCGCGACGCGAGAGCTCATCGGTAAAGGCCTCGGCACGCTCGCGACGCACCGGGCTGTCGTCGCTTGCCTCGGTGAGCAGGCACAGGCGCTCGCTGCCAGCCGCGGTGAGCTCGTCCACCAGCCCGGCAACGAGCTCGCGGTTGTTAGACGTCACCAGATCGATGCCGCCGTCCTCGATGTCGCGGTCGAGCAACACGACCGGCAGGCGACCTGCGGCCGCGGCGATCGCCTCGTCGTTGCCGCCGCAGGTGTTGACGACCAAGCCATCCACGCCCGCATCGATGAGCCTGGTAAGCGATTCGGCCTCCTTGGCGGGGTCGTTGCCGCTAATGGCGGTCATGAGCGAGCAGCCGCGCGCGGCGGCGCTGGCGGAAAGGCCCTCGAGCATGGCGCTCGAGAACGGGTTGGCGATGTCGGCCAGGATCACGCCGATAAGGTTGGTGCGCGAGCTGCGCAGGTTGCGCGCGGCGGCACGGGGACGATAGCCCGTGCGCTCGATAACCTCGGCGATGCGGGCGCGGGTTTCCTCGGTCATCTGACCGGGACGGTTGTTGAGATAGCGCGAAACGGTGGCCGGGCTCACGCCCGCCTCGGCGGCAATGTCCTTGATTCTCATATGCGCCATAGCGCCCCTCGTTTCCCACTTAACGGCAATCCTTAGCCATTTAAGCATTTTTTAAAAATCTCGGTTGCAAAACGTTGTAGGTGAGTATACTACAAGCTGAAACGAAACCGATTTCGTAAACCGATTTCGGTAAGCGTTGGCACGGAGGTGCAAAGATGCACCCTACCGTCTTGGCACCTCCGTGCCAACGCCATATCAAAGGTGTACGCACAAACAAAAGGAGCTACGCGACCATGGGTAAAACGGTTCTTACCTTCGGCGAGATCATGATGAGGCTCTCGCCCAAAGATCACCTGCGTATTGAGCAGGCCACCGAGTTCGACGTCCGCTACGGCGGCGCCGAGGCCAACACCGCGCTTTCCCTGGCCTATCAGGGCGACAAGGCCGCTTACGTTTCCGTCGTTCCGGCCAACCGCCTGGGCGAGTGCGCCCTGCGCTCGCTGAAGGTCTACGACGTCGACACCACGCGCGTCGTGCGTCAGGGCGACCGTCTTGGCTCCTATGTGTTTGAGGTCGGTGCCTCGCAGCGCGGCAACGGCTGCGTCTACGACCGCAAGTACTCCGCCATCAACATGGCCAAGCGCGACGTCTTTAACTGGGACGAGATCCTCAAGGGCATCGATGTCTTCTACTTCTCTGGCGTGACGCCCGCCGTCTCCGACGAGATGGCCGCCGCCTGCAAGGACGCTCTCAACGCCTGCCGCGCCAAGGGCATCACCACCGTGTGCGACGTTAACTACCGCGGCAAGATGTGGTCGCCCGAGAAGTCGCAGGCAACCATGAAGGAGCTTCTGCCGCTCGTCGACATCTGCATCGCCAACGACGAGGACGCACCTGCCGGCCTCGGCATGACCTGCGTCTCCGGCTCCCTTGCCCACGGCATCGAGGAGCGCGACACCTACGTCGAGATGGCCCGTCAGATCTGCGCTGAGTACGGCTGCAAGAAGGTCGCCTCGGTCGTCCGCAACATCTCCTGCGTCGAGCGCTCCATCTGGATGGGCATGCTCTATGACGCCGAGAGCGGCGAGCACTGGTTCTCCCCTGCTCACGACGTGCACGTGCTCGAGGGCGTTGCCGCCGGCGACGCTTTCAACGCCGGCCTCGTCCATGCCCTCATCAACGACTTCGACCCGCAGGACGCCGTCAACTACGCCATTGCGGCCTCGATTCTCAAGCTCACCATCAAGGGCGATTCCAACCTGGTGACCGCCGACGAGATCGCCGCCGTGGCCAACGCCGCCGACGGTGGCACCCGCGTCGCCCGTTAATTCGTTCCCCATTCCGCGGGTTGCAGTTTCCCATACCCATACCCCTGCAGCCCGCTCCCCGCTTTCCCCGGCCAGGTAGAACCACTTAGTCCCATTCCGGCTCCGCCTGGCATTTCCTTCACGACTGGCCTCGTAGCCGGTTCCGAAATTGCTTGTGACCCAAGCAGTGCCTCCGATAACCAATCCGGAACCGGCCCATGGCCAATCTTCTTTAGCAATTACGCGCACTCGCGCGCCGCACATCGAAAGGAACATCATGTTCGATCAGTTCTACACCACGCTTGAGTCCCTGGGCATCGTGCCGGTCGTCGTGCTCGACAAGGTCGAGGACGCCGCTCCGCTCGCCCACGCCCTGATGGCCGCCGGCATGAAGTCCGCCGAGGTCACCTTCCGCACCGCTTGCGCTGCCGAGTGCATCGCCGCTATGGCCGAGGCCGAGCCCGAGATGTGCGTGGGCGCCGGCACCGTCCTGACTGTCGAGCAGGTTGAGCAGGCCCGTGCCGCCGGTGCCAAGTTCATCGTCTCCCCGGGTTACAACGAGGACGTCGTCAAGCACTGCATCGATATCGACCTGCCTGTGCTGCCCGGTACCGTGACCCCCTCCGAGGTCACCGCTGCCGTCAACCTGGGCCTCAAGGTCACCAAGTTCTTCCCCGCTGCCCAGTACGGCGGCCTCAACACCATCAAGGCCCTCGCCGCTCCGTTTGTCGGTCACCGCTTTATGCCCACCGGCGGCGTGAGCACCGCAAACGTCGAGGAGTACCTGAGCTCCTCCGCCATCATCGCCTGCGGCGGCACCTGGATGGTCAAGCCGGCCCTGTTCGCCGACGGCGACTTCTCCAAGGTCGAGCAAATCGCTCGCGAGGCCATGGACGTCGTCAAGAAGGTCCGCGCCTAATCCAGCTCTCTATCGTGGAGGGCGCGACCTAGACCGCGCCCTCTTTTTTTGAAGCGGCTCGGAAGCGTGCCGTTTCCGTCACGGACCAGAACCGAAACCGTCTTGTATGCTGATAGAACGTGACGGAAGCGACACGCCCCCGAGCCGCTTTTTTCCTCGGCTGAATCTTTGCCCAACATAGTCCAGAGCGCCAAAACAAATGCGGTGCCGTCTGGAGGAATCGACCCCTTGCTTCCGGTCTGTTCCTCCAAACGGCACCGCATTTTTATGCCTTGGTCACACCCCAACTTATGAGGGGATAGATTAGATGGACGGGTCTTTGGGCAGCTCAAAGTAATCGGGGTGTAGGGCAATGACCGGGCCTTGCTCCTCAGGCATCAGATGCAAGTGCGTCTGGGCCAGATAGCTCGCCGCGTCGGTGTCGCCCTCTTTAATGGCCTCGAGGATTCGACGATGCTGTCGACGAATCGGCTCCCAGTCCAGCGCCTGCGACACCGCACGCAGCCAGTTATACCGCTCAAAATGCGTGTTGATGCTCTTCATCCAATCCCACAGCATGTGGCGACCGGCAATCTCAAAGCACGTCTCGTGGAACAGGTTATCCAGGTCAAAGAAGCGACGCGTCTCGCTGTGGTCGAGCGACTCAGACTCGGCAAGGATCTGCTCAAGCTGGCGCTTTTGCTCGGGCGTGGCAGCCGAGCAGCATTTGATCAGCACGCTTCTCTCGAGCTTTTCGCGCAAAAAGCAGGCGTTCTCGGCACGCTCCATGCTAATTTTTGAGACATAGGTGCCGCTCTTGGGGCGCGTTTCCACCAGCTCTTGCTCGCGCAGGCGCACAAAGGACTCACGAATGGGCGTACGCCCGATCCCCGTCTCCTTTTCCAAGCCAATCGCCGAAAGGCGCGTGCCGGGCTTGAGCTCGGCATAGATGATCTTGGAGCGCAATGCGTTGTATGCCTGGTCTTGCAGGCTCTGATAATGCTGGTGCTGTTCCATAAAGCCCTCGGATAAGTCCTCGGTTAGTCAAATACCAACACGTAATACTATCGCAACGCCGCCCCCCATAAGTTGCGGTGGAATAGTTCCTGTTCACGGCCTTCAGCAGCAAAACCAGGAACTATTCCACCGCAACTTATGAGGGGGCGAAGGGGTTTTACAGGTTGGCGATGATTGCTTGGGCGATTTCGTCGTACTGAGCCGGCTCGAGCGTGACGCGACCGGGGTTCATGGCGAACACGTCACCAAACTCAAACGGGTCGTCCTTGTACTTGGGGACGATATGCACATGCAGATGATGCATGGTGTCGCCATAAGCGCCAAAATTGATCTTGTCAGGGTTGAACGCCTTGTGCAGCGCGGCTGCGACGTGACGAACATCAGCCATAAAGGCAGCTGCGTCCTCCTCGGACATGCAGGAGATGTCGTCGACATGCTGCTTGGAGGCCACGATCACGCGGCCTTTGTGGCTTTGCTCCTTAGACAGGATAAGCTTGCTGGCGGGCAGGTCGAGCATGGGGATGCCAAAGGCATCGACGAGCGTGTTGTCGGTCCCGCACATGCAGTACGAGCAATCGGTGTGCTGTTCCATGGTGATCCTTTCGATCTGGGTGAAGGCGTTCGCCGCAACACGACCGGCGGGCGCGACCAAGCTGCCCGGCAATCTATGACGAACGTACAATGCGCTCTCTAACCGTTGCGAAATCGGTTTTGAGCATGTCCTTGCCATGATACCGCCAACGAGTTATTTCGATTAGGTGAACGTTCCCCTTTATATTATTTTTCTCTTTGCAAAAAGAATCCCGTGCGTATACTAAGGCTCAAGCGAAACCGATTTCGTCAAGCGTGGGCAATAGGATGCTAAGACGCACCCTACCATCTTGGCATCCTATTGCCCACGCTATGTCATTTGCTTTCCTCCCGTCTCGTTGGCCCTTCAGTCCCATTCCGGCACAGCGAGACATTTCCTAGACGACTGACCGTGGGGCCGGCTTTTCTGCTTATACAGCAGTGCCTCCGATAACCCTCTTCTGCCGGCCCAGGTCAGCCTTTTTATTCACAACCGAAAGGACGGGTAGCAGCATGCGACCGCTCATCATCATGAATGGCGAGAAGATCGATTGGTGCCACACCGTCATTAGGATGCTGATGTATTTAGCAGGCGTCGCGACGCTTGCCCTCGGCATGAGCATTCAGACCGCTTCGGGCCTGGGCGTCGCCGCGCTTACCTGTTTTGCCACAACGTTGTCCATGTTGACCGGCAAGACACTCGGCTTTTGGATCACCGCGACCTATGTCGCCTACATCGCCGCACAGGCAGTGATCTTGCGTCGCGAGTTTCAGCCGTGCATTTTGCTTGAGCTCTTTTTCTCAACGCTGATCGGTGGCTTTACCGACTTCTTTATGAACGTTAACCCTCTGCACCCCACCGCGCTGCCGGCACAGATCGCAACCATGCTGCTCTCGCTTGCCATCACGGCGTTTGGCGTGAGCCTCGTTGTCAACATGGGCGTCGTTCCCAACGCGCCCGACGGACTGGTGCAAGTCATTGCCGAAAAGCTCAAACGCCGCTTTGGCGATGTGAAGGTCGTATTCGATTGCTCACACGTCGCCGCCTCGCTCGCGCTGTCGCTGGTCTTTATGCACAACCTGGGCGGCTTTGGCGTCACGACCGCCATCTCGGCACTGTTCCTGGGCCATGTCATCAACGTCGCCAACAAGCTGTTCGCCCAGCGCTTTATCCGCGCGGCCTTTGGAAAATATCGCCACCGCAAGAACCCGCGAGCAGCGCTATACGTTGCTATATCTCACTATACTTTGCTATATCTTGCTATACTTTGCTATATCTTGCTATATTTTGAGCAAAGGTGGCTCGCATGCAAACAAATCCTTTTAAGCCCACGGCAGGCAAAACACCTCCCACAATTATCGGCCGCGAAGATGTCCTCGAGGAATTCAATGAAGGCCTCGTCAACGGTCCTGGCGCCCCGGGGCGCCTTATGCGCATAGCCGGCGTCCGCGGAACGGGCAAGACGGTCCTCCTTGACGAGTGCTCACGTTTGGCGCAAAGCCGTGGCTGGACGGTCATAAAAGAAGTCGCAACCGAAGGACTTTGTCAGCGCATTCTCGAGCAGCTGCAGCCCAAATTCCAGGCCAAACACGCCAGATTTGAGCCCACCGTAGCTGGCATATCCATCGGTAGCATAGACATTGAGCGAATCGGTCCATCGCTGCGCGACGCCATGAGGCAGGCTATATCAAAGAACGGCAATGGTCTGCTCATCACCCTCGATGAGGTCCAAGACGCAGAGCTCGAAGAGGTCCGAACGCTCTCCATTGCGATTCAGCAGGTTATCGGCGAAGACCTTGATATCGCCTTTGTTTTTGCGGGGCTGCCTTCGATGATAGAAAGCGTCATCAACGGAAAGACACTTACGTTTTTGCGCCGTGCCCTCCCCTTTGACCTGAAGGCTGTGGCAGTAACCGAAGTGTCGTACTCCCTCGAAGAAACCATTGAAGCGTCTGGCATGGAGCTGCAACCAGGTATTGCCGGCCAACTTGCCGAGGCAACGCAAGGCTACCCCTTTATGATTCAGCTCGTTGGATATTACGCATGGCAACTGGCACGACGCGCCCATACAACTGTAATTGGAGAGGAAGAGGCAAAGCGAGGCATCGCAACAGCACGCGAACGCTTCTGCGCAATGGTGATTGAGCCCGCGCTGCAGCGCATTCCGCCCACGTGCATCGCTTATCTGCTGAGCATGGCGTCCTTAGGGCAGACGAGCTCGACCAGCATGGTTGCCGATGACTTAAACAAGACACCTCAACAGGTAAGTTCCATCCGCAGTCGTCTGCTGAGAGAGTCGATCATTGAGGCGCCCTCGTACGGCAAGGTCTCATTTGCCATCCCCTACATGCGCGACTACCTCAACGAACACAAAGCCGAACTGGAAGCTGAACTGTAGAGGCGCCAATATCCCAGAGGACAGCAGGCCCCAAGCCGGTGTAGGCTTGGGGCCTGTTTTGTAGCTTTGCTCTTTTGAGCTATGCGCACTCGTATTTCGTGGCGCGTCCTGTCCCCCGCCTTACGATCGAGTTTCGGTTGAGCAAAGATTCAAGCGCCGCCAACGTGCGCGTGCGGCTCAATCCCGTTTGTTGCTCAATCTCGCCCCGCGACAGTATTCGTCCACCTGACAAAGCCTTGAGAACCTGGACCTCTTCCTCAGACCCTTCAAAGGCATCGATAACGGGCAACGTGACGGCCACCATGCCGCCGCGAACATCAAATACCGGCTGGCTCAAAGAATCTCGATACGCTCGCCTGATTCGCGCGATTCCTGTGCCAAATTTCTCGATGTAATCCAGCTTTAAAAAGACCTCGGCGACAATTGGGTTTCTGAGCACGGATATCTGCCCATACAGGTATTGTTCCGTCGTCAAACCGGCGGGCAGCGGTCCGGGTGAAGTCACAACGACGCGATCATCGTACAGAGCTATTTGGACATTCGCTCGAACGTCCCATGTCCGATGCACCAAAGCGTTTGCGACAGCTTCGCGGAACGCCTCAAGAGGAATTCGATCGGTTTGGACGCGTTCCATCCCCTCGATACGCTCATAACGGTAGTAGCGTGCAAACATGGCCACTGCCCTGTCCACCTGCCCAATTGCAGATAGACCTGTCGCCGTCTCGCGATCCAAAATCACATCCTCGGTATCGCCAAAACGGACGCAGTCGATGCCCGGAAAATCATTCTTATCCGCCAAAATCGCCGCGGCATTGGTATAGCCATCCTTGCCGAGCAAGCGGAGCGTACGCATGATATCCGGCGTTAGCTCGGAAATGCCGAGGTGTTCAACACACTTATGCTCAAGCGTGTGAAAATTCAAGTCCTGGCAAGCCGACGTGAGCGCGTCGAATGTTATGTTGCTGCCTTCGAGCGTCAGTCTGCCATACTCAAACCGGTCGACCTCCACCGTCGCCGAATCGTTTCGTCTGTAGGCCTTTCCCTTGCTTCGATAGGGTTTGTCCTGGCCCTCATAAACCGTAAGGATTACGGTCCCGCGTTTCTCATCGGGCTCAAGCGAGTAACGGGGCGCGGGATCCAAGCTGTCATTAATCATATTTTCGATGCGCAGACATTCAGCAACCGGATCTGCAAGACCGACGGCAATACCCTCGTCATTAACGCCAAACTCAATCTTGCCCGTCCCGTAGTTTGCATAGGCGCTCACCGTTTTAAGAAACGTCGGCGTAACGCTTTCCTTGTATTCGACTGTAGGGCCCTCTCTAACAACCATATGCATAACCCCTTCGTTTCGTACTTTTCACGACCGTATTATAAGACGAAAACCGTTTGCGTACGGATTTAAGCCAGACGTAAACGGTTTTCGTCTTGATTTGCGTTCTGATTTAAGACGCAAATTGCGCTTTCGTACGATTTTACCCCAGACGCAACGCGCTTTCGTCCGACGATACGTCCGCAATCCAGACGAAAAGAGCCCCCTTGATTATCAACTTCATCCGAACACTTCCCACATTCATCCGTACATGTACGGATGAATGTGGGAACCCGATACCCTGAGGGCCGGGCCGGCCGGCCCCGGGAGATCGGAGGACGGCATGTCCGGAAAGAGGAAGAAGGGTT
>CABUAT010000011.1 GCA_902489665.1 uncultured Collinsella sp. | reverse complement strand
GCCATGCCGAAATGGCGCGAAGCACGCGGTTGACAAAACTATAGAGACACGTCCCAAAAAGACTGGTTACAATTACGTGCAGCATACAAACACCGGGAGGGATCGTGGCAAAAAAGCCTCAGCACGCTCAGAACAACCAGCGCAGTCAGCAGGGCAAACAGGGCCAGCAGCAAAAGCGCGGCAGTAAGGCGCAGGCCACGGTCGCCCGCACCAAGCATTCCCAAGCGACGCCCGCCCGCCCCTGGCGACCGGGCCGCGATAAGTTCCTCCCCGTCAGCCGCGCCGACATGGATGCGCGTGGCTGGGACCAGTGCGACTTTGTCTACATCTGCGGCGACGCCTATGTGGACCATCCCAGCTTTGGCATGGCCATCATCAGTCGCGTCCTCGACGCGCACGGCTACAAGGTGGGCATCATCTGCCAACCCGACTGGACCGACCCCGCCAGCATCACTGTGCTCGGCGAGCCGCGCCTGGGCTTTTTGGTCAGTGCCGGCAACATGGACTCCATGGTCAACCACTATTCGGTGACCAAACACCGCCGCCACACCGACGCCTATACCCCCGGTGGCGAGGAGGGGCGCCGTCCCAACCGAGCCGTCACGGTCTACGGCAACCTCATCCGCCAGACGTTTAAGGACGCCCCCATCATCATCGGCGGCATCGAGGCAAGCCTGCGCCGCCTGGCCCACTACGACTACTGGCAGGATAAGCTCAAGCGCTCGGTGCTGCTCGACTCGGGCGCCGACATCCTCATCTACGGCATGGGCGAGCACGCGATTGTCGAGATTGCCGACGCGCTCGACGCGGGGCTGCCCATCGATCAGATCACCTATATCAACGGCACCGTCTACCGCACAGGCTCGCTCGACGAGGTCTACGACTACGACCTGCTACCCAGCTGGGACGACCTTACCGCCGACAAGCTCAACTACGCACGCAGCTTTAACGTGCAACAGCAGAATATGGACCCCATCACCGGACATCGCCTGGTAGAGCCCTATCCCAACAGCGTCTATGTGGTGCAGAACCCGCCGTCGGCGACGTTGACGACCGATGAGATGGACGAGGTGGCCGAGCTCCCCTACGCACGCGATTGGCATCCCGACTACGATGCCGCGGGCGGCGTGCCGGCCTTTGCCGAGATCAAGTTTTCAATCAGCTCCAACCGCGGGTGCTTTGGTGAATGCTCGTTTTGCGCCCTCACCTTCCACCAAGGTCGCGTGTTGCAGATGCGCAGCCACGACTCGATCATGCGCGAGGCAGAGCTGCTCACGCGCGATCCCGAGTTTAAGGGCTACATCAACGACGTAGGCGGACCGACGGCCAACTTTAGCCGTCCCGCCTGCGACAAGCAGCTCAAGCACGGCGTGTGCAAGAACAAGCGCTGTCTGTGGCCGAGCGTGTGCAAGAACATGGTGGTCGACGAAAGCGGCTACACGCAGCTGCTGCGCGACCTGCGCCAGCTGCCGGGTGTCAAAAAGGTCTTCGTCCGCAGCGGCATCCGCTTTGACTACACCATGGCCGACGCCTCGGACGAGTTTTTGCGCGAGCTGCTGGAGCATCACGTCTCGGGCCAACTGCGCGTAGCGCCCGAGCATGTGAGCGACGCGGTGCTCTCCGTGATGGGCAAGCCGAGCCGCGCCGTCTACGATGCGTTCTGCCGCAAATTTGAGCGCCTGAACCGCGAGTACGGACTCAAGCAGTACGTGGTGCCGTATCTGATCTCGAGCCACCCCGGCTCGACGATGAAGGAAGCCGTGGACCTTGCCGAGGCCGTGCGCGACATGGGCTACATGCCCGAGCAGGTGCAGGACTTCTACCCTACGCCGTCCACCATGTCGACCTGCATGTACTACACCGGCGTGGACCCGCGCACCATGGAGCCGATCTACGTGGCGCGCGACCCGCACGAGAAGGCCATGCAACGCGCGCTCATCCAGTATCGCAAGCCCGAGAACTACAAGCTGGTACGCGAGGCGCTGGAAAAGGCTGGCCGCCGCGACCTGATCGGCTACACCAAGCATTGCCTGATCCGTCCCGTGCCGCCGCGCCCGGGCGAGACGTCTGCCGGCGGCGGACACGGCACCGGCAAGAAGGGCGGCAAGGCCCACGGTGGCGCTGGTGGTGCCGGCAAGGGGTCTAAGGGCAGCAAGGGATACGGCGGTATGTCCCGCGCGCAGAACACTGCCGGTCGCAATCGCGCGGCACAGGGCCGCCAGGGTGCCAACGGAGGCGGCAGGCGCAACTAGCGCGGCGAGGCGGCATGCCGCCGCTGGCGGCACACACGCCCCCACCAATGAAATGCCGCTCGCCGGGGCGTCGTAAAACGATTCCCCGGCGAGCGGCCGATTAATATTGTCTATCTCAAAACGTCGTTACTTTTTGTCAAAACGACCATAGAGCGCAAACGAGAGCGCCGCAGAGATAACCCAAGTCAAAGCGATGCAGGCGACAATCATGATCAGGTTCATGGGATTGCCGCTTGGATCGGCATAAACGGGCAACGAGGTAATGCCAGGCATAACAAAGCCGAAGCACTTAGCGCCCAGAACAACGGTGAGCGCGCCGCCAATGCCATCCGCGATCATCGCAGCGATAAGCGGAGTCCTGTTAGGAACCTGAACGGTAAACAAGGCGGGCTCGGAAATTCCCATAAATGCCGAGAAGGCGCACGTCATCGCAGCGGACTTGAGCTTTTCATCGGTCATGCGCAGGGCCGCACCAAAAGACGCACCGCTTTCGGCGAGGTTATGGCAGAAAGAGATCGGGAGCAGATAGTCATACCCAAGCGTTGCGATATTGGAAATCTGGATGGGGCTCGTTGACTGGTGCATGCCGAAGAGCACGATAAGCGGCATAAAGAAGCCCAGCAGAAAACCGGCAACGGGGCCTAACGTCGAGAATAGCCAAACGATACCGTTGGCAAGACCAAGACCGCACCAGGCACCAATCGGAGCGAGCACAAACAGGTTGACGGGAATCACGATAGCAAGGGAGAGCGCCGGAACGACAACGAGCTTAAAAAGATCCGGCACGACTTTGTCGATTGCGCGATATACAAAAGACAAGCCAATGACGCCAAAGATAACCGGGAACACGGAATCGGCGTAGCTAAAAATCGGCACCGCAAAACCGAACAGCGCAAGGGGCGTCTCGCCCGTACCGACAGCGTTGACAATGGTCGGGTACATCAGCGATCCGGCAACACAAAGCGCAAGCGAACGGTTGACCCGGAACTTATCAGCTGTAGACATTGCCAGCAAAAACGGCAAGAAGTAGAACGGGATATCCGAAATCATATTGAATATCGCAAAGTCGCCGGCACCCGTGTCGATTCCAAAAGCCGCGATAGCAGCCAGGATGCCCTTTACGATGCCTCCCGCCACCAGTGCGGGAATGATAGCGGAGAAGATGCCGGTGATGATATCGAATACGCGAGCCGAACCTTTTTGGAGCTCAGGCTGCTCGGCGTCGGCGGAGACCTCGCCACCCATCCTGTCACCTAGCATGGGCTCCAATTCGTCATATACCGACCCCACGCTGGCGCCGATGATAACCTGCCACTGCCCGTCTTTAACCTGCGCGCCCAAGGCGCCGTCAAGCGTCTTAAGGGCCTCCAGATCTGCCTTGCTATCGTCCTTCAGGTTGAATCTGAGCCTTGTAATGCAGTGCGTTGCCATAACAACGTTATCGGCGCCGCCCACGAGCTCGAGGACACGAGCGGCCAGTTCCTTCTTGTCTGCCACGACAATCACTCCTACCCAAGATCCTCGCCATTAGTGGCGATACATTTCTGATACCAATAGAAAGAGTCTTTACGCGAGCGCTCCGCAGTGCCGTTGCCGCAATTATCCAGATCGACATAGATAAGCCCGTAGCGCTTGTCCATCGTAAGAGGACCGCAGGCAACAAGGTCAATGAATCCCCAGATCATGTATCCGCGCACGTCAACGCCATCGATCACTGCTTCCTTAAGGCACTTTATGTGCTGGCGCAAATAATCGATTCGATACTCGTCGTGGATGCTGCCATCCTCCTCGACTACATCAGATGTACCGAGGCCGTTCTCGGCGATATACAGGGGCAGCCCATAGCGGTCATACATCTGGTTAAGGGTAACCCTCAGGCCAATGGGATCGAGCTGCCAGCCCCACTCACTCGTCTCGAGATAAGGGTTCTTGTTTGCCATGACCAGATTTCCCGCAGTCTTCTCCCATCCCTGATCGCAGGTGGATACCTGGGAAAAGTAGTACGAGAAGGCCAGGAAGTCGACCGTGTTGCGAGCGATGAGCTCTTCATCGCCCGGCTCCATTTGAATCTCGATATCGCACGCGTCGAAATAGCGATTCATATAAGCGGGGTATTTTCCACGAGCCATCACGTCCGTATAGAACCAGTTGGAATACTGGTCGTCGTGAATAGCCTGCATGTTATCTTCGGGACGGCAGGTGGCGGGATACGTACAGAATCGAGCGATCATGCCGCCAACGGGAGTATCGGGCGAAAGACGATGGACAATCTCGACGGCACGCGCATTGGCAACGAACTCGTGGTGCAGGCACTGGAAGATGGCTCGATCGAAGTTCTCCCCCTCTTCGTCTTTGACCAGACAGACCCCGTCCCAAGGCGAAAAACGCGCTGCATTGAACTCGTTAAAAGGCAGCCAGAAATCGACCAGATCGCCCAATTCCGTAACGATTGTCTCGACATAGCGGGCGAAGAAATCAATCGTCTTGCGATTCTTCCATCCCCCATATGTGGTGACAAGATTTACCGGGATGTCATAGTGGAGCATGGTGACGAAGGTTTTAATGCCGTGCTTTTTGCACTCACCCAGCATGCTTCGATACCACTCGATGCCTTCGCGGTTAGGTTCAAGATCATCTCCGTTAGGATAGATTCGGCTCCAGCAAATAGAAGTGCGGAACAGCTTGAGGCCCATCTCCGCAAAAAGCGCGATGTCCTCACGGTAGTGATGATAGAAGTCGTTACCGCGCCTAAACGGGTAGAACTCAACACCATCATCTGCGAGAGCGTTCATTAGTTCGTCATGGCAGAAGGGGTTGTTTTGATGCTTGTCCTCAATCTGGTCATGAGTCCAGGTACCATCCAGCCATCGACAATCCTGCGTCGACTTTCCCTTTCCGCCCTCATTCCAGGCACCATCGGCCTGCGAGCACGATATGGCTCCGCCCCATAAAAAGTCGGAGTCAAACCCATGTTTTAACTTACTCATTTGCCCTCCTTGATCGGATGCTCCAGCGGATAACCCAATACTAGGAAGAACAAGATGCATAAGATATCGCATAGAAAGCGTGGGTTTATAACATTTTTTTAGATATAATACCGTTTAAGGCATCGATTCTACCGTTCACCCCTGGAGCACCCCATGGATTCGAATCTCAAACAGCTGCTCTATACGCATACCGAGACCGAAGAGTGGCATCGCACACATCCGGGAGAACTCAGCCCGCGATATAACAGGGTGGAAACCACAACCATTAACGGCGAAGAGGTCTATCTGTTTGATTGGAAAGAAACTCTCGACGAAAACCCCGTGGGCCTTATCAAGGAGTCGCGCTTTACCGATATTCCTCCTCATATCAATCGGGATATGGAGCTTAACTACGTGTACGACGGCGTCTGCACGTTTATCGTCAACGGACGGCGACTACTCCTTAAAAAGGGCGACGTGCTCATTTGCAACACCGGCGTAGTCAGAAGCGTTCCATACGTTAAGGGCGAGCATGATATCGTCATTTCGATCGTCTTCAAAAAAGAAATGTTCGATTCGTTGTTCCTGAGCCAGCTACCCGGCGCGTCACCATTAACGAATCTTCTATTTGATTTTGTGTCCAAAAACCGCGAGGCCCGAAAATATCTCATTCTTCCAGAGGAATACGCCCGACATGCGCGACGCCTCATCGAGATGCTCTTTATCGAATATCACTTTAAAGATGCCTATTCCAATGAACTCATGAGGCACCTCGCCGTCAGCCTATTCCTTGTTCTCATTCGAGGACTGTACCGACGCTCCGCAACTGATAACCAGGCGATCATGTCGGACGAACGCATCGTGTCGATTCTGAATCATATTGAGCGAAGCTACGGCGACTGCACACTCGAAAGCATTGCGAGCGATACGGGTTATAGCACCAGCTATCTCAGCAGCTTGATCAAGCAAAAAACCGGCAAAACGTTTTCGCAAATCAAGCTCAACCAGCAGCTCACAGAGGCGGCATATCTTCTCAATAACACCGAGCGCAGCGTGCAGTATGTAGCCCGAAAAGTCGGCATCTCCAACATGTCATTCTTTTACTCAAAATTTAAAGAAGCATTCGGCGAAACGCCAGGTGCGTTCAGGACGCATCGGTCTAATTAAAGGCGTTATTACTCAGACCGATCAGCTTCGCGCGACACGGGAATGCGCAATCGAAGCAGCGAGTGCATCGCCTCTACCAGCACAAAGCCGGCGATGCCAACCGTGACCACAACGTCGAGCGGCGTGTTCACAAACCACAGCAACGTCATGAGATACGACCCGGCGTTAAAGGCAAAATGCAGCAGGATCGTGTAGCGGAGCTTTCCGGTGGTCACGAACACCCAACCAAAAATGAGGCCGGCAGCGCCCGCATAGCAGCCCTGCACCCAGTTCATATGCATAAAGCCAAAGATGGCCGCCTGCAGCACGATTGCCGCGGCGATACCCCACGTGCTTGGGGCCGCCCAGGGCACCATGGCGCCGTCTTGCGCGTTCGCGCGGCGCCGGCGCTTCCAGAGCGAACGGCACTGTGGATTAAACGCACGCAGCGAAAACTCAAAGATGATGCCGCGCACCAGCAGTTCCTCGCAAAACGGAGCGCCGAGCACCGTGGTCAGGACGGCAAGAAGGCTGGTATCGCCCATGCCCGTTTCCTCGACGAGCTCGCTATAGTCTGCCGCGACCTCGGGCAGCAGCGACAGCACGCCGTCGCATAGGTAGCTAATGACCACCTGCATGGATAGGCCGATCACGACAACGCAGGCAATGCGCTTCCATGCCGCGCTTGCTCCCCCACCGAGCGGGCGCTCGCCTTGCCGGCGTGCCATGAAGGAGCGGGGCCACAGATAACGCCACCACAGCAGCGCCATCAAAAATGACGCCGTCTGAGCGGCAGCCTGGAACCATTGAATATCGAGGTTGTCGATCGGGAAACCCGTCAGCACCGACACGGCATCGAGAACTGAAAACAGAACCACGCTCAGGGCTATATCGGCAGCGACAACGCCAAAACAGGCAAGCGCCCACGCCATCGCATTGAGCATGCCAACCTCCTCAAAACCCGGCACTTAGGGACGTTCCTTAACTGCCGGCTGAAAAGGAACGTCCCCAAGTGCCGGCAGTTTGGGACGGTCATTGTTGACGAGAATCGGGCGCAGCGCCAAAGGCCCCGTTGGGCGAAATGTCGAACGGGAAGGTGCCGCAGCGATTGAACGCGGCGATAAACATGCGGATGGCGTTGGACGGCGTGGTGCCCACGAGCTGGGTTGCCGCCGCGAAGGCCGCCTTTTCCTCGGGCAAGACCTTCGCGACAACCGGGGTCATGTGTTCTGCCATGGCGCTTCCTTTTTGAAACGACGGTGATGCGGATAGATGCGGGCCACGCGGCTGGGCGACGGGCTGTGAAGGCAACCCGATTGGCCCGCATCTGGAGTTTGTTTCTACGGCGTTGGTATTACTTGGTATTCCTAAGTATTACCCCGCAGATAGAATACCATACCCGGCCCTATGGAGACGGAGAAAAACGGATCATTTTGTTGCTGGGTAAGTATTTAGAGCGTGATGATGTCCGAGATATTGAGGGCCCGAGCGTCAGCGGAATCGTGCGTGGCAAGCAACAGCATACGGCCGTCGAGCAAGTCGAGCACGGCCTCGGCGCATGCGTCGCGCGCAGCGGTATCTAGACCGGTAAAGGGCTCGTCCAGAATCACCGCGTCGCCTGGGCACAGCAGGGCTCGGGCAATCTCGACGCGACGGCGCTGCCCGCCCGAGAGCTCGGCCACACGAGCATGTACATCGACCCCCGGCACCAGCAGGCGCAACAGGGCTGCGGCACTCGAGGCATCCACGCGCGCGTCGGCGCACACCAGCACGTTATCCAAAGCCGAGGCGCCCTCTACCAGGCGCACATCCTGAAACACCATGGAGCACGGCGCGCACTCGCCCGCCGCCAGCGCAAGCAGCGTCGACTTGCCCACGCCCGAAGCGCCCATCACGCAGGTGCGCCCACCAGCAGAAACGCGAAGTACCAGTCCATCGAGCGCCGGCACCCAGGGCGCTCGGTCGCCCACGGCGAGCGCAAGCTCCGCAGCAGCCCTGCCGCCAGCAGAGCCGCCCGCACGTCCGCGACTACCACACCCATGCGCCCGCACGGCAGCGCGCCACGCTACGGGCCCCGAAACCCGCAGCAGCCACACCAGCACACGCTCGCACGCCCACGAGGCGGCAACGACCAGCACGGTCCACGCCAGCAGGTCAGCCGTCTCGATGAGCAGCTTCGCCTGATAGATGCGTTCGCCCACGGTGCCCGTCGCCATGCCGATGAGCTCCGCCGCCACGCCGGCCTTCCAGCTCATGCCAATCACGGCGCGGGAACACGAAAGCACAAACGGCAGGACCTCGCGCCAGGTGTGGGCGCAAAACAGACGCCAACCCCGCACGCCATGCAGACGAAACATCTGCTCCAGTGGCTTATCCGCTTGCGTCAAACCCTCAACCAGCGAAAAATACACGCCCGGCAGCGCCATCAAAAAGACCGCCGCAATGCTCACGCGCGCCGACCCCAACCAAATGAGCAGCAGGACCACCACGCAGGCAACCGGTGTCGCCTTAACAAACGAAAGCGCCGGCGCCACCAGGCGGGCAAACGTTCGCGACCGCACCGAGGCCCCCGCCAGCACACCGCCGCACACCGCGGCAAGCGCCAAACCGCCTAGAATCCGCGCACCCGAGCCCGCCAGAATCGCCCACGTGGCGGCATCGCACACCAGCCGTAGCAACGCCACCACAACAGCGCCCGGCCCCGGCAAAATCAACGGCTGCGCCACCAGCGCCGCCGCGAAGACCCACACGGCAAGCCAAAAGGCGGCAACGGCACCTGCTGCCGCCACCGCCTTCATACGCTCTGCCATTTGTCGAGCAAACGCACGCACGGGCTACTCCATGTAGTAGAAATCGTCAGCCGGGAGCTTTCCGCCCACGGCGCTCGCGTCCGCATCGGCCAGCACCTGCAGGTACCCACCGAGCGCCGCCTTCATATCCTTCCCCGTCTGGCACACGAGCATGCACCCGGGAATCGCCTTTTCGGCAATCGCGGCGTTATCGACGATACCCGCATCGACCACGGCCTGAGCCCAGTCCGCCGGCGCCGCGTTCACGGCCTCAACGCTCGCAACATGGCAGCTCAGGAATTCCGCCACGACCTCGGGATGCTCCTCGGCAAAGGCACGGCGCACCACGGTCACGCCCGTCAGCAGGCGCGAACCCGTGTCACCTGCCAGCTCATCCCACACATCGGTCAGACTTACCGGAGCCGACAGCCTGCCTTCGCTCTTTGCGATGGCAGCGGTCTTGAACGGCTCGGGCAGCACGCCCACGGCAGACGGATCAGCAAGCAACGCCGACAGTACCTCGGTGGGCTCGCTCTTAAACTCAAGCGCCACCTGGCCGGTCAGGCCCGCGCGCTCCAACAGGTAGTTCATGACGTACTCCGGCGTGGTGCCCTTGCCCGTCATATAGACAGTATGGCCCGCCAGATCGCCAAACGAGGCCACACTCGCGTCGCCCGTCACAACGTTCAGCACGCCCAGCGTGTTGATGTCTATGACCTGCACCGCGCCCTCGGTCTTGTTGTAGAGCACGCTCGCCACGTTGGCCGGCACCAGGGCAATGTCGATATCGCCCTGAATCACCTTGGGCACAATCTCGTCGGCGGCAGTGTTGATCGCAAAGTCGAACTCGTTGTCCGTGGCACCTTCGGCCGCCTGGTCCATAAACTGCACCAGCCCAATCGACGTCGGGCCCTTGAGCGAGGCGACGTGTACCTCGACCGGCTCGGCAGCGGCACCGTCAGCGGCAGACCCGGCAGCCGAGCCCGCAGCAGACCCGGCCCCCGCAGCTCCGCCGCCGCAGCCAGCCAGCGCAAGCGACAGCGCACCCGCGGCGAGCGCCGAGGCAAACCCCCGGCGCGACATTTCAAAATCAAACGCGCGCATCGTTAGCACGCCCCCTCGTTAGGCATCGTCCATGCGTGATGGTCGGTATGCAGCAATTCCTCGGCCAGCGGCGAGAGCGGCGCACCCAAGAACTCGCTATAGCACGCCTGAACATCGGGATTCTCGTGCGAGAAGCGAATGTCCGCAGCGGCATCCAGGCTCCACAGCACCTGGCCACGCTCAGCCGCCAGCTCGCAGCCGTCGTGGATGGGCTGACCGCCGCCACCGACGCAGCCGCCCGGGCACGCCATGACCTCAACAAAGTCATATCTCACACGGCCGTCGCGAATCGCGTCGAGCAGACGGGCGGCGTTGCCCAGCCCGTGCGCCACGGCGACGCGCACCTTGGTACCGTCGATATCGGCCACGGCCTCCTTCCAGCCCTCGAGTCCGCGCACGTCAGTGAAGAAGTCGGCATCCGGGTTCTTGCCCGTCACCAGGTAATATGCCGAGCGCACGGCGGCCTCCATCACGCCGCCCGTGGCGCCAAAGATCACACCCGCGCCCGTGCCAAAGCCCAACGGCGTATCGAGCGGCTCCTCGACCAGCGTGTCAACGCTCACGTGGCTCGCGCGGATCATGCGCACCATCTCGCGCACCGTCAGCGCAACGTCCACGTCGGGCGCGCCGCCCTCGCCCATCATGCTCGGCAGCGCACACTCGGCCTTCTTGGCCGTGCATGGCATAACGGACACCACGAACAGACGCTCGGGCTCCACGCCCAGCACCTTGGCGTAGTAGGTCTTGGCGATAGCGCCGAACATCTGCTGCGGCGACTTTGACGTGGACAGGCTGTCGACAAACTCGGGGTAACGTGCCTTCACAAAGCGCACCCAGCCCGGGCAGCAGCTCGTAAACATGGGCCAGCCGCGGCTGTCGCCCTCACCCTTAGCGGCGGCGCCCAGGCGCTCGAGCAGCTCGGAGCCCTCCTCCATAATGGTGAGGTCGGCCGAGAAATCGGTATCGAACACATACTCAAAGCCTACGCGGCGCAGCGCGCAAGCCAGACGCTCGACGGTTGCCTCCTCGCGCGGAATGCCGAGCTCCTCGCCCCAAGCACTACGCACGGCCGGCGCGATCTGCACCAGCACGATCTTGTCGGGATTAGCGAGCGCGTCAAACACGGTCTCGGTGTCGTCGCGCTCGCGCAGCGCGCCCGTCGGGCAATGCGTGATGCACTGGCCGCACGCGACGCAATCGGTCTTGCCGATCGGCACGCGCCCGCGGGTGCCCACGGCGGTATGCGTGGCGCGGTTGGTCAGGTCCCAAATCCCTAGGCCCTGTACGCTCTCGCACACCTTGATGCAGCGCATGCATTTAATGCACTTGTCGTTTTCGCGGATGATGGGGAAATCGAAATCCCAGCCCTCGCCCGCCAAATGCCTTTGATACGGCAGATAGAAAATGCCCAGGTCGTTGGCAATGGTCTGCAGGTTGCAGTTACCGCTGCGCACACAGCTCGTGCAGCGTGAATCGTGCTGCGAAAGCAGCAGCTGCACGTTGGTGCGGCGCGCCTCGCGGGCCTTGGGGCTGTTGGTGTGGACCACCATGCCATCGAGCACGTAGTTGTTGCAGGCGGCAACCAGCTGGTCGCAGCCCTCAACCTCGACCACGCACACGCGGCAGCCGCCGATCTCGTTCAGATCGCGCAGGTAGCACAGGGTGGGAATCTGGATGCCGACGGACTTGGCCGCGTCCAGGATCGTGGTGTGCTCAGGCACCACGACCTCGCAATTATCGATAGTGAGCTTGACCATATTGAGTGCTCCGCTTTCGGTGTTATCGCTGACAGTGGGGTTGTTGAGCTCTACCATTCCAGGTTCCTCCCTCCGCGGAACGCGCCAAAACCAAAGTGGTCGCAACGCAGGCAGCGGCTTGCCTCCTGGCGCGCCTCCTCCTCGGTAAGGCCCTGCTCGACCAGATTCCAATCGTGAATACGCTCGCCGGCCTCGCGCTCACCCAGCTCGCAGCGGCCGCACTCGTGCTTGCCCTTAAACTGAACGGTCGGCAGCTCCACGTCGAGCTTGATCTTGTGGTCGAAGCCCAGATAGCGGTCGATGTTTGCCGAAGCCACGCGGCCGGCGTTGATGGCACGGATGACGGTGGCGGGGCCGGTCTGGCAGTCGCCGCCGCTAAAGAGGCCATCGAAGTTGGGCACGGCACCGTCCGAGTCGGTGACCACGCAACCCCACTTGCAGGCGATGCCCATGTCCTCAAACGGCTTGGAATCGATGTCCTGGCCAATGGCGACAAACACGCGCTCGCAGGGGATGACGCGCTCGGGCGTAGCGGCGGCACGCGGAGCCGGACGACCGCGGCGGGGCTCGCCGATAATCTGCGGTTGCACGCGCAGGCCGCTCACGCGACCATCTTCGCCCGTCTCGATGGCGAGCGGCGCCGTGAGCTCCAGAACCTCGCAACCCTCGGCCTGGGCGCCGGCAATCTCGGCGTCCTGGGCCGTCATATCGCAGATGCGACGGCGGTAGACGATGCTCACCTTTTCGGCACCGCAGCGCACGGCAGAGCGCGCCACGTCCATGGCCACGTTGCCGCCGCCGATGACGCACACGCGCTGGCCGCTCAGGTCGGGCAGCTCGTCGTCTCCGATGGCGCGCAGCATCTTGACGGCCGACTCCACGCCGGGCGCCTCTTCACCCGGAAGGCCGAGCTTCTTGTCGCTATGGGCACCGATGGCCAGGTAGACGGCATCGAACTCGTCGCGCAGGCGAGCGAGCTCCTCGCCGTTCACGGAGTGATCGAGCTCAACGTCGATGCCGGCGCTCAAGATCCAGTCGATCTCGGCCTGCAGGCGCTCGCGCGGCAGACGATAGCTGGGGATGCCGTAGCGCAGCATGCCGCCCAAGTGGTGGCGCTGCTCAAAAATGGTCACCTTGTGGCCCATCACGGCCAGGTAGTAGGCACAGGAAAGGCCAGCCGGGCCGCCGCCGATCACGGAGACGCGCTTACCGGTGTTGTCCACTACATGCGGCTTGTGGTCGTTGAGGTCACTGTGCTCAACGGCAAAACGCTTGAGGGCGAGGATGTTCATGGGGTCGTCGACCATGCCACGGCGGCAATGCATCTCGCAGGGATGCTCGCACACCAGGCCGCAAACGAGCGGCAGCGGGTTATTCTTGCGGATGACCTTGACGGCATCGGCATAGCGGCCGGCCTCGACGAGCGAAATGTAACCGGGAATGTCGACATGCGCCGGACAGCCCGAGACGCACGGGACGCGGGCCTCGCGGTCAAAGCCACAGGAGTGCTCGCGGATGTGGTGCTCAAAATCGTCACGGAAACCGCGGATAGCCGTAAGCGCCATGGCGCCGGCCTCGTAACCGATGGCGCAATCGCTCGAAAGATAGATGGTGCGGGCGGTGCGCTCGATCAGATTGAGCGTGGACTCGTCGGCGCGGCCCTCGAGCACATCGGCGAGCAGATCGCTCAGCGCGCTCAGGCCCACGCGGCAGGGCGTGCACTTGCCGCAGCTCTGGGTGGAGCACAGGTTGACGAGCGCTGCCGTAAACTCAACGGGACACGGGGCGAGCGAACTCACCGCCAGACGACGTCCGAGCGCATCGTGCAGGTCGTCCATGACGGCCTGAGCGTGGCTGCGTTCCATTACGTGCAGTCGAGCCATAAGATCCCCTCTCACATGGCAGCCCGGAGGCGAGGCCGGGCGAAATTGCTACACGCACAACACTGACCTAAAAAGTTGTGAGGTCTCCATACGGTTCGGCAGGCGGTATAAAATGTCACCCTCAGCGGTGAAATAGAACATTACCGCAGATAAATGCCATATTTGATAAAACGCGTTACCAAATTGCAATATTCAATGTGAAAAAGAGCGCCTTACTATTTTTCCTTTTTGATCCGTTTTCCTCCGTCCCCTTCGGATCACATGATCCCTTGGGAACGGAGGAAAACGGATCGTTTTTGGTGCAAAAGGGCCAGGTTTGTTTGCACCAATCTCACTTGCGCTAGATGAAGAGCTCGCATTCCTTCCGCGCGACGCAAACCTTGCTCAGCATCTGGGAAACAGCGGATAGCTTGTTGGGATCAAGCTTACGAGCGCCTCGCGGACATACGGCAATGCAGCGCATGCAGGAGATGCACGCCTCGCCAGCTGCTCGTTTGGGGTCACCCTTGTCGATAGCACAAACGGGGCACGCCGCGGCGCATGCACCGCAGGAGACACAATCCCCTGTTGCCTCGGGTGCCATGCGGTGACCTCCGGCTTGTTTATAAGGACGATTGCCGGGAATAGAGGGCTCGGATGTATCCTCAGCCAACAGCTTTTGCTGAATTTGCTGCGCAAACTCTGCGAGCTGCGCCGTATCCTGCGCATCCGGACGACCGGCAGCAAACTGTCGTGCAATGGAATGTTCTGCAATGGCTGCAACTGCCGCGATCACCCGGAATCCCGCATGCTTCGCAACGTCCTCCAGCTCTACGAGCGTGTCCTCAAACGCGCGGTTTCCGTATACGCAAACCAAAACAGCCCGAGCCCCGTTGCCGCGCACCATGCCCAACCGGTCAGCCACCACAGCCGGGATTCTACCGGCATACGCCGGCACAGAGATTACGGCCACGTCGTCCTCGGTCATCGAGACAGCGCTGAAATCTAGCCCGCTAACGGTCAGATCGACGGTAACGGTATTCTTGTCCAGTGCCCCGGCCACAAGGCCAGACACCTTCTGCGTTCCACCCGTCGGACTAAACACAATTTCGAATACGCTCATCGAGGCACCCTCCCCTACGCCTGGCAACGCGTCAAGCCGCTTTCACATCCAGCCAGAGTATACGGCACGTGGGGTCCCCGTTTTGATGCACCAAGCACCCCAATGCACCCACCCTACGCTGTCTGCCTCTTCGTTTTGTATAAATTACGGTACAGATTGTATATATTTACGGGATACCGCCGTGTTCTCCCGAGGTACCCCATCCTGGCCCGTGCAAAAAACGGAGTATTCTGCAACGTGACCGCGCCAGCAATACCCCGAGCGGGCAAACCTTTAGGGCGCTGCGTCATTTTGGGTTCCGACATGGCGAGAATGACGCGCCCCTGCTCCGGAAAACGACGAAATCTGACTCAGAACGCTCGCTAGGGATATCCGAAAGCCACCGTTGGCGACGTCAAATCATATGCAGACAACTCGAACTGCAGAATACTCCAAAAAATGCACGGCGCACCCCATGGGACCCATTGCCGCATGGTAGGAAACAGGCCCACGGCATCCTCTAGATGCATTCCCGAGGAAATCACATTTGAACTAGCGATCGGATACGGCAAACAAAAAGGGCCCCGAGCGTAGTTGCTCGGGGCCCTTGGTTCACCTCGCTCTAGCGGGCGATGCGTATGTTACTTGCGCTTGCCGCCACGGCTGTTGCCGTAGCTGCCACGGTTATCGCGACCGCCGGCGCGGCCGCCACGGGAACCGGCCTGGTTGCCGCCACGCCCACCACGATAGCCGCCGCGACGCTCCTCGCGGGTATCGTCGTAGTTGCGCCAGTCATCGCGACGATCGCGGCTGGCACGCGGGTCACGACGATCGCGCGACTCGTTAGAACGAGCGGCGCCGCCGCGGCCGCCATTGCCGCGAGCACCCTCGCGACGCTCGCCGCCGCGGCTACCGCGCTCTTCAAAGCGCTTGCCGCCACGGGACTCACCGCCACGGGCAGCACGCTCACCACGACCCTCGCCGCCGCGACGCTCGTCACGGCCGCCGCGCTCGTCATCACGACCGGAACGACGGCGGTCGCCCGCACCGCGCTTGCCACCGCGCGAACCGTGGCCCTCGTCCTCGCGCTCGACACGACGACGGCCACCGCGATCCTCGTCCTCGCGGCGGCGGCGATGCGCCTCGCCCTGGAACTGCTTGGCACGACGCTCGGCACGGTTGCCACGCGGGGCCTGCTCGACAGCACCGCCGCGCTCCTCGGCAGCCACCTCGCGGGCCACGCTCTCAACAGCCTCGTCCACGCGAGCCTGAACGCCCTCGCGCACGCGGGTCTTGCCGCCGCGCTTGGGACGGCTCGGACGCTCGCCGTCGCCGCGACGCTCGTCGCGACCGCGGTTGGAACGACCGGCCACATCGCCGTAGTCATCGCCGTTGCGCTTGCCGTCGCGACGCGCCTGCTCAAGCTTCTTCTTGCTCTTGGACTTGCCGCGCTTAGTCTTCTTCTTCACCTTAAAGGCGGCAGGATCGCGCTCGGGGTCAACGGCGGGCGGGTTGGGACCCACGTGCAGGTCGCCGGCTTCGTAAATATCGGCCGTCTTGTCCATGAGCTTCTCGATCTCGTAGAACTCGTCGACGTCCTGCTCGGTCACAAACGTGATGGCCCAGCCCAGCTCGCCAGCGCGGCCCGTACGGCCAATACGGTGGATGTAGTCGGTCGGCTCGGCCGGCACGTCAAAGTTCACGACGTAGCGCACGTCGCTGATGTCGATGCCGCGGGCGAGCACGTCGGTTGCCACCAGCACGTCGACGGTACCGTCGCGGAAGGCCGAAAGGGCACGCTCGCGCTGGACCTGGCTGCGGTTGCCATGAATCGCGGCGGCCTTGATGCCCTTACGTTCCAGACGACGGCAGCAGCTGTCGGCGCGGTGCTTGGTGCGCATAAAGACGATAGTGCGCTCCGGGCCCTCCTTCTTGAGGAACTCGGGCAGCAGGTTGTTTTTGGCCTCGATGGACACCGGGAACACAAACTGATCGACGGTGTCGGCGGTCGACGTGGCAGGTGCGATCTCCACGCGAGCCGGGTCGCTCACCAGGTCGGTGATCTCGCCCACGGCCTCCTCGTCGAGGGTCGCCGAGAACAGCAGCGTCTGGCGCTCGGCCGGCGTCTCGCGCACAATGCGCCGGACGGCGGGCAAAAAGCCCATGTCGAGCATACGGTCGGCCTCGTCGAGCACCAGGACCTTAACCTCGTCCAGGTGGCAGGCGCCCTGCTCGATCAGATCGACCAGACGGCCCGGCGTTGCGACCAGGATGTCGCAGCCGTACTTAAGTGCCGCGGTCTGCGGCTTGTAGCTCACGCCGCCCACGACGGTCACGGCAACATGGCCGGTGACGTCGGCGATTTTGCTTGCGACCTCGTCGATTTGCTGGGCAAGCTCGCGCGTAGGGGTGATGACGAGCATCACGGGGCCTCGACCGTTGCCCTCGGGCTTTTTAGCACCGCGACGACGGTTGCGGCCGCCGCGCTCGCGCACGGGTTTGGGAGGAGCGATGTGCTCCAGATTGTTCATGGTCGGCAGCAAAAAGGCGGCTGTCTTGCCGGTACCGGTCTGGGCGGCGGCAAGCAGGTCACGGCCCTCGAGCACCACGGGGATGGAGCCGGCCTGAACGGGCGTGGGCGCCGTGTAGCCCAGGTTCTCGATAGCACGGAGCATCTCGTCGGAAAGCCCCAGCTCGTCAAAGGCGGGCAGGCTCTCGGTAGCGGACTCGACGGCCTGGGCAGCATTGGCCTCATCGGCGGCATCGAAGGCAGCCTGGGTCATAGCCTCGCGGGCCTCGTCCAGGATCTCGGCGTCCGTGACGTCAGATACAGAATTACGCATATGTTGTTGTTCCTTATCTGCACGCGCTATGGGCACGGCATGCGGCCGCGCGGGCGTGCTTGGTAGTGCGCTAATACATACAAAAACGGGTGCGCACAGAGAGGACGTTGCTCAGCACGCTGGCGATCGCTTTGGCAGCCCTATCACGCGCCGTCCAGACGCAGCAGCTCTAAGCGATGGAGCAGATTCGCCGCCGGTTAGTATACCCGTGCTTCGCATGCCCCCACGTAAACCACAGATGACGAGGCGGACGAGGTGGGCCCGGCTGATTGTCTCAATCTGTAACAGTTACAGGGCAAATCTTCCTCTACGTGTTACAGATCGAGACAAACGGTCGACACGGTTCACAAACGTCTCAATCTGTAACAGTTACCGAGTAAAATCGGTCCTAATTGTTATAGATCAAGACAGAGGGGGATTTCCGTCCAGTCCAAACCAAATCTCTCAGGCTTCCTGCAATTTCGAACATGTGGCCTATAATGTTGCTTTGGTTACGCTATATATTGCGCGGCCATTTAATACGTCGCCCACCGGGGGCCATTAATTCCTATCGCCATATTGGCTAGGAAGCAATCAAAGGAGGTATCCGTGGCAGCAGAGACGCCTTGCTCGGTCCTCTATAACGATATTCGCTCGTTCGGCGGTCTTAAACATCTCGAGATCGCCCGAATGCTTATCAATGGAAACTCTTATCTCGGCAGTACCCTGCTCGAGAAATGCTCTTCCAACCGCTCGTATCTCACCCGTTACATCGTCTATCGCAAGCCTGACCAGTGCGCGCCCTCCATCTACAGCGACTTTACCGTCACCACGCTCAACCTTTCCTCGGCAATCTGCAGCAAGCTCGGCGGCGGCGAGTCCGCCTATCGGGCAATCGCCGAGCACTATCGCGGTCCGGCCGCCAACGAAATGATGTCGGCTCTCACCAGCTACAAGCTGGACAGCCACCTATATGCAAATGCCCTCAATCGCATCGACAACTTTGACGGCAATGCCGTGCGCGAGAAAAGCACGCTTTACCTTATGCTCTTTGTGGCAACGGGGGCGCTCGCCGATCCCGTTCAGGGCGTGGCCACCGTCGAGCGCTTTTGCGACAGCAAGACGGGCGAGCACTTTGGCACCACCGAAACTACCGTCGGACGTGGCTTTATGAGCAGCCTGGAGCAGCCGCGCACCGTCGCCCCCAACCTCGGTCTGCTCAGAACCCATGCCGACAACTGCGCCGACATGCAAATCCATCCCCTCACACGCGATCCGCACGGCACCGTGATTGGTTCTCTGCCCAAAACCTCGCCCAGCATCACCGATGTGGGCGCCGACGCATCGCGCGAGCATCTTCGCATTTGGCTTGAGGGTGAGCACTGGTACGCCCAGGGCCTTGGATCGACCAACGGCACGGTGCTCGAATCGGGCGCGCGCGACGGCGATATTGTGATTGAGCCGCCGCGCGACCAACGCGAGCCCGGCAAGATCTATCCCCCCGTGGAAATCGCCAACAGCGACAGACTTCATTTGGGTCTCTATACGACATTCCTTGTCATTGTGGACTAGCGCGGACGGCGATCGAAAGACGGTCGCCGTCCGTCTTTCGTCTTCTACCTTCTGCGTCGTAAACGACAATGCACAGCGGTATACGTGGGCAGTGCGGCTATCATGGTACTTTACCGATATCCGCACTGCTCACGTATACGTGCGGCAACCCATGCCAGACAAAGGAACGCCATGGATACTACCGATAGCGCCTATGGCGACAAACTCATCCGTCTCGATACGTTCGATACCGCCGTGGCGGTCGACCCCAGCGCCGAGGACGACGCCAAACGTCGGTTTATGACGCTTATTCTCCAGACGGCCCACCGCAACAACGGCAACATCGGACACGTGCTGCGCGCGACCAACACGAGCGGCGAGGTCTTTGCCGTCAAGCTACTCAAGGACAACGCCATCCTTTCCGGCCAAGCCCCCGACCGCTCCGCCGAGCAATCGGCAGCGCACCTGGCCAACACCGCCGCGCTGTTCGAGGAGTACCGTCATCTGTGTACCGTCTCGCACCTGCGCGGATTTCCGCGCGTCTATGGCTACGGATCGCGCGAGGATGACCCGCTCATCCTCATGGAGTGGGTCGAGGGAACCTCGCTCAAGCAGGCGCTGCCCTTGCTTCCGCACGATGCCTCGGGCGGGCTGACCACCCAGATGGTCGCCGCCGTCGGAAACGCCGTGCTTCGCGCACTCTTGATGACCCAAGGCCTCGTGAATCCGGTCATTCATCGCGACCTGTCGCCTGCCAATATCATGTTCCGCACCACCAGCCGAACGCTCGAGCAGCAGATTGCCGATTGCTCCTTTGACCCCTGCCTCATCGACATGGGCTCCGCGACCATGGCCCTCGGCGACGACACGATCACCCGGCGCGCCGACATCTGGCGCTTTGCCACGCCCGCATACGCCGCGCCCGAGATGCTCACGCAGGATATCGAAGGCATCGCGGCCCTTCGCCGTTCGCCGGCAATCGATGTCTACGCGCTTTCGAGCATTCTGTACCAGCTCTACAGCGGTCGCAAACCGTTTGACTTTGAGTCGACGGACGCCACTGCAACCGGCTCGTTCTATCTCGTAAAGACCAAGACCAAGCCGGCGCCGCTCGAGCCGCGCTGCGAGGGCGATGAAGCGCTCGTCCAAATCATCATGAAGGGTCTCTCAGTCGAGCAGTGCGATCGTCCCACCGAGCAGCAGATGCTCGAGGTGCTCTCGGCATACCTCACTGATGCCGAATCCGAGGGCCGCGAAGGCACAGGAGACGAGGCCGCGATTGATATCGATTCTGGCACGCACCTTAAGGTCGACGTCGCCGGCGAGCGCGCACGAGAGATCCTGAATCAGGCCCGCCACGATGCCATGACCCGCCGCCGCTTTATTATCGGCGGCGCTATCGCAGCCGTTGCGGGGCTCAGCGTTATCGGGGCGGCAACCCATGGCTTTGGCATCCCCGACTACCTTGACGGCATCCGCGGTTCACTTGACGACTACACCTGGGATCAGCTGCAGGAGATTTCGCTCAAGATTAAGGCCGCCGAGACCCGTAGCGAGGCACGCGAGATTGCCAAGCGTTACCACCTGCTCGACGCTGATGGGCATATCCCCTATCCGTGCACCAAGCGTGTCACGCTCACCAACGGGCTGGAGGTCGGCGCGCAGCTTGTGGGCATCCGTCACGATGAGCTTCTGGACGGTACGGGCAAGGCCGGGCTGACGTTTATGTTCGACGCGGGTATTGCCGAGCGCAACGCTGCAGCTGAACCGCCGAGCGCCGGCTGGGCAGATTGCGAGCTGCGGGAATGGCTCAACGGCGACGGCCTTAAGCTGCTGCCCAACGAGTTGCGCGCACTCATTAAAGGGGTCAAGAAGGTCTCGAACAATGTGGGCGCCGCCAACAGCGCATCGTGCCTGAGCGAGTTGCCCGCAACCCTTTGGCTGCCCGCCATGGTCGAGCTGTGCGGCGCGCAACCGCCCGATTCGTTTGTCGAGGACTATCACTACCTTGCTGACATCTACAACGGCGAGGGCAAGGAGTATCAGCTCTTCCGCGAGCTCAAGGTGAGCCCGTATTCCACGAACGAGACGATGGTCCGCCAGTGGAAGGGCAAGGACACCTGCTGGTGGGAGCGCACGGTGAGCCCCGATACGTCGGAGACCGAAGGCACGCTCTACATAAACCGCGTGGGCCACGACGGCGACGTCTTTACGTACGCAACGCCTGCGGACAAGCCAAACAAACGAACCTGTGTGATCCCCGGATTCTGTATCTAGAGAGCGGGCGTCTTGCCGTGACGGGACCCCTCCCCGGCAAATGTCTCGATCTGTAACAGTTAGAACCCAAAAACCGGTCTAAATGTTACAGAACGAGACATTGAGTTTCCTGCCAACTGTTTGTCTTGATCTGTAACAAATACTCGGTAAAACGGGGTCTAGTTGTTACAGATCGAGACGTTAGTTTTCGGCTGAAATGTTTGTCTAAATCTGTAACAGCTATGGTTCAAAAACCGATCCAGATGTTACAGATTGAGATGATTGGCTGGGACGGCCCATCGGTCAACCAACTACCCTCATCTGTAGCGAGATGTCATACATTTATTCTGTACTAGACACCCCCAGGGGGTATGGGTGTATAGTATCGGCAGGTTAACAATTCCAACACCAAGCTACAGAAAGGAGAAGCCATGGCTCAAGATAAGTTTGATGTGGGCGGCATGACATGCGCCGCCTGCCAGGCGCACGTGGACCGTGCCGTGAGCAAGCTCAACGGCGTCCAAAGCGTCGCGGTCAACCTACTCGCCGGTTCCATGATGGTCGACTATGACCCCGCGCAGGTCTCCCCCGACGATATCTGTACCGCCGTCGACCGTGCCGGCTACTCGGCCTCGCCCGTCGATGCGGGCACCAGTGCCGCCGGCTCAAACGGCAGCACACAAGTCAGGTCCGGCGCCGCCCATATGGAGTCGCCGACCAAAAAGTTGGAGGCCGCTGCCTCTGCCATGCGCACCCGCCTCATCGTCTCGATCGTATTCCTTGTCCCACTGTTCTACATAGGCATGGGGCACATGCTCGGCTGGCCGCTGCCCGGCATCTTCACCGACCACACCCACAGCATGACGCTCGCGCTCACCGAGCTCGTCCTGCTCATCCCCATCGCCTACGTCAACGACGCGTACTTTATCAACGGGTTTAAATCACTCGCACACGGCGCGCCTACCATGGACGCTCTTATTGCCGTGGGCGCCACCGCCTCCATCGCCTGGTCGCTCTACGCCATGTTCATCATGGCCGACCAATTAGCCGCGGGTCAAGTCCACGAGGCCATGATGACGAGCATGGACAATCTGTATTTTGAGAGTGCGGGCACGATCCTGTCGCTCGTTACCGTGGGCAAATACCTCGAGACGCGCAACAAGTCAAAAACCGGCGGCGCCATCGAGGCGCTGATCGACCTGGCGCCCAAGACCGCGACCGTCGTGGCAGAGGACGGCAGCGAGGCCACCGTCGACGTCGACAGTATCCTTCCCGGCCAGGTCCTGCGTGTGCGCCCCGGAGAGTCCATCCCTGTCGATGGCGTGGTGCTCGAGGGCAGCTCGGCCGTGGACGAGAGCGCGCTCACCGGCGAGTCCATCCCCGTGGAAAAGACCGCCGGCGACACCGTCAACGCCGCCACTGTCAACCGCACCGGCTCGTTTACCTTCCGTGCCACACGCGTGGGCGCCGACACGTCGCTCGCCAAGATTATCCAGCTCGTCGAGGACGCCAACGCCACCGAGGCGCCCATCGCCCGCATGGCCGACAAGGTCGCCGGCGTGTTCGTGCCCGTGGTGTTCATGATCTCGGCCGTGACCTTCGTGGTGTGGACGGCACTGACCGGAAGCGTGAACGAAGCGCTCACCTCCGCCGTCGCCGTGCTGGTGATCAGCTGCCCGTGCGCGCTGGGCCTGGCCACGCCCGTCGCCATTATGGTCGGCACCGGCAAGGGCGCCGAAATGGGCATTCTGTTTAAGAGCGCCGAGGCGCTGGAGAACCTACGCAGCGTGGGCACCGTGGTGCTCGACAAGACGGGCACCGTCACCCGCGGCAAGCCGGCTGTGACCGATATCACGGTAGCCACGCGCGCTGACGGCTCGCCCGCCATGAGCGAAAAGGCGTTGCTCAAGCTGGCCGCTGCGCTGGAGCGCTCAAGCGAGCACCCGCTGGCCGAGGCGATTATGGCCGAGTGCGAGGCGCGCGGAATCGTCGCACGCATGGTCGAGGACTTTACCGCCGTGCCCGGGCGAGGCGTTACGGCACGCGAGGGGCAGAATGTCATCGCCGCCGGCAACGTGCGTCTGATGGACGAGCTGGGCGTGAAGGTTCCCGCCGGCCTTGCCGAACAGTTCGCGGCCGAGGGCAAGACGCCGCTGTTCTTTGCCAAGAACAGCGAGCTTGTCGGTACCATCGCCGTGGCGGACGAGGTCAAGGAGACGAGCGCCGGGGCCATCGCCGCACTGCGCTCGCTTGGCGTCGACGTGCGCATGCTCACCGGCGACAACCGCGTGACGGCCGAGGCCATCGCCCGCCGCGTGGGGCTGAGCAGCGAACAGGTCATCGCCGACGTCCTCCCTGCCGACAAGGAGCGCCACGTCCGCGAGCTGCAGGATGTGGGCGGCAAGGTCGCCATGGTAGGCGACGGCATCAACGACTCCCCCGCCCTGGCGCGCGCCGACGTGGGCCTTGCTATCGGCACCGGCGCCGACATCGCCAAGGAGGGCGCCGACGTGGTTCTCATGCGCAGCGACCTCATGGACGTCGCCCGCGCCATCGAGCTTTCGCGCGCCACGATCCGCAACATCAAGCAGGACCTGTTCTGGGCACTGTTCTACAACGGCATCGGCATTCCGCTGGCGGCGGGCGTGTTCTTCCCGCTCACCGGATGGCAGCTCTCGCCGATGTTTGGCGCCGCGGCCATGAGCCTGTCGAGTGTCTGCGTCGTAAGCAATGCGCTGCGCTTAAAATCCTTTAAGCCAAAAGTGGCAAAATAAGCTCACCATTCAGTCCATTTAGAACGGGTTTTCCAGGTGCCCGAGATTGACCTGAAAGAGGAGCGACGCGTACTTTGGTACGCGAGCGACGGCTTGAAGGTCAAGGTCGGGTGCCTGGGAAAGCCGACACAACAGGGAGGAATACCCATGCGATACACAATCAAGACTTCCGGCCTCATGTGCGGCCACTGCGACGCTACTGTCGAGACGGCACTGCTCAACGTTGCCGGCGTGACCGACGCCGACGCCGATCACGAGACCCAGACCGTCCAGGTTGAGTGCGCCGACACCGTAACCGCCGAGCAACTCGCCGCCGCTGTCGAGGCCGCGGGCGAGAAATTCCACGCCCTGTCTGTGACCGCCGCATAGCAGTCGCTGCCTACTGAATCCTCAGAAGTTGCGGTGAAATACGGACTGTTGTGCCGCCCTAGGCCTTTAAACGGTCCGTATTTCACCGCAACTGACGGGGACATCCGGAAGATCGACCAGAAACGAGGACCCGCCATGATGGCAGACCATAAATCGGTGACCCGCATGCTCAAGACGGCACGCGGTCAGATCGACGGCATCCTGCGGATGGTCGAGGAGGACCGCTACTGCGTCGATATCTCCACGCAGCTCATGGCCACACAGGCGCTCCTCGCGCGCATTAACGCCGACGTGCTCAAGGCGCATATCGAGGGCTGCGTGACTTCGGCAATCGAATCGGGCGACGAAGACCTCAAAGCCGCCAAACTCGCCGAAATCGAACGCGTCGTCGACAAACTCTCCAAGTAATTGGGGCATTGGGGACAGGTACGTTTGCACCGTCTTGGTATTCCGGGGACAGGTATGTTTGCACCACATTGGTGCAGATTAACCTGTCCCCCTTGCTCTAAATCGGGTATAAAGGCGTGCAGCATATCGAACGAAAGGCAATTTGCATGAATGACTTTATGAAGGGTCGCAATGGTGCCGATGAACTCACCATCGTGATGGGTTTTGCCGGCATCGTCATCGCGATGATCGGATCGATAGCCCGCATCCAGTGGCTCAGCTGGATTGCCATCGCCGTAATCGTGATTGGCGTGCTGCGCGGCCTGTCCAAAAATATCGACGCACGTCACAAGGAGAACGAGGCCTTTGTCGCCGCGACTGCAAACGTCCCCTGCCTGGGCAAATTCGTCGCCAGCTTGGGCGGCGGAACCGCAGCGGCCAGCACCTCACGCGCGGCCGGCACCAGTAAGGAAGACTTTGAGCGTGCCAAGCGCACGGCCAAGAAGATGTGGAAGGGCCGCAAGACCACGGCCTATCTCAAGTGCCCCAACTGCGGCCAGATGCTCTCCGTCCCCAAGGGCAAGGGCAAGATCCGCGTCACCTGCCCCAAGTGCCACGCCAAGATGGAGACGCGCTCCTAGCCGCCATACCATAGGACAAATAAAAGCCGAGGCCTCGCGCTGAGACCTCGGCTTTTTGTATGCGACAACGGAGCTGTCCCTTTGTCACACCTATGCTACGCCGTCGCGGGCCAGCTCCTCAGCCAGCGCTTCGGCTGGCATGGCCATAATCGCGTCGAGCTCGGCATCCACCTCGGGGATGCGCTTCACCTTGAGTTTGCACACCAGATCGCCGCGACACATCACGTGCATCGGCTCACGCAGAGCGCACAGGTCATCGAGCGGGTTCTCGCGCGTCACCAAGATATCGGCGGCCTTGCCGCACTCGATCGTGCCAGTCTCGCCGTCCAGCCCCAGCAGCTCGGCGTTGACTTGCGTAGCCGTATGCAGTGCGAAGGCGTTGCTCACGCCGACATACTTGGCAAAATAGGCCACCTCACGCCACATGTCGTACTGCGTCACGAACGGGCAGCTCGAGTCCGTACCCAGGCCCACCTTAACGCCAGCTTCCAGTGCGGCACGGGCGCTCTCGATAATGCCCGAGCACACGATATCGCCGTTCTTCTTTTGCGTATCGGTCGAATGGGTCTTTTTCGGGTCGAGCAATACAAACGGCAGCGCCGGGCTGATAGTGCAGGTAACACTGGGCGCACGCCCCTCGAGTTGCGTGCCCGCGGCGCCACGGTACAGCTCCAGAATCTCGGGCGTCAACGGAGCGCCGTGCTCAATCGTGTCAACGCCGGCCTCAAGCGCGGCCTTCACGCCCTCGGTACTCTCGACATGGGCCATAACCGGCAGACTCACCTCGTGCGCAGCCTTGCACGCCGCCGCGGCAACCTCGACCGGCATGCGCAGCACGCCCGGCTCGCCCACCTCGGTAGCGTCGAACACGCCGCCCGTCACGAACAGCTTAATGACGTCGGCACCACGCGCATACAGGTCGCGCACCTGTTCGGCTGCCTCGGCGGGACTGTTGGCCACCTGGGCGAACAAGCCCGCACCATGGCCGCCCGGCACCGTGACGCCCGTTCCCGGCGCCACCAGGCGAGGACCTTGATACTTGCCGGCATCGATAGCATCGCGCACGGCCAGATCGGCAAACAGCGGGTCGCCCGCACCGCGCACCGTGGTCACGCCGCTTGCCAGCTGCTGCTGGGCGCTGCCCTTGAGGATATGGCGCACGATGGCGCGCCCCACTGGATTATCGAGCTTTTTCATCAGCGCGCCCGCATCGCCCGCCGAAACCGGCTTACCCGAACCGCACAGATGCACATGCATATTGATGAGACCCGGCATGAGATACGCCCCTGCCAGGTCGATGACCTCGGCACCTGCAGGCGCCTGCGCCACAGCACTCGGCCCCATCCACGTGATGAGACCGCGCTCAACGGCCACGGCCATGTCGGGCTGCGGCTCCATATGTTCCGAACCATCCAGGACGGTCGCATTGATGAACAACGTGGAACGATCGGCAGACGCCATATCGAGCTCCTCCCTCACAATTAACTTGAACATTTGTCCATTATCACCTAGTCCCGCTGGATTGCTGCAGACGCATCGGTTAACGGAGGGAAGAGGGGATGTGGGAGACGGAATATGCTGCAGTCCCACCCCAGCGACACCAGGGAAATATCTCGATCTGTAACAGATACAGGGTTGTTGGGCCCCTTGATGTTACAGATCGAGACATTCGGTCGACGTTTCACCGGTTTGTCTCGATCTGTAACAATTACGAACTCAAACAACTTCTAAACGTTACAGATCAAGACAAAACCTCTCAGCGCCCATACCACCGACGTCTCCACTCCTCAGCCAAATCGGGCCGTCGCGGAATACCCGCCAGCCTCATCTTCTCAACCAGCTTCCCCGGATTCTTGAGCTCATCAAACGTAAACCGAAGCACCTTGTGCCCGAGCATTGTCAGATGAGATTCCCGCTGACGCTCTGCCACGAATGGGTCGACCGGCTCCCGGGCCTCGCCGCTCTGCAGGGTGTACTTCCCCTTACCGTCCAGCTCGCCAATCACGCACGTTCCCTCCTCGAGCCGCCAAAAAAAGTCGACGCGAAACACCTGGCTCGGATCGAGCGGGTCGCGAAACTCCACCTGCAGCTCCGGAACCGGAAAGCCGTACGCAATAAAGAACGCTCGGAACCGAGACTCGCCGCCGTTTTCGGACAGCCCGTCCGCATACGACGCAATCGCCTGTGCCCTGCGATACCCTCGCCTGCCCTCGCAATCGGCGCGGAGGCGCTCGCACAAATCCCCACGTGATACGTCTTTCACCCGCAGTGCAGAATCGGCAATTGCCAACCCGTAGGAGAACGGCGCACGCAGCAAGCAATCCTCCGCCGTGCGCCAAAACGACGTCACCCGCACGCCGTCGACGCGCTCGAGCGCGCCCGCAATCTGCGGACGCAACAACCTGCACCCGCCGCTCAACGTCACCGAACAGCAAGTCTTAACAAGGAAACGCGGCCCGAGCAGATCATTCGGCACCTCCAGACCCCATATCAGCGCGGCGTCATATCCCCAAAACGCCCAATCGGGATGAAATTTCGCAAGCCCTTTGATAGTCCTCAGCGCTCGCTCCGCCGGCGTCAATGCATCCCAATCATGCTGAAAACAGAACAGGTACGGCTCGGGCTCCGCGATATCGTCGGTTCCAACATGGCGTCGCAGCCACATGAGCTCGGTATTGTCATGCGTTGCGAGCAGCGCACCTTGCTTGGCCGTCTCCGCGAGCCGCGCGAGCATCCTATTCCGCGCCAACGTGTTGCGAGTCGCATGTTTGTGTTTGAGAACGGTATTAGGCACTTTCATCACCACCACGTCAGACAAATGGACCATCGTCACCGTTGCCTCCGCTGACAAATGTCTTGATCTGTAACAGGAAGACAGTCTTTGAGCCTCTAGTTGTTACAGAACAAGATCTTTCGGCAGCCGCCAACCTTCCGTCTCAATCTGTAACAGTTACGGGCCCAAACAGCCGCCAAACGTTACAGATTGAGACAAAGTCAGGGCAGCAGGGCGACGCCAGTCACATCCCCTACTCCCACTCCTGCTCGTAGATGTTGAGCGACTTCACGTACCGCCCCTGGGCGCCCATGATGTCGCGGACCAGGCGCAAAAAGAAGCTGACGCACGAGGTGTCAAAGCCGTCCTGCAGATCCTCGGGATGCACCGCACCCGGTCCATCGACCGCCGTGTCACTCAGGCGCGCGATGTCATACAGATAGAGCTGTCCCGCCGTCAGCCAGACATCGTCGATGCAGGCGAGGCGCACCGCGATCGCGCCGTCGCTCCAATGCTCCTTTTGCACGATATGCGGGTCGTAGACATCAAAGCGACGGTCGGCACGCGTATCCTTCAGCGCAACCATGCCGTTCGCAGGATCCTTGTCCAAAATGCCAAAGCGCGAGAAATACTGCGTGTCGCGTACCTGCTCGAGCCGCTTGAGCGAGGCAGGCGAAAGCGATGCCGGCGGTTCGTCAACATACAGCTCGAGCAGCGTCTTGCCATGGCGATAGGGGCGCTCGAAGAGCAGCCAATCGGTAAATGCCATGTTGTAGGCCATGATTTCGTTTTGCGAAGGCTCGGTGCAATAGCTGAGCCACGGGTCGACAATGATCTCGAACTGTTCGCGTGCCGGCTCCAAAAACTGGAACTTCCGCAGCATCCAAAAATGGGCCATGTCGGCAATATCGTTGCCGACGGCTTCAGCCAGCTGCGCTCGGTCTAAAACGTGGTCAGTCACGGCATCCTCCTCAAACTGATGAACCTCAATTTGAGCTTACGAGGAGGGTGGGCAGCCACGACCAGCGCGGGCAAAATAGGCCTCCGGCTGCAAACCAGATGCTGACCAAACACTTGACGGGACACTTGACCGAATGAGCGCACCGCAAAGAAACCGCAGGTAGATATAGACAGTCAGTTCACTCATTTGAGGCAAACGCCCGCTACCACCACAGAAAGAGCAGAGTAGCACAGTCGCAAACGTCGACGAATGAACACTTGCACGTCGGCAAATGACAAAGTCGCCTGCGAACTCGCAAGGAGTGTCCCCGAATGCCGGCACATAAGGAACGTCCCCAGCTGCCGGCACTTGGGGACGTTCCTTTTGGGCCGGCATTCGGGGACAGCCCTTGACGATTCAGCTGTGGACAGCCGCCTTACAGCTCCAGCGCGTCGGCGACTTCGGCAGCGCAGGCCAGGGCGTCGGCCATAGCGTTCACCACGAGCGAGCTGCCGTTACGAGCGTCACCGGCAACATACACCGGCGCGGCATCCACAGCGACGCCGCCAACACGCGCCGCAAGATGCGAGCCCTCGGCGGCCATCACCGGCAGCGGACGACCAGCAGTGGCAACGGGCACGCCAACGGCGTCGAACACACCGTGCTCTGGGCCCGTAAAGCCGCAGGCGATGAGCACCAGCTGGGCCGGCACCTCGTGCTCGGAGCCCGCGATGCGCTCGGGCTTGCCAGCCGACCAATCCAGATCGACCACGCGCAGGCCCGCGGCCGCGCCCTTCTTGTCCAGCAGCACCTCGAGCGTATCCACGCCCCAAGCGCGCATCTCGCCGCCCATGACAGCGATGGCCTCCTGCTGGCCGTAGTCGGTCTTCTTAACGTTTGGCCACTGCGGCCAGGGGTTGCTCGCCGCGCGCGCATCAGGCGCCGCCGGCAAGAACTCAAACTGGCGCACGCTGCGCGCACCCTGACGTACCGCGGTGCCCACGCAGTCGTTACCGGTATCGCCGCCGCCAATGACCACGACGTCCAGGCCGTGTGCATCGACGACAGGCTCGCCGCCATCGAGCACCGAGACGGTCGAGGCCGTCAGGTAGTCCACGGCATACACCACGCCGGGTGCGTCAATATTCTCAGCAGCCAGCCCACGCGGGGCGCGAGCACCGGCAGCCACCACGACGGCGTCAAAGCCATTGAGCTTGGCCGCCACCGCAGGGTTCGTAACGTCAGCACCCAGCTCGAACACAATGCCCAGCTCGCGCATGAGCGCCACGCGACGCTCGACCACGGACTTCTCGAGCTTCATGTTGGGAATGCCGTACATGAGCAGACCGCCCGGGCGGTCGTCGCGCTCAAACACAGTCACGCGGGCCCCACGACGCGCAAGCTCCCATGCTGCCACCAGACCAGCGGGACCGGAGCCCACCACGGCAACCGTGGGTGCACCCTCCCCTGCCGGCTCAAAGCGGTGCGGACCGCCATTTGCCCACTCATGGTCGCTAATCGCGCGCTCGTTGTCATGGATCGTCGTGGGCTGGCCATCGACCGAGCCCAGGTTGCATGCGGCCTCGCACAGCGCCGGGCACACGCGACTCGTGAACTCGGGCATGGGCGAGGTGAGTGACAGGCGCTCGGCAGCCTCGTCCCAACGGCCGCGGTACACCAGCTCATTCCACTCGGGAATCAGGTTGTGCAGCGGACAGCCGCTCGGACGTGCCTTGCCAAAGCTCGCGCCCATCTGACAAAACGCCACACCGCACATCATGCAGCGACTCGCCTGGGCACGGCGCGCGTCGTCGTCGAGCTCCACGTACAGCGGATCGAAATCGCGGCTGCGCTCCTCCACGGGGCGCAGCTCGTGGGTCACGCGATCGATATCAAGAAAAGCACCGGGCTTACCCATGGCACTTACGCCTCCTTCTTGGTCGAAGCAACAGGGCTGACAGCCACGGGCGCAGCGCCAGCCGCACCGCCCGCGACATCAAAGCGAGCGACATCCGCGGCACTTGCGCGACCGGTCACAATGTCAAACGCCAGCTCCTCGGCCTGCGCATGCGTCTTGCCGACGGCCTCGGCGGCGGCGACAATCGCCAGCACGCGCTCGTACTCGGTCGGAATGACCTTCACAAAGTGCTTGCTCATCGTCTCAAAGCTGTAGAGCAGCTTAATGCCGCGCGGGCTCTGCGTCGCGTCCACGTGCTCCTGGATGAGCTCGCGAATCTGCGCCAGCTCGCCGGCCGTCGGGGCTTTAAGCTCAACGCTCGCGTGGTTCACACGGGCATCGAGCGTGCCGTACTGGTCAAAGACATAAGCCACGCCACCAGTCATACCGGCGGCGAAGTTCTGTCCGACCTCGCCCAGGATGAGCGCCAGACCGCCCGTCATGTACTCGCAGCCATGGTTGCCGCAGCCTTCGACCACCACCGTGGCACCGGAGTTGCGCACGGCGAAACGCTGGCCGGCAAGGCCGTTAATAAAGCCGCGACCGCTCGTGGCGCCAAAGAACGCAACGTTGCCCACGATGATGTTCTCGTCGAACTTGTAGGTCGCATGCGGGTTGGGGCGCACCGATACCTCGCCGCCCGAAAGGCCCTTGCCAAAGTAGTCGTTGGCGTCGCCGCACACGTTGAGCGTAATGCCGCGCGGCAGGAAAGCGCCAAAGCTCTGACCGGCCGAACCATCGCAATCGATGGTGATGGAGCCGGCGGGCAGACCCTCGGGATGCGCCTTGGTCACCGCGTTGCCCAAGATGGTGCCCACGCAGCGGTTGACGTTGGCGATGTCGGCGCGAAAGCGAATCGGACGCAGGTGCGCACGGGCATCGGCCGTATAGGGCACAAACAACGTGGAGTCGAGCGTCTTGTCAAGCTCGCTGTCGGCAGCCATCTGGGGCAGGAAGTGACGGCCGTCGGCACCCGGGATGTGGGCACCAAACTCACAGGTCGCGCTCGCCAGCACGGGCGACAGATCCAGCAGGTTGGCCTTGCGGTTGTCCGGGACCTCGATCTGGCGCAAGCACTCGGGATGGCCGACCATCTCATCGATGGTGCGGAAGCCCAGGCTCGCCATGACCTCGCGCAACTGCTCGGCAACAAAGAGCATAAAGCGCTCGACGTGCTCGGGCTTGCCGCGGAAGCCGCGACGCAGGCGGCAGTTTTGCGTAGCGATGCCGGCCGGGCAGGTATCCTGCTGGCAGTCGCGCTGCATGAGGCAGCCCATGGAGATGAGCGGCATGGTCGCAAAGCCAAACTCCTCGGCACCCAGCAGGCAGGCGACGGCGACGTCGGTGCCGTCCATGAGCTTGCCATCGGCCTCGAGCACCACGCGTGAGCGCAGGCCGTTTTGCAGCAGCGTCTGCTGGGCCTCGGCAAGGCCAAGCTCCAGCGGCAGACCGGCGTGCCAGATCGAATCGCGCGCCGCAGCACCGGAGCCGCCGTTGTGGCCGCTGATCAAGATCTTGTCGGCGGCACCCTTGGCCACACCGGTGGCGATGGTGCCGACGCCGGCCTCGCTGACCAGCTTGACCGACACGCGTGCGCCGGGGTTGGCGTTCTTAAGATCGAAGATAAGCTCCGCCAGGTCCTCGATGGAGTAGATGTCGTGGTGCGGCGGAGGCGAGATCAGGCCGATGCCGGGCGTGGACTGACGGACCTCGGCGATCCAGGGGTAGACCTTCTTGCCGGGCAGGTGGCCGCCCTCGCCGGGCTTGGCGCCCTGGGCCATCTTGATCTGAATCTCAAAGGCGCTGCACAGGTAGCGGCTCGTCACGCCAAAGCGCGCGCTTGCCACCTGCTTGATGGCGGAATTCTTGGAGTCACCGTTAGCCAGCGGGGTCTCGCGGCGCGGATCCTCGCCGCCCTCGCCCGAGTTGGAACGGCCGTGCAGGCGGTTCATGGCGATGGCCATGCACTCGTGTGCTTCCTTGCTGATGGAACCGTACGACATGGCGCCGGTGTTAAAGCGGCGAACGATGTTGAGCGCGGGCTCGACCTCGTCGAGTGCCACCGGGGTGCGGCCGCCGGCATCAAAGTCCAGCAGGTCGCGCAGGCGCACGGCACGGCCGGTGCGGTGCAGGCGGGCGCTGTACTCCTTAAAGGTGTCGTAGCTGTCCTCACGGCAGGCGGTCCGCAGCAAGTAGACAGTCTGCGGATCGATGAGGTGATCCTCGCCGCCGAGCGGGCGCCACTTGGTCAGACCCAACGTGGGCAGCTGATCGGGAGCCGGGCTCTTAAGGATAGCGAGCGCGGCGTCGTAGCGCTCATTCTGCTCGCGCTCGACGTCCTCGACACCCATACCGCCCACACGGCTCACCGTGCCGGCGAAGTACGCGTTGACAAACTCCGGCGTAAAGCCCACGGCCTCGAAGATCTGCGCGGAGTGGTAGCTCTGCACCGTGGAGATGCCCATCTTGGACATGATGGAGACGATGCCGGCGGTCGCAGCCTTGTTGTAGTTGGCGATGCCCTGCTCGGCTGTCACGTCCAGATCGCCGTGCGCCGCCAAGTCGCGAATGCACGCATGCGCGTTGTACGGATAGATGCCGCTCGCGGAGTAGCCCACCAGCGCCGCAAAGTCGTGCGGGGACACGGCGTCGCCACACTCCACCACGATGTCGGCAAAGGTACGCACGCCGGCACGGATCAGGTGGTTGTGCACACAGCCCACGGCGAGCAGCGACGGCACGGGCACCTCGCCCGCAGCGGCACGGTCGCTCAGCACCACGATGTTCACGCCATCGCGAACCGCAGCCTCGACGTCTTCGGCAAGCTGCTTGAGCGCAGCCTGCAGCGCGCCCTCGCCGGCATCGCGGCGGTAGACGGCACGGAAACGGCGGGTCTTAAAGCCCACGCGGTCGATGGCGCAAATGCGGTCGAACTCCTCCTCGCTCAGCAGTGGGCGCTCCAGGCGAACCAGCTGGCAGGCCGTACGAGAGTCCTCGAGCAGGTTGCCGTGGTTGCCCAGGTAGAGCGTGGTCGAGGTGACCATATGCTCGCGAAGGGCGTCGATGGGCGGGTTCGTGACCTGGGCGAACAGCTGATAGAAGTAGTCAAAGAACGAGCGCGTCTTCTTGGACAGGCAGGCCAGCGGCGCATCGATACCCATCGAGGCGAGCGGCGCCTTGCCCTGCTGGGCCATGGGACGCACGACTTCGTCAACATCATCCCAGTGATACCCGAGCTTGGCCATGCGCACGGCGGCGGGCACCTCGGTATCCTCGGCGGGCGTGGGCGCGACGGGCTTGTCGAGCGCGTCGACGGTCAGCGTCTCCTCGGCGATCCAGTCGCGATAGGGCTTTTCCTTGGCGTAACGAGCGCGCAGCTCGTCGTTGTAGATCACGCGGCCGCGGGCAAAGTCGACCTCGAGCATCTGGCCCGGCCCCAGACAGCCGCTCGTCAGGATGTTCTCGGGGCTCACCTCGATGGTGCCCACCTCACTCGCCAACATAAAGCGGCCGTCGCGCGTCACGTAATAGCGAGCCGGGCGCAGGCCGTTACGGTCGAGGGCGGCACCCAGGGTACGGCCGTCGGTAAAGGCGATAGCGGCAGGACCGTCCCACGGCTCCATGAGCATGGACTGGTAAGCGTCGTAGGCGCGGCACTCCTCACTCAGGCTGTCGTTGTGGTCCCACGGCTCGGGCAGCAACATGGACGCGGCACGCGTGAGCGGGCGACCGTTCATGACCAGGAACTCAAGCACATTGTCCAGAATCGCGGAGTCGGAGCCCTCGCGGTTGATGATGGGCATCACGCGCTCAAGATCATGCTGCAGCACGGGGCTGTACAGGTTGGGCTCGCGGGCGCGGATCCAGTTGACGTTGCCCTTGAGGGTGTTGATCTCGCCGTTGTGGATGATAAAGCGGTTGGGGTGCGCGCGTTCCCAGCTGGGCGTGGTGTTGGTGGAGTAGCGCGAGTGGACGAGCGCCACGGCCGTCTTGACGGCGGCGTCGTTGAGATCGATGAAGAAGCGGCGCATCTGCGTGGCGACCAGCATGCCCTTGTACACGATGGTGCGCGAGCTCATGGAGCATACATAGAAGATTTTGTCGCGCAGGGCAAACTCAGCGTCGGCCTTCTTCTCGATAGTGCGGCGGCACACGTACAGGCGGCGCTCGAAGGCATCGCCGGCGGGCGTGTCGTCCGGACGGCCCAGGAAGGCCTGCAGGATAGTGGGCATACAGGCGCGGGCCGTCTCGCCCAGGTCGTGCGGGTCAACCGGCACCTCGCGCCAAAAGAGCAGCGGCACGCCGGCCTCGGCGCAGCCCTCCTCAAACACGCGGCGGGCATCCTCTACGCCCTTCTCGTCCTGCGGGAAGAACAGCATGGCCACGCCATAGTCGCCCTCTGCCGGCAGAATCTGGCCACACTTTTGAGCCTCTTTACGGAAAAAGTGATGCGGAACCTGGAACAGGATGCCGGCGCCGTCGCCGGTGTTCTTCTCGAGTCCCGTGCCGCCGCGGTGCTCCAAGTTGACCAGAATGGACAGTGCGTCGTCCAGGATCTGGTGATGGCGCTCGCCGTTGATATCGGCAAGCGCGCCGATGCCGCATGCATCGTGGTCGAATTCGGGGCGATAAAGGCCCTGCTGCTGAGCGGAATCTGCCTGCATCGCGATCCTCCCCTAGATATTAGACAGTCAGTTGAATAGGCATACTAGGAGCACCGCCGGCCCGTTGTGTTTCCCACCCGTTTCGAAACAATCGCGTAACGCACGCCCTACGAGTGGACACCGCCGACCTCGAGGGCGACAACATAGGCCCCAAGTTCGGCCTGTAAGCTCACCGCTTCAAACATCTCAATCTGTAACAGTAAGACCCAATTTCGACGACTAACTGTTACAGATCAAGATGTTTTCGAGAGACGGTTCCGAATGTCTCAATCTGTAACACGAAGGGTCAGTTTTGGCGGTCAGCTGTTACAGATCGAGATTTTCCATAGGACCATTTCTTCCTGTCTTGATCTGTAACACCTAGACCCAATTTCCATCCCCAGTTGTTACAGATCAAGACATTTCGGCAACCCCCTTTCCCCACCCCATTCAAATACAACTATTTTGTTAGTCATAGTTAACTTTTGAGCCTAAAACGGGTATCCTTTGCGGCGTCAAACAAACGGCACGCAGGAGCGCACCATGCTCAACCATCTCAAACAACACTTTGGCTCGCACCGCACCGGCGGTCACGGAGGCCTAGACATTGCGCGGAATATCGGCCCCGGGCTGCTCGTGACCGTCGGCTTTATCGACCCGGGCAACTGGGCCTCCAATATGGCCGCGGGCTCGCAGTTTGGCTACGCGCTGCTGTGGATCGTCACGCTGTCCACGATTATGCTGATCGTCTTGCAGCACAACGCGGCGCACCTGGGCATCGCCACGGGCGCCTGTCTTGCCGAGGCCACGACACGTTACCTCCCCCGCTTCGTTGGACGCACGGTGCTCGCCAGTGCCTATCTCGCGACCATCGCCACCGCCATGGCCGAAGTCTTGGGTGGCGCGATTGCCCTTCAAATGCTCTTTGGGCTGCCCGTACGTGCGGGCTGCGTCATCGTGGCGGCAGTATCGATGGCGATGCTCATGACGAGTTCCTACAAGCGTGCCGAACGCTGGATCATCGCCCTCGTAGGCGTGGTAGGACTCTCGTTTTTGGCCGAGCTTACACTAGTCAAGGTCGACTGGCCGCAAGCCGCCGCAAGCTGGATCACGCCCAGTATGCCCACTGGCTCTGCCGCGATTATCGTGAGTGTCCTGGGTGCGGTCGTTATGCCCCACAACCTCTTTCTACACTCCGAGGTCATCCAATCCATGCACTTCGAAGGCCAAGGCGAGCAGGTTATCGAAGAGCGTCTGCGCTATGAGCTCTTCGACACGCTCTTTTCGATGGGCGTGGGCTGGGCAATCAACTCGGCCATGGTCATCCTGGCCGCAACGACCTTCTTTGCGCACAGCATTGTCGTAGACGACCTCGCCGTCGCAGCGGACACGCTCTCCCCCATTCTGGGCCCGGCAAGCTCGACCATCTTTGCGGTGGCACTGCTGTTTGCGGGCATATCGAGTAGTGTGACGGCGGGCATGGCGGCGGGCACCATCACCGCGGGCATGTTCGACGAGGAATACGACATCCACGACCGGCACTCATCGATTGGAGTGGCGGTCTGTTTCGTCGGCGCAGTGGCGGCGTGCCTGATCGTCCCGAATCCTTTTGAGGGTCTCATCTGGAGTCAGGCGCTGCTGTCGCTTCAGTTGCCGATTACGGTCTTTGTGCTCATACGACTCACCAGTTCGCCCCGCGTTATGGGCAAATACGCCAACTCGCGCCCGCTCAACGCGCTGCTCGTAGGGATCGGCGTCATCGTGACGATTCTCGACATCGTGCTGCTAACGGGAATGTAATTGAGATGGCGTGACTGTCCAGATATAACGTCTCAATCTGTAAAACGTGAGACCGTTTTAAACCGTCAGATAAATCAAAAGGGTCCCGGCCGAGAATTCGACCGGGAACCTTGGACAGAGCTATGTTTGGCTTTCGCCGTGTGCCTGCGAGTTACTCCTCGACGAGCTCAAACTGATCGGGACCGACGCCGCACACCGGGCACACGTAATCCTCGGGCAGCTCGGGCGTGTCGACCTCAACCTCGTAACCGCAAACGGTGCACACAAACTTATATGTCTTCTTTTCCTCAGCCATGATGTTCTCCTCTCGAACGTGACTGCTGGTGTACTTACTTATTAGTATATATTCTCAATAGTATAATGCAAGTATTTTTAGAGCATTTCTAGCCTTGATACGACGAGGCTTTGGGCGGCGTCTTGCCCTTCAGAACCTTGTGATAGTAGTCGTACGTCAGCGGCGTCTCGTCGCTCAGGCGCTCGGCATCCTCGACCTCGCCAATAAACAGCAGATGCGTGCCCACATCCACAGTGTCGATCAAACGGCAGCTAAACAGGGCCGCCGCGTGCTCGGGCACATAGGGCATGCCCAGAGCCGTCTCGCGGGTCTCGTATTTGGCAAACTTGTCATAATCGCTGCTGGTGCGGAACCCAAAGTTACCGATGTAGAGCATGTCGGCGGTCTGATCGATCACGGTCAGCGCGAACGCTTTGGCCGATGCGATGACGCCCGAGGTGACATTGTCCTTGTTCACGGCAACCGAAATACGCGGCGGCATGGACGTCACCTGCACCGCAGTGTTGATGACGCAGCCGGCGCGCAGCCCGTCTGCCGCGGCGCTCACCACGTACAGGCCACTCGGCATGGTAAAGAACGCAGTTTTGTCCATCACGATCACTCCCCTAACTCGGGTTGGAACCTCATGAATGTATGTACCCACAAAAAAGGCGGCACCCATAACGGACGCCGCCTTTGAGACATATGTGTCAGAACAGTAAGAAAGATGAGACGCCCGCAGTTGCGGTGAAATAGGGACTGAATAGCCCCTCAAACAGGCAAAACAGTCCGTATTCCACCGCAACTTATACAGAGTGCCTAGCGGTTGCGTTCCTTAAGGGCGCGGTCGATCTCGCGTTGGACATCACGCTTGGCCATGTCCTCGCGCTTGTCGTAGAGCTTCTTGCCGCGACCCAGACCCAGCAGCAGCTTTACGCGGCCGTCGTTATTAAAGTAGAGCTCCAACGGAACCAGCGCATAACCACGGTTGCGAAGTTTGCCGTCAAGAAAGTCGATCTCCTTGCGGTGCAGCAGCAGACGACGCCGACGGTCGGGATCGCGATTCCACACGCCGCCATGGCTATAAGGGTGGATATGCAGTCCGACGAGCCAGCACTCGCCGCCACGAATCAGTGCAAAAGTGTCAGTGATCTGACAGGCGCGCTCGCGAATCGACTTGACCTCGGTGCCGCTCAGCTCAATACCGCACTCAAACGTCTCATCGATAAAGTACTCGTGATGTGCCGAGCGATTCTTGGAAATGAGTTTGCGCTCGCGCTTACTGGGCATCGCCGGCCTCCTTGGCTTCATCGGCGTTTGAGCCCGCAGTCTCGCGCTTTGCCTTGCGCTCGGCATTGAGCTCGGCATCGCTCTCGCGCACCAGTTTGATAATCGCCGCGCAGGCCTCCTCGCCCACCAAGTCGCGAGCACGCACCGTCAGGCGCGTCGCCTCCTGCTTGTCGCCGTCGCTTGCAGCATCGGTCGCACACATGATCAGGCAGATGGCAATCTCGGCCGAAGGCGAGGTCGGCACGCCCTGCAGGGCGAGCTCACCCATCACATGGTCGTCGCTCTCATCAGCGGCATCCGGATAGGTGGTATGGATCTTGTTGAGCAGGCGCGTCGTATGCGCATCGTTGGGCGCCAGGCGCAGCGCCAGACGCGCGCAGCCCACGGCAGCCGAAACGTTCTCGGTCTCGGGCTCCAAGAAGTACTGACCTAGATTGGCGTAAGCGCGGGCGGCGCACTTGCCATCGCTTGCACGCTCCAGCACCGAGAACGAGAGCGATGCCCATTCCTGCTTGTCCTCGAGAGCGCGGAACAGCTCGGCCAGATCAAGGCGGTAGTTGCAGTTCATGGGGTCCCAGCGCACGGCCTGCATCAAGGCGTTGCGAGCACTCACATAATCCTGCTGGCGAATGTAGGCAAACGCCATGTCAGAGTACAGACGGTCAAACGGCACCTCGACCTGCACGAGCTCGCGCGGATCCTTCTCCACGCGGCGATAGGCCAAGCGCTCAAACTTGCTATCGAAGCTAAAGTATTGGCGCTTCTCCTCCGTCTTGCACTCAGCGTCGATATACTCCTCGGCGAGCTCCACCAGACGCTCCAGCAGCGGCGTCGCCGTAGCCAGGTCGCCCTGCGCCAGATAGTTCTCGGCATACGTGATGTCTTGCAAGCTGATGGGCAGATCCATGGCTACTCCTCGATCTGAGCGAAACACGGCAGGCGCCGTATATACGGTCAATACACAAAACCCGGGTCTCTTACGAGGCCCGGGCGTTCAATTTTGGTAGCCCGTACCAGATTCGAACTGGTGATCTCCGCCTTGAGAGGGCGGCGTCCTAAACCGCTAGACGAACGGGCCATATGTAGCAAATGCAATGGCTGGGATGGAGGGAGTCGAACCCCCATTGACGGAACCAGAATCCGCTGTCCTGCCATTAGACGACATCCCAATGACTGCATCGCTGCGCTCGGCTGTGCCTTTGCGCAAGAAAGAAATATACGGGAAGTCTCGCCGTGACGCAAGCCCCAATTTTGACTTTTTTGAAATTCAGTCAAATTGGCCTAATTTAGTCCAACCCGTGAAGGACCTGTGAAGCCGACCGCTGTACACGAGGGGCAAAACGCCGCGAGCGGTAGCCGTCAACCGTTGGCAGATTCTACCGAGAAAACGATAGCACCAGGCAACACAATCGAAGTATCAATGATCGCGTAGATATCGAGGCGCCATGGACGAAGAGCTTGATTACCTATGGGAGACCCTGGGCCTCGAGATCACTGCCGACCTTTGGCCCGAACGGGACAAAATTCACCCCACGTTACGCCCCGCCATTACTGTGGTGCAGGCAAAATACCGCCGTGCATCCTTTTTGATCATGCGGATGTCATGGCACGCGGGACTATCCGACCTTAAGCGAATCCAGGCAAGCCTCGTCGAGCTGTCCGGCATGCCGACCGTCATATCCGAGGCGCACCTGGAACAGCGTCAGCGCGAGCGACTGCAACAGCAGCGGATTCCCTTTATCTGCCCTGGCGTTCAGGCATATCTGCCCTTTATGGACGAGGAGTACTGGAGTGGCAAGCCCAACAAGCACGTAAAAGTCTACGATCCGCACGAATGGGCACAGCTGGCGGACTGACTGGGGCAGGCCCGCCGGCGGAAAGTGCGTCCCAGATTTCAAGCTCAAACTGGTCCCTACTTTCCCGTCGAGCCCTCAACCGGAAACCGTGTCCCGCAATCGAAGCTCAGAATGGGACGTGCTTTCCGCAACCGGCCACTTTGGGAAAGTGCATCCCATTCTGGAAGCGAATTCCGGGTCGCACTTTCCGCAGCCGCTACAGCAACGCCTCGGCCCAAGCCGATTCCCTAAAGCCGGGAATCGCAAAGTCGTCGCCCACCAGCAGCGGACGCTTGACCAGCATGCCGTCGGTCGCCAGCAGCTCGTAGCACTCCCGATCCGTCATGCCCGCATCCAGACGCGCCTTCAGGCCCAGCTCTCGATATTTCATGCCCGACGAATTAAAGAAGCGCCGCACCGGCAGCCCCGAATGAGCAGTCCAGGTCGCAAGCTCATCAGCCGTGGGATTGTCCAAAACGATATCGCGGTCGATATACTCAACCCCATGTTCATCCAGCCATGCCTTGGCCTTCTTACAGGTCGAGCACTTGGGATATTCAACAAACAGTACGGTCATGGGAATCCTCCGAATATAGATCGGCCAACGCAGGCACACGCCACACGAGGCGCCTTCGTATGATGGGCCAATTGTAGCCCGCGGGTCACACGCTAAACGAACCGTACCCCGAATCCGCGCTTAATGAACGGCAGCAGCTCCATTGCTTCGGGCGTGATATGGCCCGCAACGTTCATGCGCTCGTCACCGGGAAGATCGACCCGCGCAATCTCAAGCTCGCCTTCGTAGCGCCCATATCCGCTATTGCTCACAGCGATCGACCCCGCCTTTCGCGGCAGGCCGGCTCCGGCATCCGTCGGCACGGAATCCGGCTTAAGCGTCGTACGTGACTCCTGAGACCTAAAGATGAGGACGCTCGAGTCGGGCCGGTCGTGATGAATCTGCCCGCGCACATAGGCATAACCGGGCTCAAGCTCGCATTGCAGGTCCACGTATCCGGCGGAAACTTGAGCAAACTGCGCCCAGCCCGCATCGGATAGATCGGGGTCGCCGACCAACACAATGTCGCAATCGGCGCCATGTGCAAGCTCAAGCATATTGAGAGCAACCTTTGACGCGCGACCGCGCTGCGCCTCGACCGTCGGCAGTCCCTCGAAAACCGGCCCGCGAACGTTAGCATCACCCGGCACAAAAGCCATGATTTCGAATCCAAGCGCCGCAAGACGAAGATTCACCCGAGCAATGTCCTCCAGAGCTAAACCGGTATAAGGCTTGGGGTAAAAATTGTGGCAGGCGGCAAAACGAGTCACATCGGCACCGGCCTCACGCCACGATGCGATTTCATCAGAACTCACCGTCGATGCATTGACCACAATGTGAAATACACCGGACAGCTCCGCGACCCGCTGGGCGCTAAAGCCATAGTCCAAACGAAGGTATTCCAACCCCAGATCGCGCAGGTCCTCGATGCGCTCAAGCCCGAGCAAATCGCACGTGCGAGGCCCCACATCGGCAATGAGCGCAATGCCGCGGGCGGAAAGCAGCGACAGCACATGACGGACCTTATCGGCATACGCCGCTCCCCCATCCTCGGGAATATGCAGCGAGGTGAACGCATAGCGCGCACCCGCCGCGGCACCATGTTCAATCGTCCGCTCAATATCCTGCAGAGGGCTGGAAAGATAAATCGAAATACCCGTTTTCACGCTTCAACGCTCCTTTAAAAAAGGCCGGCGGAGCAGCTAGCCCCGCCGGCACAACCATAACATCAAGAAATCTGCCGCGCGCCGCGAACCCCGAGCAACACGGCTCGCGATATCAAACTACTCGCCAAAGAACTCGTTGATCTTCTGCTCGTCGACGCCAAAGAACCACGTCAGGACAAAGCCGGCGGCATAGGCAAGCAGCATAGCGGCAACGTAGCCGAGCTGCTGGCCAGGAACGACGATCAGCAGGCCAAACAGACCGGAAACGCCCTGAGAAACCGTGCCGATGTGAAGCAGCGCCGCGAGCGCGCCGCCAAATCCGGCACCCAGGCAGGCCGTCACAAACGGACGAACGAGCGGCAGCGTAACAGCATACATCAGAGGCTCGCCCACACCCAGGATTCCAACGGGAATGGACTCTGCAACGTACTTCTTGAGCTTGGCGTTCTTGGTCTTAAAGTACAGCGCCAAACCGGCACCGACCTGGCCGCCGCCAGCCATCATAAGGATGGGAAGCAGGTAATTGATACCCTTGGTAGCGCCGTCGGGATCGTTGAGCATAGCGTGGATCGGCGTGAGCGCCTGATGCAGGCCGACGGAAACCAGCGGCAAGAAGCCTGCCGACAGGATATAGCCGCCCAGGACGCCCAGCTTCTCGAAGATAAAGGTCAAAACGCTAAAGATGGCAGTCGTCAGCCATGCGCCAACCGGCTGGATGACGAGCATCAGAGCAAAGGCGCCGATGATGAGCACCAGCAGCGGAGACAAGAACGTGTCGAGTGCGTTGGGCATAACCTTGCGAATCTGACGCTCCATCCAGGCAAAAAATGCGCCAGCGATGAGAGCCGCGATCATGCCGCCCGCTGCGGGGTTGTACTGCGCACTGGTGAGCGGCAGCAGAATGGCAGTGGCAGGATCAGCCGCGCCAGGCGCAAGCAGGGGCATGGCACTGTTGGCGATACACATCATGCCGGCGATGCCGCCCAGCGCAGCGGAGCCACCAAACTCACGTGCCGCGTTATAGCCCACCAAGATGGGCAGATAGGCAAACAGGGCCCAGCCCATGGAACGAATGCCCTGGTACCACCACTCGCCTGCAAGCGCGCCTGCCGTCGAGACGTTAATGACGTTGCAGATACCGTTGATGAGGCCAGCCGCAATGATGCCGGGAAGCAGGGCGACGAAGACATTGGAAATCTTCTTGAGGAAGGCCTGAACCGGCTTAGACTCGTACTTGGCCTTCTGCGCGGCCTTGTTTGTGGCCGCAGCGTCAACCACGCTCTCGTCGGCAACGCCTTTCGCAAGGCCAGTGAGCTTGGAGAACTCCTCGAGCACCTTATTCACCTTGCCCGGACCCAGCACGATCTGCATCGTGTCGTCCTCGACCAGGCCCATCACGCCGTCGAGTGCCTTAATGCCCTCCGTGTCGACGTTGCCCGCGTCTTTGACGGTCACGCGCAGGCGCGTCATGCACGCCGCGTTTGCCAGCACGTTGTCTTTACCGCCCAAAAGGTCCAGCAGCTTTTGAGCCAGCTCTTTGTTCGTCATAACTCCTCCTTGTATTGGGTATCTCGTCTGGATGTCATATCAGCTCACGCCGCGCACCTATTGGGCGTCGGCATTGCTCTTCTCATGGCCACTCACCGCAGCACGGACATGGCCTCGCGCCCGCTCAAGAGCTACCGTAGCCTGCTCGGCATCGCAGTCCAACAGTACCGAGACAATAGCGGTTTTTACATGGCCGCCGGCATCTGCAAGCGCCTGAACGGCGCGCTCGCGCGTGCAGCCGGTCGCCTCCATCACGATGTTCTGGCCGCGCACCACCAACTTCTCGTTCGTCTGCTGCACATCGACCATCAGGTTTTGGTATACCTTGCCGATCTTGACCATGGCACCGGTCGAAATCATGTTGAGAATGAGCTTTTGAACCGTTCCCGCCTTGAGCCTCGTTGAGCCGGTCAGCACCTCGGGACCGGGCACGGGCTCAATGGCAAGATCTGCGCTCTCCCCGATCTTCGACCCTTGGTTGCAGGCAATTGCAATGGTCTTGCACCCAGTTGCCTTGGCGTACGCAAGGCCGCCCACCACATAAGGAGTACGGCCGCTTGCCGCCAGGCCAACGACAAGATCCTTGTCCGAGAGTCCACGCTCTCGCAGGTCGTTCGCGCCAAGCTCATCGCTGTCTTCGGCACCTTCGACAGCCTTGATAAACGCCGTCTCGCCTCCGGCAATGAGCCCGACAATCAGATCGGGTGACACGCCAAACGTGGGCGGACACTCCGAAGCGTCGAGTACACCCAGACGACCGCTGGTGCCTGCGCCCATGTAAAAGACGCGCCCGCCGCGCTCGAGTGCCTCAGCAGCCCAGTCGATTGCTGTGGCAACCTGGGGCAACACTTTCTTGACCGACTGGACGGCACGAAGATCCTCATCGTTCATCGTCGTGACGATTTGCAGCGATGTCATCGTATCGAGGTCCATTGACCTTTGATTACGCTGTTCGGTCGTGAATTTTGTTAAATCGAGCATTTCATTCACCTCATCTTTCCTGTTTCTCGATGTAGTTTTGCTTAATGACATGCGTCGCCCGTTCGTAGTCGCTGGCAACGTAAGCAGCGTAAAGGGCATCGACAACCATAAGCTGGGCCATACGCGAAGCCATGGCACCGCTGCGGACCAAGGGTTCACTCGCAGCGACGCCGAGCACGGCATCGGCCATGGTGGCAAGCTTGGATGATCCATCTACTTTGGTAACGGCCACAACGGGACAGTTGTGGCGTTGAGCCTCGGCGGTGCAGTCCAGCACCTCTTGCGTCAAGCCCGAGTAGCTAAAGGCGATTGCCATATCGCCCTCATGCATGTTCTTGGCACATAAGAGTTGATCATGCCAGTCGTCGTACAGATGGCACTCTTTGTCGACACGCATGAGCTTTTGCGCCAGGTCGTGCGCGACCAAACGAGAGGCACCAATACCGAACAGATTGACCGCGCGTGCCCGCTTAAGACGGGCCGCGCATCGCTCCAAGACGGTGTAATCGAGCGTTCGCGCCGTCGCCTCGATCGTACGCACGTTGCTTTTCATCACCTTCCCCACGATACGTTCGACGCTGTCATCCATGGAGATGTCCTCGAGGGCTACGTCTTTCTTGTCACCTAAGAGCGCCAGCTCGGCAATCAGTTCGCGCTGGAACTCCTTGTAGCCCGCAAAACCCAAACGCTTGCAAAAGCGCAAAATGCTCGAGGGCGCGGAGAACGTGACATCGGCAAGACCGCGGACGGACAGCCCGACCACCTCGTGCGGATGAGCGCTTACATATGCGATGACATTGCGTTCCGCCGGGCTCGCGCTGAGCTCACGCTCGCGAAGCCGCAAAAGCAATCCGTTTGCCATCTCAAACACCTCCGTTGAGAAGAATTAAAGACCAACGAACGATTCGTACCGGATACAAACAGCTTTTGCGGTACATTGTGCCGCATCGTGGCGCACAAAGGGCGAGCGTTCTACCGCTCGCCCCTCAAATCCGACCGCTCGGAAATACGCGCGACACAAAATAATTCAACAAGGTCGCATTATCAGAAACGGGTTTGTTACCGGCTAGAGCCTCGCATGGGCGCCGATCGGCCGAGTCGCATGGCGCACCAACGCCGCCGCCAGCAATACCAACAGCATGGCGGTGACATAGCCCGCAGCATCGAATCCTAAATCGATAACGTCGAAATGCCTGCCGGGAACAAAGATCTTATGTACCTGATCGCCAACGGAGCAGGCGGCGCAAAAGAGCAATACGGGCACGCAACGGGAGCATACGCTCCGCGGACGCCTGGAAAAGCAAACCACGACCACCGAGGCGAACAATCCGACGAAGAAAAACTCTACGGTATGGGCAACGCGACGGACGTTCGTGCCCACCCACATGCGAATGGAAGCAAGTCGGCCAGACCGGACATTCGAGGCAGCCGAATCGGTGCCCCCGGTCATTCCGTTCTCCGCCTGAGCTTCACCCGTGGCATCGACAGCCTGAACGCCCGTAGCCTGGCCCTCCACCACACGCGCGGTAGACTCGCTCAGCAACGACGTCTCCACCGCATTTTGCTCCGTCAGCACCCAGATGCCCGCCAGCGTTGCAGCGAACAGAACGATCGCGGTCCATCCGATTATCTGTTTTACGCGCGCCAAGGGCCAACCTCCTTTTTTGAATATCAGCGAGTGTAGCCCCAAATGGCATCGTCACCGTATCAAAATTTGAATCGCAACAGGAAGCGACAAAGCGACGCAAACCCCTACCCCGCCTCGCGCATCCAGCGATCGAACGTCCCCACGCACACGCCCAGGCACTTTGCTGCCTGGCTGCGGGTAATATCGCCCGCCTCATAGCTATCGCGCACCAGCTCAAACTGAGGAGGGCACGGCTTGCGAGGTCGACCGAAACGGACCCCTCGCGCCCGCGCCGCTGCAATTCCCTCCGCTTGGCGCCGATGGATATTCTCGCGCTCCACCTGCGCCACGTAGCTCAGCAGTTGCAGCACAATATCGGCAATCAGGACGTTGGTCACATCCGGCGCGCCGCTGGCCCTAGCGCGCGTGTCAAGCAATGGCATGTCCAACACCACAATGGCAACCCCAAGCTCCTTGGTAATGCGTCGCCATTCCTCAAGAATCTCGGAGTAATTACGGCCAAGTCGGTCGATAGAAAGCACCACCAGCACGTCCCCGTCTCCCAGGACGTGCAGCAGCTCGCGATAACGCGGTCGATCGAAGTCCTTGCCGCTCGCATGGTCGGCATAAATATTCGCCGAGCCCACGCCATAGGCGCCCAGCGCATCCAGCTGCCGATTCAGATTCTGATCGCGCGAACTCACCCGCGCATAACCGTACACCGTCGCCATCTCATCCCCGCTTTCTTGTAAACCTGCCAAAAGGGACAGGTTTATTTTGGTAGGTTTTACCTCTCAAATAGCAGGTAAGCGGGCGGCCGAGCAGACGGCAAGGTAGCCATGATTCAAATGCGAAGGGCGGTCCCGAAAGGCCGCCCTCCGCTCCCCCACCATCAGTCGGGATTTGGCTAATGGATAAGCTTAAAGTCCAAGTGCCCACGCGTGGTATTGACGCGCGAGACCTCGATAATCACGCGCTGCCCCAGCTCGTAACGGGTGCCCGTGTCGGCACCTGTGAGCGCTAGCGCGTCCTCGTCGAACTCGAACCACTCGTTGCCCAGGCTCTTGATCGAAACCAAGCCTTCGACCTGCGTTAGGTCCAAGCGCACAAAGAGGCCCATGCTGCTAACCCACGAGACGGTTCCGGCATAGCGCTCGCCCAGACGGTCCTCATAGTACTGGGCAATCTTGATCTTTTGCGTCGCATGGCTGGCGGCATCTGCCGCGCGCTCGGCATCGCTGCATGCGCGGCAGATCTGCGGCAGAATGCGCGGCAGTGACTCGCGCCCCTTGCCGATCAGGCGCGGCGTACGGACCAGGGCGTCCTTGCCGCCCAGCTGCTCATAGGCCAACTGCAGCTTGAGTACGCGGTGCACCACCAGATCGGGGTAGCGACGGATGGGACTCGTAAAGTGACAGTAGCACGGCGCGGCGAGCGCAAAGTGGCCCTCGTTGCGCGGCTTGTACAGCGCGCGCTGCATGCTGCGCAGAAGCAGCGTGTTAACGAGCGGTGCGTTGGCCGTACCGGCGGCAGCATCAACTGCAGCCTGCAGCTCATCGGGGCTCCCCAGGGCAATACCGGCAGCACGGCGATCGTCGATGATGCCTAGCTGCGCCAGCGCAACGGCAGCACCGTGCAGGCTATCGGGGCTCGGATCCTCATGCACGCGATAGCAGGCCTCGATATCACGGTCTGCCAGCCACTCTGCAACGCACTCGTTGGCGAGCAGCATAGCTTCCTCGATAAGCGACGTGGCACACGAACGCTCACGCGCCACAATCTGCACGGGCACTCCGTCCTCATCCAACAGAGCACGAATCTCGGCCGTGTCAAAATCGACCGAGCCGCGGGCGCGACGGATACGACGGCGGAGTTCGGCGAGTTCGTTAGCGGCGACAAGGAAATCGCCGAGGTCGACGTTGTAGCCGCGGGCGGCCTCCTCGCACGCAAGACCGCGCTCAAGCGCTTCCTCGCGCGAGGTCTCGGCAGCCGCAACATCCTCGGCCGCACCCTCCAGCACCGAATACTCAACCGCGCCGGCACGCACCAGCAGCGCCTCGGCGCCGTCATAGTCCATACGCACACGCGAGCGAATCACGCTGGGGTACGGATCGTAATGCCGCACGCGACCCTGTGCATCGAGCTCAATGTCAACGGTAAACGCAAGACGGTCCTCGTCAGGGCGAAGCGAGCACAGGTCACAGGACAGGCGTTCGGGCAGCATGGGAAGCACGCGATCGGCCAGATACACCGATGTCGTACGATGGCGAGCCTCAAGATCGATATGCCCGTCCCAAGCCACATAGTGTGAAACGTCGGCGATATGCACACCCAGCTTGTAGCCACCCTCGGGCGTGCGCTCCAGCGAAACGGCATCGTCAAAGTCGCGTGCGTCGACCGGGTCGATCGTGATGACAAAGCGGTCGCGCAGATCGCGGCGGAGCGGGTCCTTAAGCGCCGCGGACACATCGAGCGAAAGCCCCTCGGCCTCGTCCAGCGCGGCCTCGGGATAGCTATCGGTATAGCCGTAACGCGCCATCACATATTGAACGCCCAAATCGGGCGCGTCATCTCCGCCAATGCGGCGTTCGATCGTCACAGCGCCCGATTCCAGGCGCGTCGGGTAGGTCAAAATGCGCGCGACAACAGCATCACCCGGGTGAACGCCCAGACGATCCGCCGAGGTATCCTCAGGCAGAATGAAGAAGTCAGCCTTCAGACGCGAATCGAGTGGCTCGATCACACCGAGCGGACCGGCGGTCTGGTACGTACCCACCACGCTTATGGCTGCGCGCTCAACCACGCCTTCGATCACGGCGCGCCGCTCACCGTGCGGGCTGTTCTTAATGCTCACGGCAACGGTATCGCCATCCATAATCTCGCGCTTGCCACGGCCCATGACCTTGTAGTCGCCATTCTCGGTTATGACATAGGCACTGTGCTCATGGAGCTGCACGCGCCCGGTCAGGCTCGGACGGCGTTCGCTGCGCACCGGCCCGCGCTTATTGCGAGCTCCACGCTTATGCTTGTTATTGCGCCCCATGGCGCCTCCTAACTATCGATTGCCGACTCCAAAGAGTCTACCCAAATGATTCGCCATCCTGCCGTCCCCTAGGGATCAAAAAACGGGCCGCCCCATAAGAGACGACCCGTTGGAAGGGATGAATTCCAGGCATGCCTACACGCGCAGGTAGCGGCGCATGGCGATGGCAGAACCAAAGAGACCGATAATCACGCCGACCAGAATCAGCGCAGCATAGGTCACCAGGTAGTACTGCATCGGCAGGGCAAACGACATCCAGCCGATGCTCTCCTGCAGACGCGGAATCATCAGATTGCGCAGCAGCTCCAGAACGCCGATGGAAAGCAGCGAACCCAAAATGGCCTGCAGTACGCCCTCGGTGATAAACGGGCCACGAATGAAGCCGTTGCTGGCGCCGACCAGACGCATAATCGCAATCTCACGACGACGCGCCGTGATGGACAGGCGAATCGTGTTGTTGATGAAGATGAATGCGATAAAGGTCAGAAGGCCAACGAGCACCACGGCGGCGATGCGGATGTAGTTGGTCACCTGGAACAGGCGGCTCACTTCCTCCTGGCCGTACAGCACGCTCGCGTTGACGTCGCCGTCATCCGCGATCTTCTGGAAATCGGCATCCTTCTTGAGCTTCTTTGCCGTGCTCTCGACCTTGGACGGATCGTCCATCTCAATAGCGAAGGAAGCCGGCAGCGGGTTCTGGCCATCGAGCGCGCTCATGGTGGCGTCGGCGTTGCCCGACATCTTGCTCGTATACTCGGCCAGCGCGTCGTCCTTGTCCTTATAGGTCACGGACTTGACGTTATTCCACGTCTTAAGCTCGGCCTCAAAAGCCTGAACATCGGCCTGATCGGCGTCATCACTAATGAACGCGTTGATGACAACCTGATCCTCGACGGTGCCGATCACGGAGTTCAGCATCGCAGAGCCCATGATGAACAGGCCGATGATAAACAGCGAAAGGAAGATCGTGATGACGGCGCCGAGCGAGGTAGTCCAGTTACGGAAGAAGTGGCTGATTGCCTCTTTGAAGGAGTAGCCCACGTTAGTTGGTGCCATAGTTGCCGTAACCTCCCCTCTCCTGGTCGCGGATAACGTGGCCGCCCTCGAGGGCGATCACGCGACGGTGCATGCTATCGACCATCTCGCGGTCGTGCGTGGCGACGATCACGGTGGTGCCGGTGCGGTTAATACGCTCGAGCAGCTTCATGATGCCCAGCGAGATCGCCGGGTCGAGGTTACCCGTGGGCTCGTCGCAGATCAGCAGCGGCGGACGGTTGACCATAGCGCGGGCGACGGCAACGCGCTGCTGCTCGCCACCGGAAAGCTGGTCGGGCAGCGAGTCCATCTGATCGGCCAGGCCGACCAGACGCAGCACCTCGGGCACCTGGCTGCGAATGACGCCCTTGGGCTTGCCGATGCACTGCAGGGCAAACGCCACGTTTTCGTAGGCGGTCTTTTGCGGCAGAAGCTTAAAGTCCTGGAACACGGCGCCAATCTGGCGGCGCAGGAACGGAACCTTGCGGTTCTTGATCTTCATGAGGTCCTGACCGGCAACCAGGATGCGGCCGCTCGTCGGCTTGACGTCGCGGTTGAGCGTCGACAGCAGCGTGGTCTTACCCGAGCCGGAGTGACCGACCAGGAAGACGAACTCGCCCGGATAGATCTCGATGTTGATGTCGTCGAGTGCAGGCTTGTTGGGCTGTGCCGGATAGATCTTGGTGACATGCTCCATAAGGATGACGGGCTCGACACCGGCCTGCTTGGCCATCTTCTTGCGGCTGGCCTGCGGATCGATGGGCGCAAACACCGACGTAAAATCGGGGTTGTTGAGCGCGTTATCGAGGCTTGCGACCTCGGCTGCCTGATCGCTCTCGACCACCGGGGCAGCAGGCTGCGTGGGGTCGGGAATAGCGGCAAAGAGACCGGACTGCGCAGGCTGAGGAGCCGGCGTCGCAGGGGCCAAGGGGTCGGGAATGCCGGCCATGGTAGGCTGCGGCGTGGCGGCACCAGCCTGAGGCTGCTCCACGCGAGCGGTCACGGCCTGAACGGGCTCAAAACCCGCCGTGCCGGAAAGCGCGACATCGCTGGTTGGATTGTAGGCAAAGGGATCGGATGCCGGCTGTGCCTGATCTGCCGGCTGAGCGGGGGCCTGAGCAACAGACTGGCCCTCTGAATCCGGAGTGGCGAAACGACTGCCCTGGACGCCTGCCTGCGTCTTGGGGGCATCATCGCCCGCACCGGAGGTACGGAAGTGGTTACCCACTGGTGCTCCTTATCGTCGTGCGTTTAAACTACATGAGCGCTTTGTATTTTAGCAGTATTAGCTTTGCTGCACATAAGAAGCATGGCGTGCTTAGGGATCCCGTCGGCCGGGCACAGGGCTACTCTCCAAATCGTCCTCGGACATGTCGGAGCCCCCGCTGCGCGCTTCGCGCGGCGGGGGCTCCTCCGTCCTGCGGAAAGATTTGGAGAGTAGCCCTGTGTCCGGCCTGCGGTAACTAAGGGGTCGCCGCGTTTTACTTAGGGTGCTGCATATACAAAGTTGGAAGGGTCTGAATTGCACTTTGCCGATATGTGCCCTTTTCCCTGATGGGACCGTGCTTGAGGGGCGTCTTCATGAGTTGCGGTGAAATAGGGACTGTTTTACCAGTTAAAAGGTCTAATCAGTCCCTATTTCACCGCAACTGAAACAGGGGCGCTCTCCAAGAGAGCGCCCCTGCCGGGTTTCCATAGTTCTGGCGAAGCAGTCCTTGAGATCCGCCTTGCCTTATGCCAAGAACTCCTTGGTGGTCGCCACGATGTTGGCGGCGTCCAGGCCATACTTGTGCAAGAGCTCGGCGCCCGGGCCAGACTCACCGAAGGTGTCGTTGACACCGATCTTCTTGAGCGGCGTCGGGCACTGCTCGCACAGGACGTCGGCAACGGCGCTGCCCAGGCCGCCGATCACGGAGTGCTCCTCGACGGTCACGACGTGGCCGGTCTTGGTGGCGCTCTTGACGATCAGGTCGGCGTCGATGGGCTTGATGGTGTGCATGTTGATGACCTCGGCGTCGATGCCCTCGGCAGCGAGCTGCTCGGCGGCCTCGAGAGCCTCGCCGACCATCAGGCCGCAGGCGATGATGGTCACATCGGCGCCCTCGCGCATGACAATGCCCTTACCCAACTCGAACTTGTAGGTCTCGGGATCGTTGATAACCGGCGAGGCCAGACGGGCAAAGCGCATGTACACCGGACCGTCGCACTCGTAGGCGGCGCGCGTTACGGCGCGGGCCTCGACGTCGTCGGCAGGAACGATCACAGTCATGCCGGGGATGACGCGCATGAGGGCAATATCCTCGCAGCACTGGTGCGTGGCGCCATCCTCGCCCACCGAGATACCGGCATGCGTGGCACCGATCTTAACGTTGAGGTGCGGGTAGCCGATGGAGTTGCGGACCTGCTCAAAGGCGCGACCGGCAGCGAACATGGCAAAGGTGCTCGCGAAGGCAACGCGGCCGGTGGTCGCGATACCGGCGGCGACGCCCATCAGGTTGCTCTCGGCAATGCCCACATCGAAGAAGCGGTCGGGGCAGGCTGCCTTGAACTTGCCGGTCTGCGTGGCGGCAGCCAGGTCGGCGTCGAGGACCACAAAGTCATCGTGCTCGTTGGCGAGCTCGACGAGGGCCTCGCCGTAGCTTACGCGCGTGGCGATTTTCTTGACGTCTGCCATCCTAGAGCTCCTCTCCGGCGGCCGTGAGCTCTGCCATGGCCTGCTCAAACTGTTCATCGTTGGGGGCCTTACCGTGCCAACCCACCTGGTTCTCCATAAAGGAAACGCCCTTGCCCTTCATGGTCTCGGCGATAATGGCGGTCGGCTGGCCCTTGGTAGCGCGAGCCTCGGCAAAGGCGGCGCGGATCTGGTCGAAGTCGTTGCCGTCGGCGAGCTCCACCACGTGGAACTTAAAGGCACGGAACTTGTCGGCGAGCGGCATGGGGTCGTTGACCTCCTCGACGGGACCGTCGATCTGCAGGCCGTTGTGGTCGACGATCACGCAGAGGTTATCGAGCTGCTGGTTGCCGGCAAACATGGCGGCCTCCCAGACCTGGCCCTCCTCGCTCTCGCCATCGCCCAGCAGGGCGTACGTGCGGTAAGTATCACCCCAGTGCTTGGCGGCAACCGCCATGCCCACGGCGGCGGAGATGCCCTGGCCCAGCGAGCCGGTGGACATATCGACGCCCGGGGTGTCGTTCATGTTGGGATGACCCTGCAGGTGGCTGCCGATATGACGCAGCGTCTCGAGGTCCTCCTTGGGGAAGAACCCGCGCTCGGCGAGCACGGCGTACAGACCCGGAGCACAGTGGCCCTTGGAGAGCACAAAGCGATCGCGGTCGGCCTTGCGGGGATCGGCCGGGTCGACGTTCATTTCCTCAAAGTACAGATAGGTCATGATGTCGGCAGCGCCGAGCGAACCGCCCGGATGGCCGGACTTGGCAGCGTGCACTCCGGTGACGATGCCCTTCCTTACCTCGTTGGCAACCTTTTTGAGCTCTTCGTCGCTCATTGTGCCTTCCTTTCATCCTCTTTAGACAAGATGCGCACGGCACAGAAGGTCGTCCCAACCCAGCCGCGATGCACGTACGTCATTCATTATGCTGGAAACTGGAAGCTTTACCAGAGTATTTATCATTATTTGAACAATTGAGCAGGCAGAACCGCTGATGAAACGGTTTATCAATGTGAACGTCTTTTGGATGGAACGCAGTCGGCCCTACGCGTTAATGTCCTTGAAGCCCTCACCGAAAGTTTCCGTAACGTCGGCCACGGTCACGATGGCGCGCGGGTCGCGCTCGCGCACGATCGTCTTGAGGGTATTGAGCTCTCGACGGCTCACGATGACCATAACCACTGGCTTCTCGGCACCCGAATACATGCCAGTCGCCTTAAACTTGGTACAACCACGACCCAGGCCATACATGATATCGGCAGCGATATCAGGGAACTTGTCCGAGATGATGAGTACCATACGGCGTTTGTTGCCACCATCGACCACGGCATCGATCACGTAGCCGCTAATGACCATCGAAAGGCCTGCATACAGTGCGTTTTCGATTGAAAAGACCGGAGCCGATAGCGCGCATACGGCAACATCGATCGCCATGACGGTCGAGCCCACCGGCAGCGAGGTGTTACGCGAGATGATTTGGCCAATCGTGTCCGAGCCGCCGGTGTTGGCGCCGGCGCGCAACACCATGCCGTAACCGATGCCCGTAATAATGCCGCCCCACATGGCAGGGAGCATCAGGTCCGCATCCGCCAGAGGTGCTACAAACGGGGCGAACAGATCGGTAAAGAAGCCCAGCAGCACAAAGCCCGTCGCGGTCTGCACCACGTAGAACATGCCGCCCTCGCGCATAACGACCAACAACAGCAAGGCGTTCATCACGATCGTCTGAATACCAACGGGAAGCGATAGGCCGCGCGCCGCGCCGACCGCCTGGATAATGGTGGCAAGGCCCGTAACGCCACCGGCAGCAAGGCCGTTGGGAATCAAAAACAGGTCGGTCGCAATAGCGGCCAGAGCGCACCCCAACATAATCTGGGGCAGGTCGTGAAAGAAGTTCATCGAAAGAATGCGCTTGATGTCCAGACGATATGCCATGCTGCCTCCCTCAAAAAAGCGCACCCAAACGGATGCGCTTTGAACTTCTTCTTGTATTCAATTCTACCGATTCGCCGGACAAAAACCACCCCTGCGCAGGGTTTATTCTGGATACAAACCCGTCCAACCGTTGGGCTTAGCATCGGCTTGAAACTGCCCGATGTTTTAGACCTCCGAGCCTTCTGCATCGGCGTTGCCGGTGGCCCAGCGATGGTAGCCAATAACAAACGGGTCCAGGTCGCCATCGTCAAGAACGGCCTCGACATTGCTGGTCTCCACGCCCGTGCGTAGGTCCTTGACCATCTGGTACGGGTAGAGCACGTAGCTGCGAATCTGGTTGCCAAAACCAATCGTGGTCTTGGGTCCGCGGATCTCATCCAGGGCCTCGGCGCGCTTCTCGAGCTCAATCTCGTACAGGCGAGCCTTGAGGATCTGCATGCACGCGGCCTTGTTCTGAATCTGGCTGCGCTCGTTTTGGCAGGTAACCACAATGCCGCTGGGGAAATGCGTCACGCGCACGGCGGAGTCGGTGGTGTTGACGCCCTGTCCGCCCGGGCCGCTCGCGTGATACACGTCCACGCGGATATCGTCGGGACTGATCTCGATGTCGATATCGTCAGGCAGCACGGGGATGACCTCGACGCCGGCAAACGTGGTCTGGCGGCGCTTCTTGTCGTCGGTGGGGCTAATGCGCACCAGACGGTGCACACCGGCCTCGGCGCGCAGCATGCCAAACGCGTCCTTGCCCTCGACGGTAAAGGTCGCACGGTCGATGCCGATGACCTCGGCCGCGGGGCAGTCGTTAATGGTGACCTTCCAGCCGCGACGCTGGCAGTACTTCATGTACATCTTAAAGAGCATGAAGGTCCAGTCCTGTGCCTCCAGGCCACCCTGTCCGGGCTTGATGGTCACAATCGCGTCGCCGTGATCGAACTCACCGGTAAACCAGCTCGAAAGCTCGAGCTCGTCGATAGCGCGGGCCAGGCGTTCTGCCGTAGCGGCAGCCTCCTCGCGCAATGCGGCGGCATCGGGGTCATCCCCCATCTCCTCGGCAAGCTCCAGCGCGGCGCGGGCATCGGAAAGCTCGCCGCGCGCGGTGTCCACGGCAGCGATATCTTCCTTGGTGCGCGCGATCTCCTCCATGGTGGCACGGGCAGCGTCGGCGTCATCCCAAAAGCCGGGGGCCACGCTTTTAGCCTCGAGCTCGGTCACGCGCGTGCGCTTTTCGTCCAAATGGAGATACGACTCGACCTCGCCGAGCCGGTCCGCGAACGCGTCCAGCTCGGCGGGCGTCACCTCTAAAGCCTCAGCCATTAACGATTCCTGCCGTGGCAGTACTTAAACTTCTTGCCGCTACCGCAGGGGCACGGGTCGTTGCGGCCCACGTTGACGTACGGATCGTCGCTCTCGGACTTGCGATAGGTGGTCACCTTGCCACCGTTGTTGACGGCAGCCGGACCACCCTGGACAGCCGTGCGGGCCTGCACCTGCGCCTGCTTGCGCAGCACCGAGTCGCCGTTGTCACCATCGACCTCGGCAGGACCGGAGAAGCGCGCACCCTCGAGCGCGGGCTCCTCCTTGTGCTCCACGGCACGCGGGGCAGCCTTGATCTCGATGCGCAGAACCGTACGCAGGTAATCCTCGTACATGGTGTCGACGAGCATCTGGAACGCGCCGTAGGCCTCGGTCTTGTACTCGACCAGCGGGTCGCGCTGGCCAAAGCCGCGCAGGCCGATTCCGGTCTTGAGGTAGTCCATCTCCTGCAGGTAGTTCATCCAGCGGGTATCGATGACGCGCAGCATGACCTGGGTGTTGAGTTCGCGCATCAGGTCCTCGCCCAAGCGCTCGGCCTTCATGTTGTAGCACTTCTCTACGTAAGCCAGGACATCGGCAGCCAGGGCCTCATAATCCTCGTCGGGGAACTTCGGCGTATCGATGTGGCCGGTGAGCTCCACAACCCACTTGCGCAGGCCCTCCAGGTCACGCTCGCCATCGTGACTGTCCTTGGTGCAGAACTCCTGCACGCAGCGGTACACGGTGTCGTGCATGACCTCGGTGATGTGGTCGGTCAGGTCCTTGCCGTCCAGAATCTTATTGCGCTCGGCGTAGATGACCTGGCGCTGCTTGTTCATGACGTCGTCGTACTCAAGGACGCTCTTACGCATGGAGAAGTTGATGCTCTCGACCTTGTGCTGGGCGCTCTCGACGGCCTTGGAGATGATCTTGTGCTGGATGGGCATGTCGTCGCCCATGTCGGCCGTGACCATCATCTTGGAGACGCGGTCCATCTTGTCGCCGCCGAACAGGCGCATGAGGTCGTCCTCGAGCGACAGGTAGAACTGGGTCTCGCCCGGATCGCCCTGACGACCGGCGCGGCCGCGCAGCTGGTTGTCGATACGGCGGGACTCGTGGCGCTCGGTGCCGATGACGGTCAGGCCGCCGGCGGCAAGCACGCGCTCGCGCTCGGCCTTGCAAGTCTCCTTGGCCTCGGCGTTAAACTGCTCGAGCTGCTCGGGCGTCACATCCTCCATGGTCAGACCCTCGTACTCCAGGCGCTCGCGCACCAGCTCGTCGGGGTTGCCGCCCAGCAGGATGTCGGTACCACGACCGGCCATGTTAGTAGCGATGGTCACGGCGCCGTAGCGTCCGGCCTGGGCAACGATGTGGGCCTCGCGTTCATGGTGCTTGGCGTTGAGGACCTCGTGTGCGATGCCGCGCTTGGTAAGGGCGGCGGACAGCTTCTCGGAACTCTCGATGGAGACGGTGCCCACCAGGACCGGCTGGCCCTTGGCGTGACGTCGCTCGACATCGTCGGCGACGGCGTTGTACTTGGCCTGAATGGTGCGGTACACCAGGTCCTCGTGATCCACGCGCTGCACGGGCTTGTTGGAAGGGATGACTTCGACGGGCAGCTTGTAGATCTCGCGGAACTCGGCATCCTCGGTAAGTGCCGTGCCGGTCATGCCGGAGAGCTTGTCATACAGACGGAAGTAGTTCTGCAGGGTGATGGTGGCGAGTGTCTGGTTCTCCTCGCGTACGAGCACGCCCTCTTTGGCCTCGATGGCCTGGTGCAGGCCCTCAGAATAGCGGCGGCCTTCCATAATGCGGCCGGTGAACTCGTCGACGATCTTGACCTCGCCGTTGGTGACCACGTACTGCTTATCGCGGTGGAACATGTACTGGGCCTTCAGCGCCTGCTGCAGGTGGTTGACCAGCTGGCCGGAGAGATCGGCATAGATGTCATCGATACCCAGGCGGCGCTCGATTTTCTTAAGGCCGCGCTCGGTGGCGGCGATGGTGTGCTTGGCCTCGTCCATGACGTAGTCGCCCGTGGGCTCGACGTCCTCGGTGGCGGTGAGCATGTCGTGCGAGACGTCCTCGCCGCGCTCCAGGCCGCGCACGGCACGCGCGAAGTCCTTGTAGGTGCTGGCGGACTTGGTGCCAGCGCCCGAGATGATCAGCGGGGTGCGGGCCTCATCGATCAGGATGGAGTCAACCTCGTCGACGATGGCGTAGTTGTGACCGCGCTGCACGCGCTGCTCGGGACGGGTAACCATGTTGTCGCGCAGGTAATCAAAGCCGAACTCGGAGTTGGTGCCGTAGGTGACGTCGGCCTGGTAGGCCGGGCGCTTGAGCTCGAGCGGCATGTTGTTCTGGAGCAGACCGACGGTCATGCCCAGGTACTTATAGATGCGGCCCATCCACTCGGAGTCGCGCTTGGCAAGGTAATCGTTGACAGTAACGACGTGCACGCCCTTGCCGGCAATAGCGTTGAGATAGCCGGCCAACGTGGAGACGAGGGTCTTACCTTCGCCGGTCTTCATCTCGGCGATGTGGCCCTCGTGCAGCGCCATAGCGCCAATGAGCTGCACGTCAAAGTGGCGCATACCCATGGTGCGCTTGGAAGCCTCACGCACGGTGGCAAAGGCCTCGGGGAGCATGTCGTCGAGCGACTCGCCGTTGGCGTAACGCTCGCGGAACTTATCGGTCTGGCCGCGGAGTTCCTCCTCGGTCATCTTCTCAAACTGGGGCTCAAGACCGTTGATCTGGTCGACGATCTTGTAGTAGCGCTTAAGGTCCTTATCGGATCCAAAGGACAGCAGCTTTGACATGAATCCCATGTGGTTTTCCTTTTTGGCCATCGCCCACGCCGTGCAGCTGCGGGCGAGTTAAACACAGATAATTGTACTTTAGCCAAACAAGGCGCGCCCCATACGGTCGACCTCAACCGCCACGTAATAACTACGACCAACCTGCCAAAAAGGGACAGGTTTATTTTGGCAGGTTTTATCTGGGCAAACGCCGCCTCTCTGTCATTTGGTGCAAACCAACCTGTCCCCTTCGCACCAATCTGGTGCAATGGGGACAGGTTGGTTTGCACCAATAAAAAGAAAAGGGCCGCGCACCCAAATGGATGCACGGCC
>CABUAT010000010.1 GCA_902489665.1 uncultured Collinsella sp. | reverse complement strand
AACCCTTCTTCCTCTTTCCGGACATGCCGTCCTCCGATCTCCCGGGGCCGGCCGGTCCGGCCCTCAGGGTATCGGGTTCCCACATTCATCCGCACATGTGCGGATGAATGTGGGAAGTGTTCGGATGAAGTTGATAATCAAGGATCGAAAGCGGTTCGCGCCCGTTTGCCTTGGGCGCCGCCATGGCGAACGCTATGCGATGGTAAGATGCTTTACATGTGTAAAGAGGAGATTTGCCATGAGCAAGACAATAGTTAGGCCCACGCTTTCGCTGGGCAACCACATCTATCTGTATCGCCTGCTGCGCGATGCGATTGGATGTGGCAAGCAAACGTTTATGACGCAGGTCGAGGAGGCGCTCGCCGCTGGCGACATGACCGCTTATGACCTGGGCTTCGAGTCCACGCGCGAGCTGCTCGAGGAGCTCGACGACTGCATTAAGCTGACCGTCTTTAAAGGCGGCCGCCTGTATGCCACGGTCATCGCCAACGAGGTCTGGGATGCTGCGCTTGCCAAGGGCGAGGACAAGCCCAAGACCGCCAAGGGCGCCAAGCAGTCCTACAAAAAGAAAAAGCGCGGTGAGAAGGACCTCAAGGCCGTGCGCCCCAAGCACGTTAAGCGTCCCGAGCCCGAAGCCATGGTTGAAGCCGCGCCGGAACCCGAGCCCGAGACAGAGAGCGAAGTCGCTATTGAGGTAACGGCAGAAGCCGAAACCGAAATCGCCGCCACGACCGATCCCAAAGCCATATCCGAGCAGGAAGCCACTGTGGAGCTCAACGAAGCGCCCAAGTCGACAACCGAAGAAGCCGCTGACCAACCCGAGCCGTCTGCGTTCCAAAACAGCGATGTCTTTGGCGACAAGGCCGAGGACGATCAGTCCGACGAGCCCGCAGATCAAGACGCTACCGAGTCGGCGCCGGAGCCCGAGACGCCGCAGCCCGCCATCTCGCTCACGGTCGTCTATGACCCCGAGAATGCCAATGCCGGCATCACCACCATGGCATCCACGCCCGTCGAGGCAAAGTCGAGCGTCGAGAATGAGAGCGCGACGCAGGTTGAGGTTGAAACTGAAGCTGCAGACGCGCCCGTCACCGTGAAGCCCGCAGATTCCACAATCAAGCCGAAGACGACGCTGGAGTTCGCACCCGTCATCGAATCCGTGCCCGCCTCTGCTTGCGACCAAATTCCCGCACCGGCACCGGCTTCGGTACTCGCAGAGGCCCCAACCCCCGCACCCGTAGCGCCCGCCATCCCCGAGGACTTCCCCGTCGATTTCGCAACCGAGGTCTTCTGCCCCGGCCCGCTTCTGCACCAGCTGTCGACCTATCTCCCCTACGGCGCCGACACGCTCGGTATCGTCGGCGAGTACTACTGGATCGCCCGCGAGCGCGGTACCATCGAGGCCGCGCGAAACCGCGCAATCTTCCCCCTGCGCTACACGCAGGCCGGCGAGCGCCGCGAGGTTGCCGTGCGCATCCGCCGCAACACCACCGGCGGCCTCGGTGCCACCTGGACCATCGACAAAGTCGAAGAACCCGAGCAGTAACGACAAACGGCTCAAATCCAAATCAGGATTTGAGCCGTTTTTATTTGTTGATGTTGCGTAACCAACAGCGAGCGGGCCGCAAGTGCCCCAGGTTGCCGTGAAAGAGGAGCGACGCGTACTTCGGTACGCGAGCGACGGCTTGAACGGCAAGATGGGGTGCTTGCGACCCGCGCAGCGTCGAGCAGTTACGCGGTTTGGAAAACCGCGTAACGATCTAGTCGCGCGTCAGCTTGCGGTGAATACGATGCGGCTGGGCTGCGTCCTCACCCAGGCGCTCGATACGGTTGGCCTGATAGGCCTCAAAGTTGCCCTCGAACCAATACCAGTTGCCCGGATTCTCGTCGGTGCCCTCCCACGCCAGAATGTGCGTGGCGACGCGGTCCAGGAACATACGATCGTGGCTAATGACCACCGAGCAGCCCGGGAACTCGAGCAGCGCCGCCTCGAGCGAGGACAGCGTCTCGACGTCGAGGTCGTTCGTGGGCTCGTCGAGGAGCAGCAGGTTGCCGCCCTGCTTGAGCGTGAGCGCCAGGTTCAGACGGTTGCGCTCGCCACCGGAGAGTACGCCAGCGCGCTTCTGCTGGTCCTGGCCCTTAAAGCCAAAGCTCGCCACGTACGCGCGGCTGGGGACCTCGGTCTCGCCGACCATCATGTGGTCCAGACCATCCGAGACGACCTCCCACAGGTTCTTGTCGGGGTCGATGCCAGAACGGTTCTGATCGACATAGGAGATCTTGACGGTCTCGCCCACCTCGAGCTCGCCCGAAGTCAGCGGCTCCAGGCCCACGATGGTCTTGAAGAGCGTAGTCTTGCCCACACCGTTGGGGCCGATGACGCCCACGATGCCGTTACGCGGCAGGGTGAAAGAAAGGTCGTCGATGAGCACGCGACCGTCGAATTCCTTGTGCAGGTGATGGGCCTCGAGCACCTTGTTACCCAAACGCGGTCCAACGGGAATGCGGATATCGGTCCAGTCGAGCTTCTGGCTTGCGCGGGCCTCGGCCTCCATCTCCTCGTAGCGAGCCAGACGGGCCTTGTTCTTTGCCTGGCGAGCCTTGGGCGAGCTGCGTACCCACTCGAGCTCGGCCTCCATGCGCTTGGCGAGCTTGGCGTCGCGGTTGCCCTGCGCCTCGATACGGGCGGCCTTGGTCTCCAGATACGTGGAGTAGTTGCCCTTGTAGGGATAAAGGTGACCGCGGTCGACCTCGCAGATCCACTCGGCAACGTTATCCAGGAAGTAGCGATCGTGCGTGACGGCAAGCACCGCGCCCTGGTAGTTGTGCAGGAAGTGCTCGAGCCACAGGATCGACTCGGCGTCCAGGTGGTTCGTGGGCTCGTCGAGCAGCAGCAGGTCGGGAGCTTCGAGCAGCAGCTTGCACAGGGCCACGCGACGGCGCTCGCCGCCGGAAAGTACGTTGACCGGCATGTCGGAATCGGGCAGCTGCAGGGCGTCCATGGCCTGGCCGAGCTTGGAATCGATATCCCAGCCGTCGGCGGCGTCGATCTCGTCCTGGAGCTTTCCCATCTCGGCCATGAGGGCGTCCATGTCGCAATCCGGGTCGCACATCTCCTCGCCGATCTTGTTGAAGCGATCGACCTTGGCGATCATGTCGCCAAATGCCATGCGCACGTTCTCGATGACGGTCTTGTCGTCGTCGAGCGGCGGCTCCTGCTGCAGGATACCCACGGTGTAGCCGGGGGTGAGCTTGGCATCGCCGTTGGAGACCTCCTCGATGCCGGCCATGATCTTGAGCAGGGTCGACTTGCCCATACCGTTGGGGCCCACGACGCCGATCTTGGCACCGGGGTAGAAGCTCAGGGTCACGTCGTCAAGGATCACCTTGTCGCCATGGGCCTTGCGAGCCTGATACATCTGATAAATGAACTCCGCCACAGTCATTTCTCCTTATCTAGCTGCGGAAATCTTCTCCCCCTCTCCGTTTTGGAAAAAGCGGAGAGGCAGTTCGCGCGTTCTAATAAAAAGGGGCATGGTTGCCCACACCCCCTAATACTACCTGGGAAAAGTCCCCCGGAACATACTATGAACTGCGTACGCTAGTTTTCCGCAACCTTAACGAGCGGCTCGCTGCGATTTGCGCCACAACAGATACGAGTAGACGTAGACGGCTCCAACCGAACCAAACGCCAGAACCGCAATCACCGCGGCGACGACTTCACTCGAAAGCACGCTGCCTGCCACGCCCATCACAATCAGGCCAATACCTAGCACCATAAAGCAGGCGCCGCCAAAACGCTGCGTACGGCGCCAGTTCTCGGGATCGGCAAGCGCCCAGGGTGTCTTGATACCGAGCGTATAGTTCTGCTTCACACGCGGCAAGTAGTTGCCTACGCCGATGAACAGCAAACCGACAACACCGGAAATCAGCACGTTAACCGAACCGACCGCCGGCACCACGCCCCAGACCGTAAGCTCTCCCAGCCAGCTTATGGCGCACATGAACAAGGTGAAGGCGATTACGAAGCCCTGGTAGAACTTGCCCGAGGTTCGATATGCCTCACCTTTGGGGTCGATGCGCGGCACCACGCAGAACATTGCGAGAAGCGCCAGAGGCAGCACGCCGAGCGCGGAGGCCATCCAGCTAGGACCCCAACCGTCGACGGCGCCGTTCGCGCCCCAGTGCGTGGGAATCTGCGCAGGCAAGCTCGGCATCACCATGAGGTGCGCTACGACATTGGCGACGCACAGAGCGACCAGCGCAATCCACACGCGCGACGATACCCCCGTGGGGTGAATGCCCTTGTTTTCGTTATTCATCCTTATCACCTTCCGTGTTTGTAAAGCCCATAAACCAGCCAATCAAATCCTGCATGACGGTGGTGTTTAAGCTGTATACGATGTTTTGGCCATGGCGCTCGTCGGTCACCAACCCGGCGTTTTTGAGCGTCGCCAAGTGATGGCTCAGCGACGGCTTACTGATATCGAAATGCTCGGCAAGCTCCCCCGCCGTGCAATTGCCCTCGCGCAGCAACTCCAAAATGCGCCGTCGCGTTGGATCGGCAAGCGCCTTAAAACCCTCTCCCGGCATAGAACCTCCTCTCACAGTTCGTTCGACGCGCACACTATACTCGATATTTAGATGTTTGTCTAATTATCTAATTCAGCAATAGCCATAGAACACTCGTTCGCTTTTAGTTACAATACCGTTAGAAGCAGATGGGCCAGCTCCCCTCTACCAGAGAAGGAGATGGACTATGAGTATTGACGATGTCCTGACGTTGTTATTGCTTGTAATCGCGGCTGTGGAGCTCGGCATCCACATTGGAGGTCGAATGAAATAGCCGCCCCCGCGTAATGCGAAGACGGCCACTTCTCACGCCATAAACGTGTTTCGGAGTTGGCCAACCCGCGGCCACGGGTGCCATCTGCTTCAATCTTATGCGAATCCCCGCTTCATTTCAACATGCCCCAAGGCCTCAAATGGAGGCAGAATAATACCTATAATGGCGATAGCCAATTACGTTAATTACTTCCCCATCGGAGGATATCTATGACCGAAACCGCAGCCGCCGCTCCCGTCGAGACGCGCGACACCAAGCTCGAGATCATCATGGGGCGCGAGGCGCTCGACAAGCTCGCCGACGCCACGGTGTTGGTGCTCGGCTGCGGCGGCGTGGGCTCTAACTGCTGCGAAGCGCTCGCCCGCGGCGGCATCGGCCATTTCGTAATTCTGGATAAAGACATCATTGCGCCCAGCAATATCAACCGTCAGGCCATCGCGTTTCACAGCACCATCGGCAAGCGTAAAGTCGACGTCATGGAGGCCATGATCCATGACATCAACCCTGCCGCCACCGTCATCAAGCGCACCGAATACCTGCTGAGCGACAACATCGACGAATTCTTCGCGAGCGTTCTGGAGCAGACAGGTGGCACGCTCGACTACGTTATCGACGCCATCGATACCATCTCGGCCAAGCTCACCGTCGCCAAGTATGCTCAGGACCACGACATTCGCCTGGTGAGCTCCATGGGCGGCGGCAACAAGCTGCATCCCGAATGCCTGCGCTTCGCCGATATCTTTGACACGGTGCGCGACCCCATGAGCCGTATCATGCGCAAAGAGTGCAAAAAACGTGGCATCAAGAGCCTGCACGTTCTATTTAGCTGCGAGGAGTCGGTCAAGACTCAGCGCCGTGACCCCTCCAACATCCACGAGCGCACCGAGCTCGGAACCGCCAGCTTTATGCCGCCCATCATGGGCCAGATGATTGCCGGCGAGGTTATTCGCAAGATCAGTGGACGCGGTACCGAGCGCGTTCGCGCCGACGGCCAGCGCCTGGACTAGCAAGGCACACCGCGATGAAGCTGCAGTCCTTTGATGCTCACTGTCACCTCGACCTGATGGCCAGCCCGAACACCGTTGCCCACGAAGCCGCAGCGATGGGACTGGAGCTCTTTGATTGCGGCGTCGATCCACGCGATTTCGCGTCAGCATCCGAACGCGCCAGCAGTAGTCCCAACGTTATTGCAGGGGTGGGCCTCCACCCCTGGTGGATTGCCGACGGCCGATGCGGAACCGCCGAGGTCGGCCTGCTTTGTGAACTCGCCATCCGGGAACGGTTTATCGGCGAGGTCGGGCTCGATTTCTCGCCACGCTTTGCAGGCACCGAGGGAAACCAGACGCAGGCATTTGAACGGCTATGCCGAACGTTATCGCAGTCCCCGCTACCTGGACGCGTTCTATCCATTCACGCCGTTCGCGCGGCGGGAGCAACTTTGGACACTTTGGAGTCGAACGACCTTCTAAAGGACGTCCCCAACTCCCCCACCATTATCTTCCACTGGTTTAGCGGCACCTCAGATGAGTTTGTCCGCGCACGCATTGCGGGCTGCTACTTTTCCGTGAATGAACGCATGCTTGCGACCAAACGTGGGCGCGAATACGCGCGACAGATTCCACTTGATCGCTTGCTACTCGAAACCGACGCGCCGGCCGAACCAGACGCGGAAACATCCGCGCGACAGCTCGTCGATTCACTCATAAGAGTATCCGAGGTCATTGCTGCGCTTAAAAACTGCCCCGAGGAGAGCATCAAGTCGGTCGTCCTGGAAAATTCCCACTCCATTTTCGACTTCCGCTGACCTCGGTGGGCAAAAAATGCCAAATATGAGTACTGTTGTAAAACTGGTCACATTATTTTGCACCAAAACAACGACCTGATAATGTACAACTGTTCATTATCAGGTCGTTTTAGCATACCCAGGGACATATTAGACGGCTTTAAGTTGTCCGCAGACACTCAACTTGGACCTCAAGAGCCAAATTTTGCTGCTACTAAATTTGTGACAGTACTCATATTTGGCATTTTTTGCCCACGACCCTCAAGGGACATGCGAATCGCACAACGCAGCCCCCATAAGAGCGTGGGGCAATTCGGCGGCGCTATACTAGCTCGTGCATAAGGTCGCAATTTCGCGCATATAGCTCATCAAAGATACGGCGGCGCGATGCGTACAGCTCATGAGCGTCCATATCAGGCTCGATCGTTTGCGCGACCCCAAGAACCCGGGCAAGCTCACCCCATGATGAATAGGCGCCGCCAGCAAGTGCCGCCATAAGAGCATCGCCAAAACATGCACCCACCGTGACCTTCGCAACCGAAACTGCGCGCCCGCAGACATCGGCAATCGTCTGCATCCATACCGGATTCTTAGTTCCGCCACCCACGAGCATGATGTGCTCGATAGACAATCCATGATCTCGCTCGATGATATCAACATGCGCTGCGACCGTATAGGCGACCCCCTCCAAAGCCGCACGGACCATATGGCCCCGGGTATGCCTTTCGGTCAGACCGAAGAACACGCCACGCGCCTCGGGGTCGTTGAGTGGGGTGCGCTCGCCCGCAAAGTATGGAAGACACAGCAGGCCATCTGCTCCAGGACCTACCTGCCCGGCATCGTGCGCCATGACCTCATAGGCATCGGGGCCGCCGGAGTGTTCGGCATCCATGACATCGCGGTACAACTCGCGTCGCAACCACGCCGTCAACGCACCTGCTGTATTGGTCCCGGCGCAGATGCCGTAGGTTCCGGGGATGATGAATGTCCCTGGCCATAGACGAGCGTCATCGACCATATGGTCCGCCAAATAGATAAAGTAGGCCGTGCTCCCGAGTTGCACCATCATGTCCCCGGGGCAGAACACTCCAGTAGAAATCGCCTCGGCACCCGAATCGCCTGTTCCGACAAGCACCGGCGTATCCCTCGCAAGACCGGTTTCAACCGCCGCCCGATCCGTGATTACGCCGGCGATATCGGTCGCCGCCATGACTTCGGCCATCTGGTCGGGACGGCAGAACCGCGCGCACCCGCGCTCATTAACCTGCCACGTCTCACGATCGTATAAGGGAAGGAAATCCTCGGCAAGGTAACGGTCGATCGTAAACCTGCCGGTAAGCTTGGCGCATAGATAGGACGAAGCCGTAAGAAACTTCGCCGCCCGCTCATGGACCTCGGGCATATTCTCCTTAAACCAAAGGACCTTAGGGGCGATATCCGACGAACACGGATCGTGTCCAAAGAGCTGGCGAGCGCGATCGGGACCATATTCGGAAAGAAGCTCGTCAATCTGCGGCTTCGAGCGAGCATCGACCCCGTAGAGAATTGCCGGAGCCAAGGCGTGGCAATCTTCATCGACTGGCACGCAATCACAGCCCAAAGCCGACAACCCTACGCAGCGGATCTGGCTCGCCTCGATGCCCGCGCACTCGATAAGCTCGCGAGACAGCCGGCAAAAATCACCCCACCAAATCGCTTCTGTATCGTGCTGATACCAACCATCCTGAGGGCTCTCGGTTTCATGTTGGCAAGATGCCTGCGCCACAATTCGACACTCCGCATCAATTAACACGCCCTTGGACGCACTCGTTCCAATGTCGATGCCAAGATAGTACGGCATGCCGCTCACTCCCCTCTCGCGGCACGGGCGGCAGCCATGAACCGCGCGACCCGTTCGGCTTCGACAGGGGCGTCGAGCTTGCCGTCTCGCTTGAGGCAGGTACCGACAAACGCGCCATCATAATGCGAAAACACGTCTGCAACGGCATTCTCGCGACATCCCGTTCCACATACCACCGGCACATCGCCAACACGGACGCGCACCTCGTCGGCAAGCTCGCCCGAAGCGCCGCGCCCGGCAGCAGACCCGCCAATAACAAGGGCGTCGGGTAGGCAGTTGAATACCAGCGAATCGGCAATATCGGGAGTCGATCGGTCGTTAAGGTACACCTCGCCCTCGCTTGTGATGAAATGGAACATCTTTAGGTCATCCAGACGCAGGGCGGCACGGCGGCGCATGGTGTGCGCAAAGTCACGATTGATCAGGCCAAGATCGCCAGCCCAGGCACCGCAGAAATTGCAGCGTGTAAACTGCGCCTCAACGGCGGCGCACAGCTCGATCGTGGCATCGCCGTCATAAATAGCCTCTGCACCCCAAGGGGTCGAGAAATCTGCGGCAAGAGCTCCGATGACATGCCCCATAGCGGCAAGGGTCACTGCCGACACATGCTGCTCGTAGGGCATCGATAGCTCATTGGTGATCAGAATGCCGTCCACGCCACCCGACTGCAGCGCTTCGAGATCGCGCTTGGCGGCATCGATCACGCGCGAAACGCTGCCGCCCGGATAATACAGAGGATCGCCAGGCAGCGGCTGCAGATGCAGCATGCCAATTACCGGTTTCTCGGTCCCAAACATCGAAGCCATAAACGACATGGTCAATCTCCTTTAGCTCGCCGACTCACAGACATCAGCTGCTACTCGCCCAGCACCTCAACGAACACTTTTCGCTTCTGAGGTCCATCGAACTCCGCGAGGTAGATGCTCTGGGCCCCGCCACATACAATGTGGCCGTCTTGAACGGGGAAGAAGCAGCTATTGCCGCAAATCATGCTCTTGATATGACCACAGGAGTTATTGCCCGTGGCACCATAGCTCGGCAAGAAATGAGCATGCGCATAGGGGGCATCGGGCGGGGCAATGCGATCGAGCGTCTCCATGAGATCGGTCTCCACGCACGGAAGCCCCTCGTTCACCACGATGCCGCAAGTCGTATGCGACAAAATAATCGCTGCCAGTCCATCGGTCACCGCACTACGCTCGATGGCGGCATGCACATCTTCTGTGATATCGATGAACTGGTCGGGCGCCGTCGATAGATAGCTCAATGTCTCGAGTGTCACCATGTCACTCATCACCTTTCAGAAAACGCAGCGCCGTACCGGAATACAGATTCTCCCGCACCTCATCGCGCATGGGCACAGTATCAAGCGCCCGCTTGAGCTTGAAGGCACGGAAGCGTGGCGTATTGCTGGCAAACATCACCTGATGAGACAGGGCACGCTCATACCACAGCGGTCCCATATCGACGGTGAAGAGCCGCTGCATCATTTCTTCGGGCGAATCGATATAGGTAATAGAGGCGTCCGTATAGCAATTGGGATACTTGAGCAGCATCGCCACGGTTTCGCGCACCCAGGGCCAGCCAAAATGCGTCAGGTTAAAGCGCACATCCGGATGCGTTGCGATGGTGTGCTCAAACGCAAGCGGGTGGCTTCGCGAAAGCTCCGCACCCGGCTCCCAGGACATACCGGCATGGAAAACCACCGGCTTGTTGTAGCGCTCACAGAGCTTGTAGAGCGGCTCGGCCACGGCATCATCGGGCGCAAAACCTTGCTTTGCCGGATGCAGGCAGAGCCCCTTGGCCCCCAGCTCGGTAAAGGCACGCTCCAGCTCATCGGCGGCGCCACTCACTTGCGGGTCCACGCTCGCGAATCCCCATAGGCGATCGGGGTGCGCGGCAACAAGCGCGGCAACCTGGTCGTTGGTGCCAAAGTGCCCGCCGCACGCCGTGGTCACATCGAGCGGCATGAGCACGCTTTTCCGCACATCGCAGACATCCATCTCGGCCACGAGCTCGTCCCAGTCCATGGGGCCCATGTGCCCCATGCCAAACTCACGCTCCCAAAAACCAAAGCCATCTGGCTCGTCGCCTGGCGTATAGATCTCGCCGTAGAGCATGGGCTGGACCAGCATATCGATTACCATCTTGCACTCCTTTCCACGCTTTTATTCCTAGTACGGTTCGAACGACCCAATGACTCGGGACGAAAGCTCGGCACCGGCATGCATGCACGCCGGCACGTCAAGCCCATCCAGTACACCCTTGGTGAATCCGGCGATATACGAGTCGCCGGCGCCCACGGTATTGACAACCTTCTCGGCCGGCACGATCCCACATTCATAGAAGCGCTCACCGTCATAGGCGATGCTTCCCTTCTCGCCAAGTGTGGCGACTGCCACGCGCGGGCCCAGCTCCTGCACATGGCGCACCCAGTCGCGCAGCTCCGCGCTATCCTCCTCAAACGACATAAAGGCATAGTCAACGTAAGGAAAATGGTTCTCACAGGCGTATTCGGGATCTTGACTGAACACCGAAAAGTCCATGACGACGGTCTTGCCTGCCTCGTGCCATTCGGGCAGCAGGTCTAAGCAGTTTCCAAACAGGTCGGTATGGATGACATCGTGCTCCAGGATAAATGCCCGGTCATCATCGTTTGGTCGGTACGTTTCCATGACACCGTCAATCGCTTCGAGATGCACGCGGTCGACGCCGTCCTTCAACGCCATGAGCATCACCGAGGTATCGCCGTCCTCCACGCGAAGATGCGAGATGTCGAACCCCTCGGCAGCCAGCGCCTCGCGCATTTTGTCTCCGTACTCGTCCTTTCCGACGACCGACACCGCAGATACCGATATGCCCATTCGCGCCAGGTGGATACCCCAGTCGATGCCATTGCCAGTCGGATAGAACACGCCGATGTTTTGGTACACGTCCGCACAGCAAAAGCCAGCTGCACATGCTTTGATATCCATAGTCTTCTCCAGCAATCAAAAAGGGGCCCACCCAAGGCGAGCCCCTATCCGAATTCCGATGTAATCTAGCGTCAGTCAGCCAAGGCTTCAGCCCCAAGCCTCCCAGCGCTTTCTCAGGCTACTCGGTGATCGGAGCTCCGTGGCCCCAAGAGCCCTCCATGCCGCACACGGTCGAGGCAAAACCTGCCGCAAAATCGAGCGCACGCTCAATGGCCTCAGGTCCGTCCTCGCCGCGCTTGGCGGAATCGAGATAGCACATCAGGAATGAGGTCAGGAACGAGTCACCGGCTCCCATGGTGTCCTTCATGTCCGTTACGGGCTTTGCCAGCTGGCGATAGTAGCGCTCGCCGTCATAGGCGATGCAGCCCTCGGCGCCCGCCGTTGCGGACACAAAGCGCGGGCCCAAATTCTTAACCCAAGCGAGGCGCTCGCGAATCTCATCCTCACTTGCAGCATCGGCAGCGCTAAAGAAGGCGAAGTCGACAAACGGGGCAATCTGCTCATAGTATTCATCGGTGGAATCGTCCGAGAAGTCAAACGATACGGTGATGCCTGCAGCCTTCAGCTTGGGGAGCTCGCGCTCGGTAAAGCAGTAGTTGCCCGAGTGGACTACGTCGAACTGCTTCATGTATGCCAGATCGAAGCGATCGAGCACATAGCGCGCATCGCCACGGATGCCGCCCTCGTTGGAGCCGAGGAATACGCGGTCGCCATCGACCACGGTCACACGCGCCGCGCCGTTCTCGCCAATGAGCTGCTCGCACTTATCGAGCTCGATACCCTCGTCCTCGAGACTTGCAATCACATGCTCGGCAGCGGCGTCGTTACCAAAGATGCCCATGTACGCGGAGCGCGCGGCACCGCACTTCTTGGCGTAAACGGCAAAATTCACCGCATTGCCGCCGGGATACATGGTATGGATATGCTCATAGCGATCGACGACGTTGTCACCGAACCCGAGCGCGTTAACGTTAAAAGACATGGTATCTATCCTTCCTAGTACTCAACAACGCCCATGTAGCGGCGGAAGTCGGGGTCGTGATCGAACACCTTGCCGCGCGCTGCACGCAGCTCGCAGTTCATAGCGTAGAACAGCACCGGATCCAGATAGGCACGAACGCTCGCCGGCACGGCCTCCATACCGTACTCCTTGGCATCAAGCACCATCAGCGTGTCGGTATGGGTCTCGAGGAACGCCAGGGCGCGCTCGTCCATAGGACGGCACTCGCTCGAGCCCATCTGCAAGAAGTAGAAGACGCCATCCTGGGTAGCCTCAAAGGGGCCATGGAAGTACTCGGCGGAGTGGATATAGCTGCAGTGCTGCCACTGCATCTCCATCAGCGAGCAGATAGCGAAGCCGTACGTCTGGCTAAAGTTGGGACCGCTGCCCAGGATATAGAAGAACTCATGCTCCTGGCAAAGCTTGGCGAAGCGATCGCCCAGCTCGGCATTTACCTTTTCGCGTGCGGGAGGCAGAATCTTATCCATTTCGGCAATACCGGCATACATGTCGGCGAGATCGGCGTAGCCCTCCTGCTGGTCGAGCAGCTCGGCCGCGAGCGACAGCGAGATACCGGCAGGAACTTCGGCCTGCGGAACGCCCTCGCCCCACGGGTACACCCAGGTGACCCACTTGCCATTATCGATCTTGGAACCGGCGTTATCGGTCTGCGCGATCACCGTCGCGCCCGCGGCAAGGGCAATCTCGCAGCCCTCGACGACCTCGGGGGTATTGCCGCTGTGACTGCAGGCAATGACCAGAGACTTCTCGCCCAGGCGACGGGGACGCATGATGTCGAACTCACGGGCCGTATAGATATACGAGGTGAACGTCGTCGCCTCGCGCTGCAAGAGCTCATGGGCCGGGATCAGATCGATCATGGAGCCACCGCAGGCGATCCAGTAGACGCTGTCGAACTTGCCCTTCTCGGCAATTGCTTCCTTAATCAGATCATGTGCGTTCATGTTTAGTTCCTTTCCTGCTTGGCCGGCCATGCAGGACGTGTCTTACATGGCCGAGCACAGTCTTATCTAGTCGATCAAATACTTCTCGAAGGCTGCCATGTTCTTGGCATCTGCCGCCGCCGGATCATCGTAGTAACGACCGTCCGTGATTTCCTGGCCCAACATGCCATCGAAACCATGGGCGTTGAGCGTGGCGACGAAGGCATCCATATCGTGCTTGCCGTCGCCCCAGACCAGATGGCCATAGGGATCGCCGTCGATAAAGTGCATCTCGTGGATCGCACCGTCGCCAAATGCGGCAAACCAGTCCTCGAGCGACTCGCCCGCAACGCCCATTGCGGTCGTATCGACCATAGGCTGCAGGTACGGACTCGCGACCTCATCAATCATGCGCTTGGCATCGGCGACGGTCGTCACAAGGTTGCTCTCCTCGGGACGCAGGCTCTCCATCGTTAGCACCAGACCGTGCTCGCCGGCATACTCCGCCAAGATGGATAGGTGTTCGCGGCTGCGCTTCCACGCCTCTTCGCGATCCTCGTCCCAGTCGCCCCAACCCGAGTTTACGGACATGCGGTCGCACCCCAGCACCTCGGCAAGCTCGATGCCATGCTTGAAGTACGCCAGGCTCCGCTGCTCATGGAGCGACTTACGAGCGCAATACTGCCATGGGTAGACCACGTTCTCGGGACAGAGCGTCCGATAACGCAGACCACGGTCGGCGGCCTTTTTCGCCAGAACCTCGGCCTCAAAATACCCAGTGTGATCGAGCGTCACATGGGGCTCGGCGCACCACAGCTCGATGGACTCAAAGCCTAGGCGCTGTTGCGTATCCAAAAAATAGTCGAGCGACCACATGATGTAGTGGATGTTCATGCCCGCGATCTGCTCGCGACGCAGCGTCGGTTTGGTTTCAGGCATGCTAAACCTCCTTATTTCGGTCGAACACGATACGTCCGTCCGACATGGTCATATAAACAGCAAGGTCACAAGCATCGTGGTAGTCAAGGCCAAACACATCGCGATCGAGCACACAGAGGTCGGCAAGCTTACCGGCCTCGAGCGTCCCCAGCTCATCCTCGCGCATGAGGTCATATGCGCCCCCTGCCGTCCACGCACGTAGGAGCTCGGCAAGCGTCAGCGTATTACCCTCATTCACGGACAAACCGTCGGCAAAGAAACCACCGCATGCGCTAAACACCGATTCGCCCAGGCTCGGAATCAAGAGCGGAAGGTCGGTGCCACAGCACACCGTACATCCCGCGTCTTCCATACCGCGACGGTTCCAGCTGCGCTGCAGTCGTGCCTCGCCGATCTGCCGACGCATCATCGACAGGCAGTCCTCGCGTTTATCGAGCGTGAGGATCTGGGGGTAGACCTCGCAGATTCCGCCCAGCTTGCCAAACAGGGCAAGGTCTTCCGGATCAGAGTTCTCGAGGTCGGTAATCGCATGGCGTCGAAGCATGACTCCGTGTTCATCTCGCGGCAGCGAAGCATACAGCGCAACGGTGTGGCGAACGGCGCCGTCACCCTGACAATGAAGCGAGTAACGGAAGCCCTCGGCATCAATCGCGCGCAGCTCGTCCTCAATCAAACCCCACTCGGGCTCCTCGACAACCGTCTTGCCGGCAGCCCCTGCATCGGCCGTCTCCTCATAAGGATCGATCATCTCGGCAAGTCCTGCCCACACGCCACGATCGGTCATACGGTTGAAGCCCGAGAAACGAACAAACGGTCCCTGGAAGCGATCGCGCGCCGCACGAGCATAGGACAGATTCGCCCCGGCGCCCACCGGCTGCGACATCATGGAGACGCGAACCGTCAGCTCGCCAGATTCCTCACGACGCGCCATCTCGTCGGCAAATCCGTAATAGTCGTCGAAGGCCATCTCTTTGATAGCCGTGACACCGCGAGCGTTCAGCATCGCCATGTAATCAGAATACCCGGCGCGTACCTCGGGAAGCGCCAGGAAGTCCCGCATCATACGCCAGGTCTTCTCGGCGTAGCAGGCCTCGGGCGTAAAACCATAGCGCTCGCTGGCGGCGGCGTTGAGAACGCACGTCTCGGCACCCGGAGTAAAGCAAACAACAGGAACGTCTCCGAAGGCGTCGTCGAGCGCTGCCGCCGTTTTTTCATTCTCGGCGCCTTCGGCGAGCGATGCGGGAAGGTCGTGCCCAAAGGCGGCGGCACAATCGAGATGGGCATCCTTCCACAAACGCAGAAGCGCTACCACTTCGTCGACGTCAGAGGCTTCGGATAAGTCGGCTCCCAAGCTCCGCAACGCCCAGCCCGTATAGAACGTATGCACATCGACCAAGCCAGGCATGACCGTTCTGTCGCCACAATCGATCACCTCATCTGCCTGGGCGAGAAACGAGTCTGCCTCGCCAGCGCTACCGACGGCTTCAATCCGATTGCCGCGTACCGCGACAAAACCTTCAAACGGCTGGTCTTCCGTACCGGTGAAGACGCTCTTGGACGTCAGCACCGTCAAACGATCGGACATCGCGACCTCCTTACGCCGGAAGCATGCCGGAGATGGCGGTAATGACCAAGCCAAACACGACCATGAAGATGAAGAACTTCCAGATGGTCTTCCACCATTGGCCAAACGAGATCTTTGCCACGGCAAGGCCCGCCACCGTCATACCTGCCACGGGGCTAATGGTGTTAATGGTCTGGTTGGCAAACTGCAGCGCCGTTACGGCGGCTTCGGGGTTGAGGCCCATAAGCTCGGTCAAAGGACCCATGACAGGCATGGTAAGCGCGGCCAGGCCGGAGCTCGAAGGAACCAGGAAGGACAGGAGGCCAAGGACAACGTACATGAACGTGGTGTACACGGCGGCAGGGGCTCCAGCAAGCAGAGTGGCAAGTGCCTGAAGGATGGTGTCGATAATCATGCCGCCCTCGGCGATGACCAGAATGCCGCGAGCGATACCGATAACGACGGCTGCGTAGGCAAAGTCGGCAAGACCCTTAACGAACTCATCGGCGATGGTCTGCTGGTCAAGACCGCCCAGGATACCGGCGAGCAGCCCCATGCCAAGGAACACGGCAGAGATCTCGTTCATATACCAGCCCTGCGTAACAAGACCCCACACGATAAGCGCCATACCACCGGCAAAATCAATCAGCACGAGCTTCTGGCGAGTGGTGAACTCTTCCTCGATGGAAGCATCGGTCACGGAGAACTCAATGCGCTTGAGTTTGTCGTCCTCGAACGTAACGGACGACTTGGGGTTCTTCTTGACGCGCATGGCATAACGCATGGCCCATGCGATGCCGGCGGCGGTGAAAATAACCCATGCAACGGCACGCAACCACAGCTGCGGGTTGCCCTCGATGCCAATGATGCCCTGCGCGATCAAAACGTTGAACGGGTCAATCGTCGAGGCGCAGTAGCCCAAGTTGGGACCGAGGAAGCAGATGATAAATGCCGTCATGGAGTCATATCCGATGCCCATCATGATGGGGATGAAGATGGCATAGAACGGCAGGGCTTCCTCAGACATGCCAAACGTGGTGCCGCAAATGGACAACAGCGTCATGGTAATAGGAATGATGAGGATGTCTTTGTTTTTGAGCTTTTTAATCACGCGGCTCATACCGGCGTTAAGCGCGTTGGTCTTGGTGATGATCGCGAACGAGCCGCCGATCAGCAAGACGAACGCAACGACGTCGGCGGCCTCTTGAATACCCTTAGTAGGCGCCTGCAGGACCGCAAAGATATCTTGGCCCAGGTTAACGGTCTCGCCGGTCTCGGAATCGGTATAGTTCTTATCGACCTGTTCATAGGTTCCGGCAACGGCGACTTCGCGCTCGCCTGCCGCAGTCGAGATCGTCTTGCGCTGGTATTGGCCAGAAGGAACGACCCAGGTTAAAACTGCAAAAACCACGATCAGCAAGAACATGATCGTATAGACGTGCGGTAATTTGAATTTGAAACGTCTGTTTGTCTTCTTCGCCTTCGTATCTGACATAGATACCTCCAAAGAACCCGAGACCTTATCGTGTCTCGCTTTAACGTTCGCGCAATGCAAACGTCCTATGACGTTCTATAGATTATCAGCGTGTTTTTAGCACTTCAAGGATATTTCGGACAGATTACGAGGACTCGGGTGAACGGTCGTTCAACGGCGGCGAACGGCAAAAACGCCCGGCAGGCAATTTAGCCTGCCGGGCGTTCTCTTGATCAACGTCCTAAATATCAAAAACGTAGCGCGATCCTACAATCCGCTGTCGGCCGATGATAAACGGCCGCTGCTGCTCGTCATAGAAATATGCCTCCATATAAAACAGAGGCTCTCCCGTGGGAACGGACAGCAGCCGGGCGACTTCGGGTGACGCACACGCGATCTCAAGCGTGCACGGCTCGGTGCGAGCAGGCCCGCGACCCGTCTGTTCGCGCACGACCTCGAAAATTGATTGATCGGTAAGGTCCGCCTTCGCCAAAAAGGCGTTGTCTTCATAAACGTACGTGTTGTTCTCGAGCATCACGGGGATGCCATCGGCGGTGCGCACGCGTTCGATGCAGATCAGCTCCGACCCAGCGGGAACGCCAAAAAACTGCGCTTCGGTAGCATCGGCCGGCAACACTTTTCTTGAGACAATACGCGCCCCAGGCTCCATCTCGTTGACGCGGCAGGCGTCCGAAAAACTCTGAACGTCGTCCTTCTGGCGGATTTTACGCTTGAGCTTGGGGGCTTTTACAAACGTGCCCCTCCCCTGCTGCTTGGTTAGGTAGCCCTGCTGCACGAGCTCCTCAATGGCCCGCCGAACGGTAACGCGACCAACTTTGTAGCTTTCGGCCAATTCGAATTCATTCGGTATCCGAGCGCCCGCCTTATAGGTACCGGAATTGATGTCATTTTTGATGATATCGATAACCTGTTGATATAGCGGGATTGCCGCTTTTCCGTCGGTCAACCCTTCAGTCGATGGCATTTGCCCTCCCCTAGCAAATATGGAATCAATAATCGGTGCGGATTACGCATCGCCAGTCCTACGCAAGCTCCAGCAGCTCCGGCAGCTGGTCGATGATCTTGTCAGCGGCATCCTGGCTAAAGCCGAAGCGCTCCTCGCGCTTGGCGATCACCGTCAGACCCGCTCGCTTGCCGGCAGTGATGCCAGGGACGGAGTCCTCGACGCAGCAGCAACGGTCCGCAGGCAATCCCAACAGATCCAGCGCATGCAGGTAAATATCGGGTTCGGGCTTGCTCTCCTTAAACTGCTCGCCGCTCACCACGTACTCAAAGGCATCCGACAGGCCGCACGCATCGAGCACTTCCTCGATGCTGTCCATGGGAGACGAACTGGCCAGCGCCACGCGAACGCCGCGACGCGGGAGCTCGCGAATCGTCTCCACGGCGCCCGGATTGATCAAGGTCTGATAATCGCGCGGGCGTTTATGCGCCCACTCATCCCAGCGGGCCAGCGCCTCCTCGCCGGTAAAGTGTCCCTTTCCGGCGCGCTCAAACCAATCGACCAGCATATGCAAGAAGAACTGGTGCGAGGTACCAACCTGCCCGTTCAACTCCTCTTGGGTCAGGTTCAGCCCAAGCTCTTTGGCAAACGCAGCGGTCTCCCCCAGGTAATAATACTCGGTATCGACGATGACACCGTCCATGTCAAAGATAACGGCGTCGAACGGAAATGCGGACACGGCACCCTCCCTAACAAAAAGGCGCCCGCAAGCGGACGCCCGAACCATGCACTATCGGCGATTCTAACCCAGCAGCCTATCGAGTGCCACCGCGATGCCGTCTTCGTTGTTATCGGCGGTCACCATCTGGGCCACGGCCTTGACCTCATCGACGGCGTTGCCCATGGCGACACCGGTGCCGGCCCACTCGATCATGGACTTATCGTTCTGACCGTCGCCAAACGAAACGACCTCACTGGCATCGATACCCAGCTTGGGCAGAGCGCCCTGCAGCGCGCGGGCCTTATCGATACCGGGCGCCGTAAACTCAAAGTACCAATCGGCCGTGAACATGCCCGAAAGCGTCTCGGTAAAGGGCGCGTACATCTCCTCGTGATGCGCCTGCAGATAGGCCGGATCGCCCGCGGTGAGCAGTTTGTCTACGGGGTAAGCATCCGCGACTTCATGAAGGCTCTCGACCTCGCGAATCTTAAGATCGCACGCGTCGCGCTCATACTTGACGATGTTCTTCTGCGAACCGTCCGGCAACGTGATCATGCAACGATACGAGTCCACGACATGCAGGTCGCGACCGAGCGAGATCATGGGAATCACGTCAAAGTTGCGCAGGTGGTCGAGCAGACGGTGCAGCTCGTCGACCGGCATAGCCTGGTCAAACAGCACCTCGTCGGTCTGAGCATCGACCACGTGCGCACCATTAAAAGCCACCAGCAGGCCATCGTGGTTCTGAAGATCGAGCTCCTGCGCCAGAGCATGAAGCCCCCATGCGGGACGGCCCGAAGCCAAGATGAGCTTGATGCCCGACTCCTGCGCCGCGAGCAGCTTCTCGCGCGTGCGCGGGCTGATCACCTTCTGGTCGTTGGTGAGCGTACCGTCGATATCCATTGCAATGGCCTTGATTGCCATATATGCCTCCCTGCGTTGAGTTTGTCGCGCACCATCATATCCGAGCCGAGCATCCCCCGAAGAACATTTTTGAAAAAGATACTTGCCAAATCGCTGGAGCCTGATTAAGTTAAAAATGACCGCAACGTTGGTCACCATTTGGTCGAGCATATTCAGTTTCAGTTTTCAGCATGTAAGAGAAGGAAGATCGGCATATGAACACCAAGCATCTTTTATCGACAACTAAATAGCGGAGCAAGACCGCCCAAGGCGCTCGTTGACGTCAGCTGTTCCGTCTAAGCACGGAGCACGCCCATCACCCGGCAAACGTCCTTCGAGCATATTGGCCCCATAGCGCCCAATCCAGCACATCAAGAACCGCAAGCACATCACCAACGACACCCAGCACATCACTCGCAAGCAAGCACATCACAGATTGGAACCGCCATGAACACCACCCGTCCCCAAACCGCCGGCACCGCTCTCCAGACTCGCATCGACTGCGCCCTACACGGTGGCTACGACGCCAGCTTCGCCGCCGCCACGATTGCGAACTTCGCCTTGCTGCCCATCGACGAGGCTCTGAGCAACCATGAGTTTTCGGCGAATCGCTGCGCCGAGACCATGGACGATCCGGCCATCCACGAGCTGACCGATCCTTATCTCGGACCCCACGGCAAGACCGACGGCCCGTATACCATGGGCCATCTGGCGCATATGATCACGGCACTCGATACCAAGTTGCGACTCGACATGGACGACGAGACGCGGATGACATTGATGGATCATCGATACGACCTACAAAACGCGCTGACGCTCCCCATTCATGACCTCGCCATGGGGCTCAACGCCCTGGAGGCGCGGCACCAGCAGGCAAACTGCGGGCAAGATGACATGCAGCACCCTCCCAGCATCATGGTGCTCGACCGCGAACGTTACAACCGTGCGACTGCCCGATTCCAGGCCGGACCGACCACGGTTCGTACCCTCATCGACATGCTCCGCATACTCAGCCTCAATCGTCTCTTCGACGGTTATCGAGCATTGGCGCCTGTTGGCCTTCGCACCCAGACAGTCCGGATTATCAATATCCAGCAGCGGCAGTTCGAGCGCTACCGCGATGAATGGGAGATGAGCCAAAGCATCGTTCACTTCTACCAGAAGCGCTACGGCCCCAACGAATTTCCCGATGATCTCGAGCGCCAGCTGCACCTTGCCTACACCGCGCCCATCGCCACGCTGCTGCGCTTTGGCGCGTTCGACAAAGCGCTGGCTAATGCCGGGAGCCATAAGGCCGCTACCGAGCTTGAACGCAGGCTCGAGCGTGCCTTCGAAGCTTAAAGACGGGCACGCATAGCCCCACTCAGATCCACTACATTCAGAAAGGAGTCCCCATGGACACCACCCAGAACCCCATCATCAGCCCGCTCACGATGCGCGAGTCGGCTCGCGGCATAACGCTCACTTCCGTCTACGACGAGATGCTCGCCCGACGTGAGCTCTCCGTCGTGGGCGACATCAACAGCGCAATGGCCCACGACTTGTGCCAGCAGATCCGCCTGCTCGATGTCGCCGACCCAGTCGCCCCCATCACGGTCTTTATCGCCAGCCCCGGCGGCAACGTGCGCGCCGGCCTGGCCATCTACGACACCATGCGTCTCGCAGCGTGCCCCATCCACACGGTCTGCCTGGAGTTTGCGGCCTCTATGGGCGCCATCATCTTCATGGGTGGCGACGAGCGCCGTATGGCGCCCCATGCAGAACTCATGATTCACGACCCGCTCATCCCGCAAGGAGCTGGGGGCTCGGCCCTAGCACTCCAGGAAACAAGCCGGCGTCTCATGCAGACCCGCAAGGCCCTGACACAAATCCTGTCTGATCGCAGCGGCCTTTCGGCCAAGCGTATCCAAACACTCACGGCAAAGGATACGTACCTTTCGGCCGAGCGCGCCGTCGAGCTCGGCTTTGCCCACGGCATTCTCACCTCGACCAAGGAGACCGCCCATGTCTAACCTCAACACGGCACTGCACGCCCCCGCCCCTGCCATCCTTGCGCAAGCCCACGCACTCTCGTGTGATACGCGTCAAACGGGCCTCAACAACAATATGCTCGTAATCGGGCCTTCGGGCGCCGGCAAGACCCGCAACGTTCTTAAGCCCAACCTGCTGCAGATGAATGCGAGCTATATCGTGCTCGACACCAAAGGGACGCTTTGCCGCGAAGTCGGACCCGTGCTTGCCGCGCACGGCTATCGTGTGCAGCGCCTCAACTTTGCCGATCTTGACGATACGGCCACCATGCCCAAGGACGTCGAGCAATGCGGCTACAACCCGCTCAACCACATCCGCCGCACCAAAGACGGCAAGCCCAACCAACAGGACATCATCTCGGTCGCCAAGGCCATCTGTCCCGTCGAGGACCAAACCCAGCCGTTTTGGGACCATGCAGCAGCCAACCTGCTTTCCTGCCTGATCGCCTATGTGTGTGAGCAGCTGCCCGTGGAGGAGCAGACGTTTTCATCGGTGATCGACCTTTGCGAACATCTCCAAGACCGCGCCACGGCACGCCTCTTCGACGACCTGCAGACCACCGACTCCACAAGCTATGCGCTCTCGCTCTGGCGGCGCTACTCCCCCACCATCACGGCCGAAAAGATGCATGCGAGCATCATGGGCAACTGCGACACGCAGCTCGTACTAGCCTTTCAGGACCCCGAGAGCGCCCGCGTCTTTTCCGAGGGCGTCGACGTGCTGCCCAGTACGCTCATGGCAACGCCCGTCGACCGCTCTTGGCTGTTCGTCCGCGGCCGCGCTCCCCAGCAGGTCGAGCGCTTTAGGCTCGAGGACCACCCGCTCTACACAGAGCTCCCCGAAGCCCAAAGCGTCCAGGTCGAATTCGACCTCTGACGACGTCACGCGACCCATCGTATCCGACCGACAACAGAAAAGGGGCCCGTATCCCAACGGATACGGGCCCCTTTCGGCCATGACCTATCTCAGCAACAAAGACTACTTGCGGTGAGCGCGGTAGAACTCGATCGCACCATCTTATCCGAGCCGGGGCACGTTCGCATAGCGTGGCGCGTGACGGTTACAAAACCACCCCATTTGAAACAAACGCAAAAAAAGTACTTGCAAAGACGCGTTCCGACATATAAGTTGATAAAAGACCGCCGTTGCGGTTTTAAGTAGATCGAGCATATGAAGTTTGAGTTTTAGCGTGTAAGAGAAGGAAGATCGGCAAAGTACAACCCCAAACGCAATGACAACTTAATGAGGTAACTGCCACATGTGAGGCACCCAGGGCATTGCTGTCTCGATTTTGAGCACGATGCCTTCCGCCTTGCATGGGCCGTTCCATCCCGCCCCTGCAGCAACTGCCTCACGGGCTCATTGAAAACCGCATAGCACCCCAACGTCAGCACATCACCCACGGCAAGCACATCACTCACGACAACCAACACATCAACAAACAGCACGAACATCAACCGATTGGAGAAGCTATGACAAACCACCACGCTGAAGACGGCGATAAGAAAAGCATTCTGGATGCCCGCATTGAGCGTGCATATGCAAACGAATATGACGCCGCCTTTGCCGCCGCGACCATCAAGAACTACGCGTCGCTACCGCTCGCGACGATCTTGGCCGACCACCCTCAACTGCTGAAGCGCTGCACAAAGATCATGGGCGACCCCGACATTCGTAAGCTGACAGACCCCTATGCCCCAAAACGCGACAACGATTCGTACGTTCTTACCGTAGGCTGCCTAGCCCATATGCTTACGGCGCTCGACACGAAACTCAAGCTCGAATGGGAACCCGACGAGCGTCATGAACTCGAAAGCAAGCGGAACACCCTGCGCACCGCACTGTTCCTTCCGTTGGACGGCCTCAAGCGCTGCAACGTCGAGCTCAATACACAGGCGCGGCAAAAGCCCGGGACCACGGGGCAGAAAACTCCAAGACCCCATGCGGCCATCGTCGACCGCAACCGATATAACCGCATGACCGCGCACTTTCCTGCCGAGGGAGCAGCCATAAGGACGCTGATCGACCTGCTGTGCCTCCTGAGCATCAACGAGCTATTTGAGGGCTATCTCGCCCTTGTTCCCGCGACGGCACCCAAGTCGGTAGCAAAGATCATCGAGACCTGCAGACGCCAGTTTGAGCGCCATCGCAATGGCAGCGAGATGAACGCCAGCATCGCGCAGTACTACGCGGCTCATTACAAAAATGACGGATGTGCCCCTGTCGAGCATCAGCTGCGGCTCGCCTACACCACGCCCGCCGCAACGCTCCATCGCTTTGGAGCCCTTGGCGCTTGCGAGTCGCACGAACAGGCAGCCTGCCCCACAACCGAGCTCGATCTCAGGCTCGGACGAACCCTGTAGCCCGCCAGCCCCTCCGCGGGCAACAATCCTATTCCACAACACAACCAACAGAAAGGAGTCCTCATGGACACCAATCATTCCCCCATCATCAGCCCCCTCACCATGCGTGAATCCGCCCGAGTTATCACGCTCACCAGCATTTACGATGAGATGCTCGCCCGTCGCGAGCTCTCCGTCATGGGAAACATCGAAACCCCGATGGCCCATGACCTATGCCAGCAGATCCGCCTGCTCGATGCCACCGACCCCAGCCGCCCCATCACCATATTTGTCGCCAGCGCCGGCGGAAGCGTGCGATCGGGTCTTGCGATCTATGACGCCATGCGCCTCGCATCGTGCCCCATCCGCACCGTCTGCCTGGAATTCGCCGCGTCCATGGGCGCCGTGATCTTTATGGGCGGCGACGATCGCCGTATGGCGCCCCATGCAGAGCTCATGATTCACGACCCACTGATCCCCCAGGGGGCAGGCGGCTCGGCACTTGCGCTGCAGGAAACCAGCCGGCGTCTCATGCAGACCCGCAAGACCCTCACACAAATCCTCTCGGACCGCAGCGGCCTCACGCCCAAGCGCATCCAGTCCCTCACTGCAAAAGACACCTACCTTTCGGCCGAGCGCGCCGTCGAGCTCGGCTTTGCCCACGAAATCCTCTCGACCACCAAGGAGGTCGCCCATGTCTAACCTCGCCAGCCGCCTCGCCGCATCTGAGTCCGCATCGTCCACCATCCTCGCCAAGGATCGAACGCTTTCCTGCGACACCCGCCAAACGGGACTCAACAACAACGCACTTGTGATCGGCCCCTCGGGAGCCGGCAAGACCCGAAACGTCCTTAAGCCCAACCTGCTTCAGATGAATGCGAGCTATATCGTGCTCGACACCAAAGGGACGCTCTGTCGCGAAGTGGGACCCGTGCTGGCAGCCCACGGTTACCGCGTGCAATGTCTCAACTTCGCCGACCTCAACACCGTCCCGACCCTTGCGCCCGGCATCGAACGCTGCGGCTACAACCCCCTGAGGCACATTCGCCGCAAGGCGGACGGCAGGCCCAACCAGCAGGACATCCTCTCGGTAGCAAAGGTCATCTGCCCCATCGAGGACAACAACCAGCCTTTTTGGGATCATGCGGCGGCAAACCTGCTGTCGTGTCTTATCGCCTACGTCACCGAACAGCCACCCGCCGACGAGCAGACGATCAGCTCGGTCATCAAGCTGATCGAGCACCTGCAGGACGGTGCCACGGCCCGATTGTTTGACGATCTGATCACGACCGACCCCCAAAGCTATGCCCTCTCGCTATGGCGGCGCTACGCCATTACGCAAAATGCCGAGCGCATGCACGCGAGCATCGTCGGCATCCTTGCCGAAAAGGTCATGTGTCTGGGATTCGACGGTGCGGCGCAGCTCTATCGTGAGTGCCATCAGGTGGACTTCGCTTCCATGGGACACACCCCCTGCACCCTGTTTGTAACCGTGAGCGATATTGACCGCAATCTCGATCCGCTGACCGGCCTCTTTATTTCGCAGGCGTTTATGGGCCTCATTCGTGAGGCCGATGGGCAGCCCGACGGCAGCCTGCCCGTGCCCGCGCGCTTTATGCTCGATGACTTCGCAAATCTGCAGATCCCCCAGATCGACAACGTGCTCTCGATTATCCGAAGCCGCAACATCTGGGCAACGCTGCTGCTGCAGTCGACCAACCAGCTCGATGCGCTCTATGGCGAGGCACGCGCACGCTCCATCATGGGCAACTGCGACACGCATCTGATGCTGGCGTTCCAGGATCCCGAGAGTGCCCGGGTGTTTTCCGACCGCGCCGACGCGCTGCCCAGCACGCTCATGGCGACGCCGATTGATCGCTCGTGGCTCTTTGTACGCGGTCGCACTCCCGAACAGGTCGAGCGCTTTAGGCTCGAAGACCATCCGCTCTACGGGGAGCTGCCCGAGGCGCAGCGAGGCCATGCGGAGGCTGAGATCTAGGCGCAGGGTTCTCGCAGCGCGCGACGCCCCGGCGATGCTCCACAAAGGCCGTGCGCCCCGGGACCACGGCAAAGCAAAGGGGCCCGCATCCGATAGGATACGGGCCCCTGACTATAAGGCGCGATGCGTTAACAGCAGCGACTACTTGCGATGCGCGCGATAGAACTCGATGAGCGCCTGGGTCGAAGCGTCCTGCTCGGCCTTGGCGGCATCGTCGTGGAAGGCAGGGGTGATCTGCTTGGCAAGCTGCTTGCCCAGCTCAACACCCCACTGGTCATAGGAGTCGATGCCCCAGACCGTACCCTCGACAAACGTGATGTGCTCGTACAGGGCGATGAGCTCACCGAGTGCGAACGGGGTCAGCGTGTCGCCAAAGATCGAGGTCGTCGGGCGGTTACCCTCAAAGCAACGGGCCGGGACGATCTGCTCGGGCGTGCCCTCGGCACGAACTTCGTCGGCCGTCTTGCCAAAGGCGAGCGCCTTGGTCTGGGCCAGGAAGTTGCCCAGGAACAGCTCGTGGACATCCTGACCGCTGTCGGTTGCGGGGTTGGCGGTATTGGCAAAGGCGATGAAATCGGCCGGGACCACCACGGTGCCCTGGTGCAGCAGCTGGTAGAAGGCATGCTGGCCGTTGGTGCCGGGCTCGCCCCAGAAGATCTCACCGGTGTCGGAGGTCACGGCGCTGCCGTCCCAACGGACATGCTTGCCGTTGGACTCCATGGTGAGCTGCTGCAGGTAGGCCGGGAAACGGTGCAGGTACTGGCAGTACGGCAGCACGGCATGGCTCTTGGAACCGAAGAAGTTGACGTACCAGACGTTGAACAGGCCCATCAGCGCGACGGCGTTGTTCTCGAGCGGGGTATTGCAGAAGTACTCGTCGATGGCGTGGAAGCCCTCGAGGAACTGCTGGAAGCGCTCGGGGCCGAGCACGACGATCAGCGACAGGCCCACGGCGGAGTCAACAGAATAGCGGCCGCCGACCCAGTTCCAGAAACCGAAGGCGTTGGCGGGGTCGATGCCGAAGGCCTCGACCTTCTCGAGCGCGGTGGAGACGGCGACGAAGTGCTTTGCCACGGCCTCGGCGTTCTGCTCATCGGAGCCGTCGATGGCGCCCTGAGCCTTGAGCTGCTCGAGCATCCAGGTCTTGACCTCGCGAGCGTTGGTGAGGGTCTCGAGCGTGGTGAAGGTCTTGGAGACGATGATCACGAGCGTGGTCTCGGGGTCCAAACCCTTAAGCTTCTCGGCCTGGTCGTTGGGGTCGATGTTGGAGATGTAGCGGCAGTCGATACCGGCGTCAGCATAGGGACGCAGAGCCTCGTAAGCCATGACCGGGCCCAGATCGGAGCCGCCGATGCCGATGGACACCAGGTGCTCGATCTTCTTGCCGGTAACGCCCTTCCACTCACCGGAGCGCACGCGCTCGGCGAAGGCATACATGCGGTCGAGGACCTCGTGCACGTCGGCGACGACGTCCTGGCCGTCGACAATGAGCTGGCCCTTCTCGCTTGCCGGGCGACGAAGCGCGGTGTGCAGGACGGCGCGGTCCTCGGTGGTGTTGATGTGCTCGCCGGAGAACATGGCGTCGCGGCGCTCCTCGAGCTTCACCTCGCGGGCAAGATCGCACAGCAGCTTGACGGTCTCATCGGTCACCAGGTTCTTGGACAGGTCGAAGTGCAGGTCACCGGCGTCAAAGCTCAGCTTGTTCACGCGCTCCGCATCGGCAGCGAACCAGGCCTTGAGGTCGATACCCTCGGCCTCGAGCTTCTCCTGATGAGCCTCGAGTGCCTTCCAAGCGGCAGTCGACGTAGCATCGATAGGTGCGGCAACAGTTGCCATAGAGTCCTCCTCAGCATACGGGCGCACGCCTCCATGCGCCCGGACATTCAGATGCCACTATTCTAGCGCAGGTCAAGACTACAATCAGCGAGCGTTGCCAATCGGCCCCCAAACGGCAACCGATCAAAAAGGGACAGGCTTATTTTGGCAGGTCAAACGCTTTACCAACCAAAAATAACCCGTCCTTTTATGGCAAATATTAGGCCGCGGCGCAGACGCTACCGAGTAACTCACGCAGAGGAGACCCGATGCCCTCCAGCAGTTCGGGCGCGATAATGGCAAAAACGGGAACCTCGCCGGTGCCCACGACAGCAGGCACCTTGCCCTCCGAGACAATGCATCCATAAGGCACAAAGCCGTCTTCGCCGGCATCGAGCGCCGCCATGCGACGCGCGAGCTCGCGCGCAAAGCCAGCAGTATCGGCATCGCCAATCGCCAGGACAAAGTCCACGCCTTCGTCGGTCGCCAGGGCCACGGCTTCGTCGATCAGCTCGTCTCCCCCGTCGCCCTCAAACGAGCCGCAGCGGAAAAGCACACGCTCGAGTAGGGCTCGATCAAGCGAGCCAAGTGCCGCCGAGACAAGCTCATCGCGCGTATGCTTGTCACCGCCCAGCACAACCAGCGCCTTGGTGCCACCGTAGTGAGCGACCAATCGTCCGCACCAGCGAGCCACGTCTCCATCCGCAACAAGGCGCGTCGGCATACCAAACCCATAATTGACCATCTTTTCCACAACCCTTCCGTGCGTATAGGCGGTATCAATCGTTAGGCTCATGCTACGAAGCGAGGTTTTCCGAGCTGTTTCGCACTCTTTAGAGCTGCGTTAAAACCCGATCCAACCGCACGACCATACCTACCAAAACAAACCAGTCCCTTTTTGACAGGTTTTGACGATGTCCGGATGAGCGGGTATTATCGAACAGGTATTCGATAAGAACATGTGTTTGATGGGAGGCTCGGATGGCGCACGAGCAGCACACCTATATCTGCATCGACCTCAAGACGTTTTATGCCAGCGTCGAGTGCGTCGACCGTGGGCTCGATCCGCTCACCACCAACCTGGTCGTTGCCGACGAATCGCGCGGACGCACGACCATCTGCCTTGCCATCACGCAGGCCATGAAGGACCTCGGGATACACAATCGCTGCCGTCTGTTCGAAATTCCCGATGGCATCGACTACATCACGGCCGTACCACGCATGCAGCATTACATGGAGGTGTCGGCGAAAATCTACGGTATCTATCTGGAATACGTCAGCCCCCAGGACGTGCACGTCTACTCCATCGATGAGTGCTTTATCGACGTGACGCCCTATCTGGACCTCTATCACACCGATGCTGAAGGGTTCGCCTGCACGCTGCGCGACGAGGTCCTCGCGCGCACCGGCATCACGGCGACGGTCGGCATCGGCCCCAACCTATTCCAGGCCAAGGTAGCGCTCGACATTACCGCCAAGCACGTACCCAGCCGCATCGGCATACTCGACGACGAGACCTTTCGCAAGGAGATCTGGCCCCATCGTCCCATCACCGATATCTGGGGCATCGGTCCCGGCGTGGCAGCCCGCCTCGAGAAATACGGCGTCTACGATCTGATGGGCGTCGCGGCGCTCGACAAAAACCTGCTTTACGACGAGCTCGGCGTCAATGCCGAATATCTCATCGACCATGCCTTCGGGCGCGAGCCGACAACCATCGCCGATATCCAAGCCTATCGCCCGCAAGCAACTTCGACCACCACAGGACAGGTGCTCTCGAAGGGTTATGCCTACGAACAGGCCTATACCGTCTTGCGCGAGATGGTCGACAACGCCGTTTTAGACTTGGTCGATAAGCACGTGGTCTGTGACAGCATCTCGCTCTTTGTGGGCTACGCGAGCGAACGCGCCGACATACGCCGCCTCGACGCCAGCGGTACAGCGCAGTATGTGGACGGATGCGGGCACCTGCGCTCGAGCACATCGAGTATCGAACCCACCGCAACCGCCGGCCCCGAGCTCGCGCCCCGTGCGCCCAAGCCCGTCCAGCGCGATGACGAACGGCGTCGCCTGGTGCGCGAAGCGCAGGCAATCGATGGCATCTTTGTGGGAGAGCATGGCGGCAAACCGCGCGGTGGCTATGCCGCACTCTTTGCGCACTCTAACGCCTCGCGAAAGCTGCCCGAGCGTACCAATTCGTTTAAGAAGATCATGGGGTATTTCGATGACCTTTGGGCACAAACGGTCGACCCCAAACGACCGGTCAAGCGCATCAACCTGGGATTTGGCAACCTCATGCCCGAGGAATTTGCCACCATCGATCTGTTCAGCGATATCGAGGCCGATGAGCGCGAGCGCAACCTGGCGCGCGCCGTCCTGGCCGTGAAAGGCAAGTACGGCAAGAACGCGCTCGTCAAGGGATTAAGCTTTACCGCCGGCGCCACCGCGCGCGAACGCAACGAACAAGTTGGAGGACATCGTGCCTAAGTCCCAACAACAGCCGATGCGGCCACCGACACCTTTTGAACGCCTAGCGGACCCCGAGGGAAGACGTCGCTCCGCCGACCCAAAGCTCACCGCCAACGGCACCGTCCGTGCCGGCCGTGCCGCGCAGTTTATGCCCTTTGCCGCCCTCACGGGATACTACGAGCTCGTGCGTAAACAAGAGATCACCGCCGAGCCAAAATGCGAACTCACAGAAGAAAAAGCCCTCGAACTTTCGAAAAAACTCGAGGGTCTCAAACGTGGCGACTTGGTTCGTGTCACCTATTACGATACATACGGCTATCGCAGCCGCACCGGCATCCTCGACGAGGCGCTCCCCGCCTTCAAGCTCCTCAAGCTCCGAGACATCGCCATCGACTTCGACGACATCCAAGACATCGAACTGCGCGGACGAGCCTAGCCAAGGAAGCGCATCCAGAGCGACGCTTACAGCGTCATGACGTAGTAGCCCGCGTCTTTCACGGCCGTCTCGAGGACATCACGATCAACCGGCTGCTTAGAGCACACGCGTGCCGTGTGGTCCGCATACGTTACCGTTGCCCACACACCATTCAGCGCATTGAGGGCATTGGCCACATTCCGAGCACAGCCATCGCAGCTCATACCGCCGATGAGCAACTCATCGCTATAGGGGTAGTGGGACGGATCGGTATCCGCAACCACTACCTTCTTGGCCTTCTTACCGCTCGCACCATCGCTGCAGCAGCTCTTTCCGTGTGTCGAAGCGACAATGCGACGCAGGCCAAAGAACATGCCAACGACAATCACGGCAAGCACGATGAGATTCGCAGGGTTGAGCAAGTCACTCATGCGTTCCCCTTTCAAGTAGCTCTATCTAGATACCCCCATGGGGTGTCCCCATCTTAACCCAAAATCATGTCCGTTCGGTCAATTAGTTTCCCTCTTCAAACTTTTTTGTTGACCGTGGCTTACTTTCGTGTATAAGTTTTCCTTGGCTAACAACTGAGGACCCGAAAGGGGCATCGTGACTCGAACCATTGACATCCCAACATACCAAACGGCTGTCGTGCGCAACTGCTCCCCTACGCTCGCAGGTATCAAGCCGGCTTCGCTCTTTACCTATCCCGGCGTTTACGCCAACCAAAACGGAAAACCCAGCGCCGCCCATATCGAAGAGCGACGCTCTCGCCTGCTCGCCGTCATAGCCCAATGCAACTGCGAGCTCCAGCCACTCGGGATCCATATGAGCGTTTTGGTCTGGCGCCCCTGCGGAGCGCTCATCTATGTGTACCGCCCTGCAGACCTCATGCGATACCTCTCCGACCCCCGCGCCACGACGGCGCTTGCCGCCGAAGGTTACGATGTCCACAACCTGCCCGCGTCCCTGGTGCATCTCGCCGCGCGCATCACACTGGCAAGCAGCAATGCCGCAGAGAGTGCCTATGACGGCAGCGTCTGCGCGCTCGCGCGAAATAGGCACTGCGATACGGGGTGCATGTGCGAGTTCCCCCACGAAATTGGCTATTTTTTGGGCTATCCCTACGAAGATGTCCATCAGTTTATCGTCCAGCACGGCGAAAACTATAAGGTCTTTGGCGCATGGAAGGTATACACAAACGTTGAGCAGGCGCTCACGACCTTCGATTCCTATCGCGCATGCACGCAATACCTTACCTACATCTATCAACAGGGCTGCACTCTGGGACAACTTGTCCAGGCAACCCGATAGAGCATACAAAACGCGGCCGCACGCCGCACAACCGAAAGGAAGACATATGAGCAAGATCGCAGTCGTCTACTGGAGCGGTACAGGCAACACCGAGGCCATGGCAAACTTCGTTGCCGAGGGCGCAACCGGTGCCGGCGCCGAGGCAGAGGTCATCTCCTGCGCCGACTTCTCTGCCGACAAGGTCGCCGAATATGATGCCTTCGCCTTCGGCTGCCCCGCCATGGGTTCCGAGGAGCTTGAATACGATGAGTTCCAGCCCATGTGGGATGAGGTCAAGGAGACCCTCGGCGACAAGAAGGTCGTCCTCTTTGGCTCTTATTCGTGGGCCGAGGGCGAGTGGATGGACAACTGGAAGGCCGATGCCGACGAGGCGGGCGTCAATGTCGTCGATTCCGTCATTTGCTACGATGCGCCCGACGATGAGGGCGAGACCGCTTGCAAGGCCCTCGGAGCCGAGCTCGCGTAACGAACCCAGGACCTCCAAAAGAGTCTGCATCAAAGCACATCCCCATCCCTACAAAAGAGCGGGGGCTGGATTCAAGTCCAGCCCCCGCTCTTTTGTAACGGCAGTTACATCAACCGGCTACGAGATGTTGCCCAAGAACGCCTTGGTGCGCTCGCTCTTGGGGTGGTCGAAGACCTCGCTCGGCGTACCCTCTTCCACGATAACGCCGCCGTCCATAAAGACGACGCGGTCGGCAACGTCGCGGGCAAAGCCCATCTCGTGCGTCACGACGATCATGGTCATGCCGTCGCGTGCCAGGTCGCGCATGACCCCCAACACGTCGCGGACAAGCTCGGGATCGAGCGCCGACGTGGCCTCGTCGAAGAGCATCACGTGCGGATTCATCGACAGGGCGCGGGCGATGGCCACGCGCTGCTGCTGACCGCCCGAAAGCTGACTCGGCATAAAATCGATGCGCTCGGCCAGGCCGACCTTGGTCAGCTCCTCGACGGCGATCTTCTCGGCCTCTTCCTTGCTGCGCTTGAGCACCTTTTGTTGCGCAAGCATGACGTTCTTTTTGACCGACAGGTGCGGGAACAGATTGAACTGCTGAAACACCATGCCCAAGTGCGTACGTACCTTATTGAGGTCGACACCCTTGGCGCACACATCCACGCCCTCGACGACAATCGAACCACTCGTGGGCTCCTCAAGACGGTTGATGCAGCGAAGCATCGTCGACTTGCCCGAGCCCGAAGGACCCAGAACTACGACGACCTCGCCCTTATGCACATCCAGATCGATATCGCGCAGGACCACGTTATCGCCAAAGGCCTTCTGGAGGTTCTTGATGCTGACGACGACCTCGTTCGAGTTATTGGTTTCGCTCATGATAGGACCTCCTTACAGACCGGCGATGTGATCGGCGGGCGTCGCGACAACCTGTCCGGCGCTCTTGGCGGGACGCTTCTTCTTGGTCTCGGTCGTGCCCAAAAGCCTCGCCTCAAGACCGCTCACCAAGCGAGCGAGCGGCAGGGTGATGACCAGATAGAACAGGGCGGCAACCACGTACGGTGTAATGGAGCCCGTCGTGGCCACGATGGTACGGGCGTTCATGACGATCTCGACCACACCCACGGCGGCAAGCAGCGACGTATCCTTGTAAAGCAAGATAAACTCGCTGGTCAGCGTAGGCAAAACATTGCGGAACGTCTGCGGAATCATAACGTAGAGCAGCGTCTGGAAGGCATTCATGCCCAGAGAGCGAGCAGCCTCATTTTGTCCCTTGGGGATCGATTGAATACCGGCGCGGAAGATCTCACACAGATAGGCAGACGAATTCATGGCCATGACGATGACGCCGAGCACGTAGTCATCAACCTTGACGCCGGCCAACGGCAGACCGAAGAACGCGATATAGATCTGCAGGAACGCCGGCGTACCGCGAATGATATTCACGTAGATACCGGCGAGGCAGCGCAGGATGCGCGACTTGGAGATGCGCATGAGCGACAGGGCGAAACCGAAGGGAATTGCCAGCGGAAACGCCACAAGCACGATCGAAAGCGACATGAGGAAGCCCTTGAAGACGATCGGCAGGCTCTGGACCAAAATGACCGGGTTCAGGAACAGGCGCAGGAACATATTGGAGTTCCACGCCTCGACCCACGGCTGCTCCTTAAGGTCGGCCAGGAAGTTATCGAATGCCGTCACGCCCTTAATCTCGACGGAAGGAATCTTGGAGATCTTCTTGGTCGAGCCATCGGCCAAAGTGCAGGTGCCGCTAAAGGCCTCATCGCCGCCCTCGACGGGGAAGGTCACGCCGTAAACCTCGACGCGGAAATAGCCGCCAGCAGGCGCCGTCTCACCAAAGTCAATCTTGAGCGTCTGACCGTCAGCCTTGCACGTGGGCTTCATGGGCGTACGATCCATGAGGTCCTCGCCCGAGAGCATCGTCAATCGAATGTCATCGGTACCAAACGTCGTACCGTCGACAAACGTCAGCGAAAGACCGCTCAGCTCCTCGTCGGCATCGGCCTGAACTTCCCAAGTGATGCGCGTCTCGGTGCCGCCGACCACATCGCTACCCGAACCGGTATTGGGTCGGGCGGTAATCTTTGCGGTCTCAAGCGCCTGGGCGGTCGCGGGCACGCAGGCCCCCGCGCATACCAGGGCGAGCGCCACAGCCAGGGCACAGGCCAGCTTTTGGAGCATCGAGGGCAGTGGAAAACGCTGCTCCGCGGCCCCTTTGTTCAGTCGAGACAAGGTGGCTCCTATCGTAGAAGTTGCCGGCAAAACGAGACGGAAACGCTCTCCGTCAAGAGAAGCGCAAAGGCCCTTTCCGCCAAAACGAAAAGGGCCCGCGCGCAATCAAGTAGTTATTTTACTTGATATTGTACTTAGCCATGAGGGCGTCGACGGTACCGTCGTCGGTCAGGTCCTTGATGGCCTGGTTGATGTCGTCCTTGAGCTTGGTGTTGCCCTGGTTGATGGCGATGGCGTACTCCTCGCCGGTGCTGATCTGCTTGATGGTCTGGCAGGTGTTGAACTGCTCGGCGGTCAGCTGGCTGGCAACGGAGCGGTTGGTGACTACGGCGTCGCCCTTATCGGACTGCAAGGCACTGAAGCACTCGGTGGCGTCCTTGTAGGGGACGATCTTGGCCTTGGGGAAGTTCTCCTGGGCAAAGGCCTCGGCGGTCGAGCCAGACTGGACGATGATGGTAGCGTCGGCGTTGTTGAGCTTCTCGCTGTAGTTGTCGGCCGTGATGTCGGTGTTATCGACCTTGGTCACGATAGCCTGATCGTCCATGTAGTAGGAATCAGAGAAAGTGACTTCCTTCTCACGCTCGGGCGTGTCGGTGATAGCCGCGATGGAAACGTCATACTTGGCGCCCGAAGCGACGCCCGGAACCAGCGTGTCAAAGTCATTGTTGACATACTCGACATCCAGGCCCAGCTTGTCGCCGATAGCCTTGATGAGCTCAAGGTCAAAGCCCTGATAATCGCCGTTGTCATCCTTGTACTCAAACGGCGCGTACTCGGCAGAGGTGCCGACGGTCAGCGTGCCGTCCTTGACGAGCGCGTACTCCTTGGAGCCGTCGACCTTCTCGACCTTAGCGTCGTCAGAACTGCTGGAACCGGCATCAGAACCAGAGGTGGCGTTGGACGAACCGCAGCCCGTCAGAGCAAGGGCGAGCGCCATAGCACCCGTGGCGGCAAATGCGCCAAGCTTCTTCAGCTTCATAATGAGTCTCCTTCCGGTGACCTCGTTTGATTCAGAGGTCTGCAAAAACTGTTGGCTATTATGCACCCGGAATTACGAATCTGCAATGAGAAAACTGATTGAAACAAACCCATAACGTGAATGGAATACTCTACTTTGTGACAGTCATTACTGCTGCAATGACCTTAATAGTCTAATTTCAGCTGCATAACCTGCAAGTTCGTTCGGAGTCTCCAAAATAAACGGCAGCGAACGCAAATGGCCATTCGATACAATATTCTGCATAACCTGCATACCGCCACCAAATTCCCCGCTGCCAAGGTATCCCTTGCCGATGCACTCGTGACGATCTTTATGGGCGCCACAAGGGTTCTTCGAATCGTTGATGTGTACGGCATGCAAGCGATCGATACCCACCACGCGGTCGAACTCGTCGAGTACGCCGTCCAGATCATGGATGATGTCGTAGCCGGCATCGCTCACATGGCAGGTATCCAAACAAACGCCCAGCTTATCGGACAGCTCTGGGCACTTGGCGGCAACGCCCTCGATAATGCACGCCAGTTCCTCAAAGCTGCGGCCCACCTCGGTACCCTTGCCGGCCATGGTCTCGAGCAGCACCGTCGTCTGCTGGCCCTCAAACATCACCTGGCACAGGGTGTCGACAATCATCTGAATGCCGGCGTCTGCCCCCTGTCCCACATGCGCACCGGGGTGGAAGTTGTAGTAGTTGCCGGGCAGTGCTTCCAGACGCTGCAAGTCCTCGGCCATTGCCTCCAAGGCAAACTCGCGCGCCCGCTCTTTGACAGAACAGGGGTTGTAGGTATACGGGGCATGCGCCACCAGCGGTCCAAAGTCGTTTTGCGCCATAAGCTCGCGCAGAGCCGCCACGTCATCCATGTCAAGTTCTTTTGCCTTGCCACCGCGCGGGTTGCGCGTAAAGAACGCAAAGGTATTGGCGCCAATGGACAGCGCCGTCTCCCCCATTGCCCGATAGCCCTTCGTCGTCGAAAGATGACACCCGATCGTCAGCATCTCCAGCTCTCCCTTATCAGTTGCGGTGAAATACGGTCTATTGGTGCCCTATTTTGGCGCAAACAGACCGTATTCCACCGCAAGTTATAAAAGGGGCATCAGGGACAAAGGCCTCCAGGCATTCCAAGCGCTGGTGCCATGCCCCACGCCCTAAAGTTTCAAACGAATCGCATCGATGATGCGTGCGCAGCGCTGTGTGGCGGCTAGGGGCATGATGGGGCTTTCGAGTTTCCCCGCCCGGATGAGCTGGGTCGCATGCTGGATTTCGCCGTAGAAATCATCGACCTCAAACGGGGCATTTATTTCGAGCATTCGTCCGTCGGAGTACTTCACATAGGCGAGCTCGGGACGATGGAGGCGCTCGATTTCCAACGAGCCTCGCTCGCAGTCAATCGTTAAGCGGCTTTCATATGCCGCTTTGCCGTCGCACGCCATATGAATGGGTATGCCGCCGACGCTCATACGAATCTCGTCGACCCAATCAACGCGGCCGCCCGATACGTCACGCCAGCAAACTTCACGAGACGAAACATCGCACGCACCCGCAAGCAGATCATCAAACCACCCGACCGCATAACAGCCCATGTCATATAGACAGCCACCCTGCAACGAATCAAGCAGATAGCCCGAAGGAGGCTCGCCGTAATCGAGCTTTTGCACGCTTTCAATCGAGACAATACGGCCAAGCTCACCCGACGCAAGCAAGTCCTTCACGCGAGTGCGCATCGGGCAAAACCGATTCTTCATCGCCTCCATAAACAGCACGCCGCGCTCATGAGAGGTGGAGGCAATCGAGAGAGCCTCTTCCTCACTCAAAACGGCCGGCTTTTCGCACAGCACGGCCTTTCCGGCGCGCAGCGCGCGACAGGCCCAACGCGTATGCATGCCATGCGGAAGAGCCAAGTAGATTGCGTCGACATCGGGGTCGGCAATCAGCGCGTCATAAGCCGCATCGCCGTTATCGTCGACCGAGGCGTGGCCATGCGCAGCATCGATCGAAAACGCTCGGCAAAATTCCTCGACATGTGCAGGAGTGCGACCGGCCGCAGCCACCAGCCGTGCCCCGTCGACCTTCTTGAGCGACGATGCAAATCGATGAGAAATGTACCCAGCGCCCAAAATGCCCCAACGAACCTCACGCGAATCATTACGTAAACCTCGGTCACCCACGATAGCCTCCCATCAGTTGCGGCGAAATAGTTCCTGCTATCGCCCTATTCTGCCGCAAACAGGAACTATTCCATCACAAGATATAAAAGGGTCATGAGGAGCGTGTTTTGCCGAAGACTTTAAGCATGGCCGTTACGGGGCCCGGCTGGAAGCGTCGGCGCACGTCATCGAGACGCTCGGGGATATCGATATGCTGCGGGCAGTGGCGCGCGCATTTGCCGCACTTGACGCAATTGCTCACCAGCTTGGCCTCGCTTGTGCGCACCGCGCTCGCCGTAAAGTACTGCGATAGACCCGTAAACCAGCTGTGCGCATAGCTTGCGTTGTAGGCGGCAAAACATCCAGGGATATTGATGCCCTTGGGACATGGCATGCAATAGCCGCATCCCGTGCAGGGCACGCGATTCGATTTTTCAAACTCCGTCAGCACGTGCGCGATGGCATCGAGCTGAGTAGCTGTCATCGAATCCGGCAGGGCCCGATCGGCCAACGCCGCGTTCTCATCCACCTGCGCGGTATCGGTCATACCCGAAAGCAGCATCGTCACCTGAGGATGATTCCAGACCCACGAAAGACCCCAGGCGGCAGGAGTGCGCAAATGCGGGTCACGGGCACTATCGAGCACAGCGCGGGCCCGTGGCGGCAGCTTGCCCGCTAAACGCCCGCCCAGCAGCGGCTCCATCACAAACACCGCGAGACCTCGCTCGGCGGCGGCCATGAGCCCCGCTGTTCCCGCCTGATATCGCTCTCCAGCGTAATTGTACTGGATCTGGCAAAAGTCCCACTCATATGCATCGAGCATCGTCAGGAAATCCGCCGCGCTGCCGTGGTACGAAAAACCAATCTGGCGAATACGCCCCGCCGCCTTTTGACGAGCGATCCAGTCCTCAATGCCCAACGCCACCACACGTTCCCACTGGGCGGGCGAGGTAATGTTGTGCATGAGGTAATAGTCGATATGGTCGGTCCGCAGGCGGCGCAATTGCTCGTCGAAGAACCGGTCGAAATCCTCCGCACACTTGCACGAAGCATGCGGCAACTTGGTCGCCAGCAACACCCGGTCACGCAGCCCCAATCGCTCAAGCGACGCACCCACACAAGCCTCGTTGCCGGGATAGAGATAGGCCGTGTCCAGGTAGTTAATCCCCTGCTCCACCGCACGGAAGATGATGGCGTCGGCAGTCTTCGCATCCGGGCGTCCCGGCGCACCGGGAAACCTCATGCAGCCCAGCCCCAACGCCGAGATACGGTTGCCGCTTTTGGGGTCAACGCGATATTGCACGGCCCCTCCCCTCCCATCGAAGCCCTGACAAGGCGAAACAAACCCGTCACGTCATCGAAACACATCGGAATCGCAATCGAGAACGTATCGTAACGCAGCAGAAATCAGGCCGTCACGGCACCGCTTTAACATCAGCAAAAAGCCCGATGAAAGGAGACGAGCGTGACCACACGCGAGGACGCCTACCCCTACCCAGGCGAGCAATACATCCTCTCGGTCGACCGCTATCAGATCGAAGTCATGGACCATCTAAACGAGCTTCCAGCCACGAGCGCCGTCATCTTCTGCACCTTCCCCAAGGTCCGCGATGGCGTCGGATACCCCGCCTGCGTCTTTGCGGTCTGCCCCGCAGTGTAACGTCCAGGCAAACGTTTCTTTTTTATAACAGCCGCCCCGCGCACCCATCAATCACCCCGGCAGCATACAATCCATCAGGCGCCCCTTACGCGGGCGCCTTTTATATGGGGAGATGATTCACATGCAGATCAACAAGGTTGCCTTTATCGGCAAGGGCGGCGTCGGCCTGCTCTACGGCAGCATGATTGCCAAGGCCCTCGGCAATGACGCCGTCGAATACGTTATGGATGACGCCCGTTTTGAGCGTCACGCGGGCGATGCGCTCACCGTCAACGGAAAGCCTTGCGATCTCACGTCCGTCCGCGCCAGCGAGGCGACACCCGCCGATCTGGTCATCCTGACGGTCAAGACCACCGGTCTCGACCAAGCACTCAAGACTATGGAGCGTGTCGTGGGACCCAACACGCTCATCGCCTCGCTGTGCAACGGCATTACGAGCGAGCAAAAGATTGCCGAACGCTTTGGCTGGAAGCATACCGTTCTTGGTATCTGCCAGGGCATGGACGCCGTGTTCCTCAACGGCGCGCTCACCTTTACCAATGCGGGCGAGATCCGCTTTGGTGCAGCCGCCGGCACCGACCCCGCGACCGTCGCCGCTATCGACGAGCTCTACACGCGCTGCGGCATCGCCCATACCGTCGAGAGCAACATTGCGCACCGCATGTGGGCCAAACTCATGCTCAACGACGGCATCAACCAGACCTGCATGGCTTACGGCGGGACCTACGGAAGCGCCACGGAGCCGGGCTCCGAGCAGCGCCGCTGTTTTGTCGCCGCCATGCGCGAGACGCTTGCGGTTGCCAACGCCGAGGGCGTTGAGCTGACCGAGGCAGACCTGACGCAAATGGTGCACCTCATCGAGGGAATCGACCCCGCCGGTATGCCCTCGATGGCGCAGGACCGCATCGCACAACGAAAAACCGAAGTCGAGGAGTTCGCGGGCACCATTTGCCGCCTGGCCGCCAAACACGATATCCAAGTGCCGCAAAACGATTGGCTCTACCAGAGGATTCGCGAAATAGAAAGCAGCTGGTAGTGCTCGGCATACTGTAGCCAGCAGATCCAATGGCAAAGCCGCCGCAAGGGGCACTCCCCTCGCGGCGGCTTCCTTTTTCATCTTTGGCCAAAAATCAGCTTCACAACGGTTAGAGCTGCGACTCCGACGCCTGGTCCTCATCGTCGCGACAAAGAACTACACCTGCACTTCCCAGCAGCGCGGCCGCGATCAGCGCGCCGACCACGATAGGAGCAGCCCCGCATGTCCCCTGCATGCCCGCGACGAGCGCGGCCGTGGGACCAAGGCAGCCAAGCATCAACGCGACGGCGGCAACGGCGATATCTCGAGCATTCACAAGACCACTTCCTCCAAGAGAAAGACCTTATTTCTCATGAACTAGTGTGCCCCGCACCCATACGCCCAGCGTACCGCCACGGTAAGGGCTCTGTTAACTCGAACGCACATAAAGAACGGGCGGCTTTACGTTGCCTAAAAGCTCAGTAAAGACGCCCGCCCATCATGTGCCAATTTTCCTTATGGCAGATTACCAACCGGTATAGTAGTCGGTAGTTCCGGCGGCGCAGCCGGAGTCATAGACCTTGCACTCGCCCTTGGAACCGGTAAACGTGGAACCCTGAGCCTTATCGCCCGCGGCCACGACATAGTAACCATCGGAATCGCGCCAAAAGCCCTCGGAATCCTGAGTCCACTCGCCCGTGCGGTGGTGATACAACACGTTGCTGCTGTAATAGGTCTCACGGCGGCCGTTATAGTTATTGACGCCGCTCGAGCGCGTCAGGCCCGAGCCGTTCGCGTAATACGCAGCAGGCGCGTAAGACGAACCGGAGCCGGCGTTGTAATACGAAGCCTGAACGGCCTCAGCGGCCTCGGCTTCGGCGGCCGCAGCCTCGAGCGCTTCGCGCTTAGCATCCTCAAGCGCAGTGCGCAGCTCATCGAGCTCGGTCGACTTGGCGTCGACCTCCCCCATCGTCAACAGGCTACCCGCACCGTCGATACAGCCCTGCAGCACAGCGCGCTCGTCATCGGTGGCATAGTCGCCATACATATTCATGATGATCTGAGCGCGCATCTCCAGGGAATCGCGCTTGGCCTCCATCGAGGCGTTCCACTCCTGCATGGAACCATAACCATCGCCGCGATAGTCAACGGGCTGTACCAGCGTCGTCTCGGACGGCGTAGATCCAACCGTATCGGACAATGTTGCGGCGTGGGCATCAGTTGCACCGGCGCCCGCCAAAAGTGCCACGGTCAGAGCGGCGGAAAGGGCGGCGGCTTTCGGTTTTCGTGAATCGATCCTCATGTAGCTGGAAACCTCCGTAGTGCGTTTTTGCTGCGTTTGAGCTGCGTGTGATTCGATTGCGCTGCATAGTACCCCGAGCAAATCGCGACCTGCAGTTTTACTCAAAAGGCGCACGTCAATTGCGTAAAACTCACATCCTCTCAACAGGAGTTTTCCACAACTCGAATGCATAAAGCGTGTCAAAAACCCTGTTTTTGCACCCTCTCTATGCAAAAAAGGCGCCTGTGCAACCATTGTTCGCACAGGCGCCTTGAGCAGGCATTTTATGCAGTTATACCTATCGAGTCGCAAGGGGTCCTTGCACAAGTCGCTTTACTCGTCCAGCGCGGCGAAGGCCTGCTTCAGGTCCCAAATGATATCCTCGGCGTTCTCGGTACCGATGGAAAGACGGATCGTGGAGGGCGTGATGTTCTGCTCGGCGAGCTCCTCGGCAGACAGCTGGGAGTGCGTGGTGGTAGCCGGGTGCACGACGAGCGACTTGACGTCGGCCACGTTGGCGAGCAGCGAGAACACCTGCAGATGATCGATGAACTTCCAAGCTGCCTCCTTGCCACCCTTAATCTCAAAGGTAAAGATCGAGGCACCGCCGTTGGGGAAGTACTTCTGATAGAGCTCATGATCGGGGTGCTCAGGCAGGCTCGGGTGGTTCACCTTGGCGACGTGGCTGTCACCAGCCAGGAACTCAACGACCTTCTTGGTGTTCTCGACATGACGGTCAACGCGCAGCGACAGAGTCTCGGTGCCCTGGAGCAGGACCCAGGCGTTGAACGGGCTGATGCAGGCGCCCTCGTCACGCAGCAAGATAGCGCGGACATAGGTTGCGAAGGCGGCGGGACCGGCAGCCTCGGCAAACGAAACACCGTGGTAGGAGGGGTTGGGCTCAGCGATCTGGGCATACTTGCCACTCGCCTTCCAATCGAAGTTACCGCCATCGACGATCACACCGCCCAGCGAGGTGCCGTGGCCGCCGATGAACTTGGTTGCGGAGTGAACGACGATGTTGGCACCATGCTCCAGCGGACGGAACAGATACGGGGTGCCGAAGGTGTTGTCGACGACAACCGGCAGACCGTGCTTCTTGGCGATCTCGGAGATGGCGTCGATGTTGGGGATGTCGGAGTTGGGGTTACCGAGCGTCTCGAGATAGATGACCGTGGTGTTGTCCTTGATGGCGCCCTCGACCTCGTCCAGGTTGTGGGCATCGACGAAGGTGGTCTCGACGCCAAACTGGGAGAGCGTATGCTCCAGCAGGTTGTAGGAGCCACCGTAGATGGTCTTCTGAGCCACCATGTGGTCACCGGCCTGGGCAAGAGCCTGCAGGGTATAGGTGATGGCAGCAGCACCGGAGGCGACGGCAAGACCTGCCACGCCACCCTCGAGCGCGGCGATACGATCCTCGAAGACGCCCTGGGTGGAGTTGGTCAGACGGCCGTAGATGTTTCCGGCGTCGGCAAGACCAAAGCGGTCGGCGGCGTGCTGGGAATTGCGGAACACATAGCTCGTGGTCTGGTAGATAGGCACGGCGCGGGAGTCGGATGCGGGATCGGCGCTCTCCTGGCCAACGTGAAGCTGCAGGGTATCGAAACCAAAGGTGTGCTCGGGGTTGTTGATGAACTGGCTCACGATGATCTCCTTGATCGAACAAAAGTTAATAAATTAGAGAGAAGTAAGTCGCTGTCTCCTGATCACGCCGACGGGCGCAAACAGGAGCCCGGCATTCGTCTTAGTAAGCAATTCATATGCGGGCCTCCTTTCGCATCCCGGTTCCGTGGTTGGCTTAATTACCTACCGCCTTTGTGTGTTTTGAATAGTACGAGCATTGTTTCCCTCGGTCAATCACTTAAAAGCGCTAACCTGTTATCGGTTTTATAGATAACACTCGAAAGGATGGCGCCGATGACCCTCCAGCAGCTTCGTTTCCTGATCGCCGTAGCAGAGTCCGGCTCAATCAATGCCGCAGCCCAGCGCCTCTATACCGCTCAGTCCAACATCTCAAACGCCGTCAAAAGCCTGGAACAGGAGCTCCACCTGGAGATCTTTACGCGCTCCAGCCGCGGCGTCACGCTCACCAACGACGGCACCGAGCTTTTGGGCTATGCGCGCCAGGTCGTAGAGCAGGCCGACATGCTCGAGGCGCGCTACGAGGACGGCGGCACCCCGCAAGCCCGCCTCGCCATTTCCGCCCAGCATTACGCCTTTTCGGTCGAGGCCTTCGTCAACGTCGTCGAGCGCTGCCGGGACGACAAGTTCGAGTTCATCATGCGCGAGACCACCACATCGCAGATCATCGATGACGTCCGCGCGTTTCGCAGCGACATCGGCATCCTCTATCTGGACGACTTTAACGTCCGCGTTCTGCAGAAGGCTTTTGCCGATGCGCGCGCGAGCTTCCATCCCCTATTCGACGCGACGGTCCACGTCTTCGTTAGCGAGCGCCACCCGCTTGCCCGCCGCCCGCAGCTGTCCCTTGCCGACCTCACACCATATACGCGCTACAGCTTTGAGCAAGGCACCTCGAACTCCTTCTATTACGCCGAGGAACCTTTTAGCTATATCCCTTGCGACCGCAACATACGAATCTCGGACCGCGGAACACTTACCAACTTACTTATCACGTCGAACGGCTACACCCTGTCGACCGGTGTCCTCTCCAATGAAATGCAATGGGGTATGGCATCGATCCCGTTAGCAGACGCCCCAACGATGCACGTAGGCTATATCATGCACGACGAGCGCAAGCCCTCTCCCCTCTTGCAGCAATACCTCGACGAGCTCAACCGCATCATCCATGCCAACTAACTGTCGGAAGACGGGGTAGAAATCGTAGATTGCTAGCCCCCGGCGGGCATGGCGCTACAATGGTCACTCACACGAAACGTACCCAACGAAAGGAACCATGTGAAGGTCATCATCTATACCGACGGCTCGGCCCGATCAAATCCGGGACGCGGCGGCTACGGCGCCGTACTCAAATACACCAACCCCGCCGGCAAGACCTTCACCTCCGAGCTTTCACGCGGCTACGCCAAGACCACCAACAACCGTATGGAACTCATGGCGGTCATCGTGGCGCTCGAGGCGCTCAACCGCCCCTGCGAGGTCGAAGTCCATTCCGATTCGCAGTACGTCGTCAACGCCTTCAACAAGCACTGGATCGACGGCTGGAAAAAGCGCGGATGGAAAACCGCCAACAAGCAGCCCGTCAAGAACCGCGACCTGTGGGAGCGCCTACTCACCGCCAAAAGTAAGCACAAGGTTGAGTTCATCTGGGTTAAGGGTCACGCCGGCCACGAGCTCAACGAGCGCTGCGATGAGCTCGCAACCACGGCGGCCGACGGCAGCAACCTCGATATCGACACCGGCTTTAACGAGAGCGACCTGTAATAGCGTTTTCGCGCAGCTTTATATCCCCACGCGCTACACTCATCCTGTAGACCAAACAACGCAAGGGGGACGTATGCTGCGCATCGCGACCATCGGCACATCCATGATCACCGACGACTTTATCCAAGTCGTCAACGCCAACGACCAAGCCGCGTTTGTGGGCACGCTTTCACGCGACGCCAATCGCGGTACTGCCTTTACCGCCGAGCGCGGTGGCGAGCGAAACTTTACGTCACTCGATGAGCTTGCGGCAGCCGTCGACGTCGACGCCGTCTATATCGGCAGCCCTAACGCACTTCACTACGAGCAGGCCCTTGCCTGCATCGCCGGTGGCAAGCACGTCATCGTCGAGAAACCCTTCTGCGCCACCGAAGCGCAGGCGCTGGAAGTCTTCCGCGCTGCCGAGGCAGCAGGTGTCGTGGCCCTCGAGGCCATGCGTCCCCTCCACGATCCCGCCTTCCACGCCATCGAGGACGCCCTGGGCGAGATCGCCCCCATCCGCCGCGCCTCATTGCGCTTTGGCAAGTATTCCTCGCGCTACAACGAGATTCTCGCGGGACGCGCCACCAATATCTTCGACTGCAATATGGCATCGGGTTCCCTCATGGACATTGGCGTCTACACCGTCGAGCCCATGGTCGAGATTTTCGGCATGCCCTCCGGCCTTACGAGCATGACTACTCTGCTCGACCCCACCACGCGACAGCTCACGCACGGCCCCATCGACGGCTGCGGTTCCATCCTCGCCAGCTACGGCGGTGGCCGCATCTCCGTCGAGCTCGCGCACTCCAAAATTACGAATGACCTGCTGCCCTCGCAGATAGAAGGCGAGCGTGGCACTATCCAGATCGACCATCTGTCCACGCCCCGCAACGTCCGCATCGACTATCGCGGCGACGTCGTACGCGGCTCGGCGACCGAGGCACCGCGCGAACAGGACGAGAACGGCCGCGTGCTCGACCTGCCCAAATCGAGCAACACTATGGAATACGAACTCACAGACCTTATCACCGCCATCGGCGGCATCGATAACGTTAAGGAAGAGATTTGGGAGACCCCGGCGGGACGCCACGAGCTTGGCCACTACCGCGATGTCACGCTCGTCTCACTGCGCATCATGGATGCCGTGCGCCAGCAGGCCGGCATTACTTTCCCGGCCGACGCAGGCAAGCAGGCATAGCGATGGGCCTCTTCGATACGTTCTTCTCCAGCGTCACCGGCGGCAGTCGAGAGCCTCAAAAACCATCAAACGTCGAGCTCGAGCTGCGCCGCAGGCTTACCGTACTCGCAAGCGACGAGGCCACTCAAGACACTCCCCTGCGCTATTTCCTGCACTGGACGGGGCAAGTCCAAGGCGTTGGTTTTCGCTTTACCAACACCAACCTCGCGCAGGCACGCTCCCTCACCGGCTGGGTGCGTAACATGGAAGACGGCTCAGTCGAGATGGAGATACAGGGGGCTCCGGCAAACATCCTATCTCATCTCGAGGCGCTTCATGCCTCCTACGAGTGCATGGGAACGCGTTTTCGCCTCGTAGACGCCCAGGCCCGAGCCCCACTTGCCAATGAAGACGGTTTCAGTCCTCATTATTAGTATTGTGTGCTAAATACGGTATCATTTACCTACGACCGTTGAATAGAAAAGAGGCGAGGCGCATGGCGGTGCAAAGAAGGAATACCAGGCAGCGAAAGCTGGTTCTTGACGCCGTGCGCCAAAGTTATAACCATCCCACCGCCGACGAAATCTACAACGCCGTGCGCGAACAGGATGACAAGATCAGCCGCGGCACGGTCTACCGCAACCTCAATCTCTTGGCAGATGCCGGAGAAATCCTCTCGATCAAGACGCCGGGCGGGAGTCGCTTTGATCGCACCATCGAGCCGCACGCACATATCATCTGCACCTCGTGCAGCCGCGTCATCGACGTGCCGCTCCCCTTCGATGCCCAGCTCGACGCCGAGGCGTCCAAGCAAATCGGTTGGCACGTCACGTCGCACTACACCATCTTCGAGGGTCTCTGCCCCGACTGCCGGTAGATGTTTGGGGCATGCCTACTCGGCAAGTAGACGACGCAGTTCTTCTTCGACCGTGCGCACGTAGCGGACGCGGTCGTTGATGCCACGCATAGAGGGGTTGCAGCTCTCCATCAGATAGGGATGGCCCACGACGTTGAGCATGTCGCGGTCGTTTTCGTTATCGCCAAACGCCATCATCTCATCGGGCGAAATACCCAGGGCACGACCGTAGTCGGCAAGCGCGGAGCCCTTGCCCGAACCGAAACCGATAAAGTCCGTCCATTCGGTTCCCGACGTCATCACGTCAACACGGTCGCTAAAGAGGCGCTCGAAATACTCCAGGGCCGCCGGCTGATCCACCTCGGGCGTCTGGAAGGCGATCTTAATGACGTCCTCGTCGATGTCCTCGGGGCGGTCGACCACCGCCACATCGCAGTGGACCTCATAGCGCAAATGGTCGACGAACGCATCGTTGCCGCTCATGGTGTAGAGGTGTCCCTCACACGAAAGGGTCACGTCGGCATGGGGATACGCAACCACGGCATTCGCGATATCCATAGCAAGACTACGCTCCATGGAGCGCTTGACAACGGCACGCCCCTCGCTCATCACCAGGGCTCCGTTCTCGCATACATAGGCGAGCTCATCGGCCACCGGGGTAAACAGATAGCGCAAGCTCGCATATTGACGACCGCTCGCCGGCATAAACACGATACCGCGACGATGCAGTTCATCGATGAGCTCAAAGGCCTCGGAACGCGGCTCGCGCTCCCCCCGATGCAGCAACGTGCCGTCCAAATCGCATGCAATCAGCTTGATTCCCTCAAGACCCATATGCTTTCCCCCCAAAGCACCTCATCAACAGTAAGACGGACTTTGAATAGCTGCCTCTCAAAGTCCGTCTTACTCATACGCACGTTAACCGCGCGCCTTTTTTACGATCGTAAAGTCGGGAGCCATACTCACAACGGCATCCGCCGCACTCGACGCAAAGCGCCGGTCCGCATCGAGTTCACGGGTAACCACCGAGAGCCAAACGCCCTCGACGCCCCGGAGCATGCGGCCCAAAACAGGCTGCACCGGCGTATACATGCGCACGGTATACTCGTCCGAATCGCCTCGGAAAAGCGGCGCGTGCATATTGCCGATCTCCCAGCACGCATGCGCGAGCGCAATCGGGTCCATGCGGTCGACTTCGACCAAATAAACCTCGGCACTGCGCAGGCGCACGACAACCGCCACGGGCACCATGCCCGAACGGTCGATGGCGAGCACATCGCCATCGGCAAGGCGATCGCCATCGGCAGCGCCCAGCCGAATATCGACCGTACGCCCCAGCTCCGTCACGCCCACAAATGTGCGGGCATCGGCCTGGTCCCAATCGAGTAGTAGCTCATCGACCTCAAAGACACCGCCCAGCTCCCGGCGAAGCAAAAGCTCATAGGACGGGTCGTTGAGATTTCCGAGACACGCTGTCGAAACCAGATTCACAGGCATAGCCTAGTCCTCGACCTCGACGAGCTCGATATCAAAGTTGAGGTCCTTGCCGGCAAGCTCGTGGTTGGCATCGAGCGTCACGGCCTCGGGCGTTACGTCGATGACGACGGCGGGGACGGGCATGCCGCTCGGCGTGGACAGGAAGAGCTTCATGCCCTTCTCGATCTGCTCGATGTTGGGAACCTGCTCGGCCGGGAAGGTAATAACCATCTCGGGATTGTGCTCGCCGTAGGCATCGGCAGCAGGAATGTGCACGGTCTTCTTCTCGCCCACCTGCATGTCGACAACAGCGGCGTCGAAGCCCTTGATCATCTGACCGGCGCCGCAGGTGAACTCCAGCGGCTCGCCGCGATCGTAGGAGCTATCGAACTGCGTGCCGTCGTCGAGCGTGCCGCGATAATGAGTCTTGACCTTCTTGCCCTGGTTGGACATGGTAACCTCCGTGATAAGGGCGGCGCACAACGCGGGCCGCCGTGAACATATGGCGCTAACTATACCCTAGTCATACAATTCAATGACAGTTTGCAAAGAAACGCTGCAACCGGAGGAACCATGGCATATCCCGTATTTGACCTACACTGCGACACCGCCGACCGCATCGGCTGGGCCACGCTCGATCTCGACCTGCGCTTTACCGCCGGCACCGACGGTTATTTCCCCGGCGACGAAACGCATCCGCAAGATTTCGACCTCATCGAGGGCAACGCCTGCGCCATCTCGCTCGCAAAGATCGGCAACACGCCATGGGCACAGTGCTTCGCCACGTTTGTCCCCGACGAGATTCCCACCGCCCACGCCGCGCGCTTCCAGGCGCAGATCATGGCGCATATGAGCGGCCAGGCAATGCTCAACCACGACCGCATGGTCAACGTACGCAGCGCGGCAGACATTCGCCCCGCGCTCAAAGACGGCAAGGTCGCCTGCATCCACACCATCGAAAACGCCACGTTCTTTGCCGAGGACCCCGCGTTGATCGAGGTGCTCAAGAGCTTGGGCGTACTCATGTCATCGCTCAGCTGGAATGCGCAGGGACCGCTCGCGAGCGGACACGATACCCACGCCGGCCTCACCGCCGCCGGCATCGAGGCACTTACGCAGATGGAGCACGCCGGCATGGTGCTTGACGTCTCCCACCTCAACGATGAGTGCTTTGACGAGGTTGTCGCCCACGCCACACGTCCCTTCGTCGCCAGCCACTCCAACTCCCGTGCGGTTTGCGGCGTCAAACGCAACCTTACCGACGACCAGTTCCGCACCATTCGCGACATGGGCGGTATCGTCGGCCTCAACTACTGCAGCGAGTTCCTTTCCAACGACGCAACCGACAAGACCGCCGCAGACGTCACCTTCGACCAGCTGGCGGCACATATCGAGCACTGGCTCGACCTGGGCGGCGAGGACGTCATCGCGCTCGGCGGCGACTGGGACGGTGCCACGGTGCCCGCCTTCCTCTCCGATGCCAGCAAGATGCCCGAGTTCCAGAACATGCTCTCCAAGCACTTTGGCAAGACCGTGATGCAGAAGCTCTGCAGCGATAATGCCCTTGCCTTCTTCGAGCGTTATTAATTTCACATCCCCTGAGCGAGCCGGCATGCCGAACGGTCGACATGCCGGCCCGTCCCCAATCTGAAGGACCGCTTTTGACGCAGCAGTTTACGATTTCCGTATCCCGACCGGATGGGACGCCCATCCCCGTCATCGTTACCAAAAAGTGCGTCAAGAACTTCAACCTACGCGTCACATCGAGCGGCGAGGTCCACGCCAGCGCACCACTTGGCGCCAGCCGCGAGCGTATTGAAGCGTTTGTGAAGCGCAACAGCGCCTGGATTATCAGCCGACGTGCCCAGCGCGAGCAACGTCAGGCGACGGCGCGAGAGCCGCTCAGTCCCTCGTCCATCATTGCACTTTGGGGCAAGCCCATCACGGTACAGGATGCACTCGATCATAACTTTGCATCACCCGCACCGCGGCCCAAGCAGGCTACCTTCGCAAGTTTTATGGGTACCGACGAGCCAAACGGACGTCCGCAGGCCAAGTGGAACGCGACCCTCGACGGCTTAACGCCCAGTGAGATCCAAGCCCATATTGACCAGCTCTATACGTCCGAGGTCACATCGGCACTGCGCGATATGGTGCACGCATACGAAATCGCAATGGGTGTCGCCGTATCCCGCGTTTCCGTACGCAGCATGAAAACGCGTTGGGGATCATGCACGCCCAAGACCGGAGCCATTCGCATCGCACGCGAACTTGCCGCCTATCCCATCGAATGCCTCGACATGGTTGTCGCCCACGAGCTCGTCCACTTGCTCGAGCCAAGCCACAACCAGCGGTTCCACGTCCTGCTCGACACATACTGCCCCAACAATAGAGCACTTTCTCAGCGACTCAAGCAGCCACCCATAGAGACGTATTAGAACCGGTTAGCGCACACGCTCGATCTCGACACCGCAGCTTGCCAGGGGAAGACCGACGGGCGCCCAAGGCTTATCGAGCTTAACGCGCACGCCAAGCAGCAGGGGGTAACGACGTAGCAGCATCTGGGCCACGCCCTCGGCTGCAGCCTCGATGAGCTTAAACGTATGCTCGCGCAGATAGCCATCGACATCGTGGCATACCGAGCCGTAGTCAATCGAGGCGTTCAGGTTATCGTGCTCCCCCGCTGCACGCAGGTCGGCATAGAGCACCAGGGACACGATGAACTTCTGGCCCAGCGCGTTCTCTTCGGGATATACGCCGTGGTTAGCAAAAACCTCAAGACCTTCAACGGTGATGCGGTCGGCATGGCGCAGATCGTCATAGCTCACGTGGGGTACCGCCGTTGCGGTGGATATTTCGCCCCTTCCACGGCGGGCGAGCTCGGCACCTTCAGTCTTGGTTGCATTCTCGGGCAGTTTCTTATTGCTCATCGCGATCGTCTCCTTCGTTTAGAACCCCGACCGCGCAAACTAACTACACGCGAATCGACAGGTTCTTTTTATCATCGCTCCAGTTGCAAGCATTGCGCGCGGGGCATGCAAAGCAGGCGCGCGACGCTTTGTCGGCTGCATAGAGCAGACGCTCAAGCGGTTGGCTGTTCACACGCAGCTTTCGATGGCCCAGAATGGCCGTCTTAATGGCTGCGGCATCGGCCGGCTCAAACGCCACATCATCGGGCATGCCGCCGAGAATCGCATCAGCGACGCGTTCGCTTGCAACATCATGGGATATACCCGATTCATACTGTTCATCTTTGCCGATATCGTGAAGAAGTGCCGTGGCGTAGATGACCTCACGGTCAAATTCGAGCTGTTCCTCGAGATTCTTGATCCACATAATGCGAGCGACATCGAGAAGATGGTCAATACCGTGGCGGCAGAAGATGCGCCCCGATTCCAACTGTGCAATGTTACCCAGGTGCCGCCGGAACAGCCCGTTGGCGCAAATGTAATCAATGCGAGGCATGGCACCAAAGGGAGCCAAGCCCGAAGCCATAAAGCCGCGACGCGACGTCCCCTCATCGGTCTTCGATGTAAAGTCGTTGACGACCCTCATGCTAACGGCCCAGCATCCTAAAGAACCGCTCCTCGAGCGCGGGATCAGTCTCAAAGACGCCGCGGCGAGCGAGCGTCACGGTCTTGGTGCCGGGCTTTTGCACGCCGCGCATGGTCATGCACATATGCTCGGCTTCCATGAGCACAATCGCTCCCTGGGGAGCGAGATAATCCATGAGAGCGTCGGCAACCTGCGCACACAGCTGCTCCTGCAGCTGCAGACGGCGGGCATAAACCTCAACCGTGCGGGCGAGTTTGGAAAGCCCAGCCACCCGACCGTTAGGGATATAGCCAATGGCGGCCTTGCCATAAAACGGCAGCAAATGGTGCTCGCACAGCGAGTAGAACGTGATGTCGCGCTCGATAACCAAATCGTTCGAAGCGACGGCAAAGGTTTTGGACAGGTGCTCCTCGGCACTCTGGTCCATACCGCCGGCGATCTCACCATACATACGGGCAACGCGCGCCGGGGTCTCCAGCAGGCCCTCACGAGTTGGGTCCTCGCCTATGCCCTCAAGCAACAGCTTAATGGCGGCCTCGACTTTTTCCTGATCGATCATCTGGGCCTCACTTTTCCGATTTTGCGTTCGCGCTATGGTACCACGCCCTTTGGCATCGGCCACAAGCTACATAGTATGGGTCGAATAGACTGGATCGTCCCGCCAAAGTTCAACCGCATCACAAAGCGCAACGCCCTCGCGCACAGCACGGGCGCGCGTGGCGTTCATATCAATCACGCGCTGATTGCTCGAGCCCCTAAAGCGCAACGAGATATCGTACAAATCCTGAACGAACGGGCCGTCCACCAACATGTCGAGGCAGGCCAGGATACGGTTCGTCACCTCGGTATGATGGCGACCGCCCGGCATAAGCTCCTCGAGCACGTCGCCGGTAAAGCACCAAATGGTCTTGCCCGACCCCGCGGGATAGGCCGCACGCACGCGTTCGATAAAGTCAACAAGCCCCACCTGATTCTCGGGCTCCATAGGCTCGCCGCCCAGAATCGTCAGGCCATCGATAAAGGGATGGTCGAGGCTCTCGATAATCTTGTCCTCGACGGCGCGATCGAACGTTTCACCCGCGGCAAAGTCCCACGCGACGGAGTTAAAGCAATTCTTGCACCCGCGACGGCACCCGCTCACAAACAGAGAAGTACGAACGCCTTCCCCATCAGCAATGTCGAAATACTTAATGTTCGCGTAGTTCATAGGTAACTCTCCCGGGAGGCCGGGACATATCATCCCGTCCTCAAACATTCTCGGCCTTCGGCCTGCGAAACTGCGGGCGGGACGATATGTCCCGGCCTCATGCAAAGGGTAACTCAATGAACGAAGCGAACATCGAGCATAGGGTTCGAGGTCCAATAAAAACTGGGTTGCGGCTCAACCGCCATCGCAAGTAAATCGCAGCTGCAGCTCAAATTATTTCCGCTAAGAACTTCGAGGAGTGAGCAGACCGCGCGCTGCATCTCAGCTACGTTAACTTGGCTGAACCGAGAGGGCCGCTTGGGCTTTTGCTCGATATGAGTTCCGCACGCAAAGAAGGCCACTTAATGTGGCCTTCGTCTTGCGCAGGACTGTCCGAAATAGCGAGCAAATGCCCAAGCGTCCCTCTCGGTTCAGCCCCGGAGCGGTATTAGAGATGCAGCACGCGGTCGCGGATCTCCTCGGTTCGACCCTGGTTCCAGAACTGGGTACCGATGTAGCCGCACGTACGACGAGCGACATTCATCTTCTCCTGGTCACGATTGCCGCAATTGGGGCACTCCCACACCAGCTTGCCGTCATCCTCGACAATCTTGATCTCACCGTCGTAGCCGCACACCTGGCAGTAGTCGCTCTTGGTGTTGAGCTCGGCGTACATGATGTTGTCGTAGATGTACTGCATCACGCGAATGACAGCCTTGAGGTTGTCCTGCATGTTGGGAACCTCGACGTAGGAGATGGCACCGCCCGGCGAAAGCTGCTGGAACATACCCTCGAACTTGAGCTTGTCGAATGCGTCGATCTCCTCGGACACGTGGACGTGGTAGCTGTTGGTGATGTAGCCCTTGTCCGTCACGCCCGGGATGATGCCAAAACGACGCTGCAGGCACTTGGCGAACTTGTAGGTCGTCGACTCAAGCGGGGTACCGTACAGCGAGAAGTCAATATCGCTTTCGGCCTTCCACTCCGCGCACTTGTCGTTCATGCGCTGCATGACGGCCATGGCAAAGGGCGTGCCCTCCTTCTCGGTGTGGCTGTGGCCCGTCATGTACTTAACGCACTCATACAGGCCGGCATAACCCAGACTAATGGTGGAGTAACCGCCCACGAGCAACTTGTCGATCGTCTCGCCCTTCTTCAGGCGGGCGAGGGCACCGTACTGCCAAAGAATCGGTGCGGCATCCGAAAGCGTACCCATCAGACGCTCATGACGGCACAGCAGGGCGCGGTGGCACAGCTCAAGACGCTCGTCGAAGATCTTCCAGAACTTATCCATGTCCTGATGCGAGCTCAGCGCGACATCGGGCAGGTTGATGGTCACAACGCCCTGGTTAAAGCGACCGTAGTACTTGGGCTTGTTCGGGTCATAGTTCAGCGCGTTGGCCACGTTGTTAAATCCGTTACCGGAGCGGTCGGGCGTCAGGAAACTGCGGCAACCCATGCAGGTGTAGCAATCGCCGTTGCCGGCGGTCTCGCCCTTAGACAGCTTGAGCTCGCGCATCTTCTTCTCGGAGATGTAATCGGGCACCATACGCTTGGCAGTGCACTTGGCAGCCAGCTGGGTCAGGTAGAAGTACGGGGAATCCTCGTGAACGTTATCGTCCTCGAGTACATAGATAAGTTTGGGGAATGCCGGGGTGATCCATACGCCGGCCTCGTTCTTAACGCCCTCGTAGCGCTGGCGAAGCGTCTCCTCCACGATCATGGCAAGGTCGTGCTTCTCCTGAGGCGTACGGGCCTCGTTAAGATACATAAAGACCGTCACGAACGGCGCCTGGCCATTGGTGGTCATAAGGGTCACGACCTGATACTGAATCGTCTGGACGCCGCGACGGATCTCGTCACGCAGACGGTCCTCAACGACCTCACGGACCTTCTCGGCAGACGCAGAGACGCCGAGCTCCTCGAGCTCGCGGGCGACCTCGCCGCGAATCTTTTGACGGCTCACCTCGACGAACGGGGCAAGATGGGTCAACGAAATCGACTGGCCACCGTACTGGGAGGAAGCAACCTGAGCGATGATCTGCGTCGCGATGTTGCAGGCAGTCGAGAAGCTGTGCGGCTTCTCGATCAGCGTGCCCGAAATAACAGTGCCGTTCTGGAGCATGTCCTCCAGGTTCACCAGATCGCAGTTGTGCATGTGCTGGGCAAAGTAATCCGAATCGTGGAAATGGATCAAGCCCTCATTATGGGCATCCACGATCTCTTGGGGCAGCAGCACACGCTGAGTCAGGTCCTTGGAAATCTCGCCGGCCATGTAGTCACGCTGAACGGAATTGACGGTCGGGTTCTTGTTGGAGTTCTCCTGCTTAACCTCTTCGTTGTTGCACTCAATCAGCGACAAAATCTTGTCGTCGGTCGTGTTCTTCTGGCGCTTCAGGCTCTGAACATAGCGATAGATGATGTAATGGCGAGCGACCTCGTAGCAGTCGAGGCGCATGATCTCGTCCTCGACCAAATCCTGGATCTCCTCGACCGACACGGTGTGGCCCGCGTTCTCGCATGCCTCGGCGACGTTTTGTGCCGCGTAAACCACCTGGCGGTCGGTAAGACGAGAGCTCTCCTCGACCTCCAAGTTTGCGGCGCGGATGGCATTGACGATCTTATCGATGTCAAAGACAACCTCGGTGCCGCTGCGCTTGATGATCTTCATCTTCTTGCCTCTTTCGCATCGTAGCCTCATCGCGCTTCAGAGCCAAACGATACCCGGCAGGGCTTGCCCCTGTCTTGCGGCGCCGTCGCGCAATCTGTGTTCTCGATAACCATAGGCCCTCATGCGGACAATCCTCGCAGCCAATCAAGGGGCTCGAAGATCTATCCAAATGGGGCGAATAAGGTTCTCGTTCTCTGTCCGCCATCTATCATACGACAAAGAGGCATCTATATCCTGTATTCCTTTTTTAGGTCAAACACAACATATAGTGTTTCAGCAGGTCAAAGCAATTAGTCATTTTGCAGACGCATTAAAAATGAGGGGTTCTTGGGAAGTCGGTAAAACGTTACCAACACGGCTACCTGCATGGCAGTTATAAAACCCCCTTAGTCAAGCCGCTGACAAATCCTACCAAAACCAAGCCGCTCACGCCAAAAGAATCCAAAAGATTATGCTTGACCAACATGTTGCGGTCACGGTCGGCCAGGACGTATGCAATCTGCCGGCACCTCTACGGGGACCTTGGATCAATATTTGGTGGCATATTTGACGGCGTGCTTGGTAGCAAAACAAAACAGCCCAGAGGACATAGCCTCTGAGCTGCGAACATTTGGTGGGCGTTAGAAGATTTGAACTTCTGACCTCTTCCGTGTCAGGGAAGCGCTCTCCCCCTGAGCTAAACGCCCAAATGGAGCGGACAACGGGGCTCGAACCCGCGACCCCAACCTTGGCAAGGTTGTGCTCTACCAACTGAGCCATGTCCGCTTACGAGGATTAATCTTACGTGATGCCCGCATCCTATGCAAGAACTTTTTTTAAAAAGTTTTGCGACGCTCTCGCGAGGGCATCAGTCGTCACGAAAGGCGCGAACAAACGCAGGCTCGCAGCGAGATGCCCCTACATCTCACCGAGCATGATCCAGGCAGAGCTGTCCTGCGCGAGCCTGCCGTCTGCAAGCGGTGATGAGGTGAGCAGGACCCTGCCCGCCGGCAGCTCCACGGGTGCTGCGCCGAAGTTCGTCACACACGCCCAGCCGTTATCGCGGCGATAGGCGATGACGCCGCCCTCAGCGCCCTCAGCACCATCCGCAAGACCGGTGCGCCCGTCAAGATCGAGCCACGCAAGATCGTTGGCGCAACCGCGCAGCTTGCGCCGCAGCCAGAGGGCGTCACGATAGAGCGCAAGCATCGATGTCGGGTCCACTTCTTCCCTATCGGCAGCATAATCGGAAAACCATGCAGGCTGCGGCAGATGGGGCGCCGCATCGGCGTCTGCCGGCGAAAACCCAAACGATCCGCCATGCGCGGGATCGTCCGCCGCCACCCACGGCAGGGGCACACGACAGCCGTCGCGCCCCTTCTCACGCTTCGGTCCGTGCGTATTGGTCGCAGTAGGGTCTTCGAGTGCAGCCCACGGGATATCAGCCACCTCAAAAAGGCCGAGCTCCTCACCCTGATACACGTATGCCGAGCCCGGAAGCGCCAGCTCAAGCAAAAGGGCCGCCCGCGCGCGGCGCTCGCCGAGTTCACGGTCCTCGTCATAAGACGACCCGTCGCGCAAGAGCCAGTCGAGCGCAATCTGGTGGTAGCGCGTCGCCTTGATTTGCGGCAGGGCATAGCGTGTCGCCACGCGCGGCACGTCGTGGTTGGAGAGTACCCAGGTCGAGGCGGAATCGGATTCGACGGCTGCCTTCAAGCCCTTCTCGATTGCAGTGTGCATGTCATCATAGGTCCAAGTGGCCTTGGCAAACTCAAAGTTGAATGTCTGGCCAAGCTCGCTGGGACGCGCGTAGAGATACTGGCGCTCGGGCAGCACCCACGCCTCGGCAACGGCACTGCGCGGCGGATTATAGCGGTCGAACACGCGGCGCCACTCGCGATAGATCTCGTGGACCTCATTGCGGTCCCACAGCGGATGGGTGCCGTCGTCAACCATGTCATCGCCCTCGGCGAGATGCCACCGGTCGAGGTCATCGCGGTCGAGATCCTTGGCGAGACCCTGCGCCACATCAATGCGAAAGCCGTCGACGCCTCGATCGCTCCAAAACGCCAGGACGTCGCAAAAGAGCGCGTGAACCTCAGGGCATGACCAGTCAAAGTCCGGCTGCTCGGGCGTAAACATGTGCAGATACCACTGACCGTCCGCAACACGCGTCCATGCGGGGCCGCCAAAGTTGGCATTCCAATTGGTGGGAGGCAGCTCGCCATGCTCGCCGCGACCATCGCGGAAGATATAACGGGCGCGTTCGGGCGATCCGGGGCCGGCGGCAAGAGCGGCTTTGAACCACGGGTGCTGGTTGGATGAATGGTTGGGCACGATGTCGACGATGACCTTGATGCCACACGCGTGAGCCGCAGCGATCATGTCATCGAAGTCGTCAAGCGAGCCGAGACGCGGATCGACATCGCAGTAGTCCGCCACATCATAGCCACCATCGACAAGAGGCGATGGGTAAAACGGGCTCAGCCAGATGGCCTCGATACCCAGCCGCTCAAGATAGTCCATCTGCTGGGTAATGCCCGCGATATCGCCCAGACCCGAACCAGTCGAATCCTTAAACGAGCGCGGGTAGATCTGATAGATCGCGGCATCGGACATCCATGAGCGAGAAGAGGACTTTTCTGTAGCCATGGGGTGCGCCTCCCTTGCAACGAGGTTTTGCGAGATGTCCACGATGATACGCTCAAAGCTAACATTCGCGGCAAACAACGCCACAGCCACGCCCCAAACGCTCGCTCCCTTTCGGGTTCGGGCCCATGCGATGGGTACAAAAAAGCCCAGTTACCGTAGTAGCCGGGCTATTGCGTTTGGAGCGGACAACGGGGCTCGAACCCGCGACCCCAACCTTGGCAAGGTTGTGCTCTACCAACTGAGCCATGTCCGCATATGTAAAACAAAACGGGCGCCGGAGCGCCCGGATGTTGCCTGGAGGCGAAGCCCGGATTCGAACCGGGGGTAAAGGCTTTGCAGGCCTCTGCCTTACCACTTGGCCACTTCGCCGAAAAAGGACCGCCTAAACGGTCCGGAAATGCAATGGAGCGGACAACGGGGCTCGAACCCGCGACCCCAACCTTGGCAAGGTTGTGCTCTACCAACTGAGCCATGTCCGCTTGCGGGTTATTAATTTACGCGAGTTGTCCAAAAGACGCAAGTACTTTTTTCAAAAAACTTGTCTGCCGCATGTTCTTAATAGCCAAACGCGCTAAAGCGATTGGCTAGGCACACGATTCCAGCGCTCCGCTAAACAGCTTCACCATCTGCACGCGCGTGCCGGCGCCGTCCGTACGACGAGCAACCTCCACGTTATCGACGAGCATACGCATAAGCTTGATACCACGGCCGCGTTCCTCAGATGCAACCGGCTCGCTCGTTTCATCGATAGAATAGCCGGCACCTCGATCAAGCACCTCAACCACAACGCGATCGCCATAGGCCTGAACCGTCAGGACGCACCCGATACCGCCCGCATGGTCATAGGCATTACCCAGCGCCTCCCCCGACGCCAATGCGACATCGTAGCGCTCGTCACGGCGCAACGGAAGCGATTCAAGGAGTTCGGCAATGCGATGTCGGTAGTATGGAAGATTCTCGATACCCTGACGGACCTCGACGCTCTTACTCCAGCGAGGCAGCTCCCCCACCGGAATGGCGGGAATAGACTCCCGTGCCGGCCCCGCGACATGAAGGATATCGACAAGACGAGCAATCTCCAAAAAGCGAACAACTTCACCCGATGCATTGACGAGCGAAAGCAGGCCTTCTCGCCTCATGAGCTCACGAGCGCGCGTAAGCAGGAATGCCAAGCCCGTCGAATCGATAAAGCTAACAGCCTGACAGTTGATGACAACACGACGCACGCCGCGGCCAATCAAAGCATCCAACCGCCGACGCAGCGCAGGCACCGTGGCGATGTCGATATCGCCTGGAGGCGTCAAAACCGCTATGTCATTCCACTCATTCATACGACCATGGTTCCCCAAAAAAGCCCACTCGATGCATTCGTTTCCCCAACCGTACGGATTCAGCCCGCCCAGCGTCGTCTATGAACGACCCCGTAAAAACTCAAGGGACACCAATGCAATGTCATCGTCCAGCGCCGATTCGGTAAATCGGTCAAGCTCGCCCAAGACCTTGCCGCAAATGCCCGATACGCCCTCACCCGAGACAGAGAGCAGAAGGTCACGAAGGCGCTGCTCACCAAAGAACGCTCCGGTGCGGTCGCGGGCCTCAATCGTTCCGTCCGTATACATGAAGAGCATGTCGCCAGGAGCGAACGTAAACACGCCTGTCTCGTACACCATGCTCTCAAAGGCACCGATTACGCCCGATTGGCATCCAAGCAGCTCGACCTCTCCCCCACGGGCCTCGCCGCCACCCAGCGGCATCGACTCTGGCCTAATGACCATGGTCGGAGGATGGCCCGCCGAACAATACGTTGCGCGTCCGGCTTTAAGGTCAATCTTGGCGATAAAGGCCGTCACGAACGTCTCGACCCTCGAAAAGCCCATGAGCATACTGTTAAGAGAGCGTGCCATGCGGGCCGGTCCAGCGCCCTCCCACGCATATGCCGTCAGGGCCGTCTTGACGAGCGCGGACATCGATGCGGCCTCAATGCCTTTGCCAGACACATCACCCAGAATCATGACGGCGCAGTCGTCGGGAAGACGGATGAGCGTATAGAAATCGCCGCCGACCAACGCCGAGTTCGTGGCTGACAGGTACACCGAATCGGTTGCGATACCCGGAACATCCCCCAGGGAATTTCTCATGCCGATCTGAAGGGTCTGAGCGATATGGCGCTCCTCGCGCTTTTGAGATTCGCCTTCGTAGATCAGTTCAAAGTCATGCGCCAAGTGCACCAAGTAGTCATATTCAAGATCATCAATCGGCTCTTGGCTACCATCACGAAGCAGCAGCGCGCGCGTCGTCGGGCTCTTCGCAACAGAAGCAGGAACAATTGCGTCGTTACTGTGCTTGCCATCACCCTTAGAGCGTGGTCGCCCCGCCTCGATGCCGGAGTCGACGTAGAGACCTTGACAAGGCAGACCATGCGCCCTAAGCCAGCCTCCCATAGGCATCGATTCGTCAACGCGAGTTATACGGACGTGTTTAAGGTCCTCGGCACTCGTACCGCCCAAAACAGATGCCTCAAAGCCATCAGGGCCAGCCCCCAGACGTGCCGCTGGCGCCGTCGTGGAAAAGAAAAGCTTCTCGGGATCGTCCGGCAAAGCAACGCGACTGCCACCTTCAAAATCTATGACGTAGGAATCCAGACTGGCGTCATACTCAACAGGGCAAAAATGGCAGTTAAGCATATTGCAGATCTCGGACGATACCGCCTGGGTAGCCGCGGCGGAATCGTCTAGAAAGGTAAACAACTCATCACGCAAGACATTGAGCGAGCGGCCAAGCTCGGCCGTGCGACGGGAGCGAAGGCTCGATGCCATGCCGACCAGCTGGATAGACAGGTAATCGCAAATGACCTCGAGCACATTAACGTCATAGGCGAGCGGTGCCTGGGGGCGTTTCCAACCAACTTCCAGCACGCCAAGAATCTGCGTACCGTAAAAAACGGGAAGACAGATCTCGCTGCGGTACGGAGGCATATCCTGCATGCGCAACAGGTGCTTAGAACGATTGTCCAGGTCCATGAACATACCGGAGGCGGCCTTATCACCCTCAAGGTCCTGTTGAATCGACAAGCGACAGGCACGCGACTCACGAAGAACATACGTCGGAATGCCAGCGCCATACGGCAAAAACTCAGGCAGGTAGCTGTCGTACAGCTCCTTGGAAACACCGCGAAGTTTAAAACCGCCGCTCTCAGAAAAATAGATAGCGGCACCCGAAGCATCGAGCGTTCCTACAAGCTGGTTCAAAACGGTATCAAGTAGGCTGGGCAGCTCATCGGAGCCCACGGTACTCATAATGACCGAGAGAGTGCCAGAGAGACGCTTGTTCGCAACTCTAAGCTCCGATAACGCACGCTTAAGTTGACGGTCGTGAGAATACTGTTCCTCGATACTGTGAAGCGCCACTAGGACACGTGGTGCGCGGCGCCCAAAGATGCGTGGAGGCGTTACGGAGCCCGCGCGAACCAAGACGGGGATAAAAGAGCCGTCACTCAGCTTGAGCATCAGTTCGTTCTCGAAGCCATCAGTTTCAAATGGCAGACGATGTTCCGTCGCACGTTCAAAAGCGGACGAGTACAGGACGTCTTTAACATCTCCACCGATGACATCGGCGCGTTCCTCGCACATCAACCCAAGTAAGCGATTATTCACATGCAGAATGGTTCCGTCGAGCTCGCAGATGATGACAGCATCGCTCGTGATCTCGACTAGTTGGGCAACGTCTGCCCACTCGTTGCGTTCAAGCGTTTCCATCGTGGACCCCACCGTCTATCGGTAACAAAAAAGCCTCCGAAGAGGCTTCTCAAATGCGATGGTGTCGGAGGCGGGACTTGAACCCGCATGACCAAAAAGCGGTCACTAGCACCTCAAGCTAGCGCGTCTGCCAATTCCGCCACTCCGACATGCTATGTTGTTGATTCGCAGTTCGTTTTGTTGGACCCGCGCGTTCAACGAGGAAGATAATAACCTATGATTCGAGAACTGTGCAAGCACTTTTTTCAAAAAAGTTTACGAATTTGTAAATCCTTGATTATCAACTTCATCCGAACACTTCCCACATTCATCCGTACATGTACGGATGAATGTGGGAACCCGATACCCTGAGGGCCGGGCCGGCCGGCCCCGGGAGATCGGAGGACGGCATGTCCGGAAAGAGGAAGAAGGGTT
>CABUAT010000009.1 GCA_902489665.1 uncultured Collinsella sp. | reverse complement strand
ACTCGCAATATACCTTATGCCCCGCCCCTCCGGAGCCACACGGGAGGCAGGTTAACTAATTCAGGCCCGGCATTCAGAAAAGTCAGTGCAGCAAAATGGCGATGCAGATGTTGCGAACAAGAAAGGGGCACGTTGCTGAAACGTGCCCCCTATGAGTGGGGTATGAGGCTAGCGCTCGTAGATTACGTTACCTGCCAGGTAGGTGGCCTGAACCTTGGTGGCTTGCAGTTCTTGGGGGTCGATGGTGAGTGGGTTTTGATCCAGGACTACCAGGTCGGCGTATTTGCCGGGTTCCAAGCTGCCGAGGTTTTGCTCGTCGCCTGCCGCGTAGGCGCTACCCAGGGTGTAGTTGCGCAGAGCTGTGGCCGCATCGATGCGCTCGCTCGGCAACCAGCCACCCTCGGGCCAGTGGCTTTTGGGGTCCTGGCGCGTGATAGCCGTGTAGAGCACGTTCATGCTGGTAACGGGCGTGATAGGGCTGTCGGTACCGAAGGCTTGGCGAATGCCGCGCTGTTTATAGGTCGCAAACGGCCACATGATGCGGCTGCGCTCCAGGCCCAGATCGCGCTCGGGGCCGCCCGGGTCGAGTGTAATGTGACAGGGCTGGCTCGAAGCAACCACGTTGAGCTTGCGCAGGCGGTCGATGTCCTCGGGCAAGAGGTTCTCCAGATGCTCGAGCGTGTTATGACCGTGCTGGGGCAGGCCGTACAGTTCGGCGGCCTCCTCAAAGATATCGAGCGCGGCATGAATCGCACCGTCGCCGATGACGTGGATGCGCACGGTGTGACCGCGCTCCGCGGCCGCCAGAACCAGTTTGCGCATGCGCTCAGCCGGGACCGTCAGACGGCCCTGGTCGCCCGGGAAGCGCGGATTGGTATAGGGCTCGGTGAGATATGCCGTATGTTCGCTCGACACGCCATCGAAGAACTGCTTAAAGCCTGGCGCTGAGAGCAGCGCGTTGTTCGCGTAGCGGGTCTGTAGCTCTTCCAAGCGCGATTGGTCATCCAGCAGCGTGGGAAACAAATGGGCGCGGATGCCCAGCTTGCCGGCTGCCTGCAGTTTGTCGTAGACGTCGTCGCGGATAAAATCGCAGCCCGGCATGGGCATGAGCGACATATCGCAGATCGAGGTGATGCCCTGCTCGGCCATACGCCTCATTTGATCGGAGTAAGCGCTTGCAATGCGATCCTCCCCCAGCCACTCAAGGCAGCGCGGTAGCAGCTGCATGGCAGCCGCCTCGTGAGCAATGCCCGTGAGCTCGCCGTTTGCATCCTTGTCGTAACTGCCGCCCGCTGGCGGCTCGCTGTCGCGTGTGACGCCGAGCGCCTCGAGTGCGCGGCTGTTGAGCCAAAGCGTGTGCCCGTCGCCCGAATACATAACGCAGGGACGATCGGGGAATGCCGCATCGAGCGACGCCTTGGTAGGATGCTCGGGCGGGTCCCAACGGTAGTCGCGCCAGCCCTGCGTCACAACCCAAGCGTCGTCGGGCAGGTCCCGGGAAAACTCGAGCGCATGTTGCACCAGCGCCGCCTCGGACGTGCCCATATCCATGAGCATGTACGGCGAGGAGCCGACCGAGGTATGGAAGAAGTGCAGATGAGCGTCATGGAAACCGGGGCAGACAAACTGTTCGCCGTAGTCGATAACCGACGTGGCGGCAGAAGCGGCGGCGATCACGTCGTCGGGCGCACCGACTGCGACGATACGGTCGCCTGCGATGGCAATCGCCAGCTCGCGGGCGGTATCGATGCCGTCTTGCGCGGTAAAGACGTTCTTGGAACGGATAATCCGATCGATATGCTGCATGGGCATCCCCATCTCTGGCAGGAAATTCAACACCCCCGAGTGTACTCCCCCGCCCTTGCAACAAAACCCCAAGCGGCAAACGGCAACTTTACCAGCCCTAGCGGCAGGTGGCATACTGGAGAGAGCCTGTACGATTTTGCGATCAACCCAGCAAGGAGCAAATCGACCATGACGAAGACCAAGGCACAGCAGATTATGGCGGCGACCGAGGCTCGCGCGGCTGACGACGTCACCGCAGCCATCAAAGATATCGCTACCGAGTTTGAACCCTATATCATCAAGCAGCGCCGGCACTTCCATAAGCACCCGGAGCTGAGCCTTGCCGAGGAGCGCACGACCTCCGACATCGCCAACCAGCTCGACGCCATGAATATCCCCTACGAGCGTCCGCTCAAGACCGGCTTGGTGGCAACGCTTCGCGGTACCGCGCCGGATGCCTACCGCGAGGACGGCACGCCACGCCGCCGCATCCTGCTGCGCGCCGACATCGACGCCCTACCTGTCACCGAGCAGACCGGCGAAGAGTTCGCCAGCGTCAACGAGGGCTGCATGCACGCCTGCGGCCACGACTGCCACATCGCCATGATGCTCGGCACGCTGCAGATCCTGCGCCATATGACCGACGACATCCACGGCGAGGTCCGCATCGTCTTCCAGCCCAGCGAGGAAAACGGCCAGGGCGCCAAGCTCATGATCGGCACGGGCGTGCTCGACGGCGTCGATGGTGCCTACGCCGCGCATATCTGGAGCGAGGTTGACGCCGGCACTGTAAGCTGCGAGCCCGGTCCGCGCATGGCCAATACCGACTGGTTCCGCATCGATGTCCGCGGCACCTCGTGCCATGGCGCCATGCCCCAGCGCGGTCACGACGCCGTCATGGTTGCCGCCGAGATCGTCAACGCCCTGCAAACCATCGTTTCGCGCGAAATCAGCCCCTACGAGCCGGCCGTCATCACCGTCGGCGAGCTGCACGGCGGCACCGCGCGCAACGTTATCGCCGGCACGGCCTACCTCGCCGGCACAGTGCGCACCTACGGCGATTCGACCCACGAGGAAATGCCGGAGCTTATGCGCCGCATCGTGGAGCATACTGCGGCCGCCTTGGGCGCCGAGGCAGAGCTCACCGACTACACCATCGCCAACTACAAGGTCGAAAACGACGCCGCCTCGAGCGAGCGCTGCCGTCAGGCTGTAATCAAGTGCCTGGGCCCCACCGGCCAAGGCCATTATCGCGGCACGCTTTCGGGCGAGGATTTTTCTGAGTACCTGCGTCGCGTACCGGGCGTGCTCGCCTTTGTAGGTACGCGCAACCCCAAGATTGGCGCCACGTACGCCCAACATTCCTGCTTCTACAAGATCGACGAGACCGTGCTGGCAAAGGGCTCCATGGTGGCCGCCCAGTATGCTATCGACTTTTTGGCCGAGCCCACGCAAGAGGAGCTCGACGGCCCCGCGATTACCGCGGTCGCCGAAACCAACCCCGATCTGGCCGCCAAGTTGCGCTCTGCCAAGGCGACGACCGCCGAGGCTCGCGACGCCATCCATGATGCCCGAACGGCTCGCCATGCCGCGATCAAGGGCATCCACGAAGCCCGCGCTGCTGCACGCCGCGAGGAGAAGCACGACGAGTAGTCGATTCGCTGGCATCTCGCAGTCATAGCCACATCGCGATGTCAAAGCGGGGGCGGACGTTTCGACACGTCCGCCCCCGCTCATTCTTCAAGCGCTATTTCTACTATTTCTACCCCGTCCCCAAATGGCAGACGGCATGGCTACTCGTCCTGAGGTTCCTCGTCGGAGCTTGGCTCGGACGCCGACTCAGGTGCAGGTGCCGGCTCAGGCTCAGGCGCAGGCGCAGGCTCGGGCCCAGATGCCGTCTCAGACTCGGGCGCCGGTTCAGGCTCGGGCGCCGGCGAAGCATCCGGAGCACTGTAACCCGAAGCAGCGGACTTCTTCTCGAAAGGCAACACAAAAGTCAGGACGTCGTCCTTATCCTCATCGGCCCACTCGCTTGCATAGCGTGCGGCCCAATAGCCAACGGCACGGTGCTTGAGCATCTTGCCAAAGACCGTAAGAAATACGGTGACGAAAGCGGCCAGCACCAAGAACAGCGCGAGCGTGACGCCACCGCCGGTAACAATTGCCTCAATACCCGTAGGACGATAGTAGTAGCTATACATACCGACAGAGGCAATGGCGCCAAAGACGACCGTCAAGATCCATGTGACAACGTTGGCGACCAGGCCCGTCAAAAACTCGGGAAGGAACGAAGCACAGAACAGCTTGGTCTTGTTGTGCTTAAACGCCGCCCAGACCTTATCGAGCGAAAACGCGCTCTCGACGCGACCGGTCACCGCAAAGTGCATCACGGCGATGTCGGCGAACATCTTAAAGAAGACACCCAGAATCGCCGAGGCAATTAGCGCCAGGACAAGCAGGCCGAGCGAACCGAACAGCGCAGCCTCGAGCGCATAAGAGCCGTAATAAGAATACGAGCCCGCGGCGCCAATTACCACGCCCTCCACCAGCGAAAGCACTACACCGATAACGGGAATGGCAGCGATAACCTCGAGCACGACCGAAATAACGCTCGAAAAGACTCCGAGACCAAACGACGTGGAACGCATGAGTGGACGGTCCATGCCGTCATCGACCTTGAGCGAAAGATCACGGCCCCACTCGATACCAAAGCCGGAACCGCACACACTCGCAATGCAAGCTGCCAAAAAGCCGATGGCAGCCGCAATGCCGCCAATAACGGGGATAAACAACACGAGCACCGACACAACGCAAATCAGCGCCGGCAAAAACGCGATTTGGCATACACGCTGAAGCACGCCCGGAGTCTTAGTCATATCTTGGAACGCCTGAGCCACACAGCCCTTTGGCGCATTCGCCACGGGCGGTTGCGGAATAAACTGCTGGGGCTGAGGCTGTCCCTGGGGAGCGGGGCCAGCGGGACCGGCATTAGGAGCACCACACACGCCGCAGAACTTGTCGTTATCGCCCATGGGGGCGCCACACTGCGAGCAGAACATAGAATCATCCCTTCGTATTTTGAACGAATCACTTGAATCGCAAACGATGTCTTTAGCATCATTATTGCCCAATGTGGGGTCAAATACTCAAAGATGACCGATTTGCAAGATACACGGCGCCAGCAGGCGGTTCGTTGAATACGTCTGTGCTAGTTCGTTCCGCGGAAGCCCTTGCCGACGATCTCGGAGCTGTCGACGATCGTGATAAAGGCACCCGGATCGACTTCGCGCGCATAGCGGCGCAGTTGCACGGCCTCGCGACGGCTCAGCACGCTCATGATCACCGTCACGCACTTGCCCGAGAAGGCACCGTAGCCGCGGCTGATGGTCGCCGTGCGGTTGAGATGCTTGACGATAAACTCCTCGACCTTAAGGGGCTCGGAACAAATGACCGTGCAGACTTTGCGCAGGTGAATGCTCTCAATGGCTTTGTCGACCACAAGCGTCTTGGCAAACAGGCCGAGCACGCAATACAGACCGACACGCGGGCCATACAAAAAGGCCGCGATGGTCACGATGCCGATATCGACCAGCAGCAGGGCACGGCCAATCTCGAGCGTCGTGCGGCGCTTGAGGATCATGGCAAGAATGTCCGTGCCACCCGTCGAGGCGCCGATGTCAAAGACAATAGCGCTGCCGAGCGCCGGCAAGATGACGGCAAAGCACAGATCGAGCCACATATCGCCCGTCATCGAGACATCGGTCGGAATAAAGAGCTCAAACAGCGAAACATAGGCGGACAGCGCAAACGAGGCGAAGACACTCCAAAGAATCGCCTTGCGCTCCAAAAAGATAAAGCCCAAAACGACGAGAACCGCGTTGATAATCCACATAAAAACGCCGACGGGAAGGGTCGGGAACAGCGTGGACAGAATGACCGACACGCCCGAGGTGCCGCCAAAAGCAAAGTGATTAGGGGTTTTAAACGCAACGATGGCAAAGGCCGTAAGAATCAGGCCCAGATTGAGCTCGGCAAAAAAGCGCGGGAAACCCGGCTCCTGGCTGCGCTTTTGGCCGGCACGCTCGCCGCGCTCGATATCGGTGCGATCAACCACGCGCTCCATCGGCACTACGGGAGGACGATGCATCTCCTCGGCAGCACGCGATGCCGCCTCTGCCGCGGCGGCCTCAATCGCCCATGCCTTGCTTTCTGTTTCGTGCTCGTCGGCCATTACGGCAACCCCTCGTTAACAATTTGGAAACAATGCGCCCATTAGGGTAACGCGGAACGCGACGATTGCAACCCCTAGTTAGACGAGCGGTATGCCTACATCGGGGGGCATACAAATAACGGCCGGCCACGCTTTTGCTTGCGCGGTCGGCCGTTTAACGTTTTCGCAGATAAAATCTGCCAAAACAAACCTGTCCCTTTTTGGAAGGTTATTCGTGCTGGCTGGTGCGGTGCTCGTACTCCTCGGGGGTGATGACGTCCTCGATACGCAGGTTGACACCCGCCACCTCAAGGCCGGTCATCGCGGCAAGGCGCTCGGTGACACGTGCCTTGACATCGTCGAAGATCGCGGGCGCATAGGCGCCGTACTCGATGATGACGGAGATGTTGACGACCACGCGATTGTCATCGGTGACCTCGACCGTCACGCCCTTGGTCAGATTCTCGGCACCAAACTGCTCCTGCACAAAATGCATGAGGTTACCCTTCATGCCCAGAACGTGTGGAACCTCGCGAGTGGCCATAGCAACGATCTTTTCGATCACGCCGTTGGAATAGGTCAGCGAGTCCTCGGACTCGTCTGTTTCCTCATCATCCTCGTCCGCATCATCGGCGGACTCGGCCTCGACGAGCGCCTCATCCTCGAGCGTTACGTCCTCGGCCTCGGCGGTGACGGTCTCGTCTGCCTCGAGCTCGGTATCGGCCACATCGACCTTCGTATTAAAAGCCATGGTTCCTCCTTATGCCTGCCGCGGATGCGACAGTCGAATACATATTAGCGGCCGCTAAACAGACGGCCGAAGAAGTTGACGATCCCGTTCTCGCCGTCGCGAATTTGGCCGATCACGGCGCCGATCAGCACGAAGAATGCAATGACGAGCGTGTCCCACAGGCCCAACGTGAGCACCAACACGGCGAGGATAAAGCCAGCGACGGCGCCAAGCGTGGTGTTGGGATGACGCACAGCATAGCTCCAGATGGCAGCGCCCGTACCCTTGATGAGACCCATAGCCTCGTCAAAATCCGCGGCTGCCGCGTCTTGCAACTCGGTTGCCTCTGCTTTGGAATCAACAGGTTCGCTCGCCGGCGTGGCGCTCTGGTCAATCGTCAGGCGCGGCGTACGAGCGGTCTTATCTTGATTGGTATCACTCACCGGAAACCTCCACGGTCTGGACGGTAGTCTTGGACGGCAAAAAACGGACGCGCGCGGTCGTACCCGGCGTGCCGAGCATGGTGTCGCAAGCTTCCTCGATGCGCTGCTGCATCGCGGTAGCCAAAGATGCCACGTCCTTATCGTCAAGCGCGATAGCCTCGACCTTAAAACGGACGTGCGAATCGTCGGAACCTTGGACGCGGGCCTCGACATGCTCGATCATCACGCGGTCGTCGCGCTCGGCAGCAGCCCTGGCACACGAAGAAAGCGCCGCGAGCGTGACCTCGATATTGCGCTCCCCCGCCGGATGCACGCAGGACGGCTCGCGACGAGCAAACATCAGGCGAAAGAAGCTTACCAGCACGCCGATCGCCACAACTCCGCCGCATGCCGTCACGACAATGCGCGGCATGGGGTCGCGCATCAGCAACATAAAGCGATACGTATACGGCCCCCAAAACTGGCAGACAAGCGTACCCAGCGCCACGATGGTAGCGGCAAGGTACACGATCGCTAGGGCTCGTTTGAGTACGCGCACGCGGCGCTCCCTTCAAATCTCGGCTCTCGAAATGCAAAACGGTTCGCATCATTATAAAAGAGCCGGGTCCGGTGCTCTACGCACGCGGATCCGGCTCATCTATTCCACGAGGCTTGCATGCTCGCTTCATTATGCCCAGATATGCACGGCTTAACCCGTGCGGGCACTACTCCTCCTCGAGGGCAGCGATGACCTCGTCGGTCATGTCCATGGTGCTGTAAACATCCTGGACGTCGTCGAGCTCCTCAAGACGGTCGATGAGGCGCTGAACCTTCTTGGCGTCGGCGCCGGAGACCTCGGTCGGGGTGGTCGGGACCATGGTGGTCTCGGAGCCCTTGACCTGGACGCCCTGCTCCTCGAGCGCCTTGGAGACAGCCATGACCTCGTTGGCAGTAGTCCAGACGATCCACTCCTCGCCGGCGTCCTCGTAGTCCTCGCCACCGGCCTCGGCGATGGCCATCATGAACTCATCCTCGTCACCGGCAGCACCGTTGGCGATCATGGTCTCCTTCTTGGCGTTCTCGTCCAGAATCTCCTTGGCGACGACGATCTGGCCCTTGCGCTCAAACTGGAAGGCGACGGAGCCGGAGGTGCCCAGGTTGCCACCAGCGTGGGAGAAGGCGGAACGGACATCAGCGGCGGTACGGTTGCGGTTGTCGGTCAGGCAGTCGACGTAGACGGCGACACCGGCGGGACCGTAGCCCTCGTACACGATGTTCTCGTAGACGGCAGCGTCAGCACCCGAACCAAAAGCCTTGTCGATAGCGGACTTGATCTTGTCCTTAGGCATGGACTGAGCCTTGGCCTTGGCAACGGCAGCGGCGAGGCTGGCGTTGTTCTCGGGCAGCGGGTCACCGCCGAGACGGGCAGCAACGGTGATGTTGCGGCTGAGCTTGGAGAAGAGGGCGGAACGCTTGGCGTCCTGCGCGCCCTTACGATGCTTGGTTGTGGCCCACTTAGAGTGTCCGGACATACGTGTCTCCTATCGGTTTCGACCTAAAGCCCAGCGCAGATGCTCGGGCAATATAAACAAACGTCGTTATGATATACCTACTGGCCTGCGAGATAAACCCCAAAATGAAGGCGTCGTGATGATGGCCCCCTTGGTGCAAAGAAACCTGACCCCAATGCACCAAATTAGGACCAGAGGAGGTCGCTGCGGGTGATGGTGGCGCCGATGGCAAAGGGCATGCAGGCGATGACCGGATACAGGTAGCGCATGTAAGTCGAGCCGTTGCACGGACCAATCAGGCACACGGCGAGCACGCCCAACAGCGGCACCCAGATCGCCAGCGCACGCCATGAATGACGACGCAGCAGGTAGATCACCACGGCGATCATGATCCACACATAGGTGGCCGAGCTCATGGTGAGCGAAATAAACGGGATGCGCTGCACAGCCACACGGTACAGATTGATCAGGTGATCACACCAGCGCACCACGTTGCTGTCAACCGGATGGAAGTCGAAGTACTTGAGGTTGTCGGGGCGCGCCATGATCTCGGCACTACGCGCCGTGCTGTAGACCCAGGCATCGCGCGCGCTCGGATAAAAGTACCCGTAGTAGTTATTGATAAGCGCCGAGATGTAGCACTCGGGGTCCTTTTTGAACATCTGGGCCCACACCTCAAAATAGGCATCGATGTCCTCCTGCGAGGCGTACTCGTTAAAGCAATTCTTGACGGCATCGGACTTGTCGGGGTTGTAGCGGCGTCCCAGGTTCTCGTACTTGAGCACACGGTCGATCACGGCACGCTCTTCGTCGGTCACCAAGCCGTCGCAAGGAGCCTCCACGATGGTGCCGTCCTCCTTAACCGTGGGGTTGACGCCCGAGTTAAGACCGTCGTGCTTTTGGACAAAGCGCGCTGTCTGCTGAAACGGAATCGAAAGGATTTCGCGCTTGGAGCCGGGCGTAATGTCGTGCGCCGGCATAAAGACCTTGGTGAAGTACATATTAGAGGCAAGGCAGAGCGCAAGCACCGCGAGGACACCGACCCAGCGGAAGCGCGGCGTGGCGTACGAGGGCGTGACGCCAGACTGTTTGGCCACGCGACGGGCCACATGCGCGTCCCAGGCGCAAAACGCCGCCGCAATCACGCAGGCCGCCAGCGGAAACACCAGGCCTCCATTGCGCAGAAACGTGGAACCCATGGCGCCCAGAGCGAGTAGCAGCCAGTCATGGCGCGCAAAGAGCATGGGGGTTTTCTCGCCCGCTCGCTCGACATTGGCATCACGACGGGGTAGGCCACATGCCACGAGCTTGACGGTCTGTACCAGCAGCACCAAAAACGCGTCGGCAAAGAGCACGTCTTTGGTGAGCAGCGCCGCGTAGTTAGAGAACATCGGCATAAACGCAAAGAACAGCAGGGTCGCACCGCGAACCGGCAGGCTCACGCCCAGTTTGCGCAGCGACGAAATGGAATAGGCCATGCAAGCAGCTGTAATGACGAACTGAGCACAGGTGTAGATGGCAAGACCTGCGTTGGCGCTGTTGAACAGTGAAAGCCCCAGCTGGACGCACGAACCGATGATAGCCGTGTGCGCCACGGGGTGGTGTCCGTTGAGCAACACGTTGGGGTTGAGTAGGCGCAGGTAGTCGCTCGTGCCGTTGGGGTAGTTGAACCACTGGCGAATCTGCGCACCCGTATCTCCCATAAACAGGCCGGGCAGCGAAGCGATGAGCGTGGGCGCCCAGGCGATCATAAGCACCAGGAAGGGCCCGGCAAAGGGATGGACCGAGAGCACGGCGTGAGCCACACGCCATACGCGGCCAAAGTGCGCTTCGGAAAACGGAATGCGCCGAGAGCTCAGCCAATCTAGACACTCAAAAGCCAGATAGAACGCCACAATCGCTAGGAGCATCCAGCCCGCACCGCCTATCCAGGCGCAGATGATGCGGGCCTTGTCGCCGAGCACGATCTCGGCCGAGTCGGTGAGATCGTAGCTGCGGCCGAACACCATGCAGATGGCGAAGAACAGCGACGGCAGAATGATCGATGGACGCCAGGTGTCGCCACGGCCAAAGAACACGTAGCGAAACGGCAAGGTGAGCAGGCAGGCAAGCGCAAGCAGCATGACCGCGTCGGTGTGGCCGGCAAACGAGAGGAGCACCTCGTAGCACACGTACAGCATGCCCGAGGCTTTGGGGTCAATCGCCAAGACTGCGTTGCTCGACACCGGGGCGGGATCGATGGAAAACGCCGTGGTCGCCAACAGCGCGAGCAAAAATGCGATGAGCGTCTGCTTGGCGGGGTAGCGCTTAAACCAGACGATGCGGGCAGCGTCACGCGCAGCCGTTGTGGAGAGGTCGGAATCCTTCACAGTCCGAAAGCCTTTCTAGAAACCTGCCAAAAAGGGACAGGTTTATTTTGGCAGGTTTTATCTGGGGAAACGTTACGGTTCTGTCATCGTTGCCCAGCGAACCACCACAAAGGAGCCTGTCCCCTTTGTGGTGGTTAGGCGTCGAGGTAGATGCGCTGGGGTTGGTTGCGGCGACGAGCAAAGATGATGAGCGCCAGGCCCGCGATTACGAGCGGCAGGCTCAGCAGCTGACCCATGGTGATGACGCCGCCCAGCAGATAGCCCAGCTGCGCATCGGGCACACGCACAAACTCAATCAAAAAGCGAACGATGCCGTAACCCATCACAAAGACGCCCATAAACGTGCCTTGGGGCAGTAGCGGCTTTTTGCGGCTGAGCACCTGCAGAATGCAAAAGAGCACAATACCCTCGAGGAATGCCTCGTAGAGCTGGGAGGGATGGCGCGGCATATCGCCCGCGGTGCCGCCAAAGATCACGCCCCAGGGCAGATCGGTCGGCTTGCCCCACAGCTCTCCGTTGACAAAGTTGGCGCAGCGTCCCAGACATAAGGCCAGCGGAGCACCGATAACGGCAAGGTCGGCGATGGTCCAGGCGTCGAGCTTGTACATGCGGCACACGAGCACGCCGCCGATGATGCCGCCCACCAGGCCGCCATGGAAGCTCATGCCGCCCTCGTTGGTGGCAAAGATCTCGAGCGGATGCGCCCAGTAGTAGCCGTCGCCGTAAAAGATGACGTAGAACAGGCGGGCGCCAATGATAAGGCCAAAGACTACGCCGACCACGACACTCGTCAGGTCGTCGACCGTAATGTCAAAACCCCAGCGACGCTGCGTGCGGTACATGACGACCGCCGCGAGCAGGGCGCCGACCACGTAGGCCAGGCCGTACCAGTAGATGGTGATGGGCCCCGCCGAGATGGCGACGGGATCAAGCATATGGTAGAGGTCGTTGAGCATATCGGTCCCCCTGCTCCCTACATACAAATGCGGCCGCGGGCCTTGCGCTCGCAGCCGCATATTCGGGCGTGACGTCTATGCGGAGCATATCGCCCGCAGCTTTCACTTCTTAGAACGGCGCATACTCGTCGTACAGGTCATCGGTCTCGCCGGAGGCATTGACCTGCTCGACACGCGTAACGCCGGGCACGTGCTCCTTGAGGATACGCTCGATGCCCATGGAAAGCGTCAGGGCGCTCATGGGACAACCGGCACAGGCGCCCTGAAGCTCCAGCTTGACGACGCCCTCGTCATCAACGCCTATATACTCCATGTCGCCGCCGTCGGCCTGTAGGTTGGGGCGAATCTCTTCAAGAACCTTCTTAAGCAGCTCTTCGTTAACAGCCACAGGGGCTCCTTTCTCACAATAACGCGGGCGCGCCCGCGGACAGAGCTATGTTACTACAGCCGTGTACCCGCTCACGAGCCGTCCATGCGCGCAGACGCGACTTTCACGAGTAGTCAATTTGGGACGGGGCTCTTTGAGCTGCTTTTGCCGGCGCCCGACGCTAACACAGGCTGCCGCTACTGCTGAGTTTGTCCCCCGGTACCAATATGAACATCGACGATAACCTGGCGGTAGCTGATGCCACAGGAGTCGAGAATGCGGCGGCTGATACGGCCGTCATCGGTGTCGGCGTACTTGTTGTCCAGGTAGACGACCTCGCCCACGCCCACCTGAGCCAAAATCTTGGCGCAGTCATGGCACGGGAACAGCGTGACGTAGACCGTGGAACCCTCGAGGTCCTTGAGCGAGCCACGGTAGTTGAGCACGGCGTTGGCCTCGGCATGGACCACGTAGTTGTGCTTGTCCTGCAGCGGGTCGTCGCTCGTACCCCACGGAAAAAAGTCGTCGTTGAGCGCCGAGGGTGTACCGTTGTAGCCCACCGAAAGGATGCGGTGGTTGGTGTTGGCGATGCACGCACCCACCTGCGTGTTGGGGTCCTTGCTGCGGCGCTGCGCGGCGATGGCCACGCTCATAAAGAACTCGTCCCAGCTAATGACGTCCAGGCGCTTGCCTGACGAAGTTTGATGAAGATCGTCCGACATGGCAGACACCTCCGTAATCGCAATAGTTTGACCCATTGTAGCAGGTGAAAGGTGGAGGCGTTTGTCCCACCGGCGCCCTCACTTTTACACGCGGCGGGGCTTTTGGTTGATGCGGTAGAGCTCGGCCAGTCCCCGCAACGTCAGCGCGTCGTCGACCGTCAGACTGTGACCGACCAGCGACGCGAGTGCCTCGGCATCGTCGCCGGTAATGACGATGGGCACGCTGCCCTCCCCCGCGGCCTTGGTCGCGCGCATCTCGGCGAGCACCATGTCGAGCATGCCGTCGATGCGGGCCACCTCGCCCAAGACCACGCCCGAGCGCATGGCCTCGCGCGTGTTGCGACCGATCACATGCGTGGGTGCCGAGGGCTCGACCTGCGGCAGGCGCGCCGCAGCGGCCGAAAGCGAGCGGGCGCCAAGTGCCAGACCCGGCGCGATGACGCCGCCGACAAAGGTTCCGTGCGTATCGATGACCTCGATATTGGTCGTCGTGCCCAGGTCGATCACGATGCACGGAGAGCCGTAGACGGCGCGAGCCGCCACGGCATCGGCGATGCGGTCGGGGCCGATCTCGGCCGGGTCATCGTAGTGCACGGGCATGCCGGTCTTGAGGCCCGGCCCCACCGTGAGCACGCGCCCCGTGCAGGTACGGGAAAGAGCCGCCTTCCACGGGCGCTCGAGCGCCGGGACCACGCAGCTCAGCACAGCAGCCGCGGGCACAAGCGCACCCGGCATGCCTGCGTCGGCCGCCAGTGCGGCCATGACCTGCGCGAGCCTCATGCGCGCCTCGTCTGCTGTGATGCTCGACGGCGTCGTGATCTCGCACGTCGCAAGCGGGCATTCCTGCGCCGCGGCTGAATCCTCGGCAAACAGGCCAAAGCGAATGAACGTGTTGCCCACGTCGACCGTCAATATATATGTGCACCCATTAAGCATCGTCGACGCTCCTTTCGTCTGCCCAGCAGTATATCGCCTACCTAAACCAGTCATCCCAAAATGACTAGCTTGCGGCTATACTGGTGCGCGGTCGTTTGCGAGCTCACGCGGCGGCCCTTGGTAACCCGACTTCCCGCGCCGTATCCGTAGCGGCGCTCCCGGGGAAGCGGATATACGCAAAGGAGTTCTATATGAGCAATCCCTCGAACCGCACTTCGATGCGCGGGCAACTCACGCTGCGCGGCGTCGTCATCGGCGTCCTTGGCTGCGTGATCATCACGGCAAGCTCGGCCTACACCGCCCTCAAGATGGGCGCACTCCCCTGGCCGATCGTCTTCGCTGCCGTCATCTCGTTGTTCTTCCTGAAGCTCATGGGCAACGCCAGCCTCAACGAGGCCAACGTCACCCACACCATCATGTCCGCGGGCGCCATGGTCGCCGGCGGCCTGGCGTTTACCATCCCGGGCGCTTGGATGCTGGGCTATGCCGACCAGATCAGCTGGCTCGACATGTTTATCGTGGCACTCGCCGGCACCATCCTGGGCCTGCTGGCCACCGCGCTCATCCACCGTCACTTTATCGTGGACGCTGCGCTTGAGTTCCCCACCGGCAACGCCGCAGCTCAGACCCTGCGCGCGACCGAGGCTGGCGGCAAAACCGGCAAGCAGCTCTTTGGTTCCATGGCCATCGCCGGCATCTATAGCGTGCTGCGCGACGCCCTGGGCGTGGTGCCCAGCATGCTATGCACGCTCAACATTCCTGGCGTGACCTTTGGCATCTACAACTCGCCCATGCTGCTCTCCGTCGGCTTCCTCGTGGGCTTCGCCCCGGTCGCTTTCTGGTTTGCCGGCGCCCTGTTGGGCAACTTTGGCATCATCGTGACCGGCACCGCTGCCGGCCTGTTCGACGTTGTGACTGCACAGGGCATCGTCAAGTCCCTGGGCATGGGCCTCATGATGGGCTTTGGCGTCGCCGTCGTCCTCAAGGACATCCTGCCGCAGGTCGCCGGTATCGTCCGCGGCCTCGCCGCCGACAGCTCCACCGACACCGACGAGCAGTCGCTCATCTCGGGCTCCCTTAAACTCGACGCCGGTATCATCGGCCTGGGCGCTGCCGCCATCGCCGTGATCATCGCCATCGTGCTCGACCTTGGCCCCGTCCCGGCCGTCATCGTCACGCTGTTCACCTTTGTCACCACCATCATGAGCGCGCAGAGCTGCGGCCAGACGGGCATCGACCCCATGGAGATCTTCGGCCTCATCGTCATGCTCATCGTTGCCGCCTTCGCGCAGCTCGCTCAGGTCAAGCTGTTCTTTATCGCCGGCATCGTGGCCGTAGCGTGCGGCCTTGCGGGCGACGTCATGAACGACTTCAAGGCCGGCGCCGTGCTGGGCACCAACCCGCGTGCACAGTGGGTCGGCCAGGCCATCGGCGGCATCGTGGGCGCCCTGGTCGCTGCCGCCGTCATGGTCGCGCTCGTCACCGCCTATGGTCCGGACGCCTTCGGCCCCGACAAGAGCTTTGTGGCCGCGCAGGCAAGCGTGGTCGCCACCATGGTCTCGGGCATCCCGAGCGTGCCGTGGTTTGCGGGCGGTTTTATCGCCGGCATCGTCATGTACTGGCTCGGCATTCCGGCCATGATGATCGGTCTGGGCGTGTACCTGCCGTTCTACATGTCGCTCACGGCCTTCTTGGGCTCCTGCGTCAAGCTCGCCTACGACAAGTGGGCTGCACACCGCGACGCCGCCGCCGGTCTTTCGGACGAGGAGAAGGCCGCCAAGGATGCCGCCTTCCAGGAGCAGGGTCTGGTTGTCGCCAGCGGCCTGCTCGGTGGCGAGTCTATCGTCGGCGTTATCCTGGCGTTTGTCTCCGTGGGTCTGAGCCTGCTGGGCTAAGCTGAGCAGCTGCTCGACAGCAACCATATTGTCTACGATTTGCTCGGTCGGCAGCTTTCGCGGCTACCGACCGAGCTTTTTGATACCACCGCAAAGAAAGGCCGGCGCGCCGCGTATGACAGCGCGCCGGCCTTATCGGTTGAGTTATCGAGTCGGCCTCGCGACGAATTGCGGTATGTCGCGAGGCCAGCGCTCAATACGCTACATCTGCTTGCGACGACGATCGCTCAGCGTCACGCCCGCGGCAACGAGCGTAATGCCGCCGATGACGAACACCTCGCCCGCAAGCGCGGAGTTGTCGCCGGTCTGGGCAAGCGCGCCCGACGCAGCCTTCTTCTTAGCGGCAGGGGCCTTTGCAGCAGCCTGCGTAACCTGAGGCTTAGCCTGCGGCTCGGCCTTGGGATGATACTTGTCGTACTCGGCCTGTGCAGCAGCCAGGGCGTCCTTGGCATCGCCGAGTTCTGCCAATGCGGCGGCATAAGCGTCGTTGGCATCGGACAGCTTGGCATCGGCATCGCTCAGGGCAGTCTTGAGGCCCGCAGCGGCATCGACGGCGGACTTGTATCGAGCGTAGGCGGCATTCAGCTTGGTCAGCTTATCGTTGCCCGTCGTGCCCGTGGCAAGGGAGGCCTTGTGGTCGACGGCCTCAAGATCGGCCTTGAGCGCCTCGTCGCCGGCAAGCTCGGCCTTGGCCTTGATGATATCGAAGTTCGCATCGACAACGGCCTTGTTGGCGGCCTCGAGCTGCTTTTGGGCATCGGCGACACCGGCAACGGCGGCATCATAGGCGGCCGTGGCGTCGTCGACCGCCTTCTGGGCGCCGGCGAAGCGCTCGAAGGCCTTGTTTGCGCGGGCCAGCTCGCCCTCGGCGGCCTTGACCTTCGCCTGTGCGTCGGACACGGCCTGCGTCTTGGCGGCAACTGCCTGCTTGGCATCCGAAAGAGCGGTCGCGGCGTGTGCGCCTGCGGCTTGAGCCTTATCTACGCCAGCCTGAGCGGCGTCGTCGGCCTTCTTGGCCCCGTCAAGCGCGCCCTGCTTGCTCGCAAGGTTCGCATTAGCGGCATCGCGCTTGGCAGTAAGGTCCTTGACCGAAGCCGTGGCATTGTCATACGCCTCGTTGGCCTTATCGGACTTTGTCTTGGCGGTATCGTAATCGCCCTGTGCCTTCGCCTTGCGGGCGGAAGCCTTGGAGGCGTTCGTCTGGCATTCGGTGAGCTTGGAGTTAGCGTCGTCAAGTGCGGCCTGCGCGACGGTCGCCTCGTCCTTGGCGGCGTTGAGATTTGCCCTAGGAGTTTCGATGTCAACATTCTTCAAATTGACATCGGCAGCGCCATATGCCGCCTTCGCGATAGCGGTGGCCTCTTGCGCAGCTTCATAGTCGCTCTTGGCAGCAGCAACGTTACCGTTCGCTTCATTCGCGGCACTCTTGGCAGCATCGAGGGATGACTCCGCAGAGCCAAGCGCATCGTTTTTCACATCGAGCGCCTTCCGTGCTGCCGCAAGTTGATCTTGCAGCTGCGCCAGCTGCGCCTTCTGCGCGGCGGTACCACCGGCATGATAAACGGAGTCTACGTACGTGTTTACCAGGTTCTTGAACTCGTCAACCGTAAAATCGCCTTCGGCCCAGTTTCCCTGATAAATTGAAACAGGACTGGGTGCACCGTCATCCTCGGGCGTTGAGCGGTTGCCATCCTTACCGTAGCCGACGGCGAACCCAAAGGAATTAGCACCTGAATCAATAAAGTTCTCATAGTGGCCGGTGTTGCTATAGTCACCCCTGTCATAGTCACGCTTTTCCGCAGTATACCAACCGATAAACGGCCAATCATCGCCGTACTTGTCGCCGTTATCGAAGGATATTTCCCAATCTTTAGGATTATCTGACCCCTTGTAGGCGCCAGCACGTCCGGCAAGGTTTTCGTTATAGGACATATAAAAGCCCTCGCCGCTGTTCCCCGCGTGGTCCCAAACATTCGACGAATAGCAAACATCGAGCGCCGACTGCGCCATAGAGACAATGCTGACCTTCATGTCACTCAAGCCATTTGCGCGACGAATTCCATTGACGGCATTCATGTAGGTCAAGGTATTCTGCAGATTCACGAGCGAAAAAGCATTGTCAGCGTCAGATGCATCCAAGTTGACATAGTCGTCATACCATGCCGCCTTGCTAGCAGACCCATCAAGTAACTTCGCCGCATCGCTCGCGTTGGCACGCTGAGCAGCAGTAAACGACGTACTACTTGCGATGTGATTCATAAAGCCAAGCAGGCCAGCCTTGACAGCATCCGTATCCACCGTCATGTTTGCTTTTAGCTCAGAAATCTGCTGCTCAAGAGCTTTGACGTTTGCGCTGGCCGTGTTGTATTCATCATTCGCTTTGTTGTAGTCGCTGGTAGCATTCTCAAGAGCGCTTTTCTTCTGCTTTGCGACCTCTGCTAGACGGTCGTACTCTGTCTTCTTGTCGGCCTCGGTCTGCTGAGCTTGCTCGTAAGCAGCCTTGGCGGTGTTGTATTTGCTGGTCAAATCACCGAGTTTGCCGTTGGCTTCGTCGTATGCAGTCTGCGCTGACGAAACGGCAGCGTTGGCGGCGTTGACCTTTTCCTGCGCGGCGCTGGCATCAGTCTGTGCGGCCTGGAGGTTCGTTTGTGCGGTGGCGTCGGCAGCCTTCGCGGCATCAAGCTCGGTCTGCGCGTCCTTGAGCTCACCGGCAGCAGCTTCCTTGGCGGCCTCAAGCGCTTTTAGATCGATGCCCGTGCCCGAGATGGCGGCATCGAGCGCTTTCTGGGCGTCGTTCAGCTTATCCTGGGCGTTGCCGCACGCGGTGGTCGCAGCGGCAAGGGCATTGGCGGTCTCCTGCTTCTTGGCCTGGGCAGTCGTCAGAGCAGACTCGGCATCACTCTTTGCCTGCTCAGCATTGTCGGCGGCGGTCTTAGCGGCATCGAGCTCACCCTCGGCCGTCTTCACATCGGCATTCGCCGCATTGAGCTTGGCCTGCGCGTCCTCGACGGCCTTCTTGGCGGCCTCGTACTCGTCCATACCCATGGCCTCGAGCTTGGCCTGCGCATCGTCGAGGGCCTTCTTGGCCTCATCCTGCTTTGCCTTGGCGTCCTTGAGCGCCTGGGTCTTATCCTCGACACTCTTGTTGGCCTGATCGAGCTGATCGTTCAGGTCGCCCAGCTTCTTCTGCTGCTGCTCGGCCTTGTCAACAGCCGCCTTAAGCTCGTCGATCTTCTCCTGAAGCGCGGCTGCCTCGGCCTCGTTCTGCTCGGCGGCGTTATCGGTCACGGCCTGCGAGGCCTGATTCTTTTGCTGCTGCGCCTGCTTTTGAGACTGGCCCGCCGCATCGGCCTTCTTCTGGGCGGCATCGTAGGCGGCCTGAGCGTCCTTGAGCTGCTTTGCCGATTCCTCGGCCAGCTGGGCAGCCGTCTTTGCGGTTGCTTGGTTACCGGCGACAACGGTGTTCTCTACAGAACTACCCCCCCCCTGAACAGAATCGCCGTTATCGGTTGACGGTGCGGCGATTGCCGCCAGCGGCGACATGAGCGGCTGAGCGATGAGGCCCGCCGTCAAAACGGTTGCGACGGCGCGGCTAGCAACGCCCTTGACGTTGACGGCCTTAGCCCGAGGCTCAAAGTGTTGTGGACTGTAGTTTGCCATGGCTTTCTCCCTTTGACACGGATGTATCCATACGCCTCTAAATGTAGGAGCTGAATTTTGAATTCTGTTGCGCAACATTGGTCACCAGCGGATTTTTGAAATTCGCGCTCTCGTGCTTCACAATTTCGTCACATTTGAAGGAGCTGGTGCATCATATTTTCGCGGGATGGAATTGAGCCTGTGATTTGCATTTGCTCCCGCGTCATCCGCCCTATCGGATTCCGCATCCAACAGACACCCCGCCCGCCACGGTGTAGAGTTAAGACAACGGGCGCGTTGCGCGGACCGCGCTGGAACGAGGTGGACATGGAACTCGACAAACAACAGATCAAGCGACTGCGCGAGCGTCATCATCGGCGTCACGGCATCCGCCCCGCTCATAGCGAAGCCATGGAAAACATCACCCGCTTCCTCAAGCGCGCATTCAACATTCGCGAGGGTCGCGCGCCCTATCACGTGATCCGCAAGCGTTTTGTAAACGGCGCGCGTCTGACTGGCTCTCACCTGTGTATCCTCATCATCGCCATGCTCATCGCAAGCATCGGCCTCGATATCGACTCGGACATCGCCATCGTGGGCGCCATGCTCATCTGCCCGCTCATGGGCTCGGTTCTTGCCATGGCATACGGCATTGCCACGCTCGACCGCGAGATCACCGTCGAGGCCATTGCCAGCCTCGCACTGCAGATGGTCTTTTGCCTGGTCACGTCCACGCTGTATTTTAAGCTCTCGCCCCTTGGCACCACCACGGCCGCCATCATCGACAACTCGACACCCACCATATGGGACCTTGCCGTCGCGCTCGCGGGCGGCTTTGCAGGCGGGCTGGGCAACTCGCGCGACCAGGAACCCGCCACGCTCATCGCCGGCGTGGCCGTGGCGACCGCGCTCATGCCGCCCCTGTGCGCGGCGGGCTATGGCATCGCCATTGCAAGCGGGTCACTGTTCCTCTCGGCCCTCTACGAGTTTGGCATCAACGTCGTCTTTATCGCGCTGGCCGCCGAAGCCGTATTGCTTCTTTTGCGCGTGCCGCTCAAGCGTGACCTCAACGGCGACGGCATTGTGACCGCCGAGGAAAATGCCGAGGTCAACGAGCTGTCACGCAAAGTGCGCCGCCGCATCATCGTGGGAACGGTCATTTTTGCCATCCCCTGCATCGTTATGACGGCGGGGTCTATTGGCTCGGCGCAGGCCGGCGTGCAGGATGGCTACGGCGTCACCGAAACTACGCGCGAGCTTGCCGCGGTGCTGCCAGGCTTTAAGGATTACACCGTCGCCGTCGAGACCTCGGCCACCGAAGGCGACGAGGAGGGCATCGTCGAGCGCGAAATCGTCGCCCATGTGACGACAAGCGAGGCGCTCGGGGCACACGACCGCCACGTCGCCCGCAAGCTCATCGACCTCAACGTGCCCGAACTCGATCGCGTGGAGTTTGACGTGAAGTGATGCGGGACGCGAGGTGGGCCCGGCGCGAGCGCGCGCAACCACGGGGCACAGGCACAGCCAAGCGCGGCCCTACAGCTCGTACTTGTACACACGGTAGATGTACTTCTCGGCTTCCATTTCGTAGGTGGCGATGGGCAGTCCATAGCGATCGTACTCGGCAAAGGTCTTGGCCATGCCCGAAGCCACGAGCATGCTATTCGAATTGCCGACGCGCTGCACACTGCCAACGTAGCCCGAGAACGGCACCGCGATCTGGTCTTCGAGCCCGTAGGTGCGTGCCACCTCGTCCACCGTAAAGATGCGCCCAAACGAATGCGAGCCACGGCTGTAGTCGGTCACCACCGCGGCGCCCAGCTGGCCCCAGTCGAACTAGGGATAGCTTTCGGCCGCACCAAAGTTGTTGTCGTATAGCAGCACCTGGTAGCGACCAGTCGCGGTCGTCTCATCGTTTGGCAGATAGGTCACGCTGTGCTGGCCCGCGTTGAGCGAAAAATCGCCCTGAACTTGCAGCAACTTGTCCTCAAAGCCCGAGCCGACCCAGAAATCGGACAAGCCCACGGAAGGCTGCAGCGAGATCATTTGCGCAACATATGTTCAGCAAAAACGGGTGGTAGCCGGTACGACTACCACCCGTTTGTCTTATATCCGGCTCGAAGTAGGCCAACTACTTCTTAATACCGCGCCCCAGGCGCTTGGCGACCGATGCAACGGCCTCCTCACTGGCAGATCCGCAGCTCGCACAGCCGTCGTGGGCACGCATCTGACCGGTGACCTCGTCCATCGCGAGCGGCGCCACCTTCTCGAGCTTAAAGCCCTTGCCGGCGCGCATGTTCTCCTTTGCCACGCTGATCATGAGCTTAATACGGTTGAGCTGGTTGACCTCGGATGCACCGGGGTCGTAGTCCACCGCGACGATGTTGCTTTCGGGGTGCTGGCGGCGCAGCTCCTTGATCACGGCTTTGCCCACCACGTGATTGGGCAGGCACGCGAAGGGCTGCGTGCAGATGATGTTGGGCGCGCCGTGATCAATCAGGTCGAGCATCTCGGCCGTGAGCAACCAGCCCTCGCCCATGTTGTTGCACACCGAAAGCACCGTACGGGCCTTGTCGGCCATGGTACCGATGCGCTCGGGTGCCTCAAAGCGGCGGGACTTCTCGAGCATCTCTTCCACCGGCGTTCGCATCCAGTCCACGAGCTTGATGAGCGCCTGCATACCAGCGCGCGTGGTAGCAGAGCTACCCAGCTCATCCTTCTGCAGCTCGGCGTTGCTCATGGAGTACAGGAAGAAGTCGAGCAGGCCCGGCACCACAGCCTCGCAGCCCTCGCGCTCAATGACATCGACCACGTGGTTGTTGGCCGTAGGGTGGAACTTGACCAAGATCTCGCCGACCACGCCCACGCGTGGCTTGGTGCCCTCGCCCACGAGCGGCATGGTGTCGAACGCGCGGATGGCCTCACGCGCAAGCTTGGTGTAGTTGTGGCGGTTGAACTTGGGCGCCAGCTTGCGGGCGCGCGCCATGTACTCCTCGTAGAGTGCGTTGGCAGCACCGGGCGTGGCCTCGTACGGGCGGCAGCGGTAGAGCATCTGCATCATCACGTCGCCAAAGAGCACCGCGTAGACTGCCTGCTTAAGCAGCGCCGGCGTAATCTTAAAGCCGGGGTTGTCCTCGCCGAGCGCCACTGCCGAAAGCGAGATCACCGGAATCTCGGGGTGGCCGCTCTCGCGCAGCGCCTTGCGGATGAGCGCGATGTAGTTGGTGGCACGGCAGCCGCCGCCGGTCTGGCTGATAACCACGGCCGTCTTGGACAAGTCGTACCGGCCGCTCTCGATGGCCTCCATAATCTGGCCGGTCACCAAAATGGACGGATAGCAAATGTCATTGTTCACATAGCGCAGGCCGGCCTCGACGGCGTCGTGATCGGTCGAGGGCAGCAGCTCCAAGTTGTAGCCGGCACCGCGGAACACCTCTTTGACCAGGTCAAAGTGGATCGGCGCCATCTGCGGGCACAGGATGGTGTAGCCCTCTTCGCGCATCTGCTCGGTAAAGGGCACCTTGGGCCACGCGGTCGATGCGCTCTCACGCTGCGCCTCAAACGTGTACTTGCGGCTCGCGAACGCGGGGACATCCGTGGAGGGTGCCACCGGCGCGGCATCGCCCTGCTCGTAGGCCTCGCCCGCGGCCGTGGCCTCGGCTAAGCGCTCGGCCTCCTGGTCCTTGAGCGCCGCCATGAGCGAGCGGATGCGGATGCGCGCGGCGCCCAGGTTGGACACCTCGTCAATCTTGAGCACGGTGTAGATTTTACCGCTGGCCTCAAGGATTTCCTGCACCTGGTCGGTGGTCAGGGCGTCCAAGCCGCAACCGAAGGAGTTGAGCTGGATCAGGTCCAGGTCGTTGCGCATCGTCACAAAGCGGGCAACGGCGTACAGGCGGCTGTGGTACATCCACTGGTCGACGACGCGGATCGGGCGCTCGGGCTTCACGAGATGCGCGAGCGAATCCTCGGTAAAGACCGCAAAGCCAAAGCTCGAGATAAGCTCGGGAAGGGCATGGTTGATCTCGGGGTCGTTATGGTAGGGGCGGCCGGCGAGCACGATGCCGTGACCGCCGTGGTCCTCGACCCACTTAAGAGCCTCCTCGCCCATGGTCTGGATGTCCTCGTGGAAACGCGCATCGGCCTCAAAGGCAGCGTTGACGGCGGCATCGACCTCGGAGCGCGTGATCTTGGGACCGCGCACGCGACCGCGACCGGCCTCAGCATCGGCCACGCGGTCGACGGCGAGCACCTGGTACAGGCGGCGCTTGAGCTCGGTCTTGTCGTGATACGGCACAAACGGATACAGGAACTCGATGTTCTGCTCGCGGATCTCGTCGATGTTGAGCGCCAGAGCCGTGGGGTAGCTCATGACGATGGGGCAGTTGTAGCAGTTGCCGGCCGTCGGATCCTCTTTGCGCTCCCAGCGCACGCACGGCATCCAAATGAAGTCGACATCGCGGTCGATAAGGTTCATCACGTGGCCGTGGCTCATCTTGGCTGGATAGCACACGCTCTCGGATGGCATGGACTCGATGCCCGTCTGGTAGGTCTTCTTGCTCGACTGGTCGGACAGCTGCACGCTAAAGCCCAGGCGCGTAAAGAACGCGTGCCAGAAGGGGTAGTTCTCGTACATGTTGAGTGCGCGCGGGATACCCACGGTGCCGCGCGGGGCCTCGTCGGGACTCAGGACCTCGCGGTTAAAGAGCAGCTCGTTTTTCTTTTTGAAGAGGTTGGGGGCCTCGGTCTTCTGCTTTTTGTGGCCGGCGCCCTTCTCGCAGCGGTTGCCGGTAATGAAGCGCCTGCCGCCGCCAAAGTCGTTGACGGTAAGCTGGCAGTTGTTGGAGCAACGGCCGCAGCGGACATGCTTTTGCGTCACGGTGAGGTGCGCGATGTCCTCGGCCGAGAGGATGGTCGAGATGCCGTCGGCGCCGGCGCGATCGCGGGCGAGCAGGGCCGCACCGTAGGCGCCCATGCAGCCGGCGATGTCGGGACGCACGGCATGAACGCCGGTGAGCTGCTCAAATGCGCGCAGCGTGGCATCGGACATAAAGGTGCCGCCCTGGACGATCACCTGGCTGCCGATCTCCTTGGGGTCGCGCAGCTTAATGACCTTGAACAGGGCATTCTTGATGACGGAATAGGACAGGCCGGCCGCGATGTCGCCCACCGTGGCGCCTTCCTTTTGCGCCTGCTTGACGCGCGAGTTCATAAAGACCGTGCAGCGGCTGCCCAGGTCGACGGGGGCCTTAGCATGGATGGCGGCATCGGCGAACGCGCGCACGTCCATGTTCATAGACACGGCGAAGCTCTCGATAAAGCTACCGCAACCCGACGAGCAGGCCTCGTTGAGCATGATGTGCTCGATAACACCGTCCTTGACGCGCAGGCATTTCATGTCCTGGCCGCCGATGTCCAGGATGAACTCGACGCCGGGCAGGAATGCCTTGGCGCCGCGCAGGTGCGCAACGGTCTCGATCTCGCCGGAATCAGCCTTGAGGGCCTCGATGAGCAGCGCCTCGCCGTAGCCCGTGGTGGTCACGTGGCCAATGGTGCAGCCCGCGGGGATGTGGTTGTAGAAATCGGCCATGATGACCTTGGCCGTGCCCAGGATGTCACCGTTGTTGTTGCCGTACCAGGTGTGCAACAGCTGGCCGTCCTCGCCCACAAGTGCGGCTTTCATAGTGGTGGAACCGGCGTCGATGCCGATGAACACGCGTCCGGTGTAGCCGTCGAGTTTGCCCTTGGGGACGACTTCCTGGTCGTGGCGGGTTTTGAACTCGGCAAAATCCTCGTCGGTGGCAAAGAGCGGGTCCAAGCGCTCGACCTCGGCACCTTGGGTGTCACCCAGGGCATCGATGGCCTCGATGAGCTGCGGGAACGTGCTGAGCTTATTGGACTCGTGCGCCATGGCGGCGCCGCTCGCCACAAACAGGTGGGCGTTTTGGGGCACGATACGGTGCTCCTCGTCCAGGTTGAGCGTGAGATAGAAGCGATGACGCAGCTCGGAGAGGTACTGCAGAGGGCCGCCCAAGAAAGCGACGTTGCCGCGGATGGGACGGCCGCACGCCAGGCCCGAGATGGTCTGGGTCACGACGGCCTGGAAGATGGAAGCGGCGACGTCCTCGGGGCGGGCGCCTTCGTTGAGCAGCGGCTGCACGTCAGTCTTGGCAAAGACGCCGCAGCGGCTGGCAATGGGATAGATGGTGGTGGCGTTGGCCGCGAGTTCGTTAAGGCCGCTGGCGTCGGTGTGTAGCAGAGTGGCCATCTGGTCGATGAACGCGCCCGTGCCGCCGGCGCAGGTGCCGTTCATGCGCTGCTCGATGCCGTTATCAAAGTAGATGATCTTGGCGTCCTCGCCGCCCAGCTCGATAGCGACATCGGTGGCCGGGATGAGGGTCTCGACGGCACGTTTGCTGGCGATGACCTCCTGGACAAACTCCAGGTCGAGCCACTGGGAGAGCAGCAGACCACCCGAGCCGGTAATGGCGCAGGTCATCTGGGCCGTCGGCAGCACGGTCGCAGCGCCCTCGAACAGGTCGCGGGCGCAGGCACGGACGTCGGTGTGGTGGCGCTGGTACTTGGCGTAGACGATCTGGTTGTCGTCGTTGAGCACGGCGAGCTTAACGGTGGTGGAGCCCACGTCGATGCCCAGGTGCAGGTTGCCGTGGGCGGCCTCGGGGTTGAAGATTGCGCCTTCGGGGGCCTGGGCGGCGGTGGCGACTGCGGGCTCGGTGGCGGCGGGCTCGGTGGCGACGGACGTCTCCCCTGCCGCGTTCTTGGCATCGGCAACTGCCTCGGCAACTTTCTCAGCAGCCGCGGTCGCAGCCTTCTGCGCGGCGTCCACCACGGCGGGTGCAGCCTCACGCGCGGCAGCGACCATACGGTCCTTAATGCCCTCGACGAGTTTGCTCATTGTCTCTCCTCTTAGTTGTTGGACTCGACGGCTGCGGCGGTGTCGGCCGCGTCCTCGAGCTGCAGGTTCAATAGCTTCAAGCCGTATTCCGGCACGTTGATATCGATGGGTTGGCCATATAGGTCGCCGGGACGCACAAAGGCGATAACCGTCATAATGCGCGCCATGGCCTCGGGCGATTCGGTGAGCCCACGCTCAAACCAGCGCTGAATCAGGCCGACCTCGGCACTCACGACGTAGGTAACGTAGTAGTCAAAGAACGTGCCCAGCGCCAGGCCCAAAATGCCCGTCTGCGCACGCGGCACCACAGCCTCACGAGCGGTGTCGATGATCCTTTTAATGAAGGCCTGGTCGCCGCCCGGACCCAACAGCGCACCGATTAAGTCGCGGTTAGCCGCAAGATAACGCAGCAGCTCAACCGAACCGGGCGCTGGCTCGAGCTCATCGATGTTGTGATAGAGATCGGGCAGCTGAGCTGCGGTGATGAGCTCAATGCGCTCACGGATCTCGGCCAGCAAGCCGTCCTCGATTTGATTGATAAAGTCAGGGATATCGCGGTAGTGCGAATAGAACGTGCGGCGCGTAAGGCCGGCACGCTCGGTGAGCGACGCGACATTAATGCGCGAAAGGTCGCCGCTTTCGGCAAGCTCGCTGGCAAGTGCCTGGCGAAGGGCACGCTGCGAGCGAAGGGACCGGCGATCGCATTTCTCGAGCTGGGACAAGCGTCCTCCTTGTTACTCAGCCTGTGCGCTATTGCACAGTGCGAGTATTATTGCACACCGTGTGCATCAACACGTAAAGGCAATATTTTGGATGTGACAAAGGGACAGTCCCTTTGTCACATCCAGCGACCGCCTAGGTTGTGCCAGTTGTGCCTGGCTTTTGAAGCGGCATTACCGATTGTCCGAAATGGCATTCGTGGGTAGAATAGTGTCGACGGCAGCCCAAGTTGTAGCTAGCTGGGCAGCGCCGTTGTTTGCATTAGGGGGTCAACGCCTTAGCGGCGGCGACCCCTTCTATTGCGCTTCGAACGCTGCTTGAGTGCCTCGGAAAGGCCGACAAGCGCTGTGAAGAACGAGACCAAAGCGGTCAGAAGTCTCACGAAATCAATCAAATCGGTCATGGGCATCACCTCCCATCAGATGGAGGGCGCTGCCCGGCACATGGAACTGCCGTCAACGATACCGATTCTACCAGAGCCTAGTTATATATACGAATATATGTTCGTATTCCAAGCACACAGACCCCTGTGACAAAAGGGCTGTCCCTTTGTCACATTATTCGATGATGGTGCGGGAGTTTTGCTTGTGCATGGTGGCGAGCATGTGTTTGGGGACGGCGTGGATCATGCAGCTGCCGATAGTTGCGCTCGCGGCGGCTTTAGCTGCATCGCTAGCGTTTTTGGTCGCGTAGCTGTGACGGAAACGCTTGAGCATGGCGATATCGTTGCCGCCATCGCCATAGACCGCGACCTCGTCCTCGGCAATACCGTAGTAGCCCGCCAGCCAGGCCACGCTCTCGCCCTTGTTGCACGCCACGTCCGTGATCTCGAACATCACCGGATCGAACGGTGCGTTGACCACGCGGTCCGAGCGCTCGGCCAAATACGCCTTTAGGTCGCGCTCCAGCTCGGGCGAGGTCACGCGGCAGTTGATCTTGCACACATCGTGGCGCAAGATGTCGCCGATCGACTGGTCGAAATACTGCTCCTCGTGATAGCCGCCACGCGCACGCATGCCGCGCATCACGATGCGCTTGATAGGACTGTCCTTTTTAAAGCCCGCCTGATGCATCTCGAACGAGCCGCTCGAGAACATGCCATCGGGCGTGGAGCAGTCGAAGCAAATATCCGGAAACTCCTTGAGCAGCTCCTCGGTGATCTGTGGGTCGATGGTCCAGGTCTTGAGTACCTCGCCATGGCTGTTGCGCACGATGGATCCGTTGGAGCAGCAGGCGTCGAGTGCCAGACCTGTGAAGCCATGCTCGCCGATCGGCAGCGTCGAGCGTCCGGTCGCGGGAACCACATGCAGCCCGGCTTCGGTCAGCTCGCGAATGGCGCGGCGGATGGTTCCGTCGGCCTCGTGTTGGGCATTCAGCAGCGTTCCGTCTAAGTCACTCGCAAACATCTTGATCATGGGCATGCCTCTCCTTCGTCTGCACGATATTGTAGACGAAGGAGAGGCATGCCCAAACAATGCCGTCCCGGCGCGACGTGCCACTGCCTCCACAAATTCACGGTCCCCCAGCGCCTTAAGACATTCGCCATAAGCGACTTTTCAGCCGATTAAACAGCGCCGTCGTCAACGTCAGTACCGCCAACATGCCTGCGAATACAATCGCCGGTGTCCATCGATCATATGCGAGCCCGTAAACCAATTGGCCAATAGGCGTTGCACAGGAAAGCGTCATATAAACGAGTGCCAGCACTTTTCCGCAGAGTTCCTTTGGCGCTGACCGCTGAACGAATGAAACGATTTCGACCGATGTAATGCTTGCCCACGCCATAACCCATGCCGAGCCGGCCGCAAGCGCGGCAAACGCTAATTCATCAGGACCGCTCAGTAGTGCGACAATAATCGGTACGACTCCAAAACTAATCATCGCAACATATCGACATATGCCCTTGAAGGAAAAACGATGCGGCCAAATACCGACCAAACCACTGCCGACAAGACCACCCAAGCCCATAGCCACCTCAATAATCCCAACAAAGGATGATTGCATCCCGAGATGCTTTGCAACAATAACGGGAGCACCAATCGTTAACCCAACTAACGCAAGGTTCAAAATAGCCGCAAGCAGAAACACAACGAGCAATGATGCGTTTTGAAACAGGTACCGAATCGACTCCCGAAAATCGCTTCGGCATGTCGAGCAAGTCGTACTGTCCCCTGTCATTCCAGATGAGGCATTTTGCTTGAGTGCGCCCCCGAACAGTAGGGCTGACATCGCAAACGTCAACGCCGCGGTTTCGCATAGAGCATCGATACCAAAGCACCCATAGACTGCCGTCCCGACTACAGGCCCCAAGATATTGCTCGCCATGGTTATCTGCGAGACCAACGCAGTGGCACGCTCAACCTTTTCTGGGCCCGTCATGCGCACCGTCTCAATTTGAAGCATCGGCTTCAGCAGCGATTGGATGCCATATTGGACGCAAAGCATTGCTGCCACGACAATCGCAAGAGGCAGCGACCGCTTCATGGGGATAAACAACAGCGATGCAGCCATCAGAACAATGCCGAGCACCACAAGAACCCCGCGATGTCTCCCCCGATCCGCCAAGATTCCGCCAACCGGAGTCGCGAGCACGCCCGGTATGAACGCTATCGCCGCGACGGCGCCATATAACGTTGACGAGCCGCTGCAATCGAACAAGTAAAGCGGGCACGCAAAGCACAGTGCCGACAACATCGAATACGCGCACAGCTGTGCAACAAGAAGACCGAAAAGCCTGATAGACCGCCCTGTTTTTTGCACCAACGAGACGCTACTCCTCCGCATTCCAGCCATAAGCCCGCCCCCTATACATACCATTAGTATGTATTTAATGACTTGAAAAGGGCAGCCGTGGCTACCCTTACAAATCAATTACATACCGTCAGTATCTATATTACCACCCAGCACGGTTCCATACGTCCCAAATCTGAGCCGTTGTCTGAAGCACTTCATTACCCAAATCGAGCCCCACCGCGGCCGCCATCTGCGCCAAACATTGCGCGCGAGCGAGCATTCGATCTTTGGTCTCGAGCGGACGGAACAGCGGCAGCAGCCAAAGATTCGCCAACAACGATACGGCCTCAGCCGCTTCGCGCGGGCATTTGCACGCAATGGAGCCGTCGGCGATGCCCTCCTCGATCACTGGCAAGAGACAGCCATCGGCCAGCTCGTCGAACGAGCCCTGGTACTGCATCGCCAGTAGACGCGAGCTTTTTACCGGATCTGCCGCAGGATGCATGCGTGCCCATAGCTCAATTTGCGGAACGACAGACTCGGGCGCGTACAGTCGCTTGAGCTTTTGGGCTCCGGTCATATTGCCGATACCAAGCGTTGAGCGACGTTGCTCAACAATCGGAGCCATTGCCCGATCAAATGCGGCGTTGAAAATCTCCTCTTTGCTCTTAAAGTGATGATAGACAGCACCCTTGGTCATGCCATCGAGGCGGTCGACGATGTCTTGAATGCTCGTCCCCTCATAACCCTGTACGCAGAAAAGCTCCAGTGCCGCGTCGAGAATCTTCGCGACAGTCTCCTCGGGATATTTATTACGACCCATAATCTGTCCATCCGCAATGCAAGTCTTGTGCCTCATTGCGGTATTTTAACGTTGCGGATGGCAGGTGGTCGATCCTACACCGCGGCGGGGCCGTGTTCGCCGGTGCGGATGCGGATGACCTCCTCGACCGGCTCGACCCAAATCTTGCCGTCTCCGACGGCGCCGGTGCGGGCGGCGCTGCAGATGATGTCGACAATGCCGTCGACGTGCTCGTCGGCGCAAATGAGCGTGAACTGTACCTTAGGGATCGTGTTGACAAGCAACTCGTTGCCGCGCACGTATTCCTTCCAGCCATGCTGCGCGCCGCAGCCCTGCACCTGATCAATCGTCATGCCGCGAACATCGGCAGCAAACAGCGCGTCTTTATGAACCTCAAGCTTCTCGGCACGAACGATTGCCGTAATCTTCTTCATAGTGAATTCCTCTCTTTAATAAAAGAAATTGATTGTCCTTCACATGGCACGGGTTTTCCAGGTGCCCGAGATTGCCCCGAAAGAGGAGCGCTGCGTACTTCGGTACGCAAGCGACGGTTTGAGGGGCAAGGTCGGGTGCCTGGGAAAGCCGTGCTGCTAATCGAGTCCGGAGAACGAGGGATACGCGCTCTCGCCGTGTTGACTCGCATCCAGGCCCAGCGCCTCGTCGGCCTCGTCCACACGCAGGCTGCCGTGGAACAGCGCCTTGACCACCGCGGCGATCACCAAATCGAGCACCAGCACAATAGCGACCGTCACCACAATGCCCAAAATCTGCGAGATGAGCAGCGACACGTCGCCCGTGTAGAGCAGACCACCCTTACCGGTCCACGAAAGCTCCGGCACACAGAACAGGCCCGTGAGCACGCCGCCCAAGATGCCGCCGATGCCATGGCAACCAAACGCGTCGAGCGCATCGTCGTAGCCGAACTTGGTCTTAAGATGACTGATGTCCAAGTAGCAGACGGGCGAGACGATCAGGCCCATGACCAGCGCTGCCCACGGCTCGACAAAGCCCGCGCCCGGCGTGACCACCACAAGGCCCGCAACCAGACCGGTGCTGGCACCCACCAGCGTGGGGCGACCGGTGTGCACGCGCTCGACAGCAAGCCACGAAACCATGCCCGCTGCGCTGGCCGTCACGGTGTTGAGGATGGCGAGTGCCGCCACGGCATCGGCCTTAAACTCGCTGCCGCCGTTAAAGCCAAACCAGCCAAACCAAAGCAGCCCGGCGCCCAGCGCCACAAACGGCACGTTATGCGGACGGTAGCTCACCATGCCAAAGCCGCGACGACGGCCGAGCATTAAGCAGAGAATCAGGCCCGTAAGACCGGACGAAATGTGCACCACGTCGCCGCCGGCAAAGTCGAGTGCACCGATGATGTCGCCGATAAAGGAGCCATCGCCGCCCCAGACCATGTGGGCGAGCGGCGCATAGACCACGAGCAGCCAAATGCCCAGGAAGGCCGCCATGGCACCAAACTTAACGCGGCCGGCCAGGCTGCCCGTGACGATAGCGGCGGTGATCATGGCAAACGCCATCTGGAAGGCGATGTTGATGATCTGAGGGCAGACGGCACCGTCCGACGCGGTGCCCTCAGCCGCCTGCAGCACCTGGTTGAGCACCGGCAAGCACAGCAGCTGGTCAAGGCCTCCAATAAACGGGCTGGAACCGTCGCCGCCGTAGGCCAGCGACCAGCCGGCAACAATCCACGGCACGCCGACCAGGCCAATGGCGCCAAAGCACATGAGCATGGTGTTGATGACATTTTTGCGCCTGGACAGGCCGCCATAGAAAAACGCCAGACCCGGTGTCATTAAAAACACGAGCATGGTGCAGATGAGCATAAACGTTATCGATCCCGTATCGTACATTCGCTCCCCCTTGATCGCATGAACGTTGTCGGCGCCCATAATGCGGCCGAGGGGCAACTGGTGTAGACCAGATACGGCGTTGTTAAACGCTGCGTTGTCGAATGGAAACGGTGCCGCAATCTTGGAAACGGCGCGGCAACGGGCGCGAAACCAACGGGAAATACGCGAGCAAGGAAGCCGCGAGCGCGCCCGTCCCGGCTAGCGCCGGAACAGCTCGCGGGCTCGGTCGCGGAGGTCGGTAGCTCGGATGACGCCCTCGTAGCGGTTGATACGCAAGCGCGGGAAGGCATTGAAGAAGCGCAGGTCGCGGCGGCTGAGTGACACGCTCGGCACCGGACGGCTTATGCCCTTGCCGGCAAGGCGACGACTGAGCGACGGACGCGGCATGCTCGGCGCGGCATCGGCCACGCGGCGGGCAGCAAGTGCCAGGCCGCGAGCACCATCCGCGATAAACGTCGGCATCGAAGCCTTCTCGCGCAGGGCATCGAGCGTCGCATCGCCCAGCTCGGCCAGCCACGCGTTAACGGCACGACTGCGGATATGCGTCTGTGCCACCGAGTCGATCGCCGAATCGGGAATACGTTCGAGCATGGAGTCGGACGCATCGGCAAGCGACTCGTTGATTCGGTCGGCAAGGTCGGCCCGGACGCGCTCCAGCTGATCGGATAGACGCCGCCAGCTCGCCAACGAGCACACCGCGTCGACCATCATCGCGACCGCGACGATAAAGGCGGACAGCCGCACAATCAGCACCGGCAGATGGGCAAGCAGGCCCAACACCGCCGGCTCCACCACGCGACAAATGCACAACGCACCCAGGCCAAACGCGCATGCCCAGTACAGACAGATGCGTCCGTGCAGGTTAAACGGCAGGTGCGAATAGTCCCAAAAGCGAGCGCCTGTTGTTTTTTCCAGCAGCACGCCCACGCTGTACTCAATCACGCTGCATACGAGCGCTGCAGCGACAAACTGGCTCGACGCGTCAGGAATTCCGCGCAACAGCAGCCAGCAGGCAATGCCGCCCGCGCCATAGATGGGGCAACACGGTCCCAGCAAAAAGCCGCTGTTGGCAAAGCGTCCGTGGTTGAGCATGGCGCAGACCGTCGATTCCCATGCCCAGCCGCAAAACCCGTAGAAGGCGAACGAGAGCACCAGTGCCGAAAGCGGACAGGCGGCAAGCGTCGCGCCGCCAAACGCAATATCAATCGCGGTCCCCACCGTCTACCCTCTCCTCTTTTCGCTCGAATCTTTGCTCGAGCCGTCACTCGAGCCCTCGTTCGAATCGTTCGCGCCGCCTTTGCGCGGCAGGCGGCCGGCGACCGTCTCACGCAGAGCACACCATTTATCCGCCAGGCACACAATCCACGCCTCGCGACACGTCGGCGGCACGGGCACCAGCGGAAACATATGCCGCCCGATGATATTCCGCTCGCGCAACGTCAGCTCAAAATCTTCCTCGGCACGCGCCAGGGCAAAAAACGGATGCCGAAATCCGTGCAGGCGATGGCTCGGATCGGGATCGTGCCAGTCATAGAGAAAGTAATCGTGTAACAAGGCTCCGCGCAGCAGCGAGGCGCGGTCGATCGAAATGCCAGCACGGCCCAAGTGCTCGGCAAAGGACAGACTTGCCCGTGCCACCGAGGTCACATGTGCATAGACCGTCACGTCGCCATGCTGGATAAACTCGCGTGTCAGGTCCAAGCGGCCCGCCTGGGCGAGCTGGCGGGCGGCATCGTCGACCTCGTGCGCGATTTTCTCGGCACGAACGGCATCGGACATGCTGCCTCCTTCCAGCGGCTCACGGCGGCAAGCCACGGCCTGCACGTATTGAAAAAATCATCATCGAATCTATCAGTATGGCATCGGACAAAACGTTTTGCCCCACCAGTTGTCGAATTACCGCGCCGCCGTCACATATCAAACGCCAAAATGTGCGAGACTGTCTTGTGCAATTGTGTCGGCCGAGGGAGCGCCGGCGCTCGATTCGCATGGAGTAACCCACAACGATGCTGCTTACGCAAACGACAACGCCCGAGGACGTCAAGGCTCTCGACCGCGCCGAGCTTCCGCTGCTCTGCGGCGAGATTCGCCACGCCATCCTCGAAAGCTCCGCCGCTGTCGGCGGACACGTTGCCCCCAACCTGGGCGTCGTTGAGCTTACGGTTGCGCTTCATCGCGTGTTTAACTCCCCTATCGACAAGATTGTCTTTGACGTTTCGCACCAGACCTACGCCCACAAGGCGCTGACCGGGCGCGCGTATACCTATATCGATCCGGAACGTTTTGGCGAGGCTTCTGGCTTTGCCAATCCCGACGAGTCCGAGCACGACCTGTTCGCCATGGGCCACACCTCCACATCGGTGAGCCTGGGCTGCGGCTTGGCACACGCCCGCGATCTGGCGGGCGACAGCTACAACGTCATCACCATCATTGGCGACGGCTCGCTTTCGGGCGGCTTGGCGTTTGAGGGCTTCAACAATGCCGCCGAACTCGACAGCAACCTGATCATCATCGTCAACGATAACGACCAGTCCATCGCCGAGAACCACGGTGGCCTCTATCGCAATCTGGCCGAGCTGCGCACCAGCAACGGCACCTGTGAGCGCAACGTTTTCCGCGCGATGGGGCTCGACTACCGCTATCTGGACGCCGGTAACGATGTGTTGGCCCTCGTCGACGCGCTGCAGGAGCTGCACGATATCGATCATCCCATCGTGCTGCACGTCTCCACCGCCAAGGGCAAGGGCTTTGAGCCGGCCCAAAACGACCCCGAGCGCTGGCACCACGTGGGTCCGTTTGACATGGCGACCGGCCGCAAGCTCTGCCCGGGCCATCCAAGCGAGCCTGCGCCGCGCACCTATGCTGACATTACGGGCGAGGCGCTCAGCGCCGCCATCGAGCGCGATCCACAGGTCGTTGGCATCACGGCCGCCACGCCCTACATCATGGGCTTTACACCCGAGCTTCGCGCTGCCGCCGGCAAACAGTTCGTCGATGTGGGCATTGCCGAGGAGCACGCCGTGACCTTTGCCACCGCGCTTGCGCGCTCGGGCGCCAAGCCAGTCTTTGGTGTGTACGGTACGTTTTTGCAGCGCGCCTACGACGAGCTGTGGCACGACCTATGCCTCAACGACGCCCCCGCAACCATTTTGGTGTTTGGTGCGTCAATCTTTGGCACCACGTCCGAGACGCATCTTTCGTTCTTTGATATTTCCATGCTGGGCGGTCTTCCCAACATGCACTACTTGGCGCCGGCCTGCATGGAGGAATATCTGTCCATGCTGAGCTGGTCGCTCGACCACCGCGAGCATCCCGTGGCAATCCGCGTACCGGGCATCGGCCTGGTTAGCCGCCCCGATTTGGCGCCCGCCGAGGGCACCGATTACGGCGTCGCGCGCTACAACGTGGTGCGTCAGGGCCGCGACGTTGCCCTGCTCGCGCTTGGCGATTTCTTTGAGCTGGGCGAGCGCGTGGCAAACCGTCTGACTGCCGAGTACGGTATCGAGGCCACGCTCGTCAACCCGCGCTTTGCGACCGAGCTCGACCGTGAGTTCCTCGATAGCCTTGCCGCCGAGCATCGCGTTGTCGTCACCCTCGAGGACGGCATCTTGGACGGCGGCTGGGGCGAGCGCGTGGCGTGCTACCTGGCCTGCACGCCCGTGCGCACGCGCACCTTCGGCATCGCCAAGGGCTTCCCCGACCGCTACGACCCCAACGAACTGCTCGCACAGAACGGCATGACGGTCGAGAATATGGCCGCCGAAGCCGTGAGACTACTCAACGAGTAAGAAAACCTCCGCAAGGGAAGCACCCCTGCGGAGGTTTTTGTTTTCGCGACGCGATTATCTCAATCTGTAACATCTAGGGCCCGAATTTCCGTCTAACTGTTACAGATTGAGACAAGACGTCTTAGTCCCCGACGTTTGTCTCAATCTGTAACAGATAGGGACCTTTTGGCCGTCCAGATGTTACAGATTGAGACATTCGAATTCCCCTGAAGAGAAAATCTCGATCTGTAACAGTTACTCGGCAAAAATGGCTGCAGATGTTACAGATCGAGACAAAACAGCAAGGCATGCCGCTGCACCGGCCAGAACTACCACAAAGGTGCCCGTCCCTTTTTGGTAGGTACAATAACCCATAAGGTAAGTATGTTTCTGAGTTATTTCGTGTTGACCCATTTGAGCGGGATAGGGTATAACTCTACTCAACCGCTAGGGATTTTATTGAGAAAGGTGTTCTACTATGAGCAAGAACCTCTCCCAGCAGGTCGTTCTCGACCGCCGCGGCTTTGTCGCCGCTACCTTCGCAACCGTCGCCGGCCTTGGTCTTGCCGGCTGCTCCGACACCAGCGCCGAGGCCGACAAGGGTTCCGCCGCCGGCTCCTCCAAGGGCTCCAATGATACCGAGGCTTCCACCACGCTCGACGCTAAGGCATTCGACAAGCTCGTCGACAACGGTCCCAAGGCCGATGACGACGCCATCGCCGCCAGCGCCTGGGCCACGGCCGTCAAGGACGCCGGCGTCTTTAAGATCGGTGGCGTTCAGACCTCCACGCTCTTCTCCCTCCTCAACGAGAAAGACGGTCAGACCCGCGGCTTCGATGCCGGTATCGCACAGCTCCTGTCCAACTACATTCTGGGCGAGAACAAGGTCGAGATCACCCAGGTGACCTCGGACACGCGCGAGTCTGTCCTGCAGAACGGCCAGGTCGACGCCGTCTTTGCCACCTACACCATCACTGACGAGCGCAAGAAGCTCGTCTCCTTTGCCGGTCCCTACTACTACACCCAGCAGGCTATCCTGGTGCTCGCCGATAACGACGACATCAAGAGCGTCGACGACCTGGCCGACAAGAACGTCGCCGTCCAGTCCGGCTCCAACGGCCCCGCCATCCTGGAGGAGTTCGCCCCCAAGGCCAGCCAGCAGGAGTTCAAGACCGACGAGGAGGCCCGCCAGGCACTCCAGCAGGGCCGCGTCGATGCCTACGTCATCGATAACAACATGCAGCAGAGCGCCCTGGTCCGCGAGCCCGGTAAGTACAAGATTGCCGGTAAGCCCTTCGGCAGCAAGGAGCCCTATGGCATCGGTCTGCCGCTCGATTCCGACGGCGTCGCCTTTGTCAACGACTTCCTTAAGCAGATCGAGGATGATGGCACCTGGACCGAGCTGTGGCAGATCTGCATCGGCGACCGTACGGGCGACACCAATGTTCCCGAGCTGCCCGAGATCGGCGCCTAGGCAGCGAGCCTGGTAACGACCGCAACGAAACCATACGGAAACGCATGATGCGCTTTATTGCGGTAAACTGTTTCCTCACTGAGTTGTCGGGGCTTCCGTACACACGGGAGCCCCTTTCCTTATCGACGGGAGGTCCGCATGAGTCTCTCCGAACTCTGGTCGCTCTATGGCCAGAACTATATCGACGCGCTGCTAGCAACCTGGGGCATGACGCTTGAGTCGTTTGCCATCGCCATGGTGCTGGCCGTCGCCGTCACCGTGATGCGCGTGTCGCCGCTCAAGCCGCTGCGCGTCTTTGGCGACCTGTATGTCCAGGTCTTCCGTAACATCCCCGGCATCGCGCTGCTCATCATCGTCGTCTACGCACTGCCGCCGCTCAAGGTCGTTCTGCCCTACCGCACCTGCGTTATCGTCGCCACGGTCCTTTTGGGCTCGGCCTTTGGCTCCGAGAACTTTATGAGCGGCATCAACACCGTCGGCGTCGGCCAGGTGGAAGCCGCCCGCTCGCTGGGCATGGGCTTCAGCCGTATCCTCGCCAAAATCGTGATTCCGCAGGCGCTGCGCTCGAGCGTATTACCCATGACCAACCTCTTTATCGCCGTCATGCTCACCACCGCGCTCGGCAGTCAGGTGCCGCTTAAACCGCAGGAGCTCACCGGCGTGGTGAGCTACATCAACACGCGCTCGCTCGGCGGCGTCGCCGCGTTCTTTATCTCGGCGCTCGGCTACCTGGGCACGGCCTTTGTGGTAAGCCACATTGGCAACTATATCGATAAGAAGGTGAGGATCCTCCGATGAGCAAGCACTCCACCTCCGCGCTCACCATGCGCGATGCGCTCTACGAGGCTCCCGGCCCCAAGATGCGCGCCAAGATTCGCATCGGCACCGCTATCTCACTCGTCGCCGTCGCCGCGCTCGCCGTCCTGGTACTGCAGCGCTTTTATGTGACCGACCAGCTTTCGGTCCACTACTGGTATTTCTTTACGCACCTCACCACCTGGAAGTTCCTGCTTGCCGGCTTTGAGGGCACCGTTAAAGTCGCACTCACCGCTGGCGCCATCGCGCTGGTGCTGGGCTTAGCCCTTATGCTCGGCCGCACGAGCGATATTAAGCCGCTGCAGCTGGCCTGCCGCGTGCTCACCGATTTCTTCCGCGGCGTACCGAGCCTTCTGTTCATCTACTTCTTCTTTTTGGTGCTGCCTCAGTACAGGATTGCGCTGCCGTCGTTTTGGATGCTCACGCTCCCTGTCGCGCTCGCTGCAGCCGGTGTGTTGGCCGAGATTTTCCGAGCCGGCGTCTACGCCGTGCCGCGTGGCCAGGTCGAGGCCGCCCAGGCGCTCGGTCTCTCCAAGGCTAAAATCACCTTTAAAATCGTGTTGCCCCAGGCGATTCGGTTTATCATTCCGTCGTTGATTTCGCAGCTTGTGGTCGTAGTCAAAGACACCACCGTCGCCTACGTGGTGAGCTACCCCGACCTCATGCAAAATGCCCACGTGCTCATTACCAACTACGACGCCCTCGTGTCGGTCTACCTGGTTATCGCGGTCATCTACATCCTCATCAACGTCGCGATCAACAAGGCCGCTGTCTACGTTTCGCACAAGACCGGTGCGACCATCATCCGCTAACGCTTTACCATTTCGAATCATAAGGAGCCGAGCACCATGGCACAGAGCACCTCTTCAACCGGCAATCAGCCGCTGATCGAGCTCAGACACGTCGATAAGCACTATGGCGATCTACATGTCCTCAACGACATCAATCTCTCGGTCGACCGCGGCGAGGTCGTCGTCGTGATCGGGCCCTCGGGCTCGGGCAAGTCGACCATGTGCCGCACCATCAACCGCTTGGAGACCATCGACTCGGGCGAGATCCTCATCGAAGGTCAGCCGCTTCCGCAGGAAGGCAAAGACCTTGCCCGCATGCGCGCCGAGCTGGGCATGGTATTTCAACAGTTCAACCTGTTTGCACATATGACGGTGCTGCAGAACGTCATGCTGGGGCCGGTCGATGTGCTGGGCGTGTCCAAGGAGGAGGCTCGTGAGCGCGCCATGGACCTGCTGAGCCGCGTGGGCGTGGCCGAACAGGCCGATAAGGTACCCGCACAGCTCTCAGGCGGCCAGCAGCAGCGCGTAGCCATCGCTCGCTCGCTTGCCATGCAGCCCAAGGCCATGCTCTTCGACGAGCCCACGAGCGCCCTCGATCCCGAAATGATCAACGAGGTGCTCGAGGTCATGGTCCGTCTGGCCCAGCAGGGCATGACGATGATCGTCATCACGCACGAGATGAACTTCGCCCGCCGCGTGGCCGACCGCGTCGTGTTTATGGCCGACGGCCAGATCGTGGAAACCGGCACGCCTGACGAGTTCTTCGACCGCCCCCAAACCAAGCGCGCCCAGGACTTCCTCAACTCCATCAAGGGTCACTAACCCAATTGCCACGCGGGCAAATTCATCAGTAACGTTTGCCCCGCGTCACCCCTGTGCCATGTCCACCCGGATTCGAAAGCCGCAACCATGATCGGAACCCGCACCTCATCGTCCTACACCCCGTATGTCGACGTCGACCCCGCCGACCGCCCACTCATCCTCGTCGCACCGCGTTGGGAAGAAGCAAAGCCGTTTTTGAGCGAGACGCTCTCCCCCAACGAGGAAATCGCAAGTGTCTTTGTCGATGCCATTCTTGCCGCCGGCGGACTGCCGCTGCAGATGTCCATCACCGAGGACATTGAGGTTATCCGTCATTACGTCGATATCGCCGACGGCATCGCTATTCCCGGCGGCCCGGACGTCAACCCCAAGCGCTGGGGCGACGAGCGCCCCTACGACCCCACCCTCTGCTGCGAGATCCGCGATAGCTTTGAGTTTAAGCTGGTCGGCGAGGTGCTCCGCGCCAAAAAGCCGCTCTTTACCACCTGCCGCGGCACGCAGTTGCTCAATGTCGCCACTGGCGGCGCCCTGTGCATGGACGTGCCGAGCCTGGGCGCGCGCGAGGGCCGCACGCAGTGGCGCCATACCCACGTGCTCAACGACCCCGTGCATCCCGTCGAGGTCGTGCCGGGCTCGTTGCTGGAGCGCGCGCTTGGCGGGCACAGGCTTATCCAGACCAACTCCGCACACCACTGCTGCATCGATCGTCTGGGTAAAAGCACGCGCTTGGTCGCCAAGGCAACCGATGGCGTGCCCGAGTGCATCGAAGTCGAAGGCCAACCCTTCTGCCTGGGCGTGCAATGGCATCCCGAGTACACCTGGCAGACGCTCGAAACCGACTTTAACCTCTGGAAGTCGTTTGTCGAGGCGGCAGCCAAGGTCAAGCAGGCCCGCTAGCACGCGAACCACAAAACAGATAAGGGCGCCCCGCCGGCCACATGGTCCGGCGGGGCGCCCTTTCACCTATATGTGGCCGGCAAGCAGCCCAAGGCTCGCAAGCTCTTATTCAGCCGCCTCGCGCAGAGCCGACATCGTTGCCGCATATTGCTGCTGCAACGCATGCATTCCCTCGCGAGCGCCGTCAACGGCATCGGCGCCGCGCAGTGCTTCGGTCACCACGACCGCCGGCTCGTACAGATTATCGAATCCCAGGTTCTGGCTCACGCCCTTGAGTGTGTGCGCTGCCATAAACGCACCTTCGGCGTCTCCTGCCGCCATGGCGGCCTCCAGCTTGTCCATGCTCTCGTCATCCAAAAACTTGAGGGCAAAGCGGGCAAGCATTTCCTCGCCCATCAGCCGAGCGCACGCGTCATCATAATTAGCGCCGATCTTCTCATACGCCTCACGCATGGAAATCATGGATTAAAACTCCTTAGGTCAAACTAAATCGTGGGAAACGCGACAACGTCGGCGGGGCGTGCCAACGTCTCGGCAATACGGTCTTGCACCTCGAGCAGACAGTCGAGCAACAGCGGGTTAAAGGTGCCGCACTTACCGTCCAGGATCATCTGGATCGCCTCCTTGTGCGGAATAGCGTCCTTGTACACACGCACGCTCGTCAGAGCATCGTACACGTCGGCCACCGAGACCACCTGCGCGGCAATGGGAATATCGTCGCCCTTAAGGCCATCGGGATAGCCCTTGCCGTCCCAGCGCTCGTGGTGCCAACGCGCAATTTGGTACGCATATTCCATAAGCGCATTGCCGACGTGATGGCAACCCAGCTCAAGCAACATGTCGGCGCCGATCGTGGTATGCGTCTTCATAATCTCGAACTCCTCGGACGTAAGGCGTCCGGGTTTGTTGAGAATCGCATCGTCAATCGACATCTTGCCGATATCGTGCAGCGCCGAAGCCAGGGCAATCGTGGAGCGCTCCTCATTGTCGAGGGAGATCGTGTCGCTACGCTGGACCAGACAGTCAAGCAGCAGCTCGGTCAGCTTTTCGATATTCGTAACGTGCCTGCCGCTCTCGCCGTTGCGAAGCTCCATGACGCCGGCCATGATGTCGATGAGCATGCGACTGTTCTTGACGCGCTCGTTGTACTGCTGGGACAGCAGGCTCGTCAGGCGGCGCTGCTTGGCGTATAGGCGGATGGTGTTGCTTACACGGCGGCGCACGACACGGGAGTCAAACGGGCGGCTGATATAGTCCGAGGCGCCCAGCTCGTACGCGCGCAGAACCACATCGTCGGAATCTTCGCTCGAGATCATGATGACAGGTAGTTTGTCAACAACCGATCGGCGCGACAGATCGGCCAGCACCTCAAAGCCGCTCACGTCCGGCATGACAATGTCCAGTAGCACGAGCGACAACTCATCGCCATAGCGGTCGACCATATCGAGCGCCGTACGACCGTTATCAGCCTCGAGGATGCAATACTCGTCCTTGAGCATCTCGTTGAGAATGGCTCGGTTCATCTCGGAGTCATCGATGATAAGCACCAAAGGCTTTTCGTTTTGGAAGGCCTCGATGAAATCGCCATCGGTCACGACCGTACCGGCTTTTGCCTTAGCACGGCTCAGTAACTGGACAGCGCGGCCAACTCCTTCATCGACCGTCTCGCCATGAATACGAACGCCACCAACACATGCCGTCAGGCTCACGTACTCATGGCCCGGAACAATCGTGGCATGAACGGCATCGGACACCTGATGCAGGCGACGGGTGAAGTCATCGGAGGGAATATTGGGCATGACGACCACAAACTTGTCGCAGCCATAGCGTACGAGCTCGTCAGTCGAACGAATTCCGCTGCGTATGGCTGTCGCCACAGCACCGAGCGCAAGGTCGCCGGCATGACGGCCACACGTATCGTTGAAGACCCTAAAATCATCAAGGTCGATCACCGCAACGCCGGCATTCATGCGGGCGTTGCGGAGCTTTTCCTCGTAATATCGGCGATTGCGCACACTCGTCAGCACGTCGGTGTAGACAAGGTCCTCTTCTGTAGCTTCTTGTTCATCGATCGGACGCACCATCAGCAAGACACGAGGCTCACCCTCGACCTTTAGAGGGCGTAGGCGAGCGCGGTACTCAACACCATCGTTGAGCAGTTGCTCCGACACCTCATCGGAGTCTGCCAAAGCCTCAAGACTCGACTGACGCAGACAAGGGCAGCAATCGCCGGCGAGCAGGCAGTTAGGCTCGCTCTTAATCTGATCGGCCGACAGCAAACGCACCACGGGGTAGGTCTTCGCGACGCGGGCGACCTCAGCGGCAGCCTCCTCGTCGGTTAGATTGACCTCGTGATTATTGAGCATATGGGGCCCTTTCGATAGTTTCGCATGGTAGCGGTGGGTTCCAAATGCTACAAGGGTAACACCTTGCCGATGCAGGTAAGCACATGAATGCTGTTACATTTTTATGACCTGGCAAACGGTGGTAATGGAGCCGCGGGCGCGTGGTTATTGGGGCATTCGTTAACAATGACGAAACGCTAACAGTCCCCCTCCCCGCAGGTCATCGAGCGTGCTAACGCTCCAAGACATCGCGAACGGCGTTTGCCGCCGTAACGGGGCGATCGCGCAAACCGTTATGCGCGCCCGGGATCGTCACAAGGGGGCAATCGAGATATTCGGCAGCCGCTCGCGTACCAGCCTCGCGGGGCGTACCGACCGAAAGCTCGCCCAAAAACACAGCCGACACCGCCTTTGATTCGCGGGCGCGCTCCCAGTCGGGAGCATATGTCATATTTGTTCCGTATTCATTAGCCATAAAGCAACGACCATTGCGCAGGGCATGCTTGGCTTCCGCTTCGGTCGTCCCAGGAGCCTCGGGGTCCAAGTCGCCGAGAGCTCCCAAGAAAAGCCGAAGCGCCCTTGAAACCTTTCCAGCCGCAATCATATCGAGCAAAATCGGAGCTGCGCCCATGCCGACGCCTTCGGCCGACACAGCCGGCTCATGCAGAATCGCACGGGCGACGAGATGGGGTTCGGTGCGAAGAAGCTCCAGCGCCACCAACGTACCGGCGCTGTGCGCAAGCACATTTGTCGGAGCGCCAACGTGTTCGATCGCGGCCTGCAGGTCGGCGGCCTGAGCGGCAAGATCATAGCTGCCGTCTGCCGCTTCGCTGCTGCCGCCACAGCCGCGGCGGTCGTAGGCAATTACGCGGTAGTTGCGACTGAGCTCACAAGCGATACCGTCAAAAAATGTGCCGTCGACACAAGCGCCGTGCACGCACACCAAGGCAGGAGTATCAGGCGACACATCCGGGCCGGCATATTCGCGACAGGCAATCGTGGTGCCCGCATTCTCGACCGTAAAATCCATGTTGTGCCCCCATCATCAACGCCCATCCAGTTGCGCGTCAGTACGGCTGGATAGACCTGCATTGCTTTACGCCTTGTTAACAGATTAACTTTACCCGACCCGAGGCTTTTCATGACACGGCATAATGAGCGACGTGAAAAAACGAAACTTGTAAAGCAAGAGCCCGCACCCTGCTTTGGAGCCGATGCTATGCTTAGGCACAATTGTCTTGAGGAGCATATGCCTATGTCTACGTTTTTGAATGCCAGCCCCATCTTTGGGCCCGTTCGCAGCCGTCGCCTTGGTCTCTCGCTCGGCGTCAACATGATGCCGGCCAGCGGCAAAATCTGCACGTTCGACTGTATTTACTGCGAAAACGGCCTCAACGCCGAGCGCCCCTGCCATGAGCCGTACAACACAGCTGCCGTGGTACTCGACGCGCTCGAGGCAAAGCTGCGCGAGATGGCAGCCGAGGGCGAGCTCCCCGATGTGATCACCTTCGCAGGCAACGGCGAGCCCACCGCCGCACCGGAGTTTCCGCAGGCCATCGCCGGCGCCGTCGCGCTGCGCGACGAGCTTGCCCCAAACTCCAAGATCGCCGTGCTCTCCAACGGCACGCGCGCCGACCGCCCCGAGGTGCACGACGCGCTCATGATGGTCGATGACAACATTCTTAAGCTCGATACCGTCGACCCGGCATTTATCCAGCTGCTCGACCAGCCCGTTGGCCCCTACGACGTCGAGCACCAGATCGAGACGTTCGCAAGCTTTGACGGTCACGTTATTATCCAGACGATCTTTTTGACCGGTGAGTATCAGGGCAAGCCCATCGACAACACCGGCGAGGAGTACGTCGCCCCCTGGCTCGCGGTGCTCGAGCGCATTCGTCCGCAGGAGGCGACCATCTACACGGTGGCGCGCGAGACACCGGTCGCAGGCCTTGCCAAAGCAGCACCCGAGGCCCTCGACGCCATTGCCGCGCGCGTGCGCGCCCTCGGCATTCCCTGCCAGGTGAGCTACTAGCGCGCAGCTGCCCTGTGAGTGGGCTATACTAGCTGCGAATGAAAGGAAGTTAGCCATGTTTGACAATAGACCCGTGCCCGGCCGCAACGACGCCTGCTGGTGCGGCAGCGGCAAAAAATATAAGAAATGTCATAGCGTCTTCGATGAGCGCCTCGAGCGCTTGTGGGAAGAGGGCTGGGAGGTTCTGCCCCGCACGCTCTACAAGACGCCCACCGATATCGAGGGCATCAAGCGCTCGGCCGCCATCAACGTGGGCGTGCTCGATTATGTGGGCGAGCATATCGCCGCAGGCATGACCACCAACCAGATCGACCAGATGATCTACGACTACACCGTCGAGCACGGTGGCACGCCGGCCGACCTCAACTACGAGGGCTATCCCAAGAGCGTGTGCACCTCGATCAACGACGTGGTCTGCCACGGTATCCCCTGCGATACGGACGTGTTGCACGAGGGCGACATCATCAACGTGGACTGCTCCACGATCCTAGACGGCTACTTTAGTGATTCGAGCCGTATGTTCTGCATCGGCGAGGTCTCGGCCGAGCGCCAGCGTCTGGTCGACGTCACCCGCGCCAGCGTGGAGGCGGGTCTGGCGGCCGTCAAGCCATGGCTGCCGTTGTCCGTTATGGCCGAGGCCGTGCAAAAGACCGTCGAGGACGCCGGCTTTAGCGTGGTGCGCGAGTACGGCGGACACGGCATCGGTAAGGAGTTCCACGAGGACCCGTTTGTGGGCTTTACCACCGAGGCGCCCGATGTGGACACCATCATGGCCCCGGGCATGGTCTTTACCATCGAGCCCATGGTCAATGCCGGAGCGCCCGACATCAAGATTAGCAAGGGTGATGGTTGGTGCGTGCGCACCAAGGACGGCAGCGATTCGGCCCAGTGCGAGGTTCAGCTCGTGGTGACCGAGGACGGCTACGAGCTGCTGAGCTGGTAGCTGTAGATGCGCCGGATGCTGACGGGTACGCTCGTCTTGCATCCGGCGTTTTTATTTGAATGTTTTGCCTGATAAAACCTGCCAAAATAAACCTGTCCCTTTTTGGTAGGTCAAGCGGAGAGGACTGCTTGTGAACATCCTGGTTTTGCTGCCCGTCAACGACCGTCATCGCGCAATTCTTGAGTCGAGCGCTCCGGGCGAGGACTTTATCTACACGAGCGCCGACGCCGCCACGCGCGAGCAGGTCGCCGATGCCGACGTGATCCTGGGCAACATCGACCCTGACATGCTCACGGCATGCGAGCATCTCCAGCTGTTGCAATTGCAGACCGCCGGCTATGACGACTACCTTGCCGCCGGCACCGTGCCGGCTGACGCCAAGCTGTCTTGCTCGATCGGCGCCTACGGTCAGGCCGTAAGCGAGCACATGTTTGCCATGGTCCTTTCCATGATGAAGCGCCTGCCCGGTTATCACGACTTGCAGCGCGAGCATCGCTGGGAGGACTTGGGCCCGGTCACCTCGCTCAAAAACGCCAACGTGTTGGTGCTGGGCGCGGGCGATATCGGCGGCCACTTTGCCACGCTCTGCCGCGGCATGGGCGCGCACGTCCGTGGCATCAAGCGCCATCCGCTCGTCTACCCCATTGTGTTTGAGGACATGGACGGCATGGACGCCCTGCCCGAGCGCCTGGCCGAGGCCGACGTCGTCGCATCCTTTATGCCCAGCACACCCGAGACCCGCGGTCTGGCGAACGCCGAGTTCTTCGCCGCGATGAAACCAGGCGCCTTCTTTGCCAACGGCGGCCGCGGCGACCTTGTGGTCACCGACGACTTGGTTACCGCTCTGGAGTCCGGGCACCTCGCCGGCGCCGCGGTCGACGTCACCGACCCCGAGCCGCTACCCGCCACAAGCCCGCTGTGGGATGCACCCAACATGCTCATCACGCCGCACATCTCCGGCTGGTTCCACCTGGCAGCCACGCTCAATAATGTGGTCGACATTGCCGCAGAGAATCTGCGTCACCTGTAAGCCGGCGAAACTTTACGTTGTTGGATCGAACACTAGAAGGACGTCAGGTAGTTTCTTGCGTCTACTACACTCATTGCTGCGACGGGTGCGTGTGAACAGAGTTTGGCATCGTTGGTGACCAGAAGGTCTGCCTTTGCGCGCATTGCTGCCGCAATGATTAAATCGTCTTCGTAATCGCTATGGAGCTTACGCTGCTTGCTCGCCATCCATATGTCACTCAGGTCGCAGGGTACCGGCGTGGCAAGTTGCGACAACACGTCGAGGCAATCCCATGCAAGTGATGTCGCCGCCACGGCGGCATCTTGGGATAGCGAGCCATGCTCGCGCCGATACCACGCCTTATGTTCGCTCGAAATCAAATAGAACAGATCTTTGGACGATGTCGCCGCATACAGCAAATCCACCTGCGCCGTGCATGCATCGCGTAAAAACTCAATCGCCACCGAACGACCACGTCGTGAGGGAATGAAGTAATCGAGCCACACGTTGGTGTCAACCAAGATGCGCCTTGGAGCCTCACTCATAGAGCCAGCTCATCTCCTCGCCGTAGCGATCCGCGTAGGCGTTCCGTTTGAGTTCTTCATCGCCCGAGGGCTGAGCCTTGACCATATCGATTCCCGACTCACGGCAAGCGGCAGCGAACAGCTTCGACCCCTGATCCATGAGCTCGAGCTTACGTTTAGCGGCCTTTTCGCGCTCGCGCTGTTCCGCCCGGACACGACTGGGCAGCAGGATATCCTCGAGCGCACCGGGGCGATCGGCCAGCGACGCTGCAAGCTGCCAGAGCGCTCGCACCGCTTGGCTCGGCGTCATACCGGCCCTGGAGAGAGCGGCGTCCCCGCTCCTTTTAAGATCGGCATCGAGACGTACGTTGATCTGAGCGGCTGTTGTGGTCATGACCCCTCCTTAATACTTTAAAATCATCATAAAACTCTATGGTAGATACGTAAAGCACGTATAGCATTTATTAGCATTAGCCGCACTCTGTGCACAAAAAGCCGCCGAGGTGCACTGCACCTCGGCGGCCACGTACCACCGATCTAGCTCGGTTTCACCCTTTGCATTTGCCCAGATAAAACCTGCAAAATAAACCTGTCCCTTTTAGCAGGTTTTAGAGCTCCACGCTTTCGGCGCCGTTGATGGTTAGGTTTCGCTCGTAGAAAGCCGTGAGGGCGCGGATGGCGTACATCACGTCGCGCACGCCGCCGGTCTCGTAGCTCGAGTGCATGGCCAGCTGCGGCAGGCCCACGTCCACGGCATGCATGCTCGCCTGCATATTGGACAGATTGCCGAGCGTGGATCCGCCGGCCATATCGCTCTTGTTGGCGAAGGCCTGCGTGGGCACGTCGGCGTCATCGCAAATAGCTTGGAACACCGCGCGGCTAAAGGCATCGGTACAATAGTGCTGGTTGGCTGCCTCCTTGATGACGATACCGCCGTTGAGCACCACCTGGCTGCGGGCGTCGCACTTCTCGGCGTGGTTGGGGTGCACGGCATGCGCGTTGTCGCAGCTCACGAGCATCGATGCGGCAAGGGCGCGATGATACGACTCGTCGTCAAAGCCCAGCGATCCGTTAATGCGGCGCAGCGCGTCGGCCAAGAACGTCGACATGGCGCCCTGCTTGGTCTCGGAGCCAACCTCCTCATTATCAAAGCAGCAAAAGACCGAAACGTCGTGCGCGTTCTCGGCACCCAAAAATGCCTGCAGCGAGGTGTAGGCGCAGGCCAGGTCGTCAAGCTTGGGCGTCGAGATAAACTCGTCGGCCCAGCCCCAAATGCGCGCATCCTGACGATTGACCAGGAACAGATCGCGGCCCAGGATCTGCTCGGGCTCAACGTCCAGTTCGTCGGCAACCAGGGCATCAAAATCGCCCTGCTTAAGCTCACCGGCGCTGATGAGCGGGCACAGGTCGACGGCGCGGTTGGGCGCAAAGCCCTCGTTAACGCCACGATTCATATGGATGGCAAGGCTCGGGATAATCGCGACTTCGCGCTCGGTGGCAAGCAGGCGGCTTTCAATACGGTCGCCTTCGCGTACCAACACGCGGCCCGCGAGCGCCAGCGGGCGGTCGAACCAGGTGTAGTCGATCATGCCGCCGTAGGCCTCGGTGTTCAGGCGCAGCGTCTCGCCTGCGCCGTCGAGCTCGGGCACGGCCTTGACCTTAAACGTCGGCGAATCGCTGTGCGACGCCGTGAGCTGAAAATGATAGTCGCCGGCAACGCCGTCCTCGCCCCACGTAGCAGCCAGGTCCTCGCCCACCTTAAAGGCAACAACGCTCGAGGTGTTGCGCTGCGTGTAATAACGCCCGCCTGGCTCGATGTCCCACGCCGCATTCTCGGGCAGGTAGGTAAAGCCCGCCTCGTCGAGCTCGGCCATAATGGTCGCCGCCGTATGGAACATGCTGGGGCACGCCTCGATAAAGTCGATAAGGTCGTTGGCGGCCTCGATATCGTCGGCCGTCACGTGCGCGCGCTCGGGCGTTTCCTGATCCGTCATGCTCTCCCCTTTCGCTGGGTTGATGGTCCCCTCCAGCATACCCCGCCACGCCAGCGCCGCACTCTTCATTCCATGTTTAATCCCGCGCCGCTCACCAAGTTGAGCCATCATGCCCGCGCTCCTTTTGCGACAATTACGCTAACAGGACGAGAGGAGCCGTCATGAAGCCACGTAACATTGCCATCGCCTGCGGTGTCGCGGGAGTCGCCGTCGGCCTTGCCGCTGCCACCGGTATCGTTTACCGCAAGCAAATCAAGTCCGCCGCGTCGCTCAAACGCTTGACCGGCTACGCGGATAGCTATGACCTGTACGCAATCGACATCGCCTACGACTACGATCTTGATCGCATCATCGCCGCTGGCGTGCGCGACGACCAGGCCTACATCGATGCCGTGGTGGCGCAGGTGCTGCCCGGTGTGCCGGTACATGTCCAGGCGCCCCAGTTTGCCTGCAGCGCTTTTGTCGCCGTAGATGCCGAAGGCCGCGTGCGCACCGGTCGCAATTACGACTTTAAGGACGACACCTCGGCACTGCTGGTGCGCAATCACCCACGCGACGGCTATGCCTCCATCGGGTTTGCCGCCCTTAACAACCTGGGCGATAACACTCCGCTTGACTCCGTCGCCGGACGTGCCGCCGCACTCATGGGCCCGTTTGCCCAGCTCGACGGTGTTAACGAATGCGGCGTGTCCATTGCCGTACTCACTCTGGATTCCAAGCCCTGTGACCAGGACGCGCAACGCCCCGTCATCAATACCTCACTCGCCATCCGTCTGGTGCTCGACCGTGCCGCCACCACGCAAGAAGCTGTCGACCTGCTTTCCGCCTACGACATGCACGCCATGGCAGGACGCGATTACCACTTCTTTATCAACGACGCCGCCGGTGACGCGCGCGTAGTAGAGTGGGATCCGCGCGATCCGGACCGTGCTTTCAAAGCGACCCCTGTTCGCCAGGTCACGAACTTCTACGCCTGCTATGGCGACGAAGTGCTGCCCAACCAAAAGAATGGCGAGCTGGGCCATGGTAAAGAGCGCGCCGTCGCAATCGCCGATGTCCTTGACGCCCATGTCGGCGCCCAAGACGAGGCAGTCGCTTGGAAGGCTCTACGCGCTGCGGCGCAAAAGCCCAATCCGGAAGACATCACCAGCAACACGCAGTGGTCGGTCGTCTTTGACAATACCGAGCCCGCTGCCGCCATCACGCTGCGCCGCCACTGGGGCAACGTCGATGCCTTCGCACTGTAAGGAGCCAGGCCCGTCGACCTTACGTTCCCTGACGTTGCTTACATTTCCATACGCTTGAGCTAACACGTTTTACCCCCGTATCAACAGTGTGCGGGGGTAAACTTATGCGCATGTTATAACTTGCCCGGAAGGATTCATCATGCTCAGGATCGGTCTTCTTACCAGTGGCGGCGACTGCCAGGCGCTCAACGCCACCATGCGCGGCATCGTCAAAACGCTTATGACCAATAGCGAAGAACCTATCGAGATCTATGGTTTTGAGGACGGCTACCAGGGCCTTATCTACAGCAGGTTCCGCGTCATGTCGCCCGCCGATTTTAGCGGCATCCTCACCCGCGGCGGCACCATCCTGGGCACGAGCCGCACGCCGTTCAAGCGTCTGGATATTCCCGAGGCCGATGGCGTCGAGAAGGTACCCGCAATGGTCCACACCTATCATAAGCTGCAGCTCGACTGCCTGTTTATGCTGGGCGGCAACGGCTCCACCAAGACCGCCAACCGCCTGCGCGAAGAGGGCCTCAACGTTATCGCCCTGCCCAAGACCATCGATAACGACACCTGGGGCACCGAGCTGACGTTTGGCTTTACGAGCGCCATCGACGTCGCCACCAAGTGCATCGACGACATCCACACCACCGCTTCGAGCCATGGGCGCGTGTTCGTTATCGAGATCATGGGCCACAAGGTTGGCTGGATTCCACTGTACGCCGGCGTCGCGGGCGGCGCGGATGTCATCCTGATTCCCGAGATCCCCTACGACATGGATAACGTCATCAAGACCATCGAGCATCGCATGGAAACCGGCAGCCGCTTTACCATCGTGGCCGTCGCCGAGGGCGCCATCTCCAAGGAGGACGCGGCGCTGTCCAAGAAGGAGTACAAGAAGAAGCTTGCCGAGCGCACGAGCCCGTCGATCGTCTACGACATCGCCAAGGAGATCGAGGCCAAGACCGGTCGCGAGACCCGCGTCGCCATCCCCGGCCACACGCAGCGCGGCGGCCAGCCCGACGCCCAGGACCGCATCTTTGCGACCCAGTGCGGCGTCGAGGCGGCACTGGGCTGTCTACGCGGCGAGTTTGGCTACATGATCGCCCTGCGTGACGGCAAGATGTGTCACATGCCGCTCGAGGATGTCGCCGGCAAGCTCAAGTATGTCGATCCCCAGAGCGATCTGGTGCGCGAGGCCAAGGCGTTGGGCATCAGCTTCGGCGACGAATAGCCTCGGCCGAAACTGCTCTCATCGGAGACCCCAGGGCTTACCTCCCAAATCGTCCTCGGACATGTCAGGATCCCGCCGTGCGCTTCGCGCGGCGGGATCCTTCCGTCCTGCGGAAAGATTTGGGAGGTAAGCCCTAGGGCCTCCTGCGGTGACTGGGGAGGCCGAGACTATTCGTCTTCTTGCTGCGGGTGCCTGGGGTAGGATGCGGCGTGCATTTTTTGGAGTATTCAGCAGCCGAGGGCACCTGCATACTGGATTTTGGGCGAAAGGCAGGCGCCATGGGCCGCATCCTGTAAAAAACGAGCGGCTCTTGAGGCGTTGGGGGCTCAGAATCAGGACTTTAAGCGCTGTTTTGTGCGCCCGCTCCCGCACCCGCGGGCTCCGGGATGCTGAATACTCCGGAATTTGCACGTCGCCCCCTGGGGTACCCGCGGGCAAAAAGCAACCGCCCCGCCGAAATATGCAATCGGCGGGGCGGTTTATGCAAAAATGCGGTTGTGGTACATTACAGCTCGCTACAGCTTGAATCCCAGGACAGGTTACTCGGCGCTCTTGAGGGCGCCGACCATGTCGATCTTGTTGAGCGTTCGGTTGGTGGCGAGGTTGACGATAAACGTAAAGCCGAAGGAAAGCACTACGGCGAGCACGTAGCTTAGCGGCTCGACCTCAACGTCAAAGTACAGCGACGGCATCTGCAGGATGTACGTAAAGCTCTCGGCAAGCAGGCCACCCAGCGGCACGCCCAGTGCGGTGCCAATCGCCGTGAGGATCAACGTCTCCTTGTTGACGTAGTGGTGCACCTCGCCACGGCGGAAGCCCAGCACCTTGATGGTCGCCAGCTCGCGCTCGCGCTCGGAGATATTCGTGTTGGACAGCGTAAACACCACCACAAACGACAGGCACGCCGCCATAAAGGTCACGAGCACCACGACGGAATTGATGATAGTAAAGTTCGCCTCATAGTTTTCCCAATGTTCGGCCGTGCTCGAGATGGTGAGCCAACCGTCGCTTTTAAGCTTCTTGCTAAACACAATCTGGTCAGAAGATGAACCCTTAAGCAGCACAAAGATGCCGTTAAGACGCGCGCTTCGGCCGAACGCGCGCTCATAGGTGCCCTGCGTCATATAGAGCGTGTTGCCCAAATAGTTGAGCGAGATGTCGCTGACTTTGACCTTGGCGACGTTGAGCGACGAATCCTGGACCTGCGCCGTGTCGCCCGGCTGAATCCCAAGAACCAGCTGTGAACTCTTGCTCAGATACACGTCTCCGTCACGCAAAGACAGCGGCTCTTTGGACTCATCCTCAAGGCGAACGTAGTCGTCCAGATCGTTCGTGCGATCATCGGGCACCACGATCAGCTGCACGGTCTCGCTCTTTCCGCCGAATGTAAAGGTGACGTTGTCGGTCATGATCGGCAGCGTCGAAGTTACGGTCACACCGGAATCCTTGACCGCGCTTCGCTCGTCGAGCGCCGCGCACGTCTGCGAAAAATCGTCGGGATTGGCAACCGCCAGCAGGTCGTAGCGTGTGATGTGGCCGTACTGCTTGGGCGAAAGCGCGACCGACGTATCACGAATGCCCATGCCGCAGATCACGAGCGCCGTGCAGCCGGCGATGCCGAAGATGGTCATAAAGGCGCGCTTTTTGTAGCGGAACAGGTTACGCGCTGCCACCTTGTTCAAAAAGCCCATGCGGCGCCAGATAAATCCGATACGCTCGAGCAGAATGCGTGAGCCGGCACGCGGCGCCTTGGGGCGCATGAGCGAGGCAGGGGTCTCGGCCATCTCGTGGCGGCAGGCGATAATCGTGGCGCCCACCACGCCCACGGCAAACAGCGCCACCGAAACGATCGAGGACACGATGTCGTACGAAAGTAGCATCTGGGGCAGCGAGTACATGTCGTCGAACACCGTAAACAGGAACAGCGGCAGGCCCACAAATCCGATGATGTTGCCGAGCACGCCGCCGATCAGACAAGCCCACAGCGCATAGTCCACGTATTTGGACAGGATGCGTCCGCGCGAATAACCGAGTGCCTTATACAGGCCGATGAGCGTGCGCTCCTCCTCGACCATACGCGTGGCGGTGGTAAGGCTGATGAGCACGGCGACGATAAAGAAGATGAACGGGAACACCGTGGCGATGGCCTCAATTGACGAGCTATCGCTCTCCACGCTCGAGTAGCTTGCGATATTGCCGCGGTCCTGGATGTACCAGGTGCATTCACCAAGGTCAGAGAGCTCGGCGCGGGCATCGGCAAACTGCTGGTCGGCGGCGGCACGGCGCTGGTCCAGGTCGGCTTGCGCCTGCGCACGCTCGTCGCTGCCCTCGGCCATGCGATTGATGTTGTCCTGCTCAATCCCAAAGAGCATATTCGCCTGGCGCTCGGCCGCATCCAAGCTTGCCGGCGTGTCGACCGTCAGTTCCTGAGCGCGCGCTTTCTCACGCTCCTCGCGGATCTTCTCGATATTGCTCTTGACCTCATTGATCTTTGCCGCGTAGGAATCCGAATAGGAGTTGAGGCTCTTGGCTCCCTCGACGATCACGTGGACCGCGGAGTAGAAAGAAGATGTCGCGGCGTCCTCGCTCACATAGAACTTATAGTCCGCCGCCGAAGCAGCGCGAAAGGCGTTGACTGTCGAGTCGGAGCTCACATCAGTGGGATCGAGGACCTCGGCCGTAATGGTGTAATCGCCCGCGGCAAACTGATCCTTGGCGCTTTGGTTCGACGAGCTCGCGTCATTGGCGGCAAAACTCACCGTATCGCCGAGCTTTTTACCCGAAGCCTTCAGGAACTTCGAAGTCACCGCGACCTCATCGGCGCTCTCGGGCAAATCGCCGTTCACGAGCACCGGCTGATCGATGTTCTCCTTGGAGAGACTTTGCACGACCACGCGCTCGCGCGTTGTGCCCACGGCGGTGTAGGCGGTCTCGGTGTAGATGCCTTCGGCCGTTTCGACGTCATCGACCTCTTGGATGGCGTCGAGATCATCGTCAGTCAGGCCATAGGTCGACTGCACGTTAATGTCATAGACATTTTGCTGGTCGAAGTAGGCGTCAACCGAATCGCACAGGTCCTCGCAACCCGCCTTAAGGCCGCACATCACGCTCACGCCAAGCGCGGTGATGACCACGATTGACAAGAAGCGCTTAAGACTGCCTCGGATTGTGCGGTAGATGCCACGGCGAAAAACCGTCGGCACCATATCGTTTGAGCTTTGGGCAGTGCGGTAGGTCGTAAAATCCTGCTCGCACTCCGTGTTCTGCGCGTCGCGGCGTAGGCTGTTTTGGCGGTCCTGATCCATGGGCGCTACCACTCGATCGTCTCGATAGGCACGGGATTTTGCTGGACCGTCTCGCTCTCCACGCGACCGCTCTTAAAGCGAATCAGGCGATCGGCCATGGGCGCGAGCGCGGAGTTGTGCGTGATGATGATGACCGTAATGCCCTGCTTGCGGCAGGTATCCTGCAGCAGCTGCAAGATCTGCTTGCCGGTTTTATAGTCGAGCGCACCCGTGGGCTCGTCGCACAGAAGCAGCTTGGGGTTCTTGGCCAGTGCGCGGGCGATGGACACACGCTGCTGCTCGCCGCCCGAAAGCTGCGCCGGAAAGTTGCCCAGGCGCTCGCCCAGGCCAACCTGACGAAGCGTTTGCTCGGCATCGAGCGAATCGGGGCAGATTTGCGCCGCAAGCTCAACATTTTCGAGCGCCGTCAGGTTGGGGACCAGATTGTAGAACTGGAAGACAAAGCCAACGTCGGCGCGGCGGTATTCCACGAGCTGCGCCTCGTTAGCGGAGCTCACATCGCGCCCGTCCACCGTCACGGTGCCGGAAGTCGCCGTATCCATGCCACCCAGAATGTTGAGCGCCGTGGTTTTACCGGCGCCCGAAGCGCCCAGGATAATGGCAAGCTCGCCACGCTCAACAGAAAAGCTCGCACCGTCGAGCGCATGGATGCGGGCGTCGCCCTCGCCGTATGCCTTGATGACGTCTTTGAATTCGATATAAGCCATCGATCGGTTCCCATCTGGTCGGATAACTCTTTAGTATTACCCATTTCGCACCGACTAAAAAGGGACGGGTTTATTTTGGCAGGTTCTATATGGGGAAACGGCAGCTATAGATGAGGCGCCGGGGAGGCAGAGAAATCATCGATGGGGTCAGGCCGACCGCCAAACACAACGCACGCATCTCAATCTGTCAGCCAAATCATTCGAACAGCTGTTCGTTTCTATGATATGATTCCGCTATCTAAGCAGGCCAATACGCAGAAAGGCGGCCAACATGGCGTTCGACTTTAAGAAGGAATGCAAGGAGCTCTACAAACCTGCAAGCAAGCCGAGCATCGTAACTGTCCCGCCTATGAGCTACGTTGCCGTTCGCGGAAAGGGCGACCCAAATACCGAAGGTGGCGAGTATCAAAACGCCCTGCCGCTGCTTTACGGCATCGCCTATACCGTCAAGATGTCGAAGAAAGGCTCAAGGAGTATCAAGGGCTATTTCGACTTTGTGGTACCGCCGCTCGAGGGTTTCTGGTGGCAAGACTCCCCGAGCGGCGACATCGATTATGTACGCAAGGACGATTTCAACTTTATCTCGTGCATTCGCCTGCCCGATTTCGTCACCCGAGATGACTTTGACTGGGCAGTCGCGGAAGCCACGACCAAAAAGAAACTTGACTTTTCTGCCGTCGAGCTGCTTAAAGTTGACGAGGGCCTCTGCGTTCAATGCATGCACACCGGGCCCTACGACAACGAACCGGCGACCGTAGGCGCTATGAATGAATACACGACCGAGCAGGGCTATGTCCCCGACTTCTCAGACACCCGTTTCCATCACGAAATCTATCTCTCCGATCCACGCAAATGTGCACCGGAGAAACTTAAGACTGTGGTTCGTCATCCTATCAAGCGCGCTGAATAGCGTGGAGCGTCATCTCACGCGCTAGGTTTTAAGCCAGCCAACCAGCCGCCTCCTAGGCCGTCCGGTAATTATCTTGACGCGGCCCGTCGCATCTTATAAGTTTGTTTTGCTAAAGCTGGAAAGCCTCTCAACGATGCGCAACTCCAGCTCTTTTTCTATCAAGAGGCTTAATGAAATACCAGAAGTCGCGGATATCCATCAACGAACAAATAGCACTATTGACAGAAAACAAGGGTCTTAAGTGCTCTGATCAAAGCGAACTCGAGCGAGCTTTGGTCGAAGCCAACCACTACAGACTGCCGGCCTACTGGTTTCCCTACAAAACCAAATGCAAGTCCGGGATTACCATCTTTCGCGAAGGCACAACATTCGAAACCATCATCTACACGTATGAATTTGACCGAGCCCTCCGGCAGTTAATGTTTGATGCGGTCGGCAGTGCGGTCGGCAGAATTGAGATCTACCTCAGAAGCAGAATTGCCTATCTTGCCTCTGAGGAACGCGGGCCTTTCTGTTACCCAGATGTCGCCATAACGAGGCTCAACTCGGCATGCCCGTCGAGCTCTGCGCCGCACTGGGCTACGCAGCCGTCTTTGGCAGCGCCACCAATACGCTGCTCGCACCCATCCTTATTGGCTGCGAAGTCTTCGGCTTTGGTAACTTGCCGATGTTCATTATTGTCTGCGTTGTGGCTTACCTGTTCAACATGGATAAGTCCATCTACGCCCTGCAGGAGCGGGCGTAGATCGATGTCCAGGCAGGTGGTCTCAGCCGGAAACGGTGTCCCACTCTGAGGCTGTATTCCGGGACACGGTTTCCGCTTGGAACGCCATTCGGAAAGCGCATCCCGCTTTAAAACGGAATTCCGGGACGTAGTTTCCGTCTGAGCCTCCATTCGGAAAGCATGTCCCGTTCTTTCACGGCATCTTGGCTATGCAAAGCGCTCGAGTGTTACTCCTCGTACGCGCCCTCAAGCCGAAGCAGCCACTCCTTGCGATCAAGCCCGCCGGCATATCCGTTAAGCGAGCCGTCGGCCGCCACCACGCGATGGCACGGCACAATAATCGAAATGGGATTACGCGCAACCGCAGCCCCCACGGCACGCGGGGATACAACGGGAGCCTCATTTCCCGGCACACGATGTCGAGCCGCAACACGTTGGGCAATCTCGCCATACGTAGCGACCTCGCCACGCGGAATTGAAAGCAGCTCAAACCAAACCTCGCGCTGAAACGCCGTACCAATCATATGCAACGGCGGCGTAAACCGAGGCTCCTGCCCCGCAAAATAAGCATTCAGCCAAGCCCAAGAACGCTCAAGCACCGAAGAAGCCGCGCCATTTTCCGGACTTACCGAAGACATCCCACCGGCACCAGAAACCGCATCGGCACCTTCAACGTGCTCCGCATCCTCTTTGAGCAGCGTAGAGCCAAAGTGCTCCTGCCCCTCAAACCAAAGCCCCGTCAGACCGCGGCCATCAGCGGCAAGCAGGATTTCGCCCAAAGGCGAAGCAAACGTCGTCGTGACCACCAGCGGCTCCTTTCAAAACTCCGCACCATAATACCGCGAATTGTGCAGACAACCTCAATCGACCCCAAAGTCGCCCCAGGCAGCAGGCGCGACAGCGCCGCAGCTGCCGCACGACCCCAAAGTCCCCGCAGGCAGCAGGCGCGAAGCGCCGGGGCCGCCGCCGGGACTAGGGCCCGCAACAGCCACGTGCCCTCACATCAGCCCAGCGGCCCCAACCAACAACGGCCCCATCGCAGACCGCTCGCGCAGCGTCACCGCAGGCGGGGGCCGGGCTTAGTTTTCAGAACACTCCGCAGACCAGTGTGGCGCCTTGTCCGCGGCTCCGAAGGAGCAGGACAAGGCGCCACACATGGTCGAGGACGTTCTGAAAACTAAGCCCGGCCCCGCCGGACAGGTCAACCTACTCGCAGAGCAGCTTGGCGATCTGGACGGCGTTGGTTGCCGCGCCCTTACGGATTTGGTCGCCGCAGCACCAGAAGGTAATACCGCGCGTGGCCTCGGGGTTCGAGATGTCGCGACGCACGCGACCGACCCAAATCAGGTCTTGGTCGGACGTATCCATCGGCATGGGGAAGCGGTCGTGCGCATCCTCGGCAGCCATATCGTCAACCAGCTTGACGCCGGGAGCGGCAGCCAGCGCAGCACGGGCCTCGTCAACCGTAATGTCACGCTCGAACTCGAGCGTGATGCTCTCGGAGTGCGAACGCAGCACGGGCACGCGCACGCAGGTGCAGTTCACGCGCAGCTCGGGCAGATGCATAATCTTGCGGCCCTCGTTTTGTAGCTTCATCTCCTCGGAGGTAAAGCCCTCCTCCTTGACGCCGCCAATCTGCGGAATCAGGTTACTCGCCAGCTGGGCGGCAAACGCGCGCGGCTCGGGAATCTCCTCACCACGGCCCAGGGCGGCCAGCTGAGCCTCGAGCTCGGCCATACCGGGAGCACCGGCGCCCGAAGCCGCCTGGTACGTCGAGACGATCATGCGCTTCACGCCGGCGAGCTGATGCAGCGGCCACGTGGGAACCAGGCCGATGATGGTCGCGCAATTGGGGTTGGCGATCAGACCGTGGTGCCACTTGATGTCGTCGGCATTGATCTCGGGCACAACCAGCGGCACCTCGGGATCCATGCGGAAGGCATGGCTGTTGTCGACCACGACGGCGCCGCGCTTGACGGCCTCGGGCAGCAGCTCCTTCGCGATGTCGTCGCCGGCGGCTCCAAGCACAATGTCACAGCCCTCAAAGGCCTCGGGACAAGCCTCTTCAATCACGATCTGCTCGCCGCGGAACTCGACGGTCTTGCCCGCAGAACGCGCGCTCGCCAGCAGCTTGAGCTTGCCAACCGGGAACTCCTGCTCGTTAAGGCACTCGAGCATCTGGGTGCCCACGGCTCCCGTCGCGCCCAAAATAGCAACCGTGTACTGTTTCATGCTTCCCCCTTTAAAGGTTGTGGCTTTTGCCCGCACGCCAAGCAGGCCGATTATTGTTGCCAGTGTATACAAGAACGGGGCGGACACGAAACCCGCCCCGTCGAAACGAAACCGAAACGAAACGCCCCACCGTAGATTTTTGAGGCAAGTCCCAAAAATCTACTGGGATAGCAGCTACTTGTGGAGCGCGGCCAGAGCGGGATCGACCGGCGCGGGGGCCTCCAGGTCGGAGACCTTCACAATGCCGTTCTCATCGGAGAAGGCACGGTAAATGGTCCGAATCGCTAGGTCGAAGTCCTTCTCCTCGACACCGATAATGATGTTGATCTCGTCACAGCTCTGCGAAATCATACGCACGCTCACGCCGGCCTGGCCAAGCATGCCAAACAGGTGGCCCGAGATACCTGCGCGGCCGCGCAGGTTACGGCCGACGGTCGCGATGAGCGCCAGACCCTCGACAACCTCGATCTCGAGCGGCTCGACCTCCTGCTGAATGTCACCAACGAGCGAGTACAGCGAATCGTGCACGTCCTGCTCCTGCACCACGGCGCCAAAACGGTCGACACCGGTGGGCATGTGCTCGACGGAAACGTCATAGCGTTCGAACACCGAAAGTGCACGGCGCATAAAGCCAACGCGGGGCTTGGTGCGGTCGCGGGCCACGTTGATGGCAACAAAACCGCGCTTGCCGGTCACGCCGGTAATGATGGGCTCTGCCTCGCCCTCATCAGCCGTCTCGCTAATGATGGTGCCGGGGTCCTGCGGCGCATTGGTGTTCTTGATGACCAGCGGAATGCCTGCCTCGCGCACGGGGAACACGGCCTCCTCGTGCAGGACGCTTGCACCCATGTACGAAAGCTCGCGCAACTCCTCGTAGGTAACGCGCGCAATGGGCTGAGCCTCGGGCACAATACGAGGATCGGCAGAATAGAAGCCCGAGACGTCAGTCCAGTTCTCGTACAGGTCGGCGCCCAGGCACTTGGCAAGGATCGAGCCCGAGATATCGCCGCCGCCTCGATCGAGCAGCTTGATCTGGCCCTCACGCGTCGCGCCGTAGAAACCGGGCATAACAAAGCCGCCCTGCTGGCCGTACTCCTGCACCAGCTCGGAGGTGCGGTTCATGCTGAGCGTACCGTCGTGATGGAACGCCACAACCGTCGCGGCGTCCAGGAACGGCAGACCCAGGTACTCGGCCATCAGGCGAGCGGTGAAGTACTCGCCGCGGCTCACGAGCTCCTCGGTGGAGTAGCCGCCCGAGCGGGCGCGCTCGGCAAAGGCCGCGAACTCCTCACGGATGGGATAGGTGAGCTCCAGCTCGTCAGCGATATCAAAATAGCGCTGGCCAATGTCCTCGAGCAGTTCCTCGCACGACACGTGATACTTAACGTGCGCGTTAACCAAGTAGAGCAGGTCGGTCACCTTGGTATCGCCCTTAAAGCGGCGACCGCAGGCAGAAACCACCACAAAACGGCGGGCAGGGTCGGCATCGACGATGGCCTTGATCTTCTTGAAGTGTTCGGCGTCGGCGACCGACGAGCCGCCAAACTTGGCAATCTTAATCATGGGCTGGAGGTTACCTTTCTAAAAAGCCTCTGCGAACCTATTTTGCACGCTCTGATACCATGGTTTCACCGATTGGGACCAAGGTATCCGAGGAGCAGTGTTATATGGGAACTTATCATAGTACACGAGGACGCACTTTATCGTGCTCAAGTAAGGTGGCAATCCGCACCGGCATCGCTCCCGACGGGGGTCTGTTTGTCTCGGACGAGCTCGGCACCCAGCAGGTCGATATCAGCTCGCTTGCAGATAAATCGTACTTTGAAATCGCTCAAGATGTGTTGGGAATGTTACTGAATGATTACACGGCCGAAGAAATTTCGGCGTGTGTCGACGAGGCATATCGCGGCACGTTCGCGAGTGAAGAGGTTACGCCGCTCGTCAAACTCGACGCTGCGCCGGGCGCTGACGCCCCTCAGACCTATGTGATGGAGCTCTTTGGCGGCCCCACGAGTGCCTTTAAGGACGTCGCCCTGCAGATGCTCCCCCGCTTGATGGCCCGCACTTCCGCCAAGGACGGCGGCGCCGAGCGCATCATGATCGTCACCGCCACGTCGGGCGACACCGGCAAGGCCGCACTCGCTGGTTTTGCCGACGCTCCGGGCACGGGCATTACCGTCTTTTATCCCGAAGGCAAAGTCAGCCGCGTGCAGAATCTGCAGATGTCCACGCAGGAGGGCGACAACGTCGCCGTCTGCGGCATCCGCGGCAACTTTGACGATGCCCAGAGTGCCGTCAAGCGCATCTTTGCCGATAAGGAGCTTGCCGAGTGTCTTGAGGCCGCCGGCACGGTGCTTTCGAGCGCCAACTCCATCAACGTCGGCCGTCTGGTGCCGCAGGTCGTCTACTACTTTGCCGCTTATGCGCAGCTGCTGCGCGCCGGCGCCATCGAGGCCGGCGACGCCGTGGAGTTCTGCGTACCGACCGGCAACTTTGGCGACATCCTGGCCGGCTACTATGCCAAGCGCATGGGTCTGCCCGTCGCCAAACTCGTCGTGGCCAGCGACAAGAACAACGTGCTCGCTGACTTCCTGACCACCGGCGTTTACGACCGTAACCGCCCGTTCTTCACGACCATCTCGCCGTCGATGGACATCCTTATTAGCTCCAACCTGGAGCGTATGCTTTATTTCCTGTCCGATGGCGACTGCGAACTCGTTGCCGGCCTTATGGAGCAGCTGGCACAGACTGGTCGCTATGAGGTGCCCGCCGAGCTGCTGGCCAAGATCCAGAGTGTGTTTGGCTGCGGCTGGGCCAGCGAGGACGAGGTCCGCGCTGCCATCAAGAACTGCTGGGATGCAAACGGCTATGTGATCGACCCGCACACCGCTTGCGGCTATCACGTCTTTGAAAAGGTCGCCCCCGCCGAGGGCGCGAAGGCCCGCGTGCTGCTTTCGACCGCCAGCCCCTACAAGTTCCCGCGCGCCTGCTGCGACGCCCTGGGGCTCGACGTTCCCGAGGACGACTTTGAGGCCATGCACGTGCTCGAGCAGGCAACCAACACGGTCGCCCCGGCACAGCTCGCCGAACTCGAGTCCAAACCCGTCCGCTTCGAAGACGTCTGCGACGTCGATGAGATGGCAAGCTACGTCGAGTCTGCAGCAAAAAAGATGGCTACCAACTAAACCCCTTATTAAGCGCCGGCGAAAGCCGGCGCACCTTCTTTTTATTTAGCTTTCGGGATGATGACGGGCATGCGAGCGGGTCTGGCCGTTTAGTTCGTCGCGAGTTCCGCACGAGCCGGAAAGCACTTAATGTGCTTTCCGAGCGAGCCAGGACTGCCCGAGCAGCGAACTAAACGGTCAGACCCGCCCAGGAGGACCCACATGATCAAAATCACCGTCCCAGCAACCAGCGCCAACCTAGGCATCGGCTACGACACCCTCGGCATGGCCGTCAGCCTCTACTCGCACTTCACCTTCGAGCGCGCCGACAAACTCACCATCACGGGCTGCCCCGAGGAATTCCAAAACGAGAACAACCTGGTCTACGTGAGCTTTGTCGATGCACTGGCTGCATGGGGCGAGCCGGCTTTTCCCGTTGCCATCGACATTCAAACCGATGTGCCCGTCGCTCGCGGCCTGGGTTCCAGCTCCACCTGCGTTGTCGCCGGCATTATGGCCGCCGCCGCACTGACAGGCCACACCGTCGACCGCGCCGAGCTGGTTCGCATTGCCACCGAAGTCGAGGGCCATCCTGATAACGTCGCCCCCGCCATCCTGGGCGGCGCCGTCTGCTCCTTTACGCCGACCGATTCGCTCCCCCAGTGCCTGCGCTACGAGGTGAGCGATCGCCTGCGTTTTATTACCGTGATCCCGCCCTACGAGGTACACACGAGCGAGGCGCGCAAGGTCGTGCCGCAGGAGATTCCGCTCTCCACCGCCGTGTGGCAGATGGGCCGCATCGCCGGTATGACGCGCGGCTTGGAGACTGGTGACCTCGACCTGATTGCCGCCGCCAATGACGACCGCATCCAGGAGCCCTATCGTCGCCGCCTGATTCCCGACTACAACGCCGTGCGCGACACCTGCCTTAACGGCGGCGCTAAGACCATCTGGATTAGCGGCTCGGGCTCGACCCTTATGGCTGTGACCGACGATACCATCGTGGCAAAGTTCCTGCAGGTCAAGCTGCGCGAGCAGTTCCCTAAGTGTGATACGCACATTCTGACGTGCGACACCGAGGGCGCCCAGATCGAATACCTGTAGTCGCCGTCCCGTATACTCGCCGGGGAGGCCAGGGGCTTTGCCCCCAAATCGTCCTCGGACATGGCAGGACCCCCGCTGCGCACTTCGTGCGGCGGGGGTACTGCCGTCCTGCGGAAAGA
>CABUAT010000008.1 GCA_902489665.1 uncultured Collinsella sp. | reverse complement strand
CCGCTTCCGGGGTGATCGGCTTATGTGCGGGGGAACGCCCCCCTACGCCTCCTCGGCCATGAGGCCGACCGCCCATACCCAGCAGGCGAGCACGCGCGCCGTGGCGACGTTCTGCCGTGGACCCCGCGCGCGAGCAGGGCCTCGCGCCTCTCGACCAGCCTCCGCACGCCCTTGGCGTGGCTCCGGGCGCCCCGGTCCGGGTCCTGGCCCCTGGCGAGGCCCTTCGGCCGAGCGGAGCACGTCGGGTAGTGCCACGCGGCCTCGACCAGAGCCTTCCTCAGGTGCTTGTTGCCGGCCTTGGTGATCGCGCCCCTGCTGTCGCTCTCCCCGCTGGAGTGCTCGGAGGGCACAGGCCGACCCACGCCGCGAACGAGCGTGCGTTCGACTGGATAGAAAAACGCCCGTCGGCGGTGGTGCCGGCGGGCGCTGCTGTGCGATATGTTGCGTTGTGGGCTTAGTGCCTCATAAAGTGGTACTCGATCACATTGCTATAGGGGTGACCCGGGCCCACAATGCCCTGCGGGAACAGCGGCTGGTGCGGCGTGTCGGGGTACATCTCTGCCTCGAGGGCAAAGCCAGCGCCCCAGCCATAGTTGGCATCGTCCTTGGCATGTTCGTCGCCCAGCCAGTTGCCGGTGTAGAGCTGCACGCCCGGGGCGGTGGTGTAGTAGTCCAGCTCGCGGCCGGTCCACATCTCCTCGACGTGCATCGCGCGGCGGAGATTGCGGCCGTACTGATAGCCATCGATGCACAGACAGTGATCGTAGCCACGGGCCTGCTTAATCTGCGGGTCGTCGGCCTCCATGCCGGGAGCGACGGGGCGCAGCTCGCGAAAGTCAAACGGTGTTCCCTCGACCGGAGCGATCTCGCCGGTGGGGATATTCTGCTCGTTGATGGGCAGGTAGTGGGCAGCGTTGGCAACAAAGAAGTGCTCGCAGTCCATGCCGGCGTTATGGCCGGCAAGGTTAAAGTATGTGTGGTTGGTCATGGACACGTACGTGGCGCGGTCGCTCTCGCAGCCATATTCGATGCGAAAGACGCCGGTGCGCGTCACGGTAAACACGGCCGTAAAGGTGCGGTTGCCGGGAAGGCCCAGTTCGCCATCCTCAAGCGAGGTGGTCATGCGCACGGCATTGTGGACCTCGTCGAGCTCAACGTCCCACACGCGCTTGTGCAGGCCGTGCTCAAGATCGCTGTGTAGGTTGTTGGCGCCTTCGTTGGCCGGCATATGCCAGTCCGTGCCGGCGATGGTGATCGTGGCACCTGCAGTGCGGTTGGCCACAGGCCCGATGGTTGCGCCAAAGCAGGCGGGGTTGTCAAAGTAATCCTCGAGCTTATCGAAGCCCAGCACCACATCGCGCACGTTGCCGGGAATGTCGGGCACATCGACACCAAGCACGGTGGCGCCATAGTCCATAATGCGAACGCAGATCTCGGGCCCGTTGAGGGTGTAACGATGAACGGGGGTACCGCACGGCGCGGTGCCGAAAAGCTCGGAAGTGATCATTTGGTTCCTAACATCGAGGTATTTCCGACAAACTGTAGCGCGAACAGGCGAGATTATCACTACACCCCACTAAAGCAGGGGGTATTTTTCTCAAAAAAGTGATGATTGGAGCTGTGCGGGCGTTCATTTCTGACGCGCGCGAGTCTGATACAATTTGTTCGTTATTGTTTGAATGATATGCGCGCAAAGAACGGCGAGGATTCATCGTGATTAAGGCAGAGCGACAGGATAAGGTTCGTCAGCTGCTCGAAGAGCAGGGCACGGTCTCGGTTAAGGAGATCTCAGATGCGTTAGGTGTCTCGGATATGACGATTCGTCGTGACCTTGAGGAGCTTGCGAGCCTGGGCGAGATCGAGCGCGTGCACGGCGGAGCCCGCAGTGCACAGGGCCGTCCTCACGCTATGTTGCGCCACGAGTATTCGCACAGCGAAAAGCGCACTAAGCATGCCGAGGAAAAGCTGCAGATCGCGCGCCGCGCTGTGGAGCTTATCGAGGAAGGCTCGACCATCTTTTTGGGTACGGGCACCACGGTTGAGCAGATGGCCTCGATGCTGCCGGCGTTTCGCCTGCGCATCGTGACCAATTCGCTTTCGGTCTTTAACCTGCTCGAGGCGCGCGAAGACTGCGACCTGTGCCTCGTGGGCGGTATGTACCGTCGCCGCACCGCCGCTTTTGTGGGACCAACGGCCGAGGATACCCTGCGTGCGTTGGGTATCGATGCGGCGTTTATCGGCGCCAACGGCATTCTGGATGGCGACGTGTCTACGTCTAATATGGATGAGGGTCGTATCCAGCAGCTCGCTTTTAGCAAAGCAGACTCGCGCTATCTAATCGCCGACTCCAGCAAGATCGGCAAGCGCGACTTCTACACCTTCTGCCGCCTGGACAGCCTGGACGCCGTAGTGTGCGAGCCGAGCATCTCCGCCGAAGACCGCGCCGCCATCGAGGAGCACGCGCAGGTCATTTGCTAACTAGCGTAGCAGGCGATACTTCTGCCCTCTGCCGGTGCCTTCAACTGTCGCCAGGCCTGTCTCAACGAGTTTTTTGAGGATGCGAAGAAGCTTCGAGCGACTAAAGGTGACTTTGGCCGCAAGCTCGCTTGTCGATTGAGGGTGTACTCCGCTCAGCAGTCCGAATACGATAAGTTCGTCGCCTTTGAGCCCCGGGTTATCCATGAGTAGGGGAAGTGTTACCACAATGGCGTTATCCGAAACTTGAAACCGGGGCTTTCTGACGCTGTCCTTATAGGTATCGCGAATTCGCATGATGCCCGTTCCAAAGGCTTCGATAAGACCCAGGCGCAAAAAGACTTCGGCAAGAATACGATTGCGTCTAACGGATAGCATGTCGGACAGATATTCATCGACGGTCATGCTTGCCGGCAAGCCGCCGGGCGAAGCGACTTCCACACGGTCGTCGAACATCGAGATGCGGATGTGTGCGGGCGCATCCCAAGTCCTATGAACGACTGCATTGGTAATGGCCTCGCGGAATGCTTCGAGCGGAATGAGCTCCTTGCGGATCCGCTCCATCCCCTGGATCTCTTCGTAGCAGTACTGGGCTTCGAAAAGCTCAAGGGCTCCGTCAATTTCCGCTAGAACGGATGCATGTTCAAGAGTCTTGCGCTGCTTAATGAGGTTGATAGTTTCACCAAACACTGCGATGTCGATACCCGGGAAGCCATTCTCGTCCGCGAGCAGTTCTGCCGCGTTGTTGTAGGTTCCGGTTTCATCAAGCAGGCCAAGGGTTTTGAGAGTATCGGTTGTGAATGACTGAAGCGAAAGTTTTGCTGTTAGACGATTCTCTAAAACGGTGAAAGATAAATCTTGTTTGTTTGCCGGGAGCTGCTCAAAGGAGAGGTTTTGACCCTCGAGTACAAGACGCGAAAGGCCTAGGGTATCAACTGGAATGGTCGCGGTGTCATTGCGCTTGTATGCCTTCGAGCGGTATAGGTAAGGCTTCGATCTGCCGGGAAAGACCGTAAGCTCCACGGTTGCATCGGGCTCGTCGATCTTTAGGGAGTAATCGGGCTGGGGGATGATCGAATCGTTAATCTTGTTTTCGATATCCAGGCAGGTCTGCTTGGGGTCATCGAGGCCAACGGCTTCTCCGTCGTCGTTAATTCCAAATAGAACGCGTCCTCCCGTGCCATTTGCATAAGCGGAGACGGTTTTAAGGAACGAATTGGTGACGCATTCCTTGAATTCAAGATCTTTGGATTCTTGCATTGTGATGCTCCGTTTCGCTTCAATTTGACGTGAAAAATAACACGTAAAAATTTTACACGTCATTTTACGCGTCAAAATTATGACACGAAAAAATTTGCGTGTCATTATGCGCGTCAAAGTGACGCGAGATGACGCGCAAACGCGAATGCATTGGCATTCTGAACAATAACGGAGTTTGTAAGCCTGGGGCTTGATTGGGCTAACGCATGGAATTATCCGTATTCTCGAACACGCTTTCGGTATCATTTTGGCATTAAAAGATACCGAAGTGTGTTCGTGATGCCGATAATAATTAAGAAAGAGGAGCGCTTCGTAGCTGCCTGGAAAGTGAGGATTTGACCATCTGATTGTCTCGATCTGTAACAACTAGGCGATCAAATGCTCGTTAAATGTTACAGATTTAGATTTTCTGCCTGGCCGATTCCGTTTGTCTCAATCTGTAACAACTGGGACCGAAAAGCTCGGCTAGATGTTACAGATCGAGATTGAGCGGATTGACCTGTGCGTTTGTCTCGATCTGTAACAGGTAGATGGTCAAAAGTGGGCTAGGTGTTACAGATTTAGATTATTCGGACCGGCCTGCTCGTTCGTCTAAATCTATAACAGTTAGGATTGAAAATCCCTGCTAGATGTTACAGATCGAGATAAACGGCCCGCACGGGCCGAACCAAAACAAAAAGGCCGTATGCGATCCCGTGGAGGGACTCACATGCGGCCGACAGGGGGTATGCGGCGGAAACTAGGCCATGAGCAGGCCGGTCTCCGCGACGTTCTTGTACCAGTACGCGCTCGCCTTGGGATAGCGCTTCTGGGTCTCAAAGTCGATGTAGAACAGGCCATAGCGCTTGTTGTAGCCGTTGGTCCAGGAGAACTGGTCCTGCAGCGACCACACAAAGTAGCCGTCAACGTTCACGCCGCCGTCGATTGCCTTGAGGATCCACGCGAGATGCTGACGCATGTAGTCGATGCGAGGGGCGTCGTCGATAAAGCCATCCTCGAAGTCGTCCTTATAGCCCATGCCGTTCTCGGTAATGTAGATCTTCTTGTAGTTGGGGTAATCGTTCTTAATACGCAGCAGCAGGTCGTACAGGCCCTCGGGATAGATGATCCAGTCCCAATCGGTAGTGGGTACGCCTTCGCGCACGCATGACTCGCCCACGCCCTTGAGGAACCAGCGCGAGGAGCCCTTGTCGCCGGTGCCATTGTGGTTGATGTCGTTTTCGCCCTCGGCGGCACGCAGGAACTGGCACTTGTAGGTGTTGACGCCCAGGCAATCGTTGTAGGGGAGCGCGGCGGTCAGCGCGGCGATGTCCTCGTCGCGGACGTCGAGCTCGCCGCCGGCGATATGGGCCAGCTTGGTTGCAGCCTCCATGGTGTCGGCTGCATAGTGGCCGCGGAAGGTGGCGTCGAGTACCCAGCGGTTGTTGATGACGTCGGCCATGCGAGCTGCCTCGCAGTCGGCGGCGTTGTTGGGGTCGAGGGGATACTTGGGCTCCAGGTTCTGGACAATGCCGATCTCGCCCTTAAAGCCGCCCTCATGGAAGGCGACGACAGCCTTGGCGTGGGCCACCATCATGTTGTGCATGAGCTGGAAGGCCTTGTCCAGGCGGTACTTCTCGCCGTGCGGCCAGTTGCCGACGATAAAGCTGCCCTCGGCGGTCGCGGGAATCTCGTTAAAGGTAAACCAGTGCTTGACCTCGGTGAACTCGGCAAAGCAGAACTTGGCGTACTCGACGTAGGCATCGATGGTCGTGCGCGTCAGGAATCCCTCGCCGCCGTCCTGGTAGAAGGCCTCGGGCGTGTCAAAGTGATCGAGCGTGACATAGGGGATAACGCCAGCTTTGTTGCAGGTGGCGAAAAGCTCGTGATAGAAAGCGACGCCCTCGGGGTTAATCTCGCCGGTGCCACTGGGGAAGATACGGCTCCAAGCGATGGAGACGCGAATACCGTTGATGCCGAAGCGCTGGCACAGGTCGATATCGACCGGATACTTGTTGTAGAAATCGCTTGCGGGGTCGGGGGAGAAGCGACCCTGGGCAGCCAGGAAATCGTCCCAGGGCACTTTGCCCTTGCCGTGCGTGCGGGTCTCGCCCTCAACCTGGTAAGCGGCGGTGGCGCCGCCAAACACAAAGCCGTCGGGGAACTGCATGGGGTTGGTCATGAGTCATCCTTTCTGTGGGATACGAATAGGGAGAGGTGCCCAAACTGGGAGTCCGGGCACCAACAGGGGAGAAACTAGTCGAGGTTCTCGCGGAGCCACTTGATGGCGCCAGCAGGGTCGCGAGTAAGGTCGATATATTCCTTACCGCGCGGGGCGAGCAGCTTAATGCCCAGGCGATCGGTGTCGGCCTTCATGTCGTTGTAGTAGCTACGGACCTGCGGGGCGAGCACGATGACGTCGTACTGATCCATGATGGCAGTGTGCTGGCCATAGGCGCCTGCGGAGGAAGCGATGTTCTCTCCGGTCTGTGCGGCACCTTCCTTGATGGCGTTGGCGAGCATGGCAGAGGTGCCGGCGCCGGCGCACAGGACGAGGACCTTCAGGCCATCGACATCCTTCTTGGCGGATGCATCGGCAGCGGGCTCGGACGGGTCGGCGACAGGCTTGCTGTCGGCGGCGGCAACAGTCGTCTCGACGGAAGCGGTAGCCTGCTCGACAGCGGGCGCAGAGGGCTTGGCGGCGATGGCAGCGGCACCATCGGACTCGAGACCCAGCTCGGCGGCGCGCTCGGCCTCCTGGTCGCAGAGCAGCTTATCGTATGCCTTCAAGAACGGCAGGTAGATGATGGCGTCCAGCAAGATGATAATCGCGACAAATACCAGGGCGATAAGCTGGAAGTTCGTGGTGATGAAGATGCCGATGGGGGCAGGGGTAGCCCAAGGCACCACGAAGGAGAAGCCGTTCATGCCCACGTTATCGATAAAGAACTTGGCAACACTCACGTTGACGCAACCGGCGGCAACAAAGGGGATGAGCATGTAGGGGTTAAGGATCATCGGCGCGCCAAAGAGCAGCGGTTCGTTGACGGCGAAGGCAACAGGAACAATCGAGGCCTTACCGACGGCTTTGAGCTGCTTGGACTTCATAAAGAGAATCAGCAGAAGCGGCACGATGAAGGTGGCGCCGGTGCCGCCGAACTCACCCACGAGCGACATGTTAAAGGTGAGGGAGTGGGCGGGGTGACCACCGGCCAGCAGAACCTGCAGGTTCTCGGCCTGATTGGCAAGACGGATGGGGTCGATGCCCGGCTGGACAATCGAGGGGCCGTGGACGCCGATGAACCAGAAGAACGCGGTGGCTGCCTGGATAAGGATGAGTCCGGGGTAGGTCTCTGCAGCGGTAAAGAGCGGGGAGAGCAGTTTGATAAGCAGCTCGGAGAACGGAACGCCCATGAGGTTGCGCACAACCACATCGATGATGCCGCAGATGATGACGGCGCCGCCAAAGGGGATGATGTCGCGGAAGTTCTGAGCGATGGCGCCCGGGACCTCCTTGGGCAGCTTAATGGTCAGATCGCGCGAGACGCAGAACTTATAGACCCACACGGTAATGAACGCGGCGATATAGGCCGAGAACAGACCACGCGTGCCCATGCTGGTGCAGTCGAAGACCGAAAGTTCGGAGCCGTTGAGCTTGGTGGTGAACTGCGTGACTGCGAGCAGCAGCATGCTGCACTGGGCGGCCACCATGGTGGAGCCGTCGTTGAGCACTTTGCCGGCGGGCATGCGACGGTTCATGGAAGCCGTAAAGTTCTTGGCGGTGGTGCCGGCAACCATGATGCCCATGACGCCCATGGTGAAGTTATACAGCTTGTTGCACCAGTCGATGAGCGGCTGGGGCAGCGTAATGCCAACTACGCCGGGAAGCGTGGCGATCAGCAGAAAGATCGAAGAGGTAAGGACGATGGGCATGCACCCAAGGAATCCGTCCTTGATGGCCTGGAGGTAGACGTTCCTCGAGATCTTCTCAAAGAACGGTTGATGCTTCTCGAGCATCTTTACGATGGCGTCCATAGAGCTCCTTTGCTACTTGATGCGCGATGCATGTGGATGGAACTGGTCGTCGATGGATGGTCAGGACTGCCCGGAAGCCTTCCTGCTTAAGGAAGGCATTGCGAAATGACAACGTTGTCATTTCGTTAATGACAACGTAAGACATTTCTGGAAGAGCAACAAGGATATACGGGCGAGCGGTCGATATTGTCCGGTGAATGGTTGATTTGTCAGTCGGGCAGGTAGTGTATGCTAGAACGCAAAAAACAAGCGATGCAAAACCGACTGGGGAAGTAGTGGCAACGATGGACAAGAAAAATGTCTCAATGAACGATGTGGCAGTTGCCGCGGGCGTTTCTCTCAAGACAGTGTCGCGCGTGATCAACGAGCCCGATAGCGTGCGAGAGTCGACACGCGATAAGGTTCATTCGGCCATGGAGACGCTCGGGTTTCGAGCCAACTTTGCCGCGCGTTCGCTCAAGTTGGGCCGTTACGGGTGCATCGGCGTGGTGATGTTTCACTTGTCGGGCGGTGCCGTGGACATGATTGACGGTATCGCCGATGCCGCCGAAGAGCGAGGATTTGCTCTCACGATGATTAAGAAGCGCGCAGGGGAGAAGATGACCCTTGCCGAAGCGGCGCGTAGGATGTCGCAGCTGCCTGTTGATGGCATGATCTTCAACCTGCGCCAGATGGTCGATGACTTTGATACCTTTGAGGCACCGAAAGACCTCAAGACGGTGATTATCACGCCAATGGAGCATCCTACCTGCTCCACCGTCAGTGACGACCAAGAGGGCGGCGCGCGTATGGCGTGCGAGTACTTTTTGGACCACGGTCACAAGAACGTGTACTTCGTCTCTGGTAAGAAAGAGTCACTGTCGAGCCAGTGCCGTATGAAAGGTTGGCGTGCGGCGCTCGAGACGCGTGGCATTGAGCCGCCCGAGCCTCTGCAAGGCGATTGGAATGCGGATAGCGGCTATGCCGCGGGCCTTGTGCTTGCCGATAAACCCGATTGCACGGCGGTCCTCGCTGCTAACGACTGCATGGCCAACGGCGTGATGATGGCTCTGCGTGACAGAGGGCTCAGGGTGCCCGACGACGTGTCCGTGATCGGTTTTGACGACGAACTCTACAAGACGATTCCCAACTCGATTCTGACGTCAGTGAAGTTTCGCCACCGCGAGCTGGGCATCCGTGCGCTTAACGAGGTCGTCGCAGGTCTGGAAGCCCCGAGCTCCAGAAGCCGTACGCTCGTCTCGGGTGTGTTGGTCGAGCGCGCGAGCGTGCGGGATTTGCGGGCGTAGACGTGCTCGGCCTGCTCGTCTAAGTCTGTAACAGGTGGGACCCGAAAACTCGGCTAGATGTTACAGATTGAGATGAACAGGAGGACGGGTGCGGTCTAAACAAAATGGCCCGCGCATCACACATCGATGCACGGGCCATTTATTGTCTGCGAGCGGCAGGTGGTGTCAGCGTCTTATGCCTCGAGGTTTTCCTCGATCCAGGCGACGGCACCCTTGGGATCCTTAGTGAGGTCGATGTACTGTTTGCCCTTGGGCGACAGCAGCGTGATGCCCAAGCGGTCGGTGTCGGCCTTCATCTCGTTGTAATAGGTGCGAACCTGCGGAGCCAGGACGATGACGTTGTACTGGTCCATGATGGCGTAGTGACTGCCGTAGGCACCGGCGTTGGCGGTAATGTCGATGCCCAGCTCGTCGGCGCCTTCCTTAAGCGCGTTGGCGAGCAGTGCAGAGGTGCCGGCGCCAGCGCACAGAACCAGAACCCTCAGATCCTTGCCCTTAAGGGCGGACGGAGCTGCGGAGGCCTCAGTGGCAGAAGCGGTCTCGACAACAGGAGCCTCAACGGCGGGGGCGTCAGCGGTCTTGACGGTCTTGGTCTCCTCGGCCTCTTCTTCGGCCAGGGTCTCGGCCTCCTGCTTGCACAGGACGTTGTCGTAGGCCTTGCAGAACGGGTAGTAGATCAAGAAGTCAACGACCAGCAGGACGACAACCAGGACCAGAGAGATCGGCTGGAAGTTGGTGTCGATGAAGGTGCCGATCGGTCCGGGGAGTGCCCACGGCATGGCATAGATAAAGCCGTTCATGCCCAAAAAGTCGATGAAGAACTTACCAATGAGGACGTTGGCCACGGGGGCAAACAGGAACGGGATCAGGAAGTACGGGTTGAGGATGATGGGCGCGGCGAACAGCAGCGGCTCGTTGACGGCGAACATCACGGGTACGACAGAGGCTTTGCCGACGGCCTTGAGCTGCTTGGAGCGCATAAAGAGCAGGAAGATGATCGGGACAATGAACGTGGCGCCGGTGCCGCCGAGTTCGCCGATGTAGTTACCGAAGTTCTCGGTCAGGGCGAGGGCGGGGTGACCGCCGGCCTGCAGCGTGGCGAGGTTGGTGGTGATGTTGCCAAACAGCGCGGCGTTGAGGGCAGGCTTAACGACCGAGGGGCCGTGGATGCCCATGAACCAGAACAGCGGGATCATGAACCAGATGAGGGCGAGGCCGGCGTAGGAATCGGCAGCGGCGAACAGCGGGCTCACCAGCGTGGAGATGACGTTGGCAAACGGGACGGCCAAGCAGGTGCGGCAGATAACGTCGATGACGGCGACAAACAGGATGGAGAAGCTGAAGGCGAAGATGTCGCGGAAGTTCTGGGCGATGGCGCCGGGGACTTCTTTGGGCAGCTTGATGGTGATGTCTCGCTTAATGCAGAAGGCATAGATGTTGACCGTGGCAAATGCGGCGACAAAGGAGCTCAGCAGGCCCTTGGTGCCCATGTTGTCGGTAAAGAACACCGAGACATCGGCGCCGTCGATCTTGGCACTCGTCTGGGTAACGGCCAAGATGAGCATAGCGCACATGGCGGCGACCATGGTGCTCGTGGCGTTGATGGCCTTGCCGGCAGGCATGCGGCGGTTCTTGGAGCCGGTCAGCGCGCTTGCGGTGGTGCCGGCGACCATGATGCCCACGACGCCCATCGTGAAGTTGTAAACCTTGTTGCAGAAGTTCACGACGTCGACGTTCCACCAGTCGGGCAGCGTAAAGCCGCCGACCGTGGCGACAACGCCCGGCAGGGTCGAAATAAGCAGGAAGACAGAAGAAGACAGGATGATGGGCATTGCTGCCAAAAAGCCGTCTTTAATGGCCTGAAGGTAGATGTTCTTAGAGACCTTGTCGAAGTACGGCTGACCTTTCTCCAAGAACTTAACGATCGATTCCATAGTTCACGCTCCTCTTTGCATGAAATCTTAATGGCATGGACGTTGAAAACCTATATGGTCTCCCGCTTGCTAAAAGCCCGGGTGCAGGCGGGGTCGGTCCCAGGGGGAGAGAGGGGAGCGGCTGGGTTTGTATCGCATAGGGCCGCTCCCCTCTCGGGGGAAAGCGAGGCGATGCGCTACTGCGCGTCCGCCATAGTGTCGGCGAGCTCCTTGTACCAGAGTGCCGACTGCTTGATGTAGCGTTTTTGCGTGTCGAAGTCGATGTAGAACAGGCCGTAGCGCTTGTTATAGCCATTGGCCCACGAGAACTGGTCCTGCAGGCTCCAGATAAAGTAGCCCTGGACGTCGACGCCCTCGGTACGCGCCTGGAGCACCTTCTCCATGTGCTGGTCGACAAAGTCGATGCGCTCGGGATCGGCGACGATGCCGTTTGCGTCGGGCTCGGGGTCCTTGTGGCCCAGGCCGTTTTCGGTGATATAGATGACGGGGAGGTTGGGATAGGTGGCGCTGATGTGCTTGAGCGTGTCGTAGAGGCCTTGCGGGTAGATGAGCCAATCCCAGTCGGTGGTGGGGATACCCGGCATATCGACCTGCTGCCCGACGCCCTTAAACTTAAAGCACGAGGTGCCCTTGTCTCCGGTGCCGTTAAAGCTGTTGGTGGACTCGCCATCGTAGGCGGCGATAAACGCCGACTGATAGTAGTTGAGGCCGAACATATCGTTGCGGGGCGCCGCCTTGGCGAGCTCCTCCATGTCGCTGTCCTCAACCGTAAGCGTGGCGTTGTTGGCACGCAGAATCTCGTTGATGAGTGAGAGGGTGCGCGCGGAGTAGTGACCCAGGAAGGCGCCGTCCATGATGAAGTCGGTGTAGAAGGCGTTGTACAGGTCGGCGGCGTGCTGGTCGGCGGGCGAGTCTGTGGCAGGATATGCCGGCGTCAGGACGTTGACCATGCCAATGCGTCCGCCCAGGTGCTCGGTCTCGTCAAGATCCTTATACAGGTTGACGGCGCGGGCGTGGGCAACGAGCTCGTTGTGCTGGCTCTGGATGCCGCTCGTCACATCAAAGTGATGGTTGGGCGGGAAGTTGCCTTGGATGTATTGGGAGTGCGAGAGGCTGATGAGCTCGTTGATGGTGAACCAATTCTTGACCTCGCGGAACTCGCGGAAGCAGAACTCGGCATAGCGCACATAGGCGTCGACGGTCTTGCGGTTGAGCCAGTCGCCCTGGTTGAACAGGGCGGCGGGGGAGTCAAAGTGATGCAGGGACACATAGGGCTCGACGCCATACTTTTTGCAGCAGGCGAACAGCTCGTGGTAGTGCTTAACGCCCTCGGCGAGGGGCTCGGCATCGTCGCCGTTGGGGAAGATGCGGGTCTGGGCGATGGACACACGGATGGCGTTGAGTCCATGCTCGGCAGAAAGGCGGATATCCTCCTCGTAGCGGTTGTAGAAATCACTGGCCGGGTCGGGCAAAAAGCGACCCTGGGCGACAAGGTAATCGTCCCACATGGTCTTACCCTTGCCTGCCACCTTCGTGGAACCTTCCGTTTGGTACGCGGCGGTTGCGGCGCCCCAAACAAAGCCCTTCGGCAGCTGCTGTACGCGGTTTAGCAAAGACATATGCATACACCCTCTCGTCTCGCTGTTCGATATTGTGCGTTTGCGCTCAGGAGGCTCCCTGGTTAGCGTTCAGCGGTGAAAAAGCCCGATAAACACTATCTTAAAATGATTAGAACCAAAATGAGCACGTGAACATTTGACAATGAGCACGTTAACATCCGGCTGGGATGTATAGAAACAAAACAACTTCAAACAGCCGCGAACGGTTGTATTTGTTCGGTAAGCGGTTTTGATTGACAGAAGTTTTCATCTTGTGGTATATGGCTCGGGTATCATGAGCACGTTATCAATGTATGTACGATGCGCCATGGGCGCGGGGAATAGTTGGGAAGCAGGTTAGCGTGGAAGGCATGGCTCAGCAAACAAGGAATGGTCATTCGGCGAGCGCGGCAGAGGTTGCGGCGCTCGCTGGCGTGAGCCGCCAGACTGTGTCTCGCGTGGTCAACGGTATGCCTAACGTGACGGAAAAGACGCGCAAGCGTGTGCTGGCCGCCATGGAAGAGCTGGGCTTTCGTCCCAATTTTGCTGGAGCGGCGTTGCGCGGCGGGTCGTATCGTTCTATTGGCCTGTGCATGTACAACATCACACGTGTCGGTAACCTGGCGACGCTCGAGGGTATCATGCAAGCGGCGCGCGAGCACGATTTTGCCGTCACTATGATCGAGATGGGCGGCGACAAGCCCTATACACTTGCCGATGCCTCGCGCCGCATGGTCGAGCGACCCGTCGACGGTATGATTCTCAACATGAACCGCATGGCTCCCGATTTTGAGGAGTTTGTTCCCCAGCCGGGAGTGCGAACGGTCATCCTGTCCATGTATGCGCATCCGCGCTGCACGACGATCGACTCCGACCAGTATGGTTCGTGCGAGCTGTTGACCAATTATCTGCTGGAACATGGTCACTCGAATATGCGGTTTGTGGCGGGTCCGGAAAACTCGATTTCCTCGCGTTTTCGTGAGGCCGGTTGGCGCGATACGCTGGGTCGTGCTCATGTCGATGCCGCTCCGATGCTGCGTGGCGATTGGAGTGCGGACAGTGGGTACGCCATGGGCGAGCGGATTGCGGCCGAGGTGCTTGCCGGCGGGTCGCAGGCGCCGACTGCCGTGCTTGCGGCAAATGACCAGATGGCGCTGGGCGTTATCGCCGCGCTCGAGAACGCGGGCCTGTCCGTGCCCGACGACGTGAGCGTGGTTGGTATCGACGACGCACTCGAGGGACTTGTTCCTCACAATCGGCTGACGACGCTGCGATTTGATTTGCGCGGTGTCGGTAAGCTTGCGTTTGAGGCGGCGATTGGAGAGAGCTCGTCTATCGAGGCGATTCATGTGCCGAGTACGCTGGTCGAACGCTCGACTGTTAGGGACATACGGGGTTAGGTCCTACTCCGTTTGTCTCGATTTGTAACAGGTAGACGGTCAAAAGCGGGCTACGTGTTACAGATTTAGATTCTTCGGAAAGAATAATCCTGTTCGTCTCAATCTGTAACAGCTAGGACCAAAAAACTCGGCTAGATGTTACAGATCGAGACAAACGGCTCCCGACCAGCCCAAAAACAAAAAGGCCGGGGGCAGCGCGCCGTGTGACGTGCCGCCCCCGGCTGAGAAATGGGGACAGGTTGTGTGAGCGGGGCAATCCCGCTAGTCGCAAGCCACTAGTCCAGACGACGGGTCTGCGCCACGTGCTTATACCAGTAGGCGCTTGCCTTGGGCGTGCGCTTCTGGGTCTCAAAGTCAACGTAGAAGAAGCCATAGCGCTTGTTGTAGCCATTGGTCCAGGAGAACTGATCCTGCAGGCTCCATAGGAAGTAGCCGCCCACGTTGACACCCACCTCCATGGCCTTGAGCAACCAGCGCAGGTGCTGCTCGATGTAGTCGATGCGCGGCTGGTCGTCCACAAAACCGTCCTTGTAGGGGTCCTTGTAGCCCATGCCGTTCTCGGTGATGAAGATCTGCTTGTAGTTGGGGTAGCGCTGCTTAATGTAGACGAGCAGATCGAACAGGCCCTCGGGATAGATAATCCAGTCCCAGTCGGTGGTGGGGATGCCAGGCTTGTTCACATGCTCGCCAATACCCTTGACGCGCCAGCGGCCGGTGCCCTTCTCGCCCGTACCGTTGTGGTGCAGGTCGTTCTCGCCATCGTAGGCCTTCAAGAAGCGGCACTGGTAGTTGTTAACACCCAGGTAGTCGTTGTAGAGCGCGGCTTCGCGCATAATCTCGAGGTCCTCGTCCAAGATCTCGATGGTGCCGCCCGAGACGGCGGCCAGGCGGTTGGCGCACTCGAGGGTGTCGGGCGCGTAGTCGCCGCGGAAGGTGGCGTCGAGCAAGAACTGGTTTTGCAGCACGTGCTCGTTGTTGGCGGCCTTGATATCGGCGGGGTCGTTCTCGTTGAGCGGGTACTTAAACTCCAACGACTGAATGACGCCGATCTTGCCCTTAAAGCCGCCGTTGTGGAAGGCCAGCACGGCCTTGGCGTGGGCGAGCATCATGTTGTGCTCGCACTGGAAGGCCTCGGCCAGATGCGCTTTAACGCCGCCGGGGAAGGTGCCCTCGATGTAGGTGTTGGAGGCGTCGGCCCAGATCTCGTTAAAGGTGAACCAGTAGGTCACCTGGTCGGCGTACTCCTTAAAGCAGAAGGTGGCAAAGTCCACAAAGGCGTCGATGGTTTCGCGGTTGAGGAAGTCGCCCTTCTCAAAGAGGGGCAGCGGCGTATCGAAGTGATGCAGCGTGACGAACGGCTCAACGTGGTGCTTGTGGCACTCGGCGAAAAGATCGTGGTAGAACTGGACACCCTCGGGGTTGATTTCGCCGGTACCGTTGGGGAAGATGCGGCTCCAGGCGATGGAGAGGCGAATGCCGTTGATGCCAAACTCCTCGCACAGCTCCAGATCGACGGGGTACTGGTTGTAGAAGTCCGAAGCGGGATCGGGGGAGAAGCGCCCCTGGGCCTCCAAGAAGTCGTCCCAGGCAACCTTGCCCTTACCGTGAGTGCGGGTCTCGCCCTCTACTTGGTAGGCAGCAGTGGCGCCGCCAAAGACAAAGTCCTCGGGAAACTGCGCAGGCGGGTTAGTGACGCTAGCAGGGTTAACGGACATGATGATCCAATCGTCTAAATCGAAGGGCCAGCCGGTCTTGGATGGTCGGCTGGCCCTGAGCGTTACTTACTTCGAGAGTTGCTCGCTTACGAAGGCGAGAGACTTATCGCCGTTCTGGGAGAGCTCGATGTACTGTTTACCGCGGCAAGCGACGCACTTGTTGCCCACGCGCTCGCAGTCCTTCTGCAGGTCGGCCAGGTAGCTGGCGGCCTGCGGGGCCAGGACGACCAGGTCAAAGTCGGGGAGCATGTCAACGTGGTTGCCATAGGCCTCGGCAGCGGTCTCAAGATTGATGCCGCGCTCTTTGGCGGCCTTAGCCAGTGCGTTGGCGAGCAGGCCCGAGGTTCCGCCGCCCTGGCAGAGCACGAGCACGCGCTTGCCGTTGAGGTCGCTGGCGGTCGTTGCCTCGGCAGCGGGTGCTGCAGAAGCGGCGGGGGCATCGGCCTTCACGGCCTCGGCAGCAGCGCCGGCGGCAACGCTCTTGGCGTCAGCCTTGCCCTGGAAGGCATCGTTGAGCTTGGCAGCCTTCTCGGCGTTCTTGGCGGCGAGCTCCTCCTCGGAAATCTCGGCCTCCTCGGCGCACTTCTGGGCGTCATAGGCACGGAAGAACGGATAGTACAGGGCAAAGTCGACAACCAGGATAAGGGCGAGCATCACAAAGGCGAGCGGCTGGAAGCCCAGGCCCATGATGGTGCCGATGGGGCCGGGGACGGTCCAGGGCAGGGTGTACATAAAGCCGTTCATGCCCAAGAAGTCGATAAAGATCTTGAGGATCCAGATGTTGGCGATCGGGGCAAAGACAAACGGGACAAAGAAGACGGGGTTGAGCACGATGGGCGCAGCGAACAGCAGCGGTTCGTTGACAGCGAAGCAGACGGGGACGATGGCGGCCTTACCGACGGCGCGCATCTCCTGAGACTTGGCCAGGAAGCAGAACATAAAGACCAGGACGAGCGTGGCGCCGGTGCCGCCCATGCAGACGACGAAGTACTGGGCACCCTGGGTCAGGACAGCGGAAGCGTGCTGACCGGCCTGGAACGCAGCCAGGTTGTCGGTCATGTTGGCAACGAGGGCGGCGGCGATGGCAGGCTCGACGATCGAGGGGCCGTGGACGCCCACGAACCAGAACAGGCTCATGGCGCCGTAGATCACAGCGAGGCCGATGTAGCCGTCGGCAGCGGTGAACAGGGGCTGGAACACCTGGATTACGCCCTGGGCAAAGCAGAAGCCAAAGGCAGCGCGAAAGGCGATGTCAAAGACCCAAAAGACGGTGATGCAGACGGAGAAGGGGATGATGTCCTTAAAGGTCTGCGAGATGTTGGGCGGAACCTGCTCGGGCATCTTGACGGTGATGTTGCGCTTAATGAAGAACTTGTAGATGATGCCGGTCACAAACGCAGCGATGAAGGCGGTCAGCAGGCCTTTGGAACCAAGGTAGGTGGTGTTGAAGCCGCTGGCGGCGTCCGTGGCGATCGTGTCGCTCGAAAGGAGCAAGAAGCCGATGATGGCCGCGCACATGCACGAGATGAAGTTGATCTGGTTGTTCTTGGGCAGGTCGCGGTTCTGCGCGTCGGCGAAGTGCTTGGCCGTGGTGGCGGCGCAGGCGATGGCCAGGATGCCCATGGAGTAGTTGTAGCACTTCCACAGGGCGTTGTTGATGCCATCGGGCCAGTAGAAACCCCAGATGTTGGGGACCGAGGCTACCAGGCAGAAGATGGACGAGAAGATGATGATGGGGATGACGGAGATAAAGCCGTCGCGGATCGCCTTGAGGTACTTGTTGCGGGCGATCGCGTTGAAAAAGGGCTGGCCTTTTTCGATGGTGGCGATGAGTTGCTCCATGCAATGCTCCTAAGAGTCGGTGGGTTAGCAACGATGGTAGCTTTTGGCGTTCTGTTGCCAAAATGTTGACGTTGCCATTTTGCGACACAAAAAAAGACGCGAACCGGTGGTTCCTGTGCCTGCGAACCGTCGATTCCTTATGCGTAAACGTTTGAGCCGCCCGGTGGCTCTGTGTTTGCGCAATGGCAACGTTAACATTTGGGCGCAAAAAGCCGTTTGGGGAAGCAAAAATGTCGGTGAACGGTAGGTTTTGGGTGGTGAGCGTATGGTGGGGGAGGCGTTAGATATACTTGAAGACGTTTCATTTGACTGCGTAGGGTGCCACCAATGGCATCGTTGACATAGAAAGATCGACCTATGGCCGCTGTTAAAAAATCGGTATCCGTCAAAGACGTGGCGCGCCTCGCGGGCGTTTCGGAGCAGACGGTCTCGCGCACCGTGCACGATTCGCCCAGTGTGCGCCCCGAGACCAAGGAACGCGTGCGTGCCGCCATGCGCGAGCTGGGGTATCGCCCCAATTTTGCCGGTCGATCGCTGCGCCGCGGTAAGTTTAAGACCGTCGGCGTCGCCATGTTCAACATTACCGGTACCGGCAACCTCGACCGTATGGAGGGCTTTGCCGCCGCGGCCGACAAACATGGCTATGCCATCACCCTCACTAAAGTAGATGGACATCCTTATACCCTCGAGAGCGCATCGTCGCGTATGAGCGCGCTGCCGGTAGACGGCATGGTCGTGATCATGAATCGCATGCCGGCGGACTTTGGCACCTTCGAGCCGCTACCTGGCATGCAGACGGTGCTCGTTACCATGCTGGAGCACCCACTGTGCTCGACGGTCGATAACGATCAGCTCGATTGCTCACGCCAGGTTGTCGAGTACTTGCTGGGGCAGGGACACAAGACCGTGCACTTTATCTCGTGTCCCGAGCGCTCGCTTTCGGGCATGCGGCGCGAGGAAGGCTGGCGCGAGACATTGCGCGCGCATGGCATTGAGCCACCGCGACTCGTTCGTGGCGATTGGACGGCACAGAGCGGGTATGCTGCCGGTCAGGCTCTGGCGGACGATCCGACCTGTACGGCCATTTATGCTTCCAACGACGCCATGGCCTACGGCTGCATTCGCGGACTCGAGTCGCGCGGAAAGCACGTGCCCGAGGACGTGAGCGTGGTGGGTGTTGATGACAGTCTGGGCGACATCGTGCCCGATCGTCGCCTGGCCACCGTGCGCTTTGACAACAAGCGTGTCGGCATGTGGGCAGTCGATAAGATCGCCGGTGCCGAGGGCGTTGAACCCGGTGTGGAGCACATGCTGTTTCCGGGCGTACTCGTCGAGGGCGATACGGTGCGCGATTGGCGCTAGGGCACGGGCCTGTTTGGGTTTCCGCTAATTGTGTTCGATATTGTTCAGATTGGTTTAAAAACCGTTCACTGGCGAAAAGTGACCGTTCATAGCTTGAAATTACGTTTTGCGCTGTTCTTTTTTGTTTGAATGTTAATGTTTCTGCCATACAGAACGCAGCGCGTATGCCCGGACGCGATGCTCTCCATTGGTTCATATGTGAAAGGAACGCAATATGGCAACCAAAGAAGAAATCTCGATGGTTGGATTCGAGATTGTCGCATACGCAGGTGACGCCCAGACCGATCTGCTTGCAGCGCTCGATGCTGCTCGCGAGGGTGACTTTGAGAAGGCCGAGCAGCTGCACAAGGATGCCAGCGATGCGCTCATCGGTGCCCACGACACGCAGACCAAGCTGCTTTCGCAGGAGGCCGGCGGTGGCGAGATGGAGATGACCTTCATCATGGCTCACGCTCAGGACACCCTCATGACCACTATGATCCTGGAGAAGCAGGCCCGCTTTACCATCGATGCCTACAAGCGCATCGCCGAGCTCGAGGCCAAGCTCGCCTAACGAGCCCTCACAACCAAGTCCCCTTCCAAAAGCTCTGCTGCTACCCGCGGCAGGGCTTTTCCTGTTCTACTTCAAGTTGCGGTGAAATAGGGACTGAATAGGGGCCGGCGGGCACAAAACAATCCCTATTCCACCGCAACTCATCCCGTGATAGTCATTGGGGACGTTCTTAAACGACTAGTCATTGGGGACAGTCTTGGTGCGCTCCGTTCGTCTTGCCGTTCGGTTTTTCGCAGGGTGGGTATACTTCCATCCGCAATACAGGCCGGAATGAGGAGGTATCCAAATGCCGGACAACGGATTGATTCAAAAGAAAGATGCGCACGAGATGGCTCATGGGCGTCCTGTCCAGATAACCGAGCACACGGCGGTAACCGAGCTGCAGCCCAGTCTGTCCGATGTCGTGTGCGCAAACAAAAAGCTGCAGATTGGCTTTATCGTTGCGCTCGTGATCCTGGCGCTGCTGTCGGGCTTTGTAGCTCGTCCGCATTTCGCCGATACCAAAACTTGGGACTCCACCATCGAGGTCATCGACCAAAAGAAGGGTAACGTACTGGCGCTCACGACCTCGTGCGTGGCGCTGTCTGCGGGCATTACCGCACTGCCGGGTGATACGGGAACGCCGGTTGCCGAGCAGCTCGCGCAGCTTTCAGGCAACCTTGGTATCGTGCTTGCCGTGCTCTACCTCGAGAAATACCTGCTAACTATTTTGTGGTCGGTTGGCTTGGGCATCTTAATCCCGTTTGCGTTGGTGCTCTTTGCGGTGTCGCTCGGCATTCACGGGCGCTGGAGCACGAGCACTGTCCTGCGCCGTGTGGCGACACGCGTACTGGTGGTTGCCGTGATCGGCATGGCGCTCGTGCCCGCGAGCGTATGGGTGTCGCAAAAGGTCGATGAAACGTATCGCGTAAGTATTGAGCAAGCTGAGCAAAAGGCTGCGGACGCTGCGGACGCGGCCGACATCACGGACAAGTCAGCCGAGACCAGCTCAAAATCGAACAAGAAAAAATCCGAGGCCACGGAGTCCAAAAACGTGCTCGAGCAGTTGACTGATGGGGCATCGAGCCTTGTTACGTCGGTGACCAGCGGCGCCAAGCAGATGACCGATGAGATTGTGCGGCAGGTGACCGATCTGATTGAAGGCGTCATCGTGATGATCGTGACCTCGTGCGTTATCCCGCTATTGGTGCTCGTGGCGTTCCTATGGCTAGGACACGTGCTGCTGGGGATCGATATTTCCGGCCCGGCGAACTATCTGACGGGTCGTTTCTTGAGCGCTCCGTCCAGACATGCCAAGAAGAGCGGGCAGTCTGAGTAGGCGGCAAAGCGATCTTTGGAAGATCAACCGTAAGAAGGGCGGCCGAGACACGTTCTTGGCCGCCCTTTTGTTTGTTGAACACATGGTCGCTACGTCCGCGCCCGGCTCAAACGGTCAGCAATCATCCGTGAACGATATTTGTACAAAAAAGAACAAAGATAAACAAATAGTTGTTGCAGTTACTGTTCGAATGTGTTCAAATAAACATGAACAGTGAAGAACCGCACATTCAGATGCCCGGACCTGAACGCGATTCAACACTTCCAAACAGAAACTACGCACCTGCGTATCTCTCAAGGAGGATGTCATGAGGGTTGTAATCGCTTCCGATGCCGACGGTATGTCGATGAAGGAGTCCATCAAGGAGATGCTCATCGCCGACGGTCACGAGGTCGTCGACTATTCCGAGACCCCTGCCGCGGACTTTGTCGATTCCGCGACCGCCGTTGCCAAGGACCTGCTGGAGCACAAGGATTCCCAGGGCTTCGCATTCGATAAGTACGGCGTCGGCTCCTATATGGCCGCCGTCAAGATTAAGGGTATGGTCGTCGCCAACATTTCCGACGAGCGTTCCGCCTACATGACCCGCGAGCACAACGGCTCGCGCATGGTCACCATGGGCCCGGGCGTTGTGGGCACCGAGGTCGCCAAGAAGATCGCCCGCGAGTTCCTGCGCGCCCAGTACGCCGGCGGCCGTCACCAGATCCGTGTCGACATGCTCAACAAGATGGCCTAACGAGAGCCACCGAGAACTCGAACTTCTACCTCAACTTGTGAATTCAGACGAAAGGACGTTCTGATGAAGAAGACCATCGCAATCGGTTGCGACCATATCGTTACGGACGAGAAGATCTATCTGGCCGACCGCCTGGAGCAGGCTGGTTACAAGGTGCTCGACTGCGGCACCTACAGCCACACCCGTACGCACTATCCCATCTACGGTAAGGCCGTGGGCGAGGCTGTTGCCAGCGGCAAGGCCGACTTTGGCGTGGCCCTGTGCGGCACCGGCATTGGCATCACCAACGCCGTCAACAAGGTTCCCGGCGCCCGTTGCGCCCTGGTCCGCGACATGACCTCTGCCCTGTATGCCCGTCGCGAGCTCAACGCCAACATCGTGGGCTTTGGCGGCAAGATCACCGGCGAGTTCCTGATGGCCGATATCATGCTTGCCTTCCTTGAGGAGCCCTACGAGAAGACTCCCGAGCACGACGCCCTGATCGCCAAGATCGACGCCTGCAATAAGGCCGACGCCGAGGCTCAGGCCGACCCGCACTTCTTTGACGAGTTCCTGGAGAAGTGGGACCGCGGCGAGTACCACGACTAGGGAGGTTACGCGGTTTTACCAAACCGCGTAACGGGTCGACGCTGCGCGACGCTCATGCACCCCATCTCGTCGCTCAAACCGTCGCTCGCGTACATGAAGTACGCGTCGCTCCTCTTTCGCGGCGACCTGGGGCACCTGAGCGCCGCTCGCTGACGTTTGAGTGACCTGTGAGATCGCCCCTGTTGTTGCGAAGTGTTCTGGTACGGCGAGCTGCTCCGATAACACGTTTGCTTGCTTTGCTTGAGTGCTTTGCTCTTGGCTGTACTTGGCGATTTGCAGCTTTTCAATTGACGGCTCGCGTTTCTGTGAGGGGGCGCGGGCCGGTTTTCTATCAGCCCTATTGACTTGGCGGGCTGTCGTAAGAAAGGGAAGGCTCCTATGGAGTTTGTTCTTGATAACGGTTCTATCCGCGTAGCACTGAGCACGGCGGGCGGCTCGTTCACCTCAATTGTGGCCGACGGTCGCGAGTATCTGTGGCAGGGCGATCCGGCGGTGTGGTCGGGCCAGGCACCTATTTGCTTCCCGATCTGCGGCGGTCTTCGTGACGGTCGCGCAATGACCATGGGCGGCCGCGAGGTTAAGCTCGCCCGCCACGGCTTTGCGCGCAAACAGGAGTGGAAGCTCGAGGAGCAGAGCGACAACATGGTTGCGCTGAGCCTAAGCTCTGCCGACCATGCCGAGTTGCTCGAGCAGTACCCGTATCCGTTTAAGATCGTTGCTCGTTACACGATCGATGCGGCAAAGGTGGCCGTTTCGTACGAGGTGACCAATGAGGGCACCGAGGACATGCCATTCTTTGTGGGCGGTCACCCTGGCTTTAAGTGCCCGCTCGACGAGGGCGAGTCCTATGACGACTACGAGCTCCGTTTTGAGCAGCGCGAGGCCGCCGAGCTCTGTACTGCCGTTCCCTCGACGGGCCTGATTGATGTTGAGCATCGCAGCAAGAACCCCATGATCGACCAGAACCTGCCGCTGACCCACGAACTCTTCGACTTCGCGGAGACCATCTTTGACGTGCTCGAGAGCCGCGTGGTTACGCTGACCAAGAAAACCGAGGACAAGGGCGTGCGCCTGACGTTCCCCGATATGCCATACCTGATTGTGTGGAGCAAGCCCGAGGGCGACTTTGTGGCTGTGGAACCGTGGGGCGGCCTGTCCACCTGCTCCGACGAGGACGATATTCTGGAGCACAAGCGTGGCTGCCTGGTTGCCAAGCCGGGGGAGACCGTCACCCGCGGCTTTGAGATCGAGATCCTTTAACGAGCTATCGTATGTTTGGGGCCGCGCGTGCCGTGCCCCGGAAACAGGAGTTCAATATGATTCTGACCGTTACCATGAACCCGTCGATTGATACCCGTTACCAGCTCGACAAACTGGTCATCGACGATGTTAACCGCGTAACGCCCGAAAAGACCGCCGGCGGTAAGGGCCTCAACGTGAGCCGCGTGCTTCTGCAGCTGGGCGACGACGTGCTCGCGACCGGTCTGCTGGGTGGCCACATGGGTGCCTATATGGCCGAGCTTATGGATGCCGACGGCGTCAAAAACGACTTTGTGCCCATTGCCGGCGAGACGCGCATTTGCCTGAATATCCTGCACGAGGGCAATCAGACCGAGCTTTTGGAGAGCGGCCCGCAGATCGCCCCGGCCGAGCTCGAGGCCTTTACGGCCAAGTTTGCCGAGCTTGCAGCGAAGGCGGACGTTGTGACGCTTTCGGGCTCGCTGCCGCGTGGTGTCGATGCCGGCTACTATGCCGAGCTCGTCAAGATCGCCGAGGAGGCGGGCGCCAAGGTGCTGCTCGACACCTCGGGTGCATCGCTGGAGGCCGCGCTGGAGTCCGACGCTAAGCCTGAGCTCGTAAAGCCCAACCTGACCGAGATTAACGGCCTGCTGGGTACGTCCTTTACGACCGATGATGTCGATGCCCTGCGCGAGGCGCTTGCCGCCGATGACCGTTTTGCCGGTATCCCCTGGGTTGTCGTTTCGATGGGCGCTGCCGGTTCGGTGGGCTTCCATGAGGGCCGCGCGTTCCGCGCCAAGACGCCCGCGATTGCGGCTGTGAACGCAACGGGTTCCGGTGACTCGACCATCGCCGGCTTTGCGCATGCCATTGCAGCTGGTGCCGACGACGTCACGGTGCTCAAGACCGCCAATACCTGCGGCAAGCTCAACGCCATGGATCCCAAGACCGGCCACCTGGTCATGGACCGCTGGGACGAGGTCTACAACAGCGTTGAAGTAACGGAGCTTTAGGGTTACGGCGTCGAGTTACGGCGTTTTACCAAACGCCGTAACCTGCCGACGCTGCGCGGGCCGCATTTGGACAATCTGACGTTCAACTTCAAGGGCGCGACCAGAAGGTCAGCGCCCTTTCGTTTCGCGTCACCTTGTCTCAAATGCGGCCCGCTCGCTGTCGTTTCCAAGACATCGGCGTTGCCTTGCTTCGGGAATGCGGCAGATAGAGACGTTCCTTTTTTGCCGGCAGTTTGGGACACTCCTTACGGGGCACCCCCTCCACAGCGCCTATGCCAGCTTGTCGATTTGCCCAATCTCCCAGAGCGGAATATTGACGAGCGTGCCTTCGTCTCTATATGCCGCTAACGATGTTCTCACGCAACGCTCGAGCTTGAACTTCTCGCAGGCAATCCTCAGGCTCTTTGCTTTGAGATTCTCTGCCGCCTTGACCTCGAGCGGAAGCACGGTCCCCGCATGGTCGATGGCAAAGTCAGTCTCTGCATTGCCGGAGGAAGATGACCAATACGCGGGAGTTTTGCCTTGGAGCAAAAGCTCCTGTGCGACGTATTGCTCGGTCAGCGAGCCTTTGAACTCCGTAAAAACAGCGGGCCCGTTCAGAACAATGGCTGGTGTGAGGCCGGAGAGTGCTCCGAGGATGCCGGTGTCGATGCAGAACAGCTTGAAGCCCGAGAGATCCTCGTAGCTTGTGAGCGGTGCTCTTAGGGCGGAAACACGTGGTACCTTATGAACGATTCCATAGTCCATGAGCCACTGGAGGCTTTCCTCAAAATCGCGTGCGCGCGCCCCGGGACGAAGCGCGCCGTAGACGAACTTCTTGTTTTCCTTTGCGAGCTGGCCGGGAAGGGATTTCCAAACCAGCCTCATGCGCTCGACGATGCGGGCTGGCGCATGTTTGCCAAAATCGGATTCATAAGCTTCGATGATTTGCTGCTGAAGCCTGCGGGCCTCGATGAAATCGTGGGAGGCGGCGAAAGCGGAGACAACTTCTGGCATGCCTCCGACAACGAGGTATTCCTTGAGCAGGCGCTCGAGCTTTTCGGAAACGTTTGCCAGCAGGTCCATGTCTGCGGCAAGGATGGCATCTGCGAGCGGATCGCCATCGACGGCACGAACGAACTCGACAAACCCCATGGGGCGCATGGTGAGCTGGTCGATCTTGCCGACGGGGAACGGCTCGTTTTCGCGTCGGAGCGCGAGCCCCATATAGGAGCCGGCTGCCATGATATGGTATTCCGGCGCCAGCTCGTTGAAGTATTTGAGCGAGGTGATGCCGCGCGGTGCCTCTTGGATTTCGTCGAAGATGATGAGCGTGTCTGTCGGCGTTATGGTCTGGCCGCGCAGGAGCTCTATCTGGGAGATGATGCGTTTGGGGTCAAGGCTTCCGTCGAACAGCGAACGTGCGCCCGGTTCGAGCATAAAGTCAAAACGGATGACGTTTTGATACTGCTGGCCTGCGAATTCGTTGAGAAGCCAGGTTTTTCCCGTCTGGCGGGCCCCCTTAAGCAGGAGGGGCTTGCGGTTTGCCCTAGATTTCCAAGCGATGAGTTCGTCCATTAGCTGTCGCTGCATACTGCCTCCTAACGATCATGGTTAGTATAAGACCGTCTTGGTCTTTCCATCGAAAAATGTGGGAGTAAACCACGTTTTTCCATCGAATAATGTGGGAGGCAACCACGTTTTTCCATCGAATAGTGTGGGGGTTTAGGTCGGCACCTGGGGGCGTTCCTTCTCTGCCGGCAGTTTGGAACACTCCTTGTTTTGGTGCAAATTAGCTACCCTTGCATCAGAAAACGGCGCCCGTCGGCGATGTTGCCGGCGGGCGCCGTGGTCGTGTAGGCGCTATTTGTTAAGTGCGTGCGTTCGAGCTCGCGTGCTACAGCGAGTCGATAAAGCGCTGCTGGGCGGCACGTCCTGCCTCGTCCCACTTAAAGACGCCGGCGTTGTCGAGCACGTGGCCAAACACCACGCCGACCTCCTCGTGCAGGATATCGATGGCGTTGTCGGTCGTAAGTTCATCGGCGCGGCGTGCAAAGACATCCTCGGCCCATGCGGCGTGGCTGCGGCAAAGGTCGTCGCCCTCGAGTGCGGCGCCAAGGTCGTAGCTTGCGTCGACCTTGGCGGCCAGCAGGTGCTCGCGGACGGCGCCGAGCTCGGGAACCAGGCGTGGCGGCAAAATGGCCAGGCCCATGACCTCGATCAGGCCGATGTTCTCCTTCTTAATGTGGTGGTACTCGGCATGCGGGTGGAATACGCCCAGCGGATGCTCGTCAGTCGTGATGTTGCAGCGAAGCGCCAGGTAGGCCTCGTAGATTTCGCCGCCGGCATTGCCGCGGGAGTCGACGCGGCGGATGACGGGCGTCACGGTGTTGTGCGCCACGCCATCGGCTGTGTGCGCGACGACGCCAACCGACTCATCGGTCCACTCGCGCCAGGCAAGGATAATCTTCTCGGCGGCGTCGAGCAGCTGGGCGCGGTCGTGCGAACGCAGTCGCAGCACCGAGAGCGGCCACTGCAACACGGTACCGCTGACCTGGTCAAAGCCGGGCACGCTAAACTGCGAGACCTCAGCGGCGTGCATCATGGGGAACTCGTGTGCGCCGCCCTGGAAGTGGTCGTGCGACAAGATCGAGCCGCCCACGATGGGCAGGTCGGCGTTGGAGCCAATAAAGTAGTGCGGGAACAGGTCGACAAAGTCGAGCAGGCAGGTCAGGCCCTTGCGGTCCACGTGCATCGGGCGATGCTCGGAGCTCATAGCAATGCAGTGCTCGTTAAAATACGCATACGGGCTGTACTGGAAACCCCAGCGCTCGCCGTCGAGCTGGATGGGGATAACGCGCAGATTCTGGCGGGCGGGGTGGGCGCCACCGTCGGCTGCTGCCGAACGCCCGGGGTAGCCCTCGTTTTCGATGCACAGCTGGCAGGCGGGATACTTTTCGCCCGTGTTCTTGGCGGCACCGGCGGCAGCGATATCGCGCGGGTCCTTCTCGGGCTTGGAGAGGTTGATGGTGATCTCCAGGTCGCCCCAGTTGGTAGGGGTGCTCCACTTAATGTTGCGTGCGATGGCGGCGCGGCGCACATAGCCGGCGTCGCAGCACAGGCCGTAGAACCAGTCGGTTGCAGCCTTGGGCTCGTTGACGCCCAGACGGCCGTTGAACTCCTCGTTTACAACCGAAGGCCTGGGCATCAGCACGCCCATAACACGCATGGCGATACGATCACGGCCCGAGGTCGTATCCTCAGCGGCGCCATTGGCAACGGCGGCCTCCGAAAGCACGGCAAGCGTGCCCTCAAGGTCAAAGTCGGGGAGCGTATCGGGATGCAAGAGCGAGAGCTTCTCGGTCTGGAGCGCCCAGGTCATTTCGAGCGCGGGGCCCGTGGCGCCGATGCACTCCAGAATGGTGTTGTATGCCCAGATGCGGTCGTCCTGTCCGATCATCGATCGGTGAATGGCGTACTCGATCAGGTTCTGCGCGGCGTCGCACACGTCGGTCATTACAGCCATGCTGCGTAAGCCCCCTTATCAGAGATGGCGTAGTGGCGTGCAGAGTCCTCGCCCAGCCAGCCGTTCATCTTGGCGATGAAGGTGTCGACCAGGTCGAGCGGCACGAACGCCTGGATGGTGCCGCCAAAGCCGCCGCCGTGGATGCGGACGGCGCCGCGGCCGTCGAGCACGTGCTCGGCCAGCGCCAGCGCATACATGGAGGGCTGCTCAGAACCCAGTTTGGCAACGACATTCTGCAGGTACATGGCGGAGCTGGCACCGGACTCGCGCGTCAGGACCAGGAACTGGTCGATGTCGCCGGCGTTCAGAGCTGCCCAGCGCTTGTCGACCAGGCCGTTCTCGTACCAGTAGTGAATGGCGCGCAGGCAGGCACGGTCGCCCAGCTTGGCACGCAGCTCGGGGAGCTTGGCGTCAAAGTCGGCAACGTCGACCTCGCACAGGCGTGCCTTGCCAAACTCGGCGGCGACGTCCTGCATCTCGCGCGGAACGGCGGCGTAGTCGTCGGTGGCGGCCACGTGGTCGGTGCCCACTTTAACGAGCACAAGCGCATAACCGTGATCCTCAAAGTTGAGCTCGAGCTTCTGGGTCTTAGGCTGAGCCTGGTCCTCAAAGTCCATGTAGGCGAGGCCACCCAGGCACACGGCGGCCTGGTCCATCAGACCGCAGGGCTTGCCGTAGTAGTTGTTCTCGGTGCGCTGGCTCATCTGCGCGAGCGCGACGGGCTCAATGGCGGGCGCGCCCCAGAGCGTCTCCATGGCGCGGCCGTATGCGGCCTCGACGGCAGCGGAGCTGGAAAGGCCGCCGCCCGAGGGGACGGAGCAGGTGAAAGCAAAATCGAAGCCGTGAGGCTCAACGCCAAGGGCTGCAATCTCGTGGGCCATGCCGCGGACGAGGCTCGCGGACGTGCCCTTCTCGGACTCTTGAATATCCAGCGTGTCGAGCATGATTTCAAACGTAGGATAGCCCTCGTCGGCGACGCGAATCTTGTTGGAGTCGGTTGCCACGGCGATGCCGTCAACGGCGACATCGAGCGAGCCGGCGATAACGTGGCCGCCCTCGTGGTCGGTGTGGTTGCCGCTGATCTCGGAACGGCCGGGCGCGTGCACGTAGAGCACCTGGCGGTCGCCGATGGGGCCAAACTCCTCCTCAAATAGCTTGGTGAGCGTGGCGAGTGTCTTTTCGTCGGGAGTGGTCATGGGAGTCCTTTCCTTGGCGCGCACGGGTGAGTTTTGCGCCGTTATGAGTACGTTAACAACTTGAAGCGGCATGAACCAAGTGTTCACGATGCCGCACGTTACGGGCTATGTTAACGTACTCATAACACAACGCTTATCACTTTTTGAGAATCTGGTAATCGGTAGAAATTCAGCCGTGAACGGTATTGCCGTATGGACTTATAGAGCAGAAGAGTTGCGGATTGAAAAAGTAGAGTACGTTAACATGCGTCCGACGATAGCGGGCCTCGGCGCGGGGTGTATTTCTGCCCGGGCCGGCATGCACGCTATTCAGATCTCGCAACGGTGAAGGTGATCCTGTGGCAAGGCGCCCGTCCAACGATACAGGTACGCGTCCGGTCTCCATGGCCGACGTCGCCCGCGCTGCTGGCGTTTCGCAGCAGACGGTTTCGCGCGTCGCCAACGGCTTGCCCAACGTTAACGAGCAGACGCGCCAGCGCGTGCAGGCCGCTATGCAAGAGCTCGGCTTTCGTCCGAGTTATGCCGGTCGCTCGCTGCGCGACGGCCGCTACCATTCGGTCGGTCTGTGCGTCAACGATGTCACCAAGTTTGGCAACCTCTCAATGATCGACGGCATCGCCAGCGCTGCTCGCGAGCATAATTGCGCCATCACGCTGGTCGAGATGTCCAAGACCGAGGAGTTTTCGCTTGCCGAGGCAACGCGTCGTATGGCCGCGCTGCCTGTGGACGGCATCATTATCGGCATGAGCCGTATGGCGCCCGATTTTGAGACGTTTGATCCACTGCCGGGCATTGGCACGGTCATCGTTACCATGTACGCGCACCCGCGGGTGACCACGGTAGACTCCGATCATTACGGCTGCTCGCTCTTGCTTATGAATCACCTGTTTGAGCTGGGGCATGAGCAAATTCGCTATATTGGCGGCCCGTCGTTCTCGGTCGACGAGCAATTTCGTCGAGCCGGTTGGCAGGATGCGCTCGAGCGTAGGCACATTAAGCCGCAGACGCCGCTCGAGGGCGACTGGTCTGCCAACAGCGGTTACGAGGCCGGCAGATATCTGGCCGAGCACGACCGCACCATGACGGCGATTTACGCGGCAAACGACCAGATGGCAAACGGCGCAATTGCAGCGCTGCGCGATAGTGGCTTGCGCGTGCCCGAGGACGTGAGCGTGGTGGGCGTCGATGATTCGCTCGATGATTTTGTGGCACACAACGAGCTCACGACCGTGCGATTTGATCTACATCAGCGCGGACGCGAGGTATTCGAGCATGCGGTTCCCGAGGCGGGTACGGCGGGCAAAACCGTTGCCATTCGTATTCCCGGCCAGCTCATTATTCGACATAGCACGGCGATACCGCGCGCATAGTTTGCGCAGGTAAACGGCGATTTATCGTATTTCAATAACAATCGGTATGGATGCCGGCAGATAACAGCTGGGATACTGCCGAGTGTTATGATAGACGGGTTCTTTTGTCTATCTAGGAGGCTTTGCCTGATGGAGATCACCAAGGATATCCGCTACATCGGTGTCGACGATCACGACATTGACCTGTTCGAGGGCCAGTACGACGTGTCCGAGAACGGCATGGCATACAACAGCTATGTTATCTTGGGCGATAAAATCGCTGTCGCCGATTCGGTTGACGCTGGCTTTGTCGACGAATGGCTCGGCAACCTCGAGGCCGCGCTCGATGGCCGTACGCCCGACTACCTGGTCGTCCATCACATGGAGCCCGATCACTCCGCCGGTATCGCCGCCTTTATGGAGCGCTATCCCCAGGCACAGATTGTGGCCAGCATGGGCGCCTTCCGCATGATGGTCAACTACTTTGGCACCGACTACCCCGAGCGTAAGATAGTCGTCAAAGAGGGCGACGTGCTCGACCTGGGTGGCCACAGCCTAACGTTTGTCTGCGCCCCCAACGTGCACTGGCCCGAGGTGATCTTCTCCTACGAGTCCACCGACAAGGTGCTCTTTAGTGCCGACGGCTTTGGCAAGTTCGGCGCCAACGACATCGAGGACCCGGAAGGCTGGGCCTGCGAGGCGCGCCGCTACTACTTTGGCATCGTCGGTAAGTTCGGCAAGTTCGTGCAGGCCGTGCTCAGGAAGGCCGCCGACCTGGACATCCAGATCATCTGTCCGCTCCACGGCCCCGTGCTGACCGAGAACCTGGGCTACTACCTCGACACCTATAACACCTGGTCGAGCTATCAGCCCGAGGACGAGGGCATCACGATTGCCTATGCGAGCGTGTATGGCCATCTGAAGGCTGCCGTCGAGGAACTCGCATCTGCGCTTGAGGCTCGCGGCCAGAAGGTTTCCGTCTTTGACCTGGCTCGCGACGATATGGCCGAGGCCGTTGAGGATGCGTTCCGCTACGACCGCCTGGTGCTCGCTTCCATCACCTATCAGGGCGAGATCTTCCCGTTCATGAGCACCTTTATCCATACGCTCGCCGAGCATGCCTACCAGAACCGCACCGTGGCGCTCGTCGAGGCCGGCTCTTGGGCGCCCGCTGCTGCCAAGGTTATGACCAAGGAGCTCGAGGGCATGAAGGACATCACCCTGGCGCAGAATAAGGTGACCGTGCTGGGCTCGCTCAACGACGCCTCGCGCGCTCAGATCGAGGCCCTCGCCGACGAGCTGTCCAAGTAGCGACACGTTCACTTTTGACGCTCAACCATCACAACCACCACAAAGGGGACAGGCACCTTTGTGGTGGTTTTTATTTAGTTGACGGCGATGATGAGGGCTGGACGTGCGCCGTCGGCGGTCTTGGCGATTGAGGTGGCAACGGCGCCTTCGGGGTCTCGGTCCATCACGATGGCGTCGACATCGGTCAGCTTGGCAAAGCGGTACATGCCGCGTCCGTTAACCTTGCTGGCGTCCATGAGGGCGACGCTTTGATGGGCCGCGGCGATCATAGCCGTTTTGGTCTCGGCCATCTGCGGAAAGTCGGTCGTAAAGCCGCAGCTGGAGACAAAGGCGCCGGGGCACATGACGGCCAGATCGGCATGGACCATTTGGAGCGCCTGCATGGTGAGCGGTCCGTACAGATAACGATGGCCTTTGCGTAGCGCCCCGCCCAGCATGACGACATCGACCGAGGGCATGCTCTCGTCGATATAATCGGCAATGGTAATGTCGGCCGTGATAACGGTGATGCCGTTGCGCTGATCGAGGAGCCGGACGAACTCGAGCGCCGTGGTGCCCGAGTCGACGAGCAACGTGTCGCCGTCATTGACGAACTCGATGGCGCTTTGCGCGATGGCCTGCTTGGCGGCGACGTTGACATTGATGCGGCGATCCTGCGTGGAAACAGTCAGACGCTTGTGGAGCGATACGGCGCCGCCATGCGTGCGGCGCAGCTTGCCGGACTCCGCGAGTGCGTCCAGGTCGGCGCGAGCGGTGACAGAGGACACGCCAAAGGTCTGGGCAATTTCTGCCACCTGCACCGAGGCGTTATGCTCGAGCATCTCCATGATGGCGGCACGACGCTCATCGGCGAAGGCTCGGGTTGTTGCGTGGGCCATAGCTGCTCCATTCTCGGCCAAATTTGCAGGAATTGTGTTGACTCTATTTTCGTTCATTTTCTTTTTGAGTAAGAAAATACCTTTCGATTACTTATCTTTTCTATAAAAGAAAGACGCTGAACGCTCAAAATTCAATATCGAACATGTCCGCTCGGTTCAAATTCCTTCCGTTTACTTTTCAAAAACGACTGTATTGACCTGCATGGGCTCAATATCTCGCACGTGCAAAGCCGCTGAATTTCATACAATGAGCGCAGTAAAACGCAAGGTAAAACGCCTTGTGAACAACTACGCCCGATGTCCAGATGCGGGCGAGGGAGAGGAGCAAACGCTCATGGCACTTGTTACCACCGAAAAGATGCTCAAGGACGCTCAGGCCGGCCACTACGCCGTCGGCGCGTTCAACGTCGAGAACCTCGAGTTTGTTATGGCCGTTCTGGCCGCTGCCGAGGAGACCAAGTCCCCCGTCATCATGCAGACCACCCCGGGCACCATCAAGACCGCTGGTCTGGACTACTTCTACGGCATGGTCAAGGCTGCTGCCGAACGCGCTTCCGTGCCCGTCGCTCTGCACCTCGATCACGGCGATGGCTACGACCGCTGCATGCAGGCTTTCCGCACGGGCTACACCTCTGTCATGATCGACGGCTCGCACGAGTCCTTCGAGGACAACATCGCCCTGACCAAGTCCGTCGCCGACGCTGGCCGCGCTATGGGCGTGCCCGTCGAGGCCGAGCTCGGTAAGGTTGGCGGCAAGGAGGACGACGGTCCCGCGGTTGAGGGCGAGAGCCCCTACACCGATCCTGCCGAGGCCAAGGAGTTCGTCGAGCGTACCGGCTGCACCTCCCTCGCAATTGGCGTTGGCACCAGCCACGGCGTGTACACGAGCGATCCCCACATCGAGCAGTCCGTGGTCAAGGCCATCCGCGACGCCGTCGACGTGCCGCTGGTTCTGCACGGCACCTCCGGTGTGCCCGATGAGCAGGTTGCCGAGGCTGTGAAGAACGGCATCTGCAAGGTTAACTACGCCACCGAGCTGCGTCAGGCCTACACCAAGGGCTTCATGGCCTACATGGCCGAGAACCCCGCCTGCTTCGATCCCAAGAAGCCGGCCAAGGAGGGCATGCGTGAGATCACCGAGCTGGTTAAGATCCGCATGACCAACCTCAACTCTGTGGGCAAAGCAGAGTAACAGCAAGGGTACTCTGATCCCACCGGACGGCTTGGGCGGGTCCCCGTACTTAGTTTCCAAAACGTCCTCGCGCATGAAGGCCCCCGTTGCCTCGCTTCTACGAAGCGTTGGCAACGGGGGCCTTCGCGCTGCGGAATGATTTTGGAAACTAAGTACGGGGACCCGCCCAAGCCGTCCTACTCGATCGCCCTTGTGGCGTTAGTGTCGGAAAAATAAGACGTTGCTTTTTGCCCCCTGCGGAAAGATTGGGGAACTAAGCCCTCGTCCCTCCCAGGTTGACCTACTCGAGGTCGTCGCCCTTGTGGTGTTGGGGCTGAAAGGGTTAGGCTCGGGGGTTATTTGGTTGTTAGGGTTAGTAGGTCGTTGGGGGTTTTGAGGTTGTAGGTGGCGTTTGGGATGTCTTGGTGTGATCCCCATGCCGCTCTGGCAAAACTGACCCCTGCCGAAGTTGCGCATTGTTCGTCGTAGACGGTGTCGCCAACGTAGACGACGTTGCCAGGATTCGCGCCCGTACGCCGGAGATATTCGAGCATGGGTGCGGGTGCGGGTTTATGTTCGGTTGTGTCTTCGACAAGGATGATGCGCTCAAAATATTTATCGAAACCAAGGGGTGCAATTTCTTTTGCGTATTCGTCGCGCGCACGTGAGGAGACGATGCCAAGTTTGCAGCCGCTATCGGCGAGTGTTGCGATGACTTCAAGCAAACCTGGAAACACGCTGATGGTGCTTTTAAAGCTGGCGGCAACTTGGCACCAGCGATCCAACGTTGCCTGCGAGTAGATTCCGAGTTTCTCAAGGGCATCCTTGCCGGGTATGCCGAGGGCAAATTCAAGCTCGTGTCGGGGGAGCGTTTTGCCGGTCTCTTCTTGGACAATCTGGACAAGCGATGATAGAACGCTTTCTTCTGTATCTGCCAATGTCCCATCAACGTCAAATACGATATGGTCAAAGTGCTTCATATGATTGCTCCTCTCTGTTGTTTGCCTGCAAGTTTGATGCGGTGACAGAAGAAAGGCTAGCGGGATTTCTGCCTGGTGCTATCGAGATTCTGCCTCGCTGCTCGATAGCTCGAAGGAGTGCACCCCATTTGTTTTTTAAATACCTGGCCAAGATGGCTTGCTGTCGCAAAGCCGCATTGGCGCGCGACTGTCTGGACCGTTCGCGTGGTGTGTGCCAAAAGTTCGCAAGCACGGTTTACGCGGTATGCGCGCAGATATGCCGCCGGGGTCGTTCCTGCGCAAGCTTCGATAATGCGGTAACACTCTCTTTCGCTTACGCCGGCTGCAGATGCCATCTGGGGCACATCTATAGCGGCTGCATAGTTTGCGCGGATATAGTCCAGGATTGCCTTGAACTGTACGTCGCGGTTGGTCATCCAAGAGGCGTTGTCGGAGGAAAAGAGCGGTTCGGCCTTGGCGTAAATCTGAATCCAGAGCCCTGACAAGCTATTCCGAAGCGCCATCTCGTTCTGCGGCCGTTGAAGGTCGTGGTTAAAGGAACTCTTTAGCAAATCGATAAAGGACATATCGTCGGGGTTGGTGGGCGACCATTTGAGCACATCGACGCCTCGACATTGCAGCAAAGGATTGATATAGCGCTTTTGAAGGCGTCCCGCGGGATCGCCGAGCATCGACGGCTGAAAGATATGCAGCATTTGAATGGCTGGCGCCGAATTGGGCGATTGCAGCGTGCTGTGCAAAACGCCGCCGTTGATAAAGCCGGCGGACCCTTCCTCAAAGCGCACGTGTTCATGAGTCGCGCGCGTTCGATAGTCAATCGCTCCCTGCTCCATGTAGAAAAGCTCAACTTCGGAATGCCAGTGCCAGGGGACGGAATTGCCCGGATAGCGAGCGAATTCTGCGCGTTCGGCAATATAGGGCCAGTCTTCGGCGGTCTCGGGAAACGCTTCCTCGCGTCCTCCGCGGTGCAATTCTATGTGATCCATGTTTCGCATGGCATCAGTATAAAGCGCGATGGGCTTAGATTGCTCTTGCCTGTTCGGGGAACGCCTTGTCTAGGGATGCTTGGAGCTTTTCGAAGGATGCTCGTAAGTTGAGGCTCTGATCGGCTGAGCGCTTGGTTTTTGTGGTGGGGGAGTCGAGGAGACCGTTTCTCTGTGTCGGGGGGAAGGAGAAAAGGTTTGCATGTTTTAGGGATGGCTGCTGTGCTGCGTCATTGGAAGAATGCATGCTTATGCGGCCTCCTCGATGTCCACCAAAAGATTGCGCTCGGGGTATGCTGCTAGGTCCCGTGCGTTGGCAGTATTATGCCGCGGCTGCTGCAAAGAAGCGCTAAAGAAAGGCTTAACCTGGTTTGGCGTTACGATGAAACCGCAGGTCAAAGCTATTGAGTAACACTCTTGAAAGGTTTTGAGCTTAAGGGCTTTCTAAGGTTTGTGGCGCGGATGTGGCTTGCCTGTGTGGGGCGTGTGGACGGCTCGTTCCTAGCGCTGCGGTGCGGCGGCGCGTACTTGTTCGATGACCTTTTCCATCGTGGCGTCGATGCGGTCCTTTTTGAGTTCGCATTCCCAGATGGTTATAGGCGTCCAGCCCATTTGAGTGAGTGCTGCCACGGCAGCGCGGTCGCGCTCGACGTTGCGACGGAACTTTGCCTCCCAAAACTCAACGTTGCGCTTGGGCTGGCTAGGGTTGCATTTGGGGCAGCGATGCCAAAAACAACCGTTGACGAAGATGGCGATCTTGCGCCCGGGAAAGGCGATGTCGGGCTTGCCGGGAACCTTCCATTCCAAGCGATAACCCGTAAGGCCCGCTGCGCGCAGGCGCTGGCGAACGAGCAACTCGGGCTTGGTGTTGGCACGCTTGTTGCCCTTCATAGACTTTTTGATGGCGGCGCGCCGGCGGACCAGTTCGCGCTCGTCAGCGGAGAGGTCCGAGGTATCGATGCCGTCGAGCAGACCGGGCTTGGGACGTTTTTTGCTGCGGCGCTTAGGTGCGCGCTTGGGCTTGGCGGCTGTGTTGGGCGCGGCGTCATCGGCGGAGCTTGCCTCGAGCCGGTCTTCCTTCAGCTCAATCAGGGCATCAATGAGCCCCTTGTCGGCGGGCATCCACTCAACCGTGGCAAGCGAGGTGCGCGGAATCCAGCGGATATCGAGCTGGCGGTCGTGCTTCTGGGGTTCATCGGATTCATCGGCGAGCGAGCAGTAATAGCACTCCATGGAGAGATGAAAATCGGGGTAGTCATACTCAACGGTATAGAAATCGCGCAGGTTGGTGACTTTGACCTGCAGCTCTTCCATGAGCTCGCGGCGTACGGCGTCCTCGGGCGACTCGCCGCGCATGAGCTTGCCACCGGGAAACTCCCAAAGTCCCTGCATGTCGCCATAGCCGCGCTGCACGGCAAGCAGCTCGTCAGATCCTTCCTTGCGAATGATCCCAGCGGCAACATGAACAGTCTTCAACAGGAGTCCTCTCTCAATATCAACACGCGGCAGGCTAGCTACCCGTACCTTACACAACGGTAAGGCAAGCGTAAGCCATATCGATGGTAGCCGACTCGTCTTCTTGCGACTATAGATGCCGTAGACTAATCGCAAGAAAGGACTCGGTATGCAAACCACGCACATGGCGACCCCGGTACTGGAGGTCGCGCATCTCGAAAAGGTATATGGAGCGCTGGGCAACGTGACCCGCGCGCTCAACGACGTCAGCTTTACCGTCAACCGCGGCGAATTTGTTGGCATCATGGGCGCTTCGGGCTCGGGCAAGTCGACGTTGCTCAACTGCGTGTCGACCATCGATAGCGCCACGAGCGGCACGATCCGCATTAACGGCCAGGACGTGACGCGCATGAAGCAGGCCAAACTCTCGCAGTTCCGCCGCGAGGAGCTGGGCTTTATCTTCCAGGACTCCAACCTGCTCGATACGCTCACGGCACGCGAGAACATCGCCCTGCCGCTCACCATTGCCCGCACAAACTCGGCAGAGATCTCGACCCGCGTGCAGGATGTGGCAGCGCGCCTGTCCATCAGCCAGGTGCTCGACAAGTATCCCTACCAGATGTCCGGCGGTCAGCAACAGCGCGTTGCCGCGGCTCGCGCGCTCGTCACCGACCCCACCATGATCATGGCCGACGAGCCCACCGGCGCCCTCGATTCTAAAAGCGCTCGTCTGCTGCTCGAGAGCCTGGAGGCCCTCAATCGCCGCCTGCGCGCCACCGTGCTCATGGTCACGCATGACAGCTTTGCTGCCAGCTACACGAGCCGCGTGTTGTTTATCCGCGACGGCAAGATCTTCACCGAGCTGCGCCGTGGCGACACCGACCGCCGAGAGTTCTTCGACCGCATTATGGAGGTCGTTGCCATGATGGGCGGTGAGGGCTCCGATGCTCTGTAAACTCGCTTGGGGCAACGTCCGCCGCGCCGGCCGCGACTACCTCGTCTACCTTTTGACGCTCACCTTGGGCGTCACGGTCTTCTATGCCTTTAACACCATCTCGATGCAGGTCGACATCGCCGGAATCGATGAAGAGGGCTTGGCGCAGGTTATGGGCAGCATGCTCGGCGACCTGACGTACTTTTTGGCCGGTGTCATGGCCTTTTTGATGGTGTACGCCAATAACTTCATCATGAAACGCCGCAAGAAGGAGTTTGGCCTGTACCAGGTGCTCGGCATGGGGCGCGGGCGCGTCGCCACGATCATGGCGCTCGAGACGGTGATCGTCTCGGTCGGCGCCTTTGTCGCCGGCATTGTGCTGGGCGTGGGACTCTCCCAGCTCATGACGTTCTTTACGGCCTCGCTCTTTAAGACACAGATCGCCAATTTCCACTTCTTTTTCTCGGTGCATGCGTTCAGCCTGACCCTTGCCTGCATGCTCGTGATGTTTGTGCTCACGCTACTGCTGAACCTTCGCGCCGTGCGTCGTACCAAACTCATCGAGCTTATGGGTGCCGAGCGTCGCAACGAGAGCATCAAGACACGCAACCCCTGGATCGCGATTGCCATTTTTGCCGTGGGCGTGGTGCTTGTGGGCGTGGCCTATTACCGTCTGCTACGTGATGGGTTCCCGCTAACCGCGACGGACAGCAAGCTGCAAGAGGCCATGAACCAGTTTGGTATTACGACCGCTATGGTTACAGTTGGCACCTTTGCCCTGTTCTGGGGACTCTCGGGCATGCTCATCAAGCTGCTGCAGAGCCTGCGCGGCGTGTATTGGCGCGGCCTCAACATGTTTACCGTGCGCCAGCTTGCGGCCAAGGTCAACACGGTGTGCTTTTCGATGGGCGTCATCGCGATGCTCCTGTTTTTGGCCATCACCTCGGTGACGTGCGGTATGTCGATTGCCAACGTGATGAACGAAAACCTGGAGCGCTATAATCCGGCCGACATGTCGCAGACGTATATCTATTACACGCCCGAAACGCTCGACTACTACAAGGAGTATGTCAATCCGTCTGAGGCCGATCGCATGGTGCTGGCCGATAGTACGGTCGATTTGTACTCCGCATGGCACGGCGATCCATGGCACGGCGATCGTAAGGGCAAGTCGGCGGACAACAACGACGAGACCGGCAAGAAGGTCAGTATCGCCGATGTTGCCGGTGAGCATGTGCAGATCGATTCGTATCTGAGTTACCCGCTTGGCGGCTCGGATCCTTCGGTGACTCCAAGTGAGATGTGCAAGACCATGGGCGAAAAGCTTCCCAAGGCGTTCGGGGGTAGCAATGCCGATACGATGGGTCTGTTTGTGACGCCGGCGAGCCAGTACAACAAACTGCGTCAGATGATGGGCGAGGAGCCGGTGCACATCGGTCACGACCAGTATCTGCTCACGTGTGATATGGGCGGCGAGCTGGTCGACCTGTACACCAAGTATATGGCTGGCGGCCATGCCCTTACCTTGGGCGGGCATACGCTCAAGCCCGCAACCGATAAGTCGGACGAAGATACGGCGGCCATCGCCAACTCGGCGATGGGCAGTAATCCGGGTACCGTCGTCGTTGCCGACGAGCTGTTGTCCCAACTTAATCTGCAGCCGTATTCCAGTAGCCTGCTCGTTAACTACAAACAGGGGATGGATACGACCGAGGCAGACGAGAGTATTAAATACACTGTGCTCGACAATCTGCTCGTTGACGGCAAGGAGCCGGGGTCGTGGGGAACCTTCATCACACGCTCCGAGATGTACGCGCAAGCAGCGCAAATGAACGGTCTTATTAGCTACCTAGCCATCTACATCGGCTTTGTATTGGTCGTTGCATGCGCGGCGATTCTGTCGATCCAGCAACTCTCCAACGTGGCCGACGGCAGCCGCAGCTATCGTGTGCTGGCACAGATCGGCTGCGACGACCGCCAGATTCGCCATTCGGTGATGGCGCAGCAAGCGGTATTCTTCCTGTTCCCGCTGGCAGTGGGCCTGGCGCACTCCTTTGTGGCACTTAAGGTGATCATCGAGCTGGTGAGCATATTCGGAAATATGAGCATCGGTGGCACCGTGGGCCTCACCTGTGCAATCTTCCTGGCAGCCTACGGCGGCTACTTCCTGGTGACCTACCTCATGAGCACCGGCATGGTGCGAGCCGCCATCGCCACCCGCTACAGCGAATAACAAGCGGGCAAAACCGTCGCAAAATTAGAGGCGTATGACCGCCGCGAAGGGACCAGGGGCCCTTTCGCGGCGGTTTTTGCCAATCTGGTGCGTCTCAGATACAAGTGAGTAGACTTTTTTGAACCTGCCGAGCACATCGCGACAAATGATCTATAAAACTGCAGGTCAGAGCTGTGGCGTTTTAGGGCGTGCTCGGCCTTCTGCAAAAAGCCTACTCACTTGGTTTTTCTGCTAGAAGACCGCCACGAGGGAAGGCAACTCCCCCGGGTAGTCGTTGGGGACGTTCTTAAACGACTAGTCAAACAAGAACGTCCCCAATGACTACCCCAAGGAATGTCCCTGACTGCCGGCAGAAAAGGAGCGTCCCTAACTGCCACATCAAACGAAAGGGCGCCGACCTTCTGGTCGCGCCCCTGAAGTTGAACGTCAGATTGTCCAGGTGCGGCCCGCGCAGCGTCGAGCCGTTACGGCGTTTGGTAAAACGCCGTAACCTACACCCGCTCCGCGATCTCGTGGATGAGGTAGTCGGTCTTTTCCCAGCCCAGGCACGGATCGGTGATCGACTTGCCAAAGACGCCGCCGTCGACCGGCTGGTTGCCGTCCTCCAGGTAAGACTCGATCATAAAGCCCTTGACCAGCTTGGAGATGGACTCGTTGCGGCGGCAGCTGTCGAGCACTTCCTTGCAAATGCGATACTGCTCCAGCGGACGCTTGCCCGAGTTGTCATGGTTGCAGTCGATGATCGCTGCCGGATTGGCATAGCCGGCATGCTCGGTATAGCGCTCGGCCAGGCGCTCCAGGTGCTCGTAGTGGTAGTTGGGGTAGGTGCGCCCATCGAGACCGATGTAGCCACGCATAACGGCGTGCGCGAGCGGATTGCCGTCGCACTCGACCTCCCAGTTGCGGAAGATGAAGCTCTGGTGCGCCTGCGCGGCGTAAATGGAGTTGAGCATAACGGTGGTAGAGCCGGCAGTGGGATTCTTCATGCCAACGGGTACCGAAATGCCGCTCGACACCAGGCGATGCTCCTGGTTTTCGACCGAGCGTGCGCCCACGGCAACATAGCTCAGCAGGTCGACGAGGTATTGGTAGTTGGACGGATAGAGCATCTCGTCGGCGGTGAAGAAGCCCGTTTCCTCAATAACGCGCAGGTGCATATGGCGGATGGCCTTGACGCCCTCGAGCAGATCGTCGGGAGCCTCGGGGTTGGGGTTGTGCAGCAGGCCCTTGTAGCCGGTGCCCTTGGTGCGCGGCTTGTTGGTGTAGACGCGCGGAACGATGATGAGCTTGTCCTTGACCTCCTCGGCGGTCTTGGCCAGTCGGTTCATGTACTCAAGCACCGAATCCTCGCGGTCGGCAGAGCACGGGCCGATGATGAGCACCTTGCGTGCGTCCTCGCCGGTAAAGACTTTGGCGACCTCGGCGTCAAATGCCTGCTTTTTGGCGGTAAGCTCGGCAGAAAGTGGCATTTCCTCGCGGATCTCCATGGGGATCGGCAGCCTGCGTTTGAATTCCATGGCCATAGGGGTCTCCTCAATCTATAGAAAGAGCAATAAGCGTATTGTCGAATGCTCGGCATTATCCGCTGTCGCACGCTAAAGTGCAACCCCTTGTCACCCCGAAACCTACCAAAAAGGGACAGGTTTATTTTGGTCGGTTTTATCTGGGAAAACGTCGGCGGATGCCGGGAGGGAGCGGCGCCGCGCGGGACCCTAAGGCTGTTGTCGGTTCCCTAGGAAATACCCTGTGGGCAAAAAATGCCAAATATGAGTACGGTTGCTATCTTAGTATCATATTGCTTTCGCAAAATAATAGACATAACAGCAAAATATGTTCATTAACGCAAACACATATAAGTCCGCTATGGTGTTGTTTGATCAATTTAGGGACGCGTGTAAGCCGTGGGAGCGGCATTTGAGGCGGTTTTGGCTGTTACTAAAAAGGTAACAGTACTCATATTTGCCCTTTTTTGCCCACGGGGTCTGGAAAGCGCCGTCAGTGAGGTCTCAGGGAAGGCGTTTCGAGGCTCGAAGGACACAAAACGGGGGTGCAGGTTGTCCTGCGCCCCCGTTTTCTTGGCATTGCGGTTGTTTGCCGCCGGTTTTTACGCCGCTTCGTCGAACTGCGAGTTGTACAGGTCGGCGTAGAAGCCGCCCTGGGCGAGCAACTCGTCGTGCGTGCCCTTCTCGACGATATCGCCGTCGCGAATCACCAAGATCACGTCGGCGTTGCGGATCGTGGACAGGCGGTGTGCGATGACAAAGCTGGTACGGCCCTGCATCAGCGCATCCATGGCGCGCTGAATAAGCTCCTCGGTGCGGGTATCGACGTTGGAAGTCGCCTCGTCCAGAATCAGTGCCGGGCGGTCGGCCAAAATGGCGCGGGCGATGGTCACGAGCTGGCGCTGGCCCTGTGAGAGGTTAGTGCCCTCCTCGTTGATCATAAAGTCGTAACCGCCGGCGAGCGTATGGATAAAGTGGTCGCAGCGTGCGGCGCGTGCGGCGGCCTCGACCTCGGCGTCGGTCGCATCGGGGCGTCCGTAGCGGATGTTTTCGCGGATGGTGCCGTTAAACAGCCAGGTGTCCTGCAACACCATGGCAAACTCGCCGCGCAGCGCCGCGCGGTCCCAGTCGCGCACGTCGACGCCCTCGACGCGCAGCGAACCGCCGTCCACGTCGTAAAAGCGCTGCAGCAGCTTAATGAGCGTGGTCTTGCCGGCGCCGGTGGGGCCGACGATGGCAATGGTTTGGCCGGGCTGCGCCTCGCAGCTAAAGTCGTGGATGATGGTCTTGTCGGGCGTATAGCCAAACTTGACGTGATCAAACTCCACATGGCCGGGGCGCTTTTCGGGAATCTGCGCGTTGGCTTTCTGCTCCTCCTCGGGCGCGGCCAGGAACTCAAAGACGCGCTCGGTGGCGGCTGCCATCGACTGCATCGTGTTGCTCACGTTGCCCAGTTGCTGCACGGGCTGCGTAAAGTTGCGAACGTACTGGATAAAGCTCTGGATGTCGCCGGGCGTGGCATTGCCGGTCAGCGCGAGCTGCGCGCCCACCACGACGACGCCCACGTAGCCCATGTTGCCCACCAAGCTCATAAGCGGCATCATCAGGCCCGACAGGAACTGCGAGCGCCAGCCACTAATAAAGAGGCGGTCGTTTTGACGGTCGAACTCCTCGATTGAGGCCTCGGCGCGGTCGAACACTTGAATGACGTTCTGGCCGGCAAAGTCCTCCTCGATGATGCCGTTGACGGTGCCCAGGACCTGCTGCTGCTCGCGGAAGTACGGCTGCGAGAAGTGAATCATCACCATCAAGATAATTGCGGCTGCCGGTAGCGTGAGCACGGTGACGCCGGTGAGCGGCAGGCTGATCGAGAGCATCATGATGAGCACGCCGATAATCTGCGTGACCGACGTGATAAGCTGCGTCACGCTCTGGTTGAGCGACTGACCCAGCGTATCGACGTCGTTGGTGATGCGGCTGAGCACATCGCCCTTGCTGTGGCCGTTGAAGTAACTCATCGGAACGACAGCGATCTTGGCGGCGATCTCCTTGCGCATGCGATAGCAGATCTTTTGCGTGACGCCGGTCATGAGCCAGCCTTGGATCAGGCTGCAGACAGAGCTCGCCAGATACAGGCAGAGCAAAAAGCCGAGCGTCTTGGCGATCCAGGCAAAGTCAACGTCGCCGGTACCGTTGACCTTTGCGACCAGGCCTTCGAACAGCTTGGTCGTAACCTGGCCGAGCACCTTGGGTCCCACAATGTTAAAGATGACCGAGCACACGGCAAAGGCGACGGCGGCAAACACGGCAATCTTGTGCTGGCCGATATAGCCGAGCAGCTGCCTCATGGTGCCCTTAAAGTCCTTGGCCTTTTCGCCGCGGCGCATGCCACCCATGCGGCCCATGGGACCACGCTGGCGGGTGGGCTTGGGAATCTGAGTCTTGGTCTCGTCTGCCATTAGCGCTCGCCTCCTTCCATGACGGCTGCAATTTCTTTTTGGGTAAGCCCCAGCTCCTCGGCGGAAAGCTGCGACTGTGCGATCTCCAGGTACGCCGGGCAGCTGCGCAGCAGCTCCTCGTGCGTGCCGGTGCCCACTACGTGGCCGTCGTCGAGCACGATGATCTGGTCGGCGTGCATGATGGTCGCGATGCGCTGGGCTACGACCACGAGTGCGGCGTCGGTAACGTTTTTTGCCAGCTCCTCGCGCAGGCGCGCGTCGGTCTTGTAGTCGAGGGCGCTAAACGAGTCATCGAACACCACGACCTCGGGCTTTTTGGCCAATGCGCGGGCGATGGCCAGGCGTTGGCGCTGACCGCCCGAGACATTGGAGCCGCCCTGGCTGATGGGGGAGTCGTAGCCGCCCTCGCGCTCGGCGATAAAGTCTTCCGCCTGGGCGACGCGTGCTGCCTGGCGCATATCCTCGTCACTTACCATGTCGCCGGCAAACTTGAGGTTGCTCTCGACGGTACCCGAGAACAGACGCCCCTGCTGCGGGATGTAACCAATGCGGCGGCGCAGCTCGGAAAGGGTCATGTCGCGCACGTCGATGCCGTCGAGCGAAATGCTGCCGCCCGTGACGTCGTACAGGCGCGGAATCAGCTGTACGAGCGTGGACTTGCCCGAGCCCGTGGAGCCAATGATGCCGAGCATCTGACCGGCATGCGTGGTGAAGTTCACACCGCTAATGACGTCGGCGCGGGCATCGGGGTACTGGAAGCTCACGTCGCGGAAGGTGAGCTCACCGCGCGGCGAGCTGGCCGCGGGCAGTTTGGGCGAGGCAGGGTCGTTGATGCTCGTGGGGCAGGTGATGACCTCATCTACGCGCTCGGCTGCGACCTCGGCACGGGGCAGGATGACCGAAACCATGGTGAGGATCATAAACGCCATGACGATCTGCATGGTGTAGGAGATAAACGCCATCATGTTGCCGACCTGCATCACGCCGTCGGACACGCCCTGCGCGCCAAACCAGACGATAAGCACGGTGATGCAGTTCATGACGAGCATCATGAGCGGCATCATAAAGCTCATGGCTCGGTTGGTGTAGAGCTGCGTGGTCATCAGGTCGAGCGACGCCTTGTCAAAACGTTCGAGCTCATGTTCCTCGCGGTTGAACGAGCGGATGGGCATAAGGCCGTCGAGCAGCTCGCGGGCGGTAAGGTTCACGCGGTCAACAAAGCTTTGCATCTTTTTGAACTTGGGCATGGTGAGGCCCATAAGCACGCCGACGACGGCCGAGACCGCGATGATGGCAACGGCGATGGTCCACTCCAGGCCGGTATGGTTGGCCAGGACGCGCATGACGGCGACGATGCCCATGACGGGGGCCATCAGACACATGCGGATAAACAGAGTTGCGGCCATCTGGATCTGCTGAATGTCGTTGGTGCAGCGGGTGATGAGCGAGGCCTGGCTAAACTTGCCCACCTCGGCCGGCGAGAAGTGCATAACCTTGTTGAAGGTCTCGCGGCGCAGGTCGCGGGCGATGGAGCAGGCGGTGCGCGAAGCCACGGCACCGGTCAGGATGGTGGCGACGAGCGACACGAGGCACAGTCCAAACATCGTGGTCGCCATGCGGCTCAGGTAGGCGTTCTGCACGTCGGCGGGGTCGATGCCCTGCGCCTTGTACTCGTCCTGTACATAGCTCACGGCGCGCTGGGTGACGATGGAGCCCGACATGGAGCCCATTTTGTCCGCCATTTGGTTGGCGCCCTCGACGAGCTTGCTTTGGTCTACCAGACCGCCCTCGACACCCAGGCGCAGGCTCTTCATAGTGATCTTACCGCCGTCGGCATCAATCTGCTTTTGCATGTTCTGCGCCGCCGCGGCCTTCTGCTGCATCTCGGCGAGCTGCTCGGGCGTCATCGCTGCCATTTGCTCGGGGGTGGGCATGGCCTGGGCAGCGTTGTCGTCTTTCTCGCTGGACGAGCCCATCATGTCGCCCATGGAGTTGGCGTCGATGCCCTGGTTGAGCGAAAGGACAACAGTCTCGGGCAGGCTCATAATGTCGGCAATCTTGCCTCCATCGGCACGCTCTTCCTCGGTACCCTTATACGTTCGAATGCCATTTTTGTCAGCCTTGCTAAACACGGCCTCCACAGCTTTGGCGTCCTTGGTGCTCATAAAGAGTTCAAGGTCGTCGAGCGATTCGGCGCGGATGGTGTCGGGTACGGGCGAGGCGATGCCGCCTTGCTGCACACCCACGTCGACGATGTCGCTCATATAGGTAGGCAGCGCCAGATCGGCGTTGCAGCTGATTACGATAAGCACGATAGCTGCGAACAGTGCCAGGATATGCTTTTTAAAGAGCTTGAGAATCCTCACTCGGCATCTCTCCTTTCTTGATTGCGGTCGATAATTTCGTTGGCACGCCTAAGAAGGCGCACCATCTCTTGGGTATCTGTTTCGCCGAGCTGCTCGAGGAAAGCCGCGGTGCGGGCCTCGAATTCCCGACGTTTGATTTCGAGATCCTGGAATCCCTTGTCGGTCACTATGACGTGTACGCGACGACGGTCAGTCTTTGAGTGCTCGCGCTCGACCCAGCCCTTGACTTCGAGGGCGCGTAGGATATTGGCGATGCGGGCGCTCGAGACCCAGGCGCGATCAGCGAGTTCGCTCGGCGTGAGCGAACCGCCGGCGAGTATGAGGGCGCGCATGACGGCCATCTCGCCGCCGAGGGCTTTGTCCGCAAAACGCGAAATGCGCTGATGCATGCTGCCGAACTCGGTAAGGAGCTGACGCCCAAGTTCACGGAAATCGGTATCTTCCACCGAAAACCCCTAACACTAGAAACTATTTTCGGTGAAAAATGATACCCCCATACGCGGGCCTCATACAGTAGGCAATATTAAGAGCTCATTAAGACTTAAAATCATTCAATTGCTAAAGCGTTTCAAAGAACTATCATGCCCGCGGTTAGGCGAGGGGTTGTCACCACCATGACGACTGGGACTCATATAATCGCCACGTGCGATGCTCCAACTTCCCGCAAGGAGACACCTTACATAAAGGGGGATGGAGTCATGGCATTTGACTTCACGGGCAAGACCGCGATTGTCACGGGCGGCACTCAGGGCATTGGCCTCGAGATCGCCAAGGGCATCGTCGCGGGCGGCGGACATGTCGCGCTCATCGCAAGGAACGCTGCTAAGGGCGAGGCCGCTGTGGCCGAGCTTGGCGAGGGCAACAAGTTCTATCAGCTCGATGTCGCCGATGCGCCCAAGGCGCGCGAGACCGTCGAGCAGATTTTTACGGACCTGCCGCAAACCAACATCCTGATCAACTGCGCTGGCGTCATCAGCACCAAGAAGTTCGACGAGATCGATGACACCGAGTGGCGCCGCACCATCGACATCAACCTCAACGGTACCTTTACCATGATGAACGCCGTCTACCCGCACTTTAAGGCGGCCCATGCCGGCACTATCGTCAACGTGAGTTCCGTTGCGGGCAAGATCGGTGGCGGCCTGCTCGGCACCGCGGCTTACGCGAGCTCCAAAGCAGGCGTTAACGGTCTGACCAAGGCAGTCGCCAAGGAAGGCGGCAAGTTTGGCGTTCGCTGCAACGCCGTGTGCCCGTCGCTCACGTTGACCGATATGACCTCGATTCTCTCTGACGAGAACTCTCAGCGCATCATCAACGGTATTCCTCTGGGCCGCGCCGCCCAGGCCAGCGAGCCTGCGCAGATGGTGCTGTTCTTCGCTTCCGACCTCGCCAGCTTCGTGAACGGCGAGATTGGTGACTGCGACGGCGGCATCGTCCTGGACGGGTAATACCCCGCGGTGATCGTTTGGCGGCGACCCTGGCGACTCGGGGTTGTCGCCTTCTTTCTGACATAGGCGCGTGCGGCTACGATTCGCATACATCCAAAGGAGATATATATGAGTGAATCGACTGCGGTGGAGGCGCCGGCGGCAAAGGAGCCGTTCTTTAAGATGTCCTCCATCCCGGGCGCCAATATCTTGGTGCCGCTTCTGTTGGGCTGCCTGCTCAACACGCTATTCCCCGACCTGTTTAAAACGCTCGGTAGCTTTACGTTTGGCATGACCCAGCAGGGTGCAGGCCCGCTCGTTGGTGCCTTTTTGCTCATCGTCGGTACGACGATTTCGTTTAAGAGTGCTCCCGCCGCCGCTGCACGCGGCGCCATCATCATCGCTGTCAAGCAGATCGTGGTCGTTGCCGTGTCGCTGCTCATCCTTTATGTGTTCAACGACAACCTGTTTGGCATCTCTGCCATGGTGATGCTGGCGGCTTGCACCGGCGCCAACAACGCTATGTACGCTGGTCTGATGGGCACCATGGGCAACGAGGCCGAGCGTGGCGCCGTCGCCATCACCACGCTCGTTGTCGGCCCTCCGGTCACGATGATCGTGCTCGGCGCTGCCGGTCAGGCTCCGATCGGCTGGTCGCTCGTGGGTGCCATTCTGCCGATCGTCATCGGCATTATTCTGGGTAACCTGTTCCCCAGCTTTAAGAAGATGATGGCACCGGCACTTTCCGCCATCATCGTGCTCGTCTTCTTTGCCATGGGCTCGACCATGACCTTTGGCCAGCTCATTAATGGCGGTCTCCCCGGTATTCTGCTCGGCGTGATCTGCTCGGTGGTCTTTGCAATTCCCGTCATCGCGGTCGATAAGCTCACGGGTGGTACGGGTGTCGCAGGTGCGGCCATTTCGAGCTGCGCCGGAGCCAATGTGGCCACGCCTGCTGCCATGGCAAGCGTCAACGGGGCCATGTACGGCGGCGCCGTGCTCGCGACGGCTACGGCACAGGTTGCTGCCTGCGCAATCGTGACGGCTATTTTGACCCCGCTGGTCACCAGCTGGTGCTACAAGCATTTTGAGGGCCAGGGCAACGGCGATAGCAAGGCAACGACCGACAAGGCCGCCGCAGCCGCCTAATGCCAAGCGGCAATCAAAGCTAAAAACTAGCTACGCCACAGGGCGGCCACGGGGGATCCCGTGGCCGCCCTGCAGTTTCTGTAGGGTCTCTGGGACACTTTACCCTGCTAAAGCTGGCATAACAGCTAGAGCGAACGTCGTACAAAGGCAAGGAAAAATAACATACAAATCGGTGAACGGTAGTTGTTCGCGCTCGCGTTTCCTGCGGATTTGTAAAAAACGCCCTTATGATATAAAAAAAGAAACATATAACAGCCCAGATGGAGAGGGTCGCTATGTTATCCTTCTCAGACGGGTGAAATCTTGGGTTTTGGGTTGTAGTTCCAAGGTGGACAAACGTGTTCCCTGCACCAACGTGTGGTGAAGAACGGAAGAAGCCGGTAGTGCAAGCCGAACATTCAAGAATTCAATAAGCAGCGGTGTGAGAGAGCGCCGCATTACACGTAACTAGGAGCGTGGTTACACAATGCAGGAGGCATGGGAAGGCTTCAAGGAAGGCATTTGGACGGGAGAGGTTGACGTCCGAGACTTCATCCAGAAGAACTACACCCCCTACGAGGGCGACGAGTCGTTCCTCGCCGGCCCGACCGAGCGTACCAAGGAGCTGTGGGGCGAGGTTCTCGACCTGCTGCTTAAGGAGCGCGAGCAGGGCGGTGTCCTCGATATGGACACCAAGACCGTTACGGGTATCGTGAGCCACCCCGCTGGCTACATCGATAACGCCCACCGCGAGAAGGAGACCATCGTCGGTCTCCAGACTGACAAGCCGCTCAAGCGCGCGCTGCACGTCAACGGTGGTATCCGCATCGCTTGCCAGGCTGCCAGCCAGCACGGCTACAAGGTCGACGAGAACGTTGTTGAGCGCTACACCTTTGAGCGCAAGACCCACAACGCCGGCGTCTTCGATGTTTACACCCCCGAGATGCGTGCTTGCCGCTCGGCTCACATCATCACCGGTCTGCCCGATGGCTATGGCCGCGGCCGCATCATCGGCGACTACCGTCGTGTTGCCCTGTACGGCGTCGACTACCTGATCAAGGACAAGGAGGCCCAGAAGGCTTCCACCCCGACGGTCATGACCGCCGACAACATCCGCGATCGTGAGGAGCTGCAGGAGCAGATCCGCGCCCTCGGCGAGCTCAAGATGATGGCCGAGACCTATGGTTTCGACATTTCCAACCCTGCTACCAACACGCAGGAGGCCATCCAGTGGATGTACTTCGCCTACCTTGCTGCCGTCAAGGAGCAGAACGGCGCTGCCATGTCCATCGGCCGTACCTCTACGTTCATCGACATCTACGCTGAGCGCGACCTTGCCAACGGTACCTTCACCGAGGAGCAGATCCAGGAGTTCGTGGATCACTTCATCATGAAGCTTCGCATGGTCAAGTTTGCCCGTACCCCTGAGTACCAGGCCCTGTTCACCGGCGACCCGCAGTGGGTCACCGAGTCCATCGGCGGCATGGGTGTCGACGGCCGTACGCTCGTTACCAAGATGAGCTACCGCTACCTGCACACGCTCGAGAACATGGGCACCAGCCCCGAGCCCAACATGACCGTTCTGTGGTCGACCCGTCTGCCCGAGAACTTCAAGAAGTTCTGCGCCAAGACTTCTGTCGCCAGCTCCTCGATCCAGTACGAGAACGACGACCTCATGCGTGTCTATCACGGCGACGACTACGGCATCGCCTGCTGCGTGTCCTCCATGCGCATTGGCAAGGAGATGCAGTTCTTCGGCGCCCGCGCCAACCTGGCCAAGTGCCTGCTGTACGCACTCAACGGCGGTGTTGACGAGGTCTCCAAGAAGCAGGTCGGCCCCAAGTACCGCGCCGTCGAGGGCGATACGCTCGATTACGACGACGTTGTGGCCAAGTACAACGACATGATGAAGTGGCTCGCTGGCGTGTACGTCAACTCGCTGAACATCATTCACTACATGCACGACAAGTATTGCTACGAGCGCATCCAGATGGCTCTGCACGACAAGCACGTGCACCGCTGGTTCGCTACGGGCATCGCTGGCCTTTCCGTCGTGGCTGACTCCCTGTCTGCCATCAAGTACGCCAAGGTTCACCCCGTTCGCGACGAGAATGGCATCATCGTCGACTTCGAGACCGAGGGCGAGTTCCCCAAGTACGGTAACGACGACGACCGCGTCGACCAGATCGCTCACGACGTTGTGCACCAGTTCATGGAGTACATCCGCATGAACGACACCTACCGCAACTCCGTGCCCACGACCTCGGTTCTGACCATTACCTCCAACGTCGTGTACGGTAAGAAGACCGGCTCCACGCCCGACGGCCGCAAGGCTGGCCAGCCGTTCGCCCCGGGTGCTAACCCCATGCACAAGCGCGATAGCCACGGTGCCATCGCTTCGCTGTCTTCGGTTTCCAAGCTCCCGTTCCGCGATGCTCAGGACGGCATCTCCAACACCTTCTCCATCATCCCGAGTGCGCTCGGCAAGGAGGATCAGGTGTTCTTTGGCGATATCGACCTTGATCAGCTGGGCGAGTAACTATTGTTAGTGCTATACTAACAATAACGATTACTGATTAGTGCGCCGGTTTCGGCCGGCGCCTATCGATCGAAGGAGACACATTATGAAGGTTTCTGAAGTTTCCGAGACTCAGGCCGATAACCTGGTCCACATGCTCGACGCTTACGCCGAGAAGGGTGGCCACCACCTGAACATCAACGTCTTCAACCGTGAGACGCTGCTCGACGCTCAGGCTCACCCCGAGAAGTATCCGCAGCTGACCATCCGCGTTTCCGGCTACGCCGTGAACTTCCACACGCTCACCAAGGAGCAGCAGGACGAGGTCATTGCGCGTACCTTCCACGACAAGTTCTAAAGGGACTCAACTCCCACCGGAGACCCGGTAAGGCCTACGCACTTTGCCTCTCAAACGTCCTCGCCGCTTCGCGGCTGCGGAATGTTTGCGAGACAAAGTGCTCCCGGCCTTGCCGGGTCTCCTGCGTTGTCGTCCTTTAGGGAACCACGCTAAATTAAATTGGTGTCCTCGGACATGCAAAGAGGCTCGCTGCGCACTTCGTGCGGCGAGCCTCTTTGCGTCCTGCGGAAATGTTTTGGAAAGTAACCCAAAGCGGCCCGGCGGGGGTCCTGTGTAGTCACCCTTTAGGCGGAACTCTCCTAATTATTTGGATGAGTCGTTTACTTACTTGTACTGTTACCGTCATCCCGCTGTTGTTGGGGTATGCTTTGTTCGTATGTAAACGTATGACATGTTGATGGGGGAGGGTGCTATGGCTCGCGAGAGTGCTCGTTCTAAGGATACGGCTAAGCCTGGCATCAAGGAAGTTGCGGCGGTGGCGGGGGTTTCGCCTACTACGGTATCTCGTGTGCTTAATAATCGTGGCTATATTAGCCAAGAGACCCGCGATAAGGTCCATGCCGCGATGAAGCGCATCAACTATACGCCCAACGATATCGCTCGTGCCATGCTCAACGGTCGCCTGAATCTTATCGGTATGATCGTCCCCTATGTCAGCAGTCCGTTTCATGCCCAAGTGGTTCAAGTCATTGAGCATACCCTGGCCGAAAACGGTTTTAAGATGCTGCTGTGCAATAGCGCCAATCGACCCGAGCTTGAGCGCTCTTATATCGACATGCTTCGACGCAATATGGTTGATGGCGTCATCGTCAACTCGCTTAATATCGGTGCCGAGGCGTATGCCGAGATGGGCTTGAGTCTGGTTGGTATCGACTGCGACCTTGGCGAAGCCTCTGTTCAGATTGCGAGCGACAGCTATAGCATCGGCGAACTTGCCACGCGTCGCCTGATCGATGACGGATGTTCACGCATCCTGTGCCTGCGCAGCAATAGCCGCATGCGCATGCCTGCCAATAAGCGTACCGATGCCTACCTCGATGTTGTTGAGCAGGCCGGTTTGCCCGCGCTTGTCCGTGAGGTCGAGTTCGTTAAGCCCGACGACGAAAAGAGTGCGGTCGTTGCGAAGATCCTCGATGAGAACCCCGATATTGACGGCATCTTTGCGGGAGACGACACGATGGCGGCTATCTGTCTTAACGTGATGAAGCAGCGCGGCTTGAGCGCTCCGGGCGATATTAAGGTCGTGGGCGCGGATGGTGCCCGCCGCACTATGACGTTTATGCCTGACTTAACAACCGTTCGCCAAGATATCGATCGCATCGGAGAGCTCGCGGCGCAATCCATCATTGCTCTTATTAACGGCGAAAAGCCCGAATCGAATATCAAGCTCCCCGTTGAACTCATTGAGGGTAAAACCGCGTAGTTCATCCCGTGCCAAAAGAATTCCTCAAACACCTCTGATGACCGTTCGCCGGCATATGTCAACCGTTTGCCGACGACTGGAACTGCGAAAAGACGTATTGGTGTGAAAACGTTTGACATATGAAAACGATTGACATATCTTGCAGTTGTACCGAGTTAGTATCTCGTGAGAAAGGAAGTCTCGGATGCACAAGGTGTATTACCAGCCTGAGGGAATTTGGGTAGGCGACATCATGCCGTACGGCGAGGACGGCACGTTCTATCTCTATCATCAGCGTGACACGCGAAACCCCGGACCTTTCGGAGAGCCGTTTGGCTGGGCACTCGCGACAACCAAGGACTTCGTCAATTACAAAGACTTTGGCGAGAGCCTTGAGCGTGGCGGCGACGAGGAAGTCGACCAGTATGTTTATGCCGGCACGGTGTTTAAGGTGGGCGACAAGTACCATGCGCTCTACACTGGTTGCAATCGCGATAAGGTCAAGGCACGCTTGATGAAGCAGGTTCTTCTTCACGCAACGAGTGACGACGCCGTCAAGTGGGAGAAGAACATCGCCGAGACGCTGCTTCCGCCCCAGGAGGGTTACGATGACCGCAACTGGCGCGATCCCTTTGTGCTTTGGGATGAGGAGAACGAAGAGTACATGCTCATCCTCGGCACGCGTGTGGGCGAGGACAAGCGTCTGATGACCGGTCGTCTGGTCAAGTTCACCTCCAAGGACCTGGATACCTGGGAGTTCCAGGGCGACTGGTGGAATCCGGGCCTGTACACCATGTTCGAGATGCCTGATCTCTTTAAGATGGGCGACTGGTGGTATCTGGTGTTCTCCGAGTACAGTGATGGCAACAAGACCCGTTACCGCATGTCTCGCTCTATCAACGGTCCTTGGATCACTCCTGCGGACGATTCCTTCGATGGCCGCGCGTACTATGCCGCGCGTACCGCATTTGACGGCGAGCGCCGCGTTCTCTTTGGTTGGGTTCCTACGCGTGACGAGGGCGGTGACCCCAGCTCTTACCTGTGGGGTGGCACCTTTATGCCTCTCGAGATCGTTCAGCGTGTTGACGGAACGCTCGGCACCAAGCTTCCTGACAGCATGCTTGGCGCCTTTGGCGAGGCTAAGGCAGTCGAGGCCTTTGAGCTCTCCTGCGAGTCGGGCAAGGTCGAGCAGGTGTTCGCCGCGGATGCCGGTTCCACCTATATGCTCGATGCCGACATCGAGCTCGCCGGTGACGCTGCCGGCTTCTCGGTGAAGCTTGCCGAGGACGCCGAGTCCGGTCTTGCCTATGAGTTCCGCGCCAACCTGCGTGAGGGCAAGCTCGAGTTTACGGCGGCCCCCCAGTATCCGTGGTTCCAGGTCAACAACATGGGCCTCGAGCGTCCGTTGTTCTTTAAGGGCGAGGGCACTCATCATGTGCGCCTGGTCGTTGACGACGATATCGCGACCATCTTTGTCGATGATGTTGCGCTTAACGCTCGATTCTGCAATAAGCAGGGCCAGGGTGTGGCGCTGACGGTCACCGACGGTACGCTTAAGTGCGCAAATGCAACGATCGCGTCTCTGTAATGGCATCAAAACGTCTTATGATTTCGTAAAGGAATGGAGAGGAACATGGACTACAAAGTAGTGTCTCAGCAAGTCGTCGATAACGTCGGCGGTCTGGAGAACATCGAGGGCGCCACGCATTGCGTTACGCGTCTGCGTCTGGTGCTCAAGGATACGAGCAAGTACAACAAGGCCGAGCTCGAGAACATCGATGGCGTCAAGGGCGTGCTGTACAACAGCGGCCAGCTCATGATCATCTTCGGTACCGGTACCGTCAACAAGGTTTACGATGAGTTTATGGCTCTGACGGGCGTTAAGGAGATTAGCGCTTCCGAGGTCAAGGGCGCCGAGGCGGACAAGAAGGGCAAGTTCTTCTCGGTCCTCAAGGTATTCTCGGACATCTTTATCCCCATCATTCCCGCTTTCGTCGGCGCTGCTATCATCATCGGCCTTAAGTCGCTGATTGTTGCCAACGGCCTCTTTGGCATGGAGGGCAGCCTCGCCGATCACAGCGAGTTCCTCAAGAACCTCGCAAGCTTCTTTGCCATTATCGCCACCACCTTCGACTACCTACCTGTCCTGGTTATGTACAGCGCGGTCAAGCGTTTTGGCGGTAACCCGATCCTGGGCATCCTCGTCGGTATCGTCATGGTTCACCCGAGCCTTATGAACCGTAACACGTTCGTTATGGACCCGACGGGTGCTGAGTACTGGAACTTCGGTCCGCTCTCCATTCCCATGGTTGCTTTCCAGGGCGGCGTGTTCCCTGCAATCCTGACTGCCTGGTTTATGGCCAAGGTCGAGAAGATTGCCCAGAAGTACATCCCCGAGGTCGTTTCGTTCGTCTTTGTCCCGACCGTTACCCTGATTCTTGCTAACGTCGCCCTGTTCACCGTGTTCGGCCCGCTCGGCAACCTGATCGGCGACGTCCTCGCCGGCGTAATCGATATCCTGTACAACAGGATGGGCGTCTTCGGTGCCTTTGTCTTTGCCGCATTCCTGCAGCCGCTCGTCGTTACCGGTACGCATCAGTTCATCCAGGGTATCGAGGCAAACCTCGTTGCCACGACTGGCTTCAACTACATCCAGGCAATCTGGTCGGTTTCCATCATCGCCCAGGGCGGCGGCGCCATCGGCATGTACCTCATTCACAAGAAGCATTCCAAAGAGCGCAACATCTGCATGTCGTCCTTTATCCCGACGCTGGTCGGTATCTCCGAGCCCGCAATCTTTGCTGCAAACATGCGCTACTCGATCATCCCGTTCATCTGCGCTTGCATCGGTGCAGGCTGCGGCGGTGCCTTCGTGAAGCTCTTTGAGGTGCGCGCCATCGGTCAGGGTCTGACCGGCGTGCTTGGCCTGCTCATCGTTACGCCCGAGACGCTCGTGTGGTATGTGGCTGGCAATCTCATCGCCTTCATCGTGCCGATCGTCTTGATCTTTGCCTACAACAAGGCAAAGGGCGTGCCGACCACCGATGAAGAGGGCGCTGGCGCTGGCTTCGACGTTAGCTTCTAGTTGAGCCGTTCAGCGTAATGTGCGGATAAGTCCATTTGGGGAAGGGCGTTCGGCTCGTGTGAGTCGAGCGTCCTTTCCCATAGACGAGAAAGTCAACGGCGATGTTTAATCAAAAAAATAAGGTGACATGCGCGGACTATGAGCAGTGGCGTGCCGGACAGGATGAGACGGTGGCTCGCATCGCATCCGACCCCGATAGGCTTTTGTTCCATGTGGAGCCTGAGCTTGGCTGGCTCAACGACCCCAATGGTTTGGTTCAGATTGGTGATACGTATCACATCTATCATCAATACGATCCGTTCGATGCTGCGCATGGCGGTCCAGTGCTTTGGAACCATCTGACGACAAAGGATTTTGTGACGTACGAGAATCACGGCCCCGTGCTGTTCCCCGATTCCGATTTGGATTCGAGTGGAGCGTATTCTGGTTCTGCCTTTGTACGTGATGGCAAGATTCACTACTTCTATACCGGCAACGTTAAACATTTTGACCGTGATGATTACGACTACGTGTTGACGGGCCGTGAGCAAAACCAAATTCATATGGTTGCCGAGAATCCCGACGAATTGGGCGAGAAGCGCATAGCTGTTGGGCCGGTCGATTACCCCGACGATATCGGTACGCACGTGCGCGACCCCAAGATCCTTGAACACGACGGTATCTACTACATGGTTCTCGGCGCTCGTACGAAAGACGATCGCGGGTGCGTGCTTGTCTATACCTCGCGTGATCTAGAGGACTGGGGCTATGCGACGCGCATTGAGCTGGGCGAGAAGTTTGGCTTTATGTGGGAGTGTCCTGATCTGTTTGAGCTCGATGGCGAGCTTATTCTCGTTTGCTGTCCGCAGGGCGTGCCCGCCGATGGCTGGCGTTACCGCAATCCGCATCAGTGCGTGTGGTTCTCCATCGAGGCCGATTGGGGGGCGCCGAGCTTTAAGATCGTCGGCCAGGGCATGCCTCCGATGGTTGATGCCGGTTTTGATTTCTATGCCCCGCAGTCCTTTGAGGACGTTGCGGGTCGGCGTTTGATGATCGGATGGTCGGGTTGCCCCGATGCGAAGGCGGAAAGCCCGACGGTGGCGCGCGGGTGGCAGTGCGCGTTGACGGTGCCGAGAGAGTTGAGCATGCGCGGCGGCAAGCTCTGCCAGCAACCGGCGCACGAGATTGAGAGAATGCGCGGCAATTGCGTTCGTGCTGTAGGCGGTGAAACCGTTGAGGAGCCGGGTCGCCTGTTTGATCTTGTGGTTTCCTGTGAGGGAGCCAAGATGGTCGAGCTCGAAATCCGCAAGGGTGTCTTTGTGCGCTATGCGGACGGGATGCTTACCCTCGACATGGGTGACGAAGGCTATGGGCGCAACCAGAGGTCGATCGAGCTCAGCGAGCTTCGCGATTTGCGCGTGCTTTCGGACACTACGATGGTCGAGATTTTTGCCAACGGTGGCGAGGCAGCACTTACGAGCCGTACCTATTCGTCGGCGGTTCCGGCGATGGCGCTGCACGCCGAGGGTGCGGCGTCGATGGATTTCTACCGCCTCGCTCATTAACCGTGCATGGAGCACGATTGGACTTGTTGGGCGGAATGTGTCGCAGTTGCCGCGGCCAGCTACCGCTTATCGCGTATAGCGACCGTTTGCGGAATAAGTAACACTCCTTAATAAACCGTGTAGAATCTCAGATAAGCACGGAGTTTTCCAGGGAGACGCTGTCCTTTGTTGTGTGCAAGGGACGGCGTCTCTTTGGCGCTTGGAGGCCGTTCTGCAGCAGGACGGTGGACGTGCGTCATATATTAAAAAACCAACGTCGAGATGGGTCGTGATAAGAATGGGCAAGTACGTAATCGTGGTTGAATCTGGTTCGGATGTGACGCCAGAGCTCTGCGAACGCTACGGCATCGTGCGCGTGCCCATGCATGTCACGATTGGCGACGAGACCGTCGAGGATGGCTCGATTGATCCGCTCGAGATTTACTCGCGCTGTAGCGAGTTTGGCGTGATGCCCAAGACCAGTGGCTGTTCGCCAGCGGATTTTGCGCATGTGTACGACCGCATCCATGCCGAGCAACCCGACGCGACTATTTTGCATCTTGCATATTCCGAGGCCACGACCTGTTCGCATCAGTCCTCTAAGATTGCGGCCCAGGGGCGCGACTACGTGTTCTCCATGGACACACGCTTTGTCTCGGTGGGCCAGTCGCTCGTTGTCGTCGAGACCGCCAAATACATCGAGGCTCACCCCGATGTCACCGTCGACGAGATCTTTGCATTTACGAACTCCGTCATGGACCGCGTACTGTTGGGCTTTGTTCCTACCGACCTTGCCTTCCTTAAGGCAGGTGGCCGCTTGTCCAACGTCGCGTTCCTAGGCGCCCATCTGCTCAAGATTAAGCCCTGCATTGAGGTGACGGGCGGCAAGTTCGTGGCGACCAAGAAGTTCCGCGGTTCTATGCTTAAGTGCGCCCGTGCCTTTATTGATCACATGGTAGAGAAGGGCGAGATCGACTACTCGCATATTGGCCTGGCGTATTCGGTGGGTCTTTCCGAGGAGTTGCGCGACGACATGGAAGTCTATGCACACGATCTTGGCTTTAAGGACGTTACCTGGACTCAGGTCGGCGGCGTCATTTCGAGCCACTGCGGCCCGACTGCTTTCGGCGCGGTGCTCACGCTTAAGGCGTAAAGGCCTCAGACGAGCGTTCTTCAGTCTGACATCTCGAAGTAGACCCCAGCCATGGTGATGGGGGATAGATTAAAACGTGCCATTCTAGCCCGAGACGTTTAAACGCAAACGCATAGGCTAGAATGGCTCTGGCATTTTAATTGGTTGCATCCAAGGAGAGGCAAGGTAGCGCGAATGGCAGAAATGACGCTTGAGGGTGTGGACGCTCGTCCCGAGGACTCTGCGTTTGCCCTTGGCCGCGTGCATTCAATCGAGACGATGGGAACGGTCGACGGACCCGGCATTCGCTTTGTGGTGTTTGTCCAGGGCTGTCCCATGCGCTGCGCGTATTGTCACAATCCCGATACCTGGTCTGTTAACGGCGGCACCATGGTGACCGTCGAACACCTGATGGATGAGTTCCAGAGTAACCACGAGTTCTATCGCAGCGGTGGCATTACGGTGTCCGGCGGCGAGCCGCTCCTACAGCCTGAGTTTTTGGCCGACCTGTTCTGTGCCATGCACAACAACCCCGATGGTCGCGTGCATACCTGCTTGGATAGCTGTGGCTATGCGTTCGATCCCGCGCATCCCGAGAAGTTCGATGCCGTACTCAACGAGACCGATATGGTGCTGCTCGACATTAAGCACGCCGATCCCGTCGAGCATAAAAAGCTGACCGGTTGTGATCCCGCACGCATCCTGGCGTTTGGCGATGAGCTTGCACGTCGCAAGATTAAGGTCGTTATCCGCCACGTGGTGGTGCCGGGCATTACCGACACGGTGGAGGAATGCGAGAAGCTTGGTTGCCTGATCGCTCCATGGCACAACGTGGTGGGTTTGGAGATGCTGCCGTATCACACGATGGGTGTCGTCAAGTACGAGCAACTGGGCATTCCCTATAAGCTTGAGGGCGTGCCCCAGATGGATACCGCGCGCATGCCCGAGTTGCGCAATGCCGTCATGACGGGCATGAAAAAGCGCCGCGCCGAACTCAAAAACGCCATCGGCTAGCGAGCCATTTTCAGGCACTCATTGGGGACAGACTTAAATGAGTGCCCCTGGGCACCAAGTTGATTGCCAAAGAGCCCCGTCAAGTTGCGGTGGAATAGTTCTTGTTTTTCGGCTTATGCCGCCCAAACAGGAACTATTCCACCGCAACTGCGTTTTGGGCGGAGATGCGCAACAGAATCGTGCCATTTGGATAAATACGCTTGTGGTTTCTTTAAAGACACCTTAAACGCCGCTGAATATCTTTGGAAAGAAATGCCTGCTCGGTATCATACTGCTCGTATATAAACGGTGGCAGTCAGGAGACCACGTGCGAAACATCGCATCGCGGGACGAGTATGTGCCGCAGCATGGCAGCAGATATAAGACGAAGGGCACGTCTTCGCGTGGCCTTGCCGGCGCTCGCATCCGCGTGAGGAAGATTGCCGCCATTGGGATGCTAACGTCGGCGGTTATTATCCTCGGAATTACCGTTAAAACCTACGCCTCGGAGCGAACGGTGCGCCCAGATGCGTCAACGGTACAGCTGCAAAACGAGAAGGTTTCAAAGTCCAAAGCGTCGGCAGATCAAGCTCTGTCGACGGCAGATCTCAAGACGAGACTTTCGAAGGCGGACTTCAACGATATCCCTTCGGGTGATACCGTTCGGACCTTCTCGTTGGTGGATAACAAGACTCCTGCCTTGGAGGATGAGAGCCTTGCCTCGCTCCAGGATGCCCTGTGTCGGGCGCAGGAGCTGGGCGACGTGGGTGTAGTGTTCTACGACCTATCGAGCGGTAGGGGCGTGACGTATAACGCCGATGTCGAGGTGTATGGAGCGAGCAGCTACAAAGCGCTGTATGCGCTCTATATTTGCGAGACGTTGGTCGAATCGGGGCGGGTGTCGCTCGATGGGCCTTTAGCCACGTATGGTGGTTGCAGTATGGGCTGGCAGACGGTGCGCGACCTTATCGAGAATGCCGTCGCCAACTCAGACAACGATTCGTTTATCGCGTTACGCGCGGCGTTTGACCATGATGGCTATGAGGATTGGATTGCCAATCTGGGTGTTGATGACGAAACGGCACTGAATCCGATGAGTGATTTTCCGACCTACTGCCCGCGCACTTCTGCGAGGTTATGGCGCGAGATGAGCGAGTATCTGAGCATGGATACCGAGACTTCACAGTGGTTGTCAGGCCTTTTGGCATCAACATCGCGCTCGTTTATTCGCGATGGCATTGCGGACGATCAGGTCTTGGTGCGCAACAAAGCGGGTTGGATCAGCGAGGACGGCTACTATTCGACATGCGATGCAGGCCTCATCGACATCGATGGCCGTACCTATGTCATGAGCGTCATGACATCGATGCCATCGAGCGACCGTTCGAGCGAGGTTACGGCTGCGATTGCAAAGGCTCTGTTTGATACGCGAGCTGCACTGGCTTAGCGTGTTCGTTTGGCGAGGTCAAACAAAATGCTGGTACCATACCTTGGTTGAGAATTTCGTATAGGTTTGGGGAATGGTATGGCTACCATCGCGATTATCGGTGCGCTCGAAAAAGAGATCATGCAGATTAAGGAAGAGCTGAGCGACGTTTGCGAGGCACGGGAGGCAGGCTTGACCGTTGTGAGCGGTGAGCTCGACGGCCTGACAGTTGTCGCCACAACGGCGGGCATGGGCACGGTGAACGCCGCCGCTGCAACACAGCACCTCATTAGCAAGTATGCTCCGCAGGCTGTTGTGTTTTCGGGCATTGCGGGCGGTTTGAACCCCAAGCTCCATATCGACGACGTGGTCATTGGCAAACGCCTACGCTATCTGGATACCGATACCGCGCTTATCGCCGAGTCCGCACCGGGGCTCGAGGAGTTTGGCTCGACGCCCGCGCTGGTCGATATTGCCGCCGACGTGCTTGCTGAGCGTGGGTTTGTTGACGCTTCGAAAAATGCAGTCGCTTCGAACGAGGGCACCAAGCAGTTCCTGGTCGGCACGATTGCCACGGGTAACCGCTTTGTGACGGGCGCCACCATGCGCAATGACGCTATCGAGGCGACGCATGCCGATTGTGTCGGCATGGAGGGCGCGGCAATTGCCCATGTCGCAACCAAAAATGGTGTCGATTGCCTGGTGTTGCGCGCTATCAGCGATAATTGTGACGAGGCGTACGATGCAATTTGCGAGCGCGAGTTCGATCTGTTCGAGTACGCGCGTGTCGCAAGTGACATCACGCTCGATATCGTCCGCCGCATTGCCGCTGCGCAATAGCGCGTCTATTTGTAAGAACCTACGACCAAGGAGTGTCCATGGCCGATTCCATTAACTACCAGCTTGCCAAGTTCGTCGCCAGCTATGGCAAGGTTTCGCAGATTCCCGAGTCCACCTGCCCCGAGGTGAGCTTTGTCGGCCGCTCCAACGTGGGCAAGTCGTCGATTATGAACAAGCTTTTTGGCCGCAAGAACCTGGTCAAGGTTTCGAGTACGCCGGGCAAGACGAGCAACATCAACTTCTTTGAGGCTGACGATGTGCACTTCGTCGACCTGCCGGGCTACGGTTTCGCCCGTCGTTCCAAGGCCGAACGTGACCGCTGGGCCGAGCTCATTGGCGACTTCTTCGACTCCGAGCGCAGCTTCAACCTGGTTGTGTCGCTGGTGGACATTCGCCACGACCCCAGTAAACTCGACCATGACATGATCGACTACCTGCAGGGCAACGAGTTCAACTTTATCGTCTGCCTCACCAAAGCCGACAAGCTCAGCCGCACCCAACAGGCCCGCCAGGCGGCAGCCATCAAGAAGCAGCTCAACGTCCCGGCCGAGAACGTAATCATTACAAGCTCCCAGACTGGCACCGGCATCGACGAACTCAAGCGCCGCATCGCCGAAGCCTGCCTCTAGTCAGGGTTAAACCGTCAAAAGCCCCCGTTCATATCACCCCAGTGATAGTTATTGGTAAACTATCACTGGGGTGATATTTTTTAGGAGGTCGATATGGAGCTTTGGCACGGGTCGGAGGTTGTTGTCGAGCATCCATCGTTGGATAAATGCAGGCAATTCAATGACTATGGGCGCGGGTTTTATTGCACACCGCATGAGGAAATGGCAATGGAGTGGGCATGTCGGACCGAGTCTGATGGCATTGCCAATCGATATGAGCTTGATTTAGATGGCCTTGCGATTTTGGATTTGGAATCAGGTGAGTTCTCGATTCTCAACTGGCTTGCAATTCTGGCGAATAACAGAGAGTTTAATGTTTCAACGCCAGTAGCACGCGAGGGGCTTCGTTATCTGCTGGATAACTGCCTGATTGATATTTCTCCCTATGACGTTATTCGAGGCTATCGTGCAGACGATTCCTATTTCTCGTTTGCAAGACAGTTTGTCAACGGCATGATTTCGCTCAGGCAATTGCAGCGCATTATGTTTTTGGGGGATTTGGGCATTCAATATGCGCTTATGAGTGAGCGTGCGTTCTCGGCGATTAAGTTTCGCGATTGGAAGCAGGCCTCGGGAGCTGAGTTTTATCCCAAACGATTTGAGCGAGAACAGAACGCTCGACGAAAGTACCTGGATACTGTAAACGGATTTGACTCTGATGGTGTCGACATTAGGGATTTGATGGCAGGGAGGGTTGATTTAAATGATCCAAGAGTTAACGGATCGTGGGCCGAGTAGGACATACCCCGTCTACTACCTTGAGGATGCAATGAACAACCTCGGCGACTGCTTTGACTATGCCGTTAACGATTATGGGGCAGAAGGATCGGAAGTTGCTGAACTCTTTTGCCTGAGCGGCGTAGCCCGCGAGTTCGAACGCGGCAACGCATGGGTAGTGTCGGGAAAGTCGGGCGTTGAACTATTTGTGCTTATCGCCGAAAGGTCGGGCTATCAATCAAGGCCGATGCCAAATCGAACCTACCGATTCGAAAAGACACCGGAATATTGGACAGGCTGGATATTGGCATACCTTCAGTGGCGCCTAGGAGAGTCTTTCGAAGATTTGCTGCATGTCGTTCCATTCGATGTGCTACGCAGTCTGTACTACCCCTGGCACGAAGCCTCGGAGGAACGCGTGGCTCGCCTCGTCTGCGATATGGCGAAAAAAGCGTCCAGGCAAACCAAGCTTGCGTTAGCAAGAAAGAGGCTCAAGAAAACCCAACAAGATCTGGCATACGAATCGGATGTGTCACTCCGCTCAATCCAAATGTACGAGCAGCGCCAGAGAAACATCAATGAAGCTTCGGTAACAAGCGTAAGAGCCATAGCAAAAGCCCTCCACTGCAACATCGAAGACCTCCTAGAACCAGTCTTCGAATACAAAGAAACCAGCGCAGCGTAAACCAAGCGCACAGGCGAAGCCTGTCACTAGTAAGTGCCCCTACCTAGCAAGAGCCCCTACCAATAAAAAGCAACTATCAGCCCGGCGCTTTTACAGAGTGTAGGTCCCTGTAGCCGCCGCCAGCGAAGTGAACGTAGGGGAGGCCAGGGGCTTTGCCCCCAAATCTTTCCGCAGGACGGCAGGA